>DASXOY010000044.1:0-38200 GCA_036493935.1 Steroidobacteraceae bacterium | reverse complement strand
GGCCGTCATCAGTTTGGTGATGGATGCGATGGGCGCAGCCACGTCGGAATTGCGCGAGTACAGCACCTTGGAATCGCTCTGATCGACAATAAGCACGGAACT
Source organism: Steroidobacteraceae bacterium (assembly GCA_036493935.1). Taxonomy (GTDB): domain Bacteria; phylum Pseudomonadota; class Gammaproteobacteria; order Steroidobacterales; family Steroidobacteraceae; genus Bog-1198. The sequence continues at coordinate 38,098 of DASXOY010000044.1, read as the reverse complement.
GGATTTGAGCTTTGGAGCGTTGAGGCCCTTGGCGGTGGCCTGAAAGGTCAGAAAACCCAGCAAAACAGTGGTTAACGCGAGTTTTGGAAGCCGCCGCACAGTGCGCAGAAGCGACGATTTTCGATTGACTGACTGCATTAACCCTCTCTAAGCCACGCAAAAAGAAGACAAGCTCACCATATGTAAAGCCTGCCCCGCCGTGATGCAGGACTAACTTTGCCATCATTTTTACGAAAGTCCAGCAGTTTCAAGCCTTTGGCAGAAAGAATTCAAGCGTTAGCTTCAGCTCCCGGCATGCGCCGCAGCTCTTTATCGCGGTACATCCGGTCATCCGCCAGGCTTCTAAGGTCGCGCATGTCCCGTGCATCCTTCGGATAGTTCACGACCCCGATGCTGACGCTGCACCGAATCATGCGCGATCGCAGATCGAGCGTGGTCTTATAGACGTTGTGCCGCACGCGCTTGATGACAGCCTCGGCTACTTCGGCCGATGCGCCCGGCAGAAGCACCGCGAATTCATCGCCGCCGAGCCGCGCGGCGTGGTCCGTCGCTCGAATACTTCTTTGCAGGCACTGCGCAACCAGCGTGATTGCGCTATTCCCAGCCTCGAGACCGAAGACGTCATTAATTTCCTTGAGTTTGTCCATGTCGATCATGAGCAGTGAATACATGCCGCGGTTGCGCTCGCAACCATTGTGTTCGCGCTGCCACACTTCGTTGAACATGCGCACGTTATAAAGTCCGGTCAGGGAATCAGTTTGTGCGAGATTCTCTATCCGTTCCCTCGCCTCGGTGATATCCGCCGACAAGGTGGTGGTCAAATAGGCAACCAGCAGGAAGGGCGCCAGCTGCCCTACCACCTGGCTGGCATAGAACAACGAGATCACATCAAGGCCGGGCGTCGTCATCGCGAGCAGCAGATGACAAGCCGCGATGGCGCCTACCTGCAGCAGCGTGATCAAGCGGCCCAGAGTCAACGCGCTCAAAATGATGGGAAGCAAGTACAGATTGAACAGCGGGCTTCCGCCCTTGCCCGTAAACCACAGCACGCAGGTGATGAACACCACCATCGACCAGGATTCGATCAGGAGCTTCGAGCGCGTGCGGCCTGGGAGAAAACGGCGGCCGCGAAATCCGGCAATCGCCAGCGCGAAGGCCGCGAGCAGGCCGAGAACCGGCCACATCTCATTGGCGAGCGCGCCGGACCAGATAAGGACCAGGGCGGCCAGGGCCAGGCACAGTATCTCGATGGAACGCGTGCTGCGCATTGTTAGAGCCCGGCTGCGGTCGTCACCGCGCCCGGCCGCGCGCTCGGAGAGATTTTCAATTCCTCGAGGGCGCGTTTCACGTCTGCATCACGCAGCTTGAGCGGCGCGTCCGCAGGAACCGGCGTTGCCGGCGGTTTAGGATCCCGCTCGAGCTCGATGTCCGGCGCTATGCCTCGATGGTTGATTGAGACTCCCGAAGGCGTGTAGTAGAGCGAGGTGGTCAGTTTGACTGCCCGGTCATCTGACAACGGAATGATGGTTTGCACCGATCCCTTGCCGAAGGTCGTGCGCCCCATGAGTTTCGCGCGATGCTGATCCTTGAGCGCGCCGGCGACGATTTCCGCGGCCGACGCCGAACCGCCGTTCACCAGCACGACGATCGGAGCACCGTTGAGCGCGTCTCCGGGCGTTGCGTCCATTTCGAACTTCGAGTCCGGGGTTCGCCCCTTCGCGGTCACGATGACACCGCTGTCGAGAAAGGTATCGGCAACGGCGACCGCCGCTTCGAGCACCCCGCCGGGATTGTCGCGCAGGTCCAGCACCAGGCCCTTGAGCGGCGCGCCATTGTGCTTGCGCTGATCTTTCAGCGCGGCGTTCAGATCATCTCCCGTGGTTTCGCTGAACTGAGAAATTCGCACGTATGCGTAACCCGGCTCGAGCATTTCCGCTTTGACGCTATGCAGTTCGACGCGCTGGCGCTTCAGCGTGAACAGCATCGGTTCCGAATGTCCTTCGCGCATGACGCCGATCTTCACCACGGAGCCTTCCGAACCGCGCATGCGTCCGATCGTATCCGCCAGCGTATTGGTATTGACCGGGATGCCGTCGATCGTGACGATGATGTCGCCCGAGCGGATTCCGGCCTGCGCAGCCGGCGAACCGTCGAACGGCGCGATCACCACGACTTGTTCATCTTCGATCGATAGCTCGATGCCGACGCCGAAATAACGGCCCGAGCTGCTGATCTTGACCTCGTCGTACTCGTCGCCGTCGAGATAAGCAGAATAAGGATCCAGCGATGCGACCATGCCGCGAATTGCAGCCTGCAGCAGCTGATGATCGTCCACGGGATTCACATAATCATGCTTTACCCGCTCGAGCACCGCCGCCAACATGCGTGCGTCCTGCCATGGCAAATCGCCGCCAAGCGCAGCCGGTTTCTCGGCGAGCACTGCGCCCGCGACGCCCAGCGATAGGCCGATGGCGATGCCGATGACCAGCAATAGAACGTTAGTGGGTTTCTTGATCATTAGAACGGAAGCATACGTGCGGAGGGAGTTTGCCGCCAGACGCCGGAAGATAGTGTTAAATTAAAATTATTGGCTCACTTTAAGGGTTTGTCTTTAGCCACAGCTTCGGATCGACGGTCTTGCGTCCCTCCCGAATCTCAAAATAAAGCTGCGGTTTGGCGCCTTCGGTGTCGCTCAAGGCGGCGATCACGTCGCCCGGCGCGACCCGGTCGCCCACGGCTTTGTAAAGCACCTCCGCATGGCCGTACAAAGTCATGTAGCCGCCGCTATGCCCGACGATCATGAGCAATCCCAGGCCCTGCAGCCAATCCGCATATACGACGCGCCCAAAAAAGGGCGCCCGCACCTTGGCTCCGCGGGCGGCCTCGATCATGACGCCGTTCCAACGTACGCCCCCGCCTGAGCCGCCACGCGAAGTTTGATACCGTGCCGTGACGTGGCCGACCACCGGCCATGGCAGCTTGCCGCGCAAGTGATCGAAGCTTTGCGACGGGTCGGTGGGAAAGTCCTGCATCATGCGGGCGAGGTCGGCAACCAATGTTTCGACTGCTTGTTCCTCGCGCTTCAGATTCCCGAGTTCCTGATTGCCGCTCGCCAATTTCTTGGTCAATGCCGCCACCGCGACGCTGCGCTCGGTGCGCGCATGCTGCAGGTCGGCGATTTCCTTCGTGGCCTGATCTTCCAGATTCCGCAAATCCTGCGATTGCTGCTCGATTTGCGCGACCAATTGCTGCAGCCGTGCTTCGTCCCCTTGAATGGATTTGATCTTCTGGCTGCGCTGTTCGGCAAAGTAGCCGTAGTAGGCGAGCGTACGGCCGAGAGTCGCGGGATTGCTTTGATTCAGCAGGAGCTTGAGTTCCTCCTGTCGGCCGATCGTGTACGCTGCCCGCGCTTGGCTCGCGAGCGAGGAACGCTCGGCCTGCAGCGCGCTCAAATTGCGAGCCTCCTCGACGCGCAATTCCGAGCGCCGTTGTTCGGCCGCGTTTTGCGCGGCGTGCAACTCGTCCACGCGCTGACGCTTCGAGGCAATGACGAGTTCGGTCTCGCGAACGCGTGCGCTCAATGAATCGCGTTGCGCCAGCTGCGTCCCGATGCGGCCGGTCAATTCCGCGATTCGCGCCCGCACTGCCGCAAGCTTGGCTTTCGCCTCGGCCGAATCCTTAGGTTCCGCCGGAGCCGGAGCCGAAGCGCCGCTCGCGCATACGAGTGCGAGCAGTGCCGCCGCGCCCAAGGCTCTGTAGCGGCAATTCATGGCGGGTTAGTCATCCTGTGTCTAAGCATACAAGCCTTGTGGCCGCTGCTATACTTGCGCGCCCAAAAAGCCTTAAATTGTGCGAGCCGCATGCAGCGATTGTTAGAGTACATAACCCATCATCCCTATCTTGCGGGTGCAACGCTGCTTGCCGCGATTGCCGTTCTGGTTTTTGAGCTGCGCGCGCGCGTTCACGCTTTTGCGGCGTTGAGCGCCATGCAAGCGGTTCGGCTCATGAACCAGGGCGCTCTCGTTATCGACCTGCGCAGCAAGGAACTGTACGACGCAGGGCACATAGTCGATGCGCGCAATGTTCCGGTGGCCGAGCTCGAATCGCAAGCCGATGCCTTGAAGAAGTGGCGCGACAAGAACGTCATAACTTATTGTGACAGCGGCGCCCAAGGCTCGAGCGCCGCCCGTTCGCTGATGAAGCTCGGCTTTACCAAGGTGTTCAATCTCCAAGGGGGCCTGAATGCCTGGGTGAAGGACAATTTGCCTCTGGCGAAAACCGGCGGCAAGAGCAGTTCCAAATGACGCAGCCGGTCGTCACCATGTACGTGTCCGACTGGTGCCCGTATTGCCAGCGCGCGAAAAGCTTGCTGACGCAAAAACAACTGGCGTTCAACGAAATCAACGTCGAGGAAGATGAGAAATCTCGGGAAGAAATGATGGCACGAAGCGGTCGGCGCTCGGTGCCGCAAATATTTGTCGGCGACAAGCATGTCGGCGGGTTTGACGAACTTTATGCGCTGGATCGCAGCGGCGAGTTGGATCGGCTAATTCAGGGGGCAGGATGAACGAGGTTAAAGCGGCGGAGCCAGAAGCCAACATCGGCGGGGTCCAGATCAGTTTGCAAAGCGTGTACTTGAAGGATTGCTCTTATGAGTCGCCGAATGGACCGCGATTGCCGAGCAATCAGGCCTGGGAGCCTAAATTTCAGCTCAATATGAACACCTCTACCGAGGAACTCTCGCCCGACGCGCGCGAGGTCTTGCTGACCGTGACGGTTGAAGCCAAGCAAGGCGACACCACGCTCTACCTGGTCGAGGTCAAGCAGGCAGGATTGTTTTCCATCACCGGTGCATCGGTCGAGGATCTGAAGCGCCTGGTCGGCAGCTTCTGTCCCAGCGTGCTGTTTCCCTACGCGCGCGAAGTGATCTCCGACTTGATCGTCAAAGGAGGATTCCCCAACTTCCTCCTGCCGCTGGTCAACTTCGACGCGTTGTTCACCCAGGCGCAGCAAGCTCCGCAGCCCACTCTGGTGAACTAGAGGCTCGCGTGCAAACCCGGCGATCGGAACCGATGACGGTCATCGGCGCCGGCTCCTGGGGCACGGCACTCGCCATTTTGTTGGCGCGCGAAGGACACCCAACTCAATTGTGGGGCCGGGACAAGGCGCAGCTCGACGCCATGCGCGGCGCCCGCCGCAATTTGCGCTATTTGCCGGAAGCGGGGTTTCCGGTGAGCTTGCGGATCGCGGATGATTTGCCGCAGGCATTGAAAGAATCGCGCGACGCGCTCATCGCCGTGCCTTCGCACGCATTCAGGTCGACGCTGCACGACATACAGCCGCACCTGCCTTCCCGCGCAAGGATTGCGTGGGCCACCAAAGGTTTTGAGATTGCGACCGGGCTTTTGCCGCATCAGGTTGCACGGGAAGTGTTGGGAGAAACTCCGGGCGCCGTATTGTCGGGTCCCACATTCGCAAAGGAAGTCGGCGCCGGGCTGCCGACCGCCATGACCATCGCTTCCGCCGATGAGGAATTCGCCAAGGAACTTGCGCTGGTTCTATCGGGACCCAGTTTCCGCGCCTATACGCAGACCGACATCATGGGTGTGGAGGTCGGCGGCGCGGTAAAAAACGTCATCGCCATCGGCTCGGGGATCGCCGACGGCATGGGATTCGGCGCCAACACACGGGTAGCGTTGATTGCACGGGGCCTCGCGGAAATGATGCGCTTGGGAGTAAAGCTCGGCGCATTGCGCGAAACTTTCATGGGTCTCGCGGGTCTTGGAGACCTGGTGCTGACCTGCACCGATGATCAATCGCGCAATCGGCGTTTCGGCATGGCGCTGGGCCGCGGCGAGTCGCCGGCCTCGGCGCAAGGCGCCATTCATCAGGTGGTCGAAGGCGTGTCGGCGGCCCGCGCTGTGCACGATGTGTCGCAACGGCTGAAGGTGGACATGCCGATCTGCCGGGAAATTTACGGAATCATGTACGAGAACAAGCCGGTGCGCGCTGCGGTGCAGGCGCTCATGGGGCGCGAAGTCCGTTCCGAGGCCGAATAGAATTTCAATTCACGCGCAATTAACTCGAACCAAGGGGAGCGGAGCAAATATGAAGCCTATGGAACTAACTTTGGGTGCGGCGGTGCTCGCCGTATGTTTTGCCGCCGCATCGGCCTCAGCACAAGGCGCAGCCGAGCTCACGCTCACGCGCTTGGACTGCGGCAAGACCACGACTCTGAACGATGTCAGCCGTTTTTCGGACGTTGCGGCGTTCAAGGGATTGAACGTTCAGCTCACGTTCAGTTGCTACCTGGTGAAGCACGGCAACGACTACCTGGTGTGGGACACCGGCAATCCGGCGGCCACGGGCGCGACCCCGGCGCCCACCGCACCCAAGACCAGCTTGGTCGAGCAGCTGGCCGTGCTGCACTTGAAGCCTGAGCAAATCACCTTTGTCGGCATCAGCCACTATCACGGCGATCATGTAGGGCAGGTGGCGTCCTTTCCCGAGGCAACATTGTTGATCGGCAAACGCGACTGGGAAGTGTTGAACGACCCGAAACCCAATCCCGGCATCAATGCGGCAAATTTTTCGCACTGGATCAGCGGCGGCGGGAAAGTGGAACCGCTGCCCGGCGACAAGGACGTGTTCGGCGACGGCACTGTCATCATGTTGAATACGCCGGGACATACGCCGGGTCACCACAGTCTGCTGGTCAAGCTCAAGGACAAAGGCGACGTGCTCATCACCGGCGACCTGGCGCATTTTCGCGAGAACTACGAGAGCAACGGAGTGCCGACCTTCAACACCAGCCGCGCGGAGACGCTGGCATCGCTGGATCGATTCAAGCAGCTCGCCAAAAACCTGAATGCCATGGTGATCATTCAGCACGACGCGCGCGATATCGAGAAATTGCCGGTTTTCCCCGCTTCCGCGAAGTAGCCGATGCCATGCTAACCTTTCGATCTATGCAAAAAACCACGCTTATCGCTCTGTTGATCGCATGCTCCTTCACCGCGGCCGCCAAGGACTCGGATTCCGTAACGTCAAGGATTGCCGCGCAAAACGCGCTCTTCGAGGAACAGTACCAAGCTGATCTCAAGAGCCACCCGGAGCGGGCGACCGCCATCGGCGACTATCGCTACAACGACCAGCTGGACGATTTCTCTCCCGGCGCCTACCAGCGCCAGGACGCGGCCGACCAGAAATTTCTCTCCCGGTTGAAAGCGATATCGACCGCGGGTTTTGGCGAGCAGGACCAGCTGTCCCATGAAGTGATGCAGCGTTTCTTGGAACAGCGCATGGCAAACTTCAAGTTCAAAGAATACGAAATGCCGGTGAATCAGATGGAGGGGCCGCAGACGCGGCTGGCAGACATGCCCCTCGCCGTGCCGCTCGACTCCGTCAAGCATTACGAAGATTATATTGCGCGACTGCACCAGATTCCGCGCGCCCTGACCCAGACCGAGGAGACATTGCGCGAGGGCGTGAAGGACAAGCTCATGCCCGTGCGCTTTCTCCTGGAGAAAGTACCTGCGCAATGCGATGGCATCATCGTCGCGGATCCTTTCCTGTTGCCGACCAAGAAATTTCCGGACAGCATTTCGGCCGAGGAACAGCAGCGCCTGACAAAAGCGATCACCGACGCGGTGAACAAGGAGGTGCTGCCGGCCTACAAGAAATTCGGCGAGTTCATCGCCGCCGACTATGCGCCGCACGGGCGAACCATCTTGAGCGTCACCTCGTTACCCGGCGGCAAGGACCGCTACATCAACGATATCCGCAGCCGCACCACCATCAGCACGCTGACCCCGGATCAGATTCACGCTATCGGACTGCACGAGATCGACCGAATCGAAGGCGAGATGCTCATCATCGCCCGCAAGGAAGGCTTCAATGACGTGCCCTCCTTCCGCGAGTCGCTGAAAACCAATCCGAAGTACATTCCGACTTCGTCCGAGCAGATTCTCGATGATTTCCGCAAATACATCGCGCAAATGCAGCCGAAATTGCCGCAGTTGTTCGGCTACATTCCCGGCTCGCCGGTGACCGTGGAAGCGATACCGCCGTTCCAGGCGGGCTCGGCCACGCATTATCAAACCGGCACCCCCGACGGCAAGCGGCCGGGCCGCGTCAGCGTTGCTACCTCGAATTTTGCGCATCGCTGGCTCATCGATGATGAAGCCACCGCCTATCATGAAGGCATTCCGGGACATCACATGCAGCTCTCGGTGCAGCAGCAGATGACCAGCCTGCCGAAGTTTCGGCAGCACTCCGGCAACTCCGGCTATATCGAGGGATGGGCGCTGTATTCCGAGCAGCTAGGCAAGGAAGTGGGTTTCTATAAGGATCCGGTGAGCGACTACGGCCGGCTCAGCAGTGAATTGTTCCGCGCGGTGCGTCTGGTGGTGGACACGGGCCTGCATTCCGAAGGTTGGAGCCGTGACCAGGTAGTTGAGTTCTTCCGCAAATATCAGCCCGTCGATGAGCCGACCATCCAATCGGAGACCGACCGCTACATCGCGTGGCCGGCACAAGCCCTGTCTTACAAGCTGGGGCAGCTCAAATTTCGCGAGTTGCGCGACCGCGCGCAAAAGCAGCTGGGTGCCAAGTTCGACATTCGCAGCTTCCACGATGAGATGCTGAATGGCGGCGTTCTGCCCCTCGACCTGCTGGATGCCCGCACGAATAGCTGGATTAAGGAGCAGAACGCGGGCATCAAGTCCGCCGCGAATTAAAGCCTGAGTCTCGACGGCGGCCGGGCTCACGCCCGGCCGCTAACCTCCGGAAGACAGCACGAACTGATTGCCGTCGGGATCCTTGAAGATCGCGAATTCGCCCCAGGGTTGCTTCTCGGGCGGCTTGTCGAACTCGACACCCCGAGCCTTGAGCTGCCGATAGGTTGCACTCACGTCATCGCACGAAAATGATCCGTTGAAAAACGAGCCGATGCGGCTCTCGTGGCCCTCTGGGGTGAAGAGCACGACGCGCGTTCCGGAATTGCCGATGCGTAGCTCGATCCAACGCTGCGTGGCGTTGAAAACCTGATCGGTCGCAACGTCGAAGCCAAGCTTCTCCGTATAGAATTTGAGCGCGCGAGCCTGATCGCGCGTCGGAATGCTGACGAATTTGACCTGCGTAATCACGGCGCTGTCTCCCCTGCTTTCTGTACGAATCAAGTTCGGCGATTATCAGGCATTCTGCGGGCGCATAGTAGCGATAATCAGTATAGTAATTAATCATGCAGCACTTCAATCTGGATAATTACGTGGTCGATGTCCTCATGCCTGACCTGGTAGGACATGATCGGCGCGCGGCCGCCTTTCTGGTTTATCTGTATTTCTTGCGCCATGCAGCAAAGGGCAAGCGGGACACGCTGTCCGTCAGTCTGCAGACGATTGCCACCAAAACCGGGCTGTCGAAGTCCACCGTTCAGGCGGCTGTCCGGCATTTACGCCGGCGCCGGCTGCTCGACCCCGCGGTTTTGGCCACGGTCACCGACCCGGTTCGGCGGGTTTTGCGGCCGTGGAATCGCTGAGGCGCCGCGCTCCGGAGGGATATACTCATACGAGCCTTGTGGGGTCGCCATGAATCATCTACTGAAAGCGATGGGCTTTTGGGTATGGGGCTTGATTGCTATCGGACTGTCGTTGTCCGTGGTGTCCGTGAGCTACCGGGCGCTCTCCGTATATCGGTCGCACAACCTGGCCGACAGTTCTCCGCCACGTGCAGCAGTAGATTCCAAAGCTGAGGTCGCCTCGCCGCCCGCGGTGTCCAGCGAAGGTGCTCAACAAGCACGCGCCGCACGCAAGGAGACTGCCGTCGACGCATCCCGCCAACGCGCAATCGCTGCCGGAGAACCGAAAGCGCGTAACGCCGCGGAGGCCGATCAAGAGGCGCTGAACAATCTGGAAGCCGCTGCACCCGCAGCACCGGCCACAGCACTCGAGTCGAAACCCGTCCAGGAATTCAAAGGCAATTCGAACATCAATCTGGACAAGTACAGATCGATGCAATCGGCTTATGAGGCCGCCCTCTCGAAAGGAGCTTACAAAGGAGAAGAGCTGGTACGCGTATTTCGCCTCCTTTTTCAATTGGCCGCAAGCCTGCACCAGAACACAAAAGCCGTTGAATACGGCCAAAAGGCCAACGATCTGGGTGCCTTGAAATCCAACGATCTCCTGATCATGAGCCAGCTCTACTACCAGGAAAAAGACTGCAAAAATTCTGGGGTTTGGGGTGACAAGGCTATTGCCGGGTTCAAGAAAGCGGGCGAAGCACCCAAGGAAGTCCTGTATCAGCTCAAGCTGCAATGCGCCGCCGACTACAACGATACAGCCGCGATGAAGGCTGCGCTTTTTGATTTGATACGGCTCACCAACAAAACAAGCTATTGGAATAATTTGCTTCGCCTCGAGCGCCAGGATGAGCGCGACGATCGCAACACGCTGATGATTTACCGGATCATGTATGACACCCATTCCATGAATGCCGACACCGACTACATCGAAATGGCACAGCTGCTTGGGGATGCGGGATTGCCGGGCGAGGCGCAGACGGTCCTTGAGAAAGTGATGAGTTCCGGCGTCCTCAAGTATGAGCACAAGGAGCGTACCGAGCGTTTGCTGAACGCGATGAAGACTCGCGCGCAAGCCGACAAGGCAGGATTGCCGGCGCTCGATGCGGAGGCCCGCAAGAATCCGGCGGGCCAGCTAGATGTGCAGCTCGGCGAGGTCTATTTTGGAGCGGCGGACTACCCGGGCGCCGCGGCCGCTATCAGCCAGGCGATCGACAAGGGGCAAATTAGCCGACCGGAAGACGCGTTTGTGTACCTTGGGCGGGCGCAAGAAGCGCTCAAGAACGATACCGATGCAAAAGACGCCTTTGAGCATCTCAAGTCGCTGCCGAATATAAGCCCACGGGTTTTGCAGCTATGGAGTTTGTATTCGGACATGATTCCCGCGGAAGTTTCGCAGCCGCTTTAGCTCCAATCCCCCGTGCAGCCATCGCGTCATTCACTACACAGTGATGGCGGTCTCCAAGTTTCTCCGGTATTAAGGGGTAACAATAATCGCAAGGGGACGATACATGAACAGCCCTGCCAAGCCCGTACCGCTTGCCACGCCTCGCGTCGAACTGACGCTGCGCGGCCTGGTTCTCGGCGTGGTCATCACCGTGGTGTTCACGGCGGCCAACGTTTACTTCGGGCTCAAGGCGGGCCTCACCTTCGCCACCTCCATCCCAGCCGCGGTTATTTCCATGGCGCTGCTGCGCGGCCTCAAGGGCATGACAGTCCAGGAAAACAATATCGTGCAGACGGTTGCCTCGGCGGCCGGCACGCTGTCCTCGATCATTTTCGTGCTACCCGGCATGGTGATCATCGGCTGGTGGACCGGCTTTCCGTACTGGGTTTCCTGCGCGATCTGCGCCCTGGGCGGAATTTTGGGCGTGATGTATTCGATTCCGCTGCGGCGTGCGCTGGTGACGCAGTCCAGTCTGCCCTACCCGGAAGGCGTGGCCTGCGCCGAGGTGCTTAAAGTAGGCGGCGGCGAGAACGCTGACGCGGCGGCGGTGGAGGAGAGCCGCGCCGGCTTGGCGGCCGTGGTCTGGGGCGCGATCGTGTCCGCGGCCTTTGCCTGCATCGTGGCGACGCGCATCTTCGCCAGCGACGTGGTGCGGTTTTTCCGCTTCGGCGGTGAACGGGGCGGCGTGACCGGTTTCGATTTCTTGCTGTCCTTTGCACTGTTCGCCGTCGGCCACTTGGTAGGCCTGTGGGTCGGCGTCGCGATGTTCGTCGGCGCGCTGATCGGCTGGGCCTGGGGAGTGCCGCACTTCTCGGCGCTCGCGAATAGTGTGGAACCGATGGCGCAGTTGGCCCAGCACACCTGGAGTCATCAGGTGCGTTTCGTCGGTGCGGGCACCATCGGGGTGGCGGCGGTATGGACGCTGGCGAAGCTCGTCAAACCGGTGATCGCCGGTCTGCGTACTGCCATGGCGGCCTCGCGTGCGCGCGCCGCCGGCAACGCCGCGCTGCTGCCGCGCACCGAGCAGGACATCCCCATCGGCTACGTTGCACTGATCTCCTTGGCCTGCATGGTACCGATCGGCGCGCTGATCGCCCATTTCTCCGCCAGCAGCGGCCTAGGCGATCACATGTTCGTGATGGTCATCAGTGCCCTGGTCTACATCGCCCTGATGAGCTTTTTCGTGTCCGCGGTCTGCGGCTACATGGCCGGGCTCATCGGCTCGTCGAATAGTCCGCTGTCGGGCATCGGCATCTTGGTGGTGATCGGCGCGGCACTCCTCTTGGTGCCCCTGATCCGCGCGGGCCTGCCTGCGAGCAGCGGCACAGCGCTGGTGGCCTACGCGCTATTCGTCACGGCGGTGGTTTTCACCGTGGCAGCCATCGCCAACAACAACCTGCAAGATCTCAAAACCGGACAGCTCGTCGATGCAACGCCGTGGAAGCAGCAGGTGGCGCTGGTCATCGGAGTCGTAGCCGGCGCCGCGATTATTCCGCCGATCCTCGATCTGCTCAACCATGCCTATGGTTTCGCCGGCGCTCCGGGCCCGCACCACGATCACCCGCTGCCTGCGCCTCAAGCAGGCTTGATTTCGGCGCTGGCGCAGGGCGTGATTCAGCACAACGTCGACTGGAGCCTGATCCGGATCGGCGCGCTGGTCGGCGTGCTGGTGATCGCCGCCGACGAAACCCTGCGCCGCGTTACCAAGAAGGCACATCTTTCGCCGCTCGCCGTGGGTTTGGGAATCTACCTGCCCACGCAGAGCACACTGATGGTCGTGGTTGGGGCGATCGTGGGCTGGTACTTCGATCGCCGCGCGGATCGCGCATCGAAACCGGAGGCCACCAAGCAACTCGGCGTGCTCTTGGCGTCGGGCATGATCGTGGGCGAGGGCTTGGTGGGCGTGATCATCTCCGCCTTCGTCGCCTTCTCAGGCAAGGACTTTCCGCTGGCCCTGGTTGGCGATGAGTTTGCCGACAACGCCGCGGTATGGATCGGCAGCGGCGCGTTCGCACTGACGGTGTTTCTGCTGTACCGCTGGGCGGCGCGGATGCGGCCATAAGCTTGATGCCGCGGATGTTTCACAGCCCCTCAAGCTCGAAACCGTCCTCCATCCAGCCCGTCAATCCGCCCGTCATCAGCTTGACGGCGTAGCCCAATCGGGCGAGCCTCGCCGCGCCTCGTGCCGCGCCATTGCAATGCGTTCCCGCGCAGTAGGTCACGAAGAGCGTGGATTTGGGATACTCGGCAAGCTTCGAGGCGATGATTTTCGCGTGCGGCAGGTTGACCGCACCGGGTATGTGGCTCTTCTCGAATAAGGCCGGGCTGCGCACATCGAGCAGCACGAAACCAGGCGCGCCGCTGCGGAGCGCCTCATGCGTATCCCAGCAGTCGGTTTCAAAGGTGAATTGGGCTTCGAAATGGGCCGCGGCTTGCTCAGGCGAGGCTGCGGGTATTTGCGTGACGGCATTCGGCATCGATGCTCCTTGGAAGCTGTGCGGCGATGCGGCCATTGTTGCTTCCCGGCGCAGAGCGCACAATTGGCGAGATCGCCATTAATAGATCAAATCATGCCAAACCGCCAAACTGCTGGAAAGGCGCGCAACCCGCTGGTCGTGGCGCTGGTCTACGACGGCTTGTGCGCCTTCGAATTCTCGTGTGCCGCTGAAGTATTCGGGTTATCGCGGCCGGAGCTCGGGCCGGATTGGTACCGCTTCGAAACGTGCGCCGCCACGGGCCGCAGCGTCAAGGCGCAATACGGCATGCGCATGCAGGCGGGAAGCGGCTTGGATCGGCTGGTGACCGCGGGCACCATCGTGATCCCGGGATGGGAGGGGATCGACGCGCCGGTGCCGCAGGCGGTGCTCAATGCGTTGCGCAAGGCGCATTCCTTGGGAGCACGTCTGTTGTCCATTTGCTCGGGCGCATTCGTGCTCGCGGCCACCGGCCTGCTCGACGGCAAGCAAGCGACCACTCATTGGCGCTATGCGGACGCGCTGCGCCGCCGGCATCCAAGCATCCGCGTGAACGCGAACATGCTCTATGTCGATGAAGGCAGCATTCTTACTTCGGCCGGCAGCGCCGCCGGGCTCGATCTGTGTCTGCATCTCGTACGCCGCGATTTCGGTGCGGCGATCGCGAACCACGTCGCGCGCAGACTGGTGATTGCCCCGCACCGCGACGGCGGTCAAGCGCAATTCCTCGAGCGCCCCGTGGAGAATCACTCTGGATCCGAGCCGCGTGAGCCGCTCGCGGCACTGCTCGACAAGGTCACTCGCCGTCTAAGCGAGCACTGGAGCATCGGCCGGCTCGCACGTGTTGCGGCCATGAGTGAGCGCACCTTCATGCGCCGCTTCCGAGCCACCACCGGCATGAGCCCCGTGGATTGGCTGACACGCGCCCGAATCGACCGCGCGCGCGAATTGCTCGAGAGCACGCCGCTGCCGATCGATCGCATCGCCGAACGCTGCGGCCTCGGAACTCCGACTACCCTGCGGCATCATTTCCGCAAGAAAGTCGGCGTAAGCCCGGCGCAATATAGAAGAAGGTTTGCTTAGAGCTGCCTTCCCGCAAAGCCGATCTGCCGCCATGCCTCGTAAATCATCAGCGCCACGGCATTGGACAAATTGACGCTGCGGTTCTGCGCCCGCATGGGAATGAACACGCGATTCTCCGCTTCCGTCCTCGCTTGGATGCTCAGCGGCAAGCCGCGCGTCTCGGGGCCGAATAAGAAGGCGTCTCCCGCGCGGTACTGCACATCGCTGTAGCAATGTGCACCTCCCGTCTCGACCACGAACAAGCGCGAGCTTGGCAACTGCCCGAGGCAGCCATCCACATCCGCGTGAATTTTCACGTCCGCCAAGTCGTGATAATCCAGGCCCGAGCGTCTCAGGCTCTTATCGTCGAGCCTGAAACCCAACGGCTTGATCAAGTGCAGCGTCGCACCGGTGTTCGCGCACAGCCGAATGGAATTGCCGGTGTTTCCAGGAATCTCCGGTTCGAACAGGATGACGTGGAACATCCGCTTATTTGTCGGCTGCGGCGCGGTGTCTGTCGAATAAGAGCAGCTGCGTCGGGTATGCAAACTCGACTCCGAGCCGCCGTAGTTCATCGATGATGCGAAAGTTCACTGCCTGCTGCAGATCCAGCATCGGATTCTCGGCCGGTTGCAGCACGAAGTAGGACAGTTCGAAGTGAAATGAACTCTCGCCGAGCGTTTTCAAATGACAGCGTTCGAATCGCGCCTGAGCGTGCTCGCGAACGATGTCTTCCAGAAGTTTCGGCATCTGCTTGAGGGTGTCGGCGGGTGTTTCGTAATCGAGGCGAATCGTCGCCAGAATCCGCTGCTGCGAAAGCCTGCCGAAATTGCGCACCCGGCTCTTCAGGATATCGGCGTTCGACAAGATGATTTGCTCGCCGCTTTCGCTGCGCAGGCGCGTCGTCTTGATGCCGATATGCTCCACCTTGCCGATGAAGGAATCGATCGTCAGGTTGTCGCCGATCACAAAGGGCTTGTCGAGCGCGATGGACAGCGACGCGAACAGATCGCCGAGCACATTTTGCAAGGCGAGCGCCACCGCGACGCCGCCCACGCCCAGACCCGCCAGCAAGGCGGTTATGTTGACGCCGAGGTTGTCGAGCGCGACCAGGATCAGCAGCGACCAGATCAGCATGCGCGCCACGAAATTGATGATGTCCAGAGATCCGGAGAAGATACGGTCGGCGCCGCGTTCCAGCTCTTTCATTTCCAGGTAGAAGCGCACCGCGCGCCCGGCCCACAGGCCGACCTGGGCCAATATCAAGATCAATGCCGTGTTGGCGACGACGTGCTGAATCCGATCGGGCAGAGTCAGGATTCCCTGCGCGGCATCGAGCGCCACGGCAAAGAAAAACACCTGCGTGGTACTTCCGATCAGATAGGCGATCAGCCGGATCAGCGTCGGATTTTTAGAACTCGAATATTTCTGGTAACGCGAGGCAATCAAGTCGCGCAGTATCCACAGGGCCGCCCAGACGACGACGCCGACGATGCCGGCAATCAGCCAGTCTGTCGGCGGAATTCCGAGCAGCAGCGCCTGTACGGCGCCGAACTTTTTGGCAAGAAATTCGCGCATGTGCGAATTATAAGCCGGCGCGCCGAGACTCGTCCCTAGCCGCCGTCCTGCATGCCGAGCTCTTTCATTTTGCGCGTCAGCGTATTGCGGCCCCAGCCGAGCAATTTGGCGGCATCCTGCTTGAGTCCGTCCGCCTTGCGCAACGCCACGCGGATGAGGATCCGCTCAACCTCGGGCACGGCTTGATCGAGCAGACGCCGGGTACCTGCGTCCAATTCCTGCTCGGCCCAATGCGAGAGCTTGGCCATCCAATCGTGATTCGCTGCCTGGCCGACGGGCAGCCCGCCGAGATCAGGCGGAATGTCCTCGGCGCGAACCTCGCGCCCCGGGGCTGTGACGGTGAGCCGGCGGCAGGCGTTCACAAGCTGGCGGACATTGCCCGGCCAGTCAAAGGTCACGAGCGCGGTTTCGGCAGGCGTCGTCAGCAGTTTCGGCTCGACCCCGAGTTCCTGTCCGGCGACCGACAAGTAGTGGCGCAACAATTCGGGAATGTCCTCGCGCCGCTCGCGCAGCGGCGGTATTTCGATGCGTATCACGTTGAGCCGGTGCAGAAGATCCTCGCGAAAGTCTCCGGACTTCACCCGCGTCTCGAGGTCTTGATGAGTGGCGGCGATGACCCGCACATCCACCTTGACGGGCGTCTGACCGCCGACCCGATAAAATTCCCCTTCTGCGAGGACGCGAAGCAAGCGTGTCTGGAGGGCCGGCGACATGTCGCCGATTTCGTCGAGGAACAGGCTGCCGCCATCGGCTTGCTCGAAGCGCCCGCGGCGCAACGCGTCGGCGCCCGTAAAGGCGCCTTTTTCGTGGCCGAACAATTCGGATTCCAAAAGATCCGCCGTAAAGGCGGCGGTGTTGAGCGCGACAAACGCCCTGTTCGAGCGCGGACTGTGGCGGTGCAATGCGCGGGCAACGAGTTCCTTGCCCGTCCCGGATTCGCCGGTGATCAATACCGTCATGGAGGAGCGGGACAGGCGGCCGATTGCGCGGAACACCTGCTGCATCGCTATGGCCTGACCGAGCAGCTCGGGAATGCTGCGCCGGGTCGCTTCCGCGTCGGTCGACAGGCTGGACTGCTGCGCGGCGCGCCGCACGAGATCCACGGCTTTGTCGATGTCGAAGGGTTTGGGCAAGTATTCAAATGCGCCGCCCTGATAGGCAGCCACCGCGGCATCCAAATCCGTGTGCGCAGTCATGACGATCACGGGCAGTCCCGGCCGGGAAACCTGAATCTCCTTGAGCAAATCCAGGCCGCTGCGGCCGGGCATGCGAATGTCCGTCATCAACACATCGGGCGCCTCGGCGCGCAGCGCCGTCAAGACATTGTCCGCGTGTTCGAAGCACTTCGCCGACATGCCGCTGCCCTTGAGCGCCTTCTCCAGCACCCATCGAATGGATGCGTCGTCGTCGACCAGCCAGACTTGCAGCGGCTTTGAAATCATGCGGATTCCATCGGCAAGGAAATGACGAATATGGTTCTCCCCGGTGCACTGTCGAATTCGATCAGACCGCCATGGCGGCTGACGAGATCCTGCGCGATACCCAGACCCAAGCCGGTGCCGTCGGCGCGGCCGGAAACGAGCGGATAAAAAATGGTTTCGCGGATCTCGCTGAGGACGCCCGGCCCGTTGTCCTCGAACTGGATCGACGTTACGAGACGGTGGCGATTTGCGCCGACGCTGACGTTGCTGGCCGCACGGGTCCTGAGGATGAGGCGCGGCGGATTTTCCATGGCGCCCGCAAGCGCCTGAATGGCATTGCGGCCCAAATTGAGCATCGCCTGGATGATGTGATTCGGATCGAGGGTCAACGGCGGCAGGCTGGGATCATAATCGCGATCGATGATCACGCCCGGCGGAGCCTCGCTGCGCAGCAGGTGATACACCCGTTCCAGCAGTTCATGTACGTTGACCAACTGCTTCGACGGCGGCCGGCCGGGGCCCAGCATCGAATCGAGCAAATTGGCGAGCCGGTCCGCCTCGCTGATGATTACCCGCGTGTATTCGCGCAACGCCGGATCCAACAGCTCGCGCTCGAGCAACTGCGCCGCGCCGCGCAAGCCGCCGAGCGGATTTTTTATTTCGTGCGCGAGCTGGCGGACCATCAAGCGGCTCCCGCCCAACTGAGCCAGGAGCGCATTTTCGCGTGTCAGGCGCCGATGTTGTGTGATGTCTTCGATTTCAAGGAGGATCCGTTGATTTCCGCCTCTCAAAATCACTTGCGTGACCGCGCAGTCGAGAATGCGGTCAATGCCGCCGGGAGCAGGCCACGCAAGCTCGCGCTGCACGACGGCTTCGCCGCCCTCGCGTACGCGTTCGAACATCGGCAACAAGCTTTCGGCGCCGCGCGTCAGATCGACGATGGAGCGCCCCAGGGACTGATTGGTTCCGAGTCCCAGCAGCGTCTGAGCGGCGGCATTCAAATAAGTGACATGCAGGTCCTGATCCAGCAGAAAGACGCTGGTCACCATGCCGTCGAGCAGCTCGGCGCCGTCTATCGCCAGCGTGTCGATCTTGAGCTCAGCGGACAAGCTGAGCGCCTCGTGATTGCGGGAGAAAGGCTACTTGTGCAGCGGCGACGCGGGCGACAGGGTCGACGGCTGGCGCACGAAGAAGGTGACGCCGTTGCTGCTCTGTGACTCGCCGGTTTGCTGATCCGTGATGGTCGCGGTCAACACATACGTTCCGCGATCGAGACGCGGCAGAGCAAATGAAACCGAGTCCGGCGGAAAATCCAACTGCTTGCCGTTCAAGTGCCAGGTGATGCCCTGATTGGGGCGAAGCGACGGCGAAAGCGTCAGGTGCACCGCAATGACATCCTCGCCGAAAAAAGATTGATCCGGGACCGGCGAGCTGATCAAAAATTCGCTGTAGTTGAGACCCTTCTGGGCGGCCTGCTGCGGCATCTGCGGATGCGGAGTTGCGCCGGTGCTGCCGCGCGGTCCTGCGGCGCTCGCCGCCGATGAGGTCGCGGTAACGATCTTTTCGGCGCCCGGCGAAGCCTGGTCCGAATAATGGACCACCCCATCGGCGTCGACCCACTTGTAGATTACGGCCGCCTGCACCGATAGTGCGGTCAACAGGCCGAGCGCCAACCATGACTGTCGCGGGTGCATATTTCCAAAGCATAGACCTATCGCCTCCGGACCACAAAACGAGGTGACGGCGGCGTGACCGCCGTCACCTTAAGGCCTAGGCACCCCAGGAACCTACAAGCTGTAGTACATCTCAATTTCGATCGGATGCGTGGTCATCCGCAGGCGCGTCACTTCCTTCATCTTCAATTCGATGTAAGCGTCAATGAGCTCGTCTGTGAACACGCCGCCGGCCTTCAGGAACCCCCGATCCTTGTCCAAGTAGTCGAGCGCCATGTCGAGCGAGTGGCAAACCGTTGGAATTTTCTTGTCCTCTTCCGGCTCCAAATCGTAAAGGTCCTTATCGGCGGGATCGCCCGGATGAATCTTGTTCTGGATGCCGTCGAGTCCCGCGAGCAACATGGACGCGAACATGAAATACGGATTTCCCGTCGCATCCGGAAATCGCACTTCAATGCGCCGGCCTTTGGGGTTGGAAATCCAGGGAATCCGAATCGAGGCGGAGCGATTGCGCGCCGAATACGCCAGCTTCACCGGCGCTTCGAAGCCAGGCACCAGGCGCTTGTAGCTGTTCGTGCTGGCGTTTGTGAATGCGTTGATCGCGCGGGCGTGCTTAATGATGCCGCCGATATAGTAGAGCGCGATGTCCGACAGTCCGCCGTACTTGTCGCCCGCGAACAATGCCTTGCCATCCTTTTGCAGCGATTGATGCACATGCATGCCGTTGCCGTTGTCCCCGACGATGGGTTTCGGCATGAAAGTCAGCGTTTTGCCGTGACCGTGCGCGACGTTTTGCAGCGCATATTTCAGGATTTGCACTTCATCGGCTTTTTTGGTCAGCGTGTTGGCCGCGACATTGATCTCGCCCTGGCCCGCAGTCGCCACTTCATGGTGATGGACTTCGAACTTCAATCCCATCTCTTCGCAGGCCATGGACATCGCCGTACGGATGTCCTGCTGCGAGTCGACCGGCGGAACCGGAAAATAACCGCCTTTCACGCCGGGGCGGTGTGCACGGTTGCCGTCCTCGTACGACTTGCCGGAATTCCAAGCGCCCTCATACGAGTCGACCTCGTACGCGCAGCCATTCATGCCGGAGCTGACGGTGACGTTATCGAATATGAAAAATTCATTTTCCGGACCGAACAGCGCCGAGTCCGCTATCCCCGATGCCTTCAGGTGCGCCTCGGCGCGTTTTGCCAGTGAGCGCGGATCGCGCGAATAGCCCTGCATGGTCATCGGCTCGATGACATCGCAGCGCAGATTGACGGTGGACTCCTCGTAGAAAGGGTCGATGATCGCGGTCGACGGATCGGGCATCAAAATCATGTCCGATTCATTGATGCCCTTCCAGCCCGCTATGGACGAGCCGTCGAACATCTTGCCGTCCTTGAAAAAGCCCTCATCCACGAGTCGCGTCGGGACGGTGACGTGCTGTTCCTTGCCAATTGTGTCAGTAAAGCGGAGATCGACGAATTTAGCGTCTTTTTCTTTGATTAATTTGAGAACATCGGCGGGGGTCATTTGCTTCCTCGCGAAGTGGTACATGGGGCGTAAGGCAACCGGGGCTTCCTAAGCATGCAGCTAGTGTGCCAGCACCTCGGCACGGCGGATCAAGCACTTGCCGTCGTCGTCGGGTGTTCATGCATCATAATGGATCATTTCCATAAAAAGATCGCCCTGCATTGGTGCAGAAATGACGCGGACATACAAGAATTCGAGCCCTGCTGCGAATCGCCGGGCAAAACGAGCCAATAGAGTGCACGGGGAAGCCTGACGACACCTCTACAGCGCGTCGCTATACTCGCTGACTTTGCCTCCTTCGCGAGTCCTCATGCCCCACGCTGCTGCGCCACCGCGCACCTTTCAAGACCTGATCTTTGCGCTGCAGAAGTTCTGGTCTGATCAAGGTTGCATCGTGCTGCAGCCCTACGACATGGAAATGGGTGCGGGTACATTCCACGCAGCAACATTTCTGCGTGCCGTGGGACCGGAACCTTGGAGCGCTGCCTATGTGCAGCCTTCGCGGCGCCCCACGGACGGCCGATATGGCAACAATCCCTTTCGCCTGCAGCACTACTACCAGTTCCAGGTCTGCATAAAACCTTCTCCGGATAATTTTCAGGAGCTGTACTTAGACTCGCTGCGCTACCTGGGCTTCGATCCGTTGACTCACGACATCCGTTTCGTCGAGGACAATTGGGAATCCCCGACCTTGGGAGCCTGGGGCTTAGGGTGGGAGGTTTGGATCAACGGCATGGAAGTGTCCCAGTTCACCTACTTTCAGCAAGTAGGCGGATTGGATTGTCGCCCGGTGATGGGTGAAATCACGTACGGACTCGAGCGCCTTGCGATGTACATTCAAGGCAAGGAGAGCATCTTTGATGTCGTCTGGACTGACGGCCCCTTCGGCACAGTGACGTACGGCGACGTGTTTCATCAAAACGAAGTCGAGCAGTCGACATACAATTTCGAAAAGGCCGACACCGCGGTGCTGGCGGCGGAATTCGACGCCTGCGAAGCTGCCTGCCGGCAGTTACTGCAGGATAAATTGGTGCTGCCTGCCTATGAGCAAATGGTGAAGGCCTCGCATGCGTTCAATTTGCTGGACGCGCGTCACGCCGTATCTGTCACGGAGCGTCAACGATTCATTCTTCGCGTGCGAACCTTGGCACGCGGTATCGCCGAAGGCTACTTGAGCAGCCGCGAGGCGCTTGGCTTTCCCCTGCTCAAAAGCAACGCTCAGCGGGTCGCGTGATGAGCGCAAAAGACTTGCTGTTCGAGCTGCGTACCGAGGAGCTGCCGCCGCGTACGCTGCAGACCTTGTCGAGCGCCCTGACCGAAGGACTCGCCAAAGGCTTGGACGCCGCAGGCATTCCGCACGGCAAGGTTCATGGTTTTGCCACACCGCGCCGCCTCGCGGTTTTCATCGAAAAACTCGCGGAACGCCAGCCTGACCGTCAAGTGGAACGCCGCGGGCCGCCGCTCGCCAATGCTTTCGATGTCCAAGGGCAGCCGACGCAGGCGGCGACGGCGTTCGCCAAAAGTTGCGGCGTCGCCGTCGAAGCGCTGTCCAAGCTGACGACCGACAAGGGCGCGTGGCTGCAATTTCGCGGCACGGAACGCGGGTCGGCCACAGCGACGTTGTTGCAACCAATGTTGGATCAGGCCATCGCGGCGCTGCCGATTGCGAAGCGGATGCGTTGGGGCGCGCGCAGCGCAGAGTTCGTCAGGCCTGTGCATTCCGTGGTGCTGCTGTTCGGGGACGACATTGTGCCGGTTGAGGTGCTGGGATTCGCGGCTGGGCGGATGACATCGGGGCACCGCTTTCATGCGCCGAAGCCCGTATCGCTGAAAAATGCCAGAGCTTATGCGGGCAAGTTGCGCCGGGCCAAGGTCATTGCGGACTTTGCGGAGCGGCGCGACATCATTCGCGCCGGGGTAACCGCGGCGGCCGCGCAGCTCGGCGGCGAGGCGCTGATCGACCCCACGTTGCTCGATGAGGTAACAGCCTTGGTCGAGTGGCCGGTGCCGCTGGCCGGTCAATTCGAACAACGCTTTCTGAGCCTGCCGCGCGAGGTCGTCATCGCAACCGTGCAGGACCATCAACGCTATTTCGCGGTGCAAGGATCCGACGGAAAATTGTCTTGCTGGTTCGTCACCGTAAGCAATATAGAAAGCCGCGATCCTCCCAAGGTCCGGGAAGGCAACGAGCGCGTCGTGCGCCCACGCCTGAGCGACGCTGCGTTCTTCTGGGAGCAAGACCGGAAAATTTCGCTGCAAGCTCATGCCGCGAAACTCGCCGGGGTGACCTTCCAGGCCAAGCTGGGCAGCTATGCAGACAAAACCGCGCGCGTGACGCAGCTCGCGGAGCTGATCGGCGCCCACCTCGGCGCAGGTCCGGACCTTAAGCAGGCTGCGGAACTATCGAAAGCGGATTTGATGACAGCCATGGTGGGCGAGTTCCCGGAACTGCAGGGCACCATGGGCCGCTACTACGGCGAAGCGCAAGGCTTGCCGCAGGATGTGTCGCTGGCGCTCGAAGAGCATTATCGGCCCCGCTTCGCCGGCGATGCATTACCGTCAACGAAGATCGGTCAAGCGCTTGCCTTGGCCGACAAGATCGACACCCTGGTCGGAATCTTTGCCATCGAGCAACGCCCGACAGGCACCAAAGATCCCTTCGGCTTGCGCCGTGCGGCCTTAGGCGTCCTGCGCATTCTGCTCGAGGCCCGATTGGACTTGAATTTGGCCGATGTGCTAGCAGCGTCGGCGGCTGCGCAACCGATTCGCCGTGGCGCGGCTGCGGACGAAGTCTACGATTTCATCGCGGAACGGTTGCGCGGCATGTTGCTCGAGCAGCCGGGCACGACGCCTGAGATGCTCGATGCCGTGCTGGCAACCCGTCCTTCTTCGCCGCTCGATGCCGTCACTCGCCTGGCAGCCTTGAAGGAATTTCTGCTCTTGCCCGATGCCGTGGTACTGGCTGCAATCAACAAACGTATCGCGAACATCTTGAAAAAAACCCAGGTGAACGGCGATTGGGTCGTCGATCCGCAAGCGCTCACCGAAGAGGCTGAGCGCGGCCTGCATCATGCACTCAAGAGCTTGCGCGAACCGGTGCTAAATGCCACCCATCAGCGCCGATACGCGGAAAGCCTGAAGTCGCTCGTGGATTTGCGTGTACCTGTGAATGAGTTTTTCGATCACGTCATGGTGATGGACGAGGACGCGCTCAAGCGCAATAACCGCCTCGCGTTGCTCCGCGATGTGCAAATTCTGCTCGGTGGCGTTGCTGATTTGTCGCGCCTGCCCGGCTGACCGCATGCAATTGATCAAGTCGCTGTTCTTCACCGCATTCATGATGGTGTCGGCGCTCGCGTTCGGCGGATTCATGACGTTGTGCTTTTGGTCACCCTACAGGACGCAGTTTGCGATCGCACGCACCTGGGCGAGACTGCAGTTCTGGCTGCTTGCCAGGGTCTGCGGATTGACCTTCAGCGTGGAAGGGCGGGAACGCATTCCGGCCGGCAACCACATCGTGATGAGCAATCACACCTCCGCATGGGAAACCATCGCGCAGTTTTTGATCTTTCCCCCGCAGGTGTGGGTTTTGAAGCGCGAGTTGCTGTGGATCCCGCTGATCGGCTGGGGGTTGAAACTGCTGCGGCCCATTTCGATCAATCGGGGCGCGGGGCACCGGGCCGTCAATCAGGTCATCGAGCAAGGCAGGCAGCGGCTGGCCGACGGCTTGTGGATCATCATTTTTCCCGAGGGAACGCGCGTCGTGGCGGGCGAAACACGCAAATATGGCGTGAGCGGCGCTTTGCTGGCGACGGCGACCGGCAAGCTGGTCGTGCCCTTATCGCACAACGCCGCAGATTTCTGGGTGCGCCGCGGAATCGTCAAGAAATCCGGCACCATTCGCGTGGTCATCGGCGAACCGATCAATGCCGACGGCAAGGATGCGCGCGAGCTCAACGACGAGGTCAGGCGAGCGATCGAAGCGGGACTTCAGCGCATCGCGCAAACCTCACCGGTCATACGGGCCTAGCATGCCGGCGCCGCAAGCCGAGGGAAGTGATCAGCTACCGATGGCCCATACCGTATGCATTGATCGCGAGAATCGTTAGATTTCGCGTCAGGCAAAACGCGCTAAGCGTGCCTCGCCCAGCGCGAAGTCGCCGTGCGGTTGTGATAGCGTAAGGTGCCATGAAAAAGATCATCCTCGCGTTCTCCGGTCTCGTTACGCTCACCGCCGTGTCCCATGCATGGGCTCACCCTCCTAAGACGCATCGACTCGAGGCCACTCCCGCGACCGTGGCGTATGGCTACTACTGGGCGGACGCGCCGCCGGTGCTGCGCATCGCCTCAGGCGACATCATCGATGTCGACACGCTGCTGACCAACACACCGACCGGTCTTGCAAAGGCCGGCGTTCCGAACGACAAGATTCAGGCCTCGCTCAAGGCCGTCGTGAGCGAAGTGACGGGCGAACGCAAAGGACCGGGCGGCCATATCTTGACGGGACCGGTATACGTCGAGGGCGCGGAGCCCGGCGACGTGCTGGAAGTCAAAATTTTGTCCATCGAGCTGCCGCTGGATTATGGCTACAACGGCTGCAGCGGTTACCTGCCGGAAAACTGCGAAACCGGCTTGCCCTCCAAAATCATTCCGTTGAATCGCCAGAATATGACGGCGGAATTCCTGCCGGGAATAATCATTCCGCTCAAGCCTTTCTACGGCAGCATCGGCATCGCGCCGGCGCCGGAAATTGGCCGCCTCAGCAGCAACCCGCCGGGACGGCATGCAGGCAACCTCGACAATCGCGAGCTGGTTGCCGGCAGCACGCTATACATACCCGTATTCGCGCGCGGTGCGCTGTTCGAAATCGGCGACGGCCACGCGGCGCAAGGCGACGGCGAGGTGGACCAAACCGCGATCGAGACCTCGCTTCGCGGGCGCTTGCAGCTCACCGTGCGCAAGGACATGAAATTGAAATGGCCGCGCGCGGAAACGGCGACCGACTACATCAGCATGGCAACCGATCCCGATCTCGTCACCGCAACGAAGGCAGCGATCCAGGAGATGATCGACTTCCTGGTGTCGGAAAAGAAGCTGACGCGGCATCAGGCATACCAGCTGGTGAGCATCTCTGGCAACGTCGCGATCACGCAGCTGGTGGATAAGCCCAATCTCGGGGTGCACGTCAGGCTGCCGAAGAGCATTTTCGTCGGCAAATAAACCCCACTGAATTAAGCCCCGCGCGCACTAGGCGATGATGGCGCGCACTCTCTGTGGACCGTCACCGGGAGCGCTTTGTCAGCCAAACACCGCCACCATTTGACGGGCGAACGCCGCCGGAACGCCGTTCGGATCGAGCAACATGCAGGACTCGCAGGAATAGCCGTTGCCGGCCGAGTTCACCTCGGCGTCGATTCGCCACCAAGCCTGCGGCGCAAATCCATAGTTGTGGCGAAGGAATTGCAAAGTCCACGTCAAGGAGCTCGAAGGCACGACGGCGCTCAGCAGCTGAAGAATCGCCGACGGAATGCAATCGATCATCGCCACCACGTGAGACTCCGTGAGCGGCGCGGGATCTTTGTGGCGCACGTAGATTTTGGATGTGCGCAAGGTCGTGCCGCTGAAGGGGCGCGCGCCTTCCGCCCAGCGGAAGTCGAAGTGCTGCAAGAACGACGGGCCGCTGAAGGTCGCGGGCGGCGCCGGTTCGGGGAGATCCAGCACGCCGGGCACGCCGCTGGGAATGTTGGGCGCGAGGGACAGGGAGGTTACCCGTGCCGCGCCGTAGATGCCGGTCAGGGTGGCTGCGATTTTGTCCGCGCTCCACAACCGTGCCTGGGCGACCGTGACGCCTTTGCCGACGCGCAAAATCTCGGCGGTGATGCGCACGTCGCCGGCCATGGCAGGTCCGACGAACGTCGTTTCCAAGCCTCGCAGTTCGCGATCCGCGGGCACCAGGCGGCGCATCGCTTCGTTGCCCAAGGCTGCGACCACGCCGCCGAAAGTTGCGCGGCCCTGGGACCAGTCTTCGCTGATGAAAGCGTGCCAACTGCCGTTCAGCGGCTGAATCGACGCCAGGATTTCAGAAAACAGCACGCACGCGATGTTACCGGAAGCGTGCGCGGATCTAAACGCTAATCCGGCTGAGGCGCCGGACCGATGTAGTTCGCCGATGGACGGACGATGCGGTTGTCCTTGCGTTGTTCCACGATGTGGGCCGACCAGCCGAATATGCGTGCGGCGGCGAACGTCGCCGTAAAGAATTCTTTGGGCAACCCCAACGCCAGGTACACGACGCCTTTATAAAATTCGAGATTGGCGCGCAGCGAGCGCTTCTTGTGCGCGGTCTGGGCGACAAAGGCTTCGTCGACCGCTTTCAAGGTTTCGATCAGCCGTTTTTCTTGCGGCTGTGACGCGATCTCTTCGGCCAGCGACTTGACGATTCTCGAGCGCGGATCGACGACCCGATATTCGCGGTGGCCCATGCCCATCACCAAGCGGCCGGTAGCCAAACATTCAGCCACGAAATCGGCGGCTCGTTTTGGATCGCCGACTTCCTGAGCCATTTCGAGCGCACCCTGATCCGCTGCGCCGTGCAGCGGACCGTAGAGCGAGCCCATGGCGGCCGCCAGCGCCGAGGCGGGCGGTGCCAAAGTGGACGTCACGACGCGTGCCGTGAACGTGCTGGCGTTGAAGCTGTGATCGATCTGCAGTATTTGCGTCTGCTCCAAGATGCGGACCTGCAGCTCAGTGGGCGTACGGTCATGCAGCAGCTGGAGGAACCGCTCCCCGTAGCGTCGCGTCGACGGATACCCGGCCGGCGTCCGCCCCGCGCGCAGCGCGACCAGCATGGCATGCGCAGTGGTCAGGCGAGCGGCGACCACGAGCGCTTGCTGCTCATCATCGGTACGGCCGAACGGCCGAGAAGGCGGCGCAAAGGCCATGAGAGGCATGGCTGCCTGCAGCGTTGCCATGGGATGACCGCCTAATTGCGCCAATCGTTCCAGTGCGGCGGCAAGCTCTGCCGGCAGGCGCCCCGCGTCCCACAAGAATTCCTCGAACTCCCGATGCCGCTGCGCGTCGGGCAGTTCACCGAAAACCACCAGGTGCGCGACCGCGGCGAACGGGCTTTTGACCAGCCTCTCGATCGGTTGTCCGCGGTAATACAGGCGTCCGGCTTCACCATCGACCAAGGAAATCGAGGTGCTGTCCACCACCACGCCTTCCAAGCCCTTCTTGATATCGACCACTGCGTTCATCACGACCTCCGATGGCTCCAGTAGAAACCTTCAGGGGTTCCAAGGCCAGAAAGCGCAACTGATAGAGGTATCAGCCAGCCGCATAAGCGCCCAACAGGCACGTCGGTTATCCTTCATGCATGCAGATTGAACGTAATGAGCTGCGTTGCTTTCATGCCGTGATCGAAGCCGGGGGATTCAGCCGTGCTGCAGAGCGGTTGGACCTGTCGCAATCCGCCGTGAGCCAAACCATCGCCAATCTAGAGCATCGACTGGGTACCAGTCTGTTGCGCCGGGGCAATCCGCCGCGGCCCACCGAAGCCGGGATCCGGCTGCTGCGCTTTGCTCAGACGACCTTGAACGAAGAGCGCGAGACGCTCGCGGACATCGGCCAAATCAAGACCGGCGCACTGTCCACTTTGTCGCTGGCACTGTCGCCGGCGGCCAACTCCCGTGTCGGCGTGACGCTGCTCAAGGAATTCTGCGAGCGCAATCCACTGACGCGGCTCAAGGTGGTGGTTGCTCCCAGCCGGGAAATCGTCCACGGCGTCGCCGAAGGCCGCTGGGAACTGGGCTTCGGGCCCTTCCATCACAACATGCCGGCACACTTTGCGTTGCATCCCTGTTTCTCGGAAACGCGCCGGCTCATGATCGCGCGCGACCATCCGGCGCGCTTGGCGCTGGCACGAGATGCCGTCGGCACGTTGCGTGAATTGCCGCTGCTCACCTCGTTCCTCGACGAGACCGCGCGCCGCTCGACGGGCGAGAGGCTGCGCGATGCCTTCGGTTCAGTATGGGAAGTCAGCCACATGGAACTGCGGCTCGCTTTGGTGGCGGACGGCAAGGGCGTCACCTACGTATCGGATTTGCTCACGGCGGTGCCGCCGCAATTGACGCCTGTCGAAGGCCTGCCGTATTCGAGCATCGATCGGCAGGTCGGCGCCTATAACTTGAAGCATCAGCCGATGTCGCAGGCCGGCACCCGGTTTCTGGCCTTGTGCCATGAGCGATGGCCCAAGGACGGCCAGCGCACGCCTTGACTCAAGATCAAACACACCAGCATCAAGGAATCGCCATGATCAAGGACCTATTCTCGCTCAAGGGACGCGTTGCATTGATAACCGGCGGATCGCGCGGCATCGGCAAGATGATCGCGGAAGGGTTCATCGCCCAAGGCGCGAAGGTTTACATCTCG
Source organism: Steroidobacteraceae bacterium (assembly GCA_036493935.1). Taxonomy (GTDB): domain Bacteria; phylum Pseudomonadota; class Gammaproteobacteria; order Steroidobacterales; family Steroidobacteraceae; genus Bog-1198. The sequence continues at coordinate 8,912 of DASXOY010000044.1, read as the reverse complement.
GCCCGAAAAGCCGAGGCCTGCAACCAGGCGGCCAAAGATCTCTCCAAAGACGGCGGTACCTGCATTTCGATTCCCATGAATGTGTCGACGATCGCGGGCGCCAGGCAACTCGCGGCCGCGGTGATGGCGCAGGAGCCCAAGGTGGATATCCTCGTGAACAATGCCGGCGCCGCCTGGGGCGCTGCCTTTGACGATTTTCCGGAAGAGGGCTGGGATAAGGTGCTCACCCTGAATGCGAAGACGCCGTTCTTTTTGACGCAGGCCATGGCCCCGGCGCTGCGCAGGGCGGCCAGTGCCGCGCGTCCCGCGAAGGTGATCAACATCGCCTCGATCGACGGCATTTATCTCACGCATCGCGAGACCTATTCGTACGTGACCAGCAAGGCCGGCCTCATTCAGCTCACGCGCCTGATGGCGGCACGCCTGGTCAAGGACAACATCTATGTCACGGCGATCGCGCCCGGCGCGTTCAAGTCGGACATGAACCGTGATGCGCGCGATCACGCGGACGAGGTCGCCAAGCACATTCCGGCACGGCGCATCGGCACCGACGAAGACATGGCGGGCGCCGCGATCTTCCTGGCATCGCGCGCCGGCGACTACGTGATCGGTTCCACGCTCACCGTCGATGGCGGCGTCGCGTTCGCAACTCCCGCGATGCGCGAGCTGCAAACGGAAGGGTAATCAGATCAATGCAGAGCTCGGCCGCTCATTACAAGACCCACCTTGGACCTGTGTATGCCTGGATGCTGGGCGATCTTGACGCCGCGTTCGCGCGCGCAGCGGCGGAAATCGACGCTTTGCCGCTGCCTAGGTTTACCGGTCTGGCGGTGGATCTGGGCGCGGGCTTAGGCCTGCACAGCCTGCCGCTGGCGGCGCGCGGCTTTGAGGTCATCGCCATCGACAACTGCCCGGCGCTGCTCGATGAATTGCTCAGGCGTTGCGGCGACCCGAAGGTCACGGCGCACAGTGCCGATCTTCTGGACTTTCCCGCCTTTCTGAAAGGGCGCCGGCCGGAGGTCATCGTCTGCATGGGCGACACTTTGACGCATTTACCGGATCTCTCTGCGGCGGAGGCGCTGCTGGCTGCAGTGGCGGCCGGCTTGCCGCAGCAGGGCGTGTTTGCGGCGACCTTTCGCGACTACGCCGCCCGGACGCTGCAAGGCGATCAACGATTCATTTCGGTGCGCGCAGACGAGGAGCGGATTTTGACTTGCTTTCTCGAGTACGGCGAGCAGCACGTCGTGGTCCACGATTTGCTGCACGAGAAGCACGACGGCTGCTGGCGTCAGAGGATCAGCAGTTACCCAAAGATCCGGCTCGCGCCGGAATGGGTTGCCGCAAAGTTATCGGGACACGGGTTCGCCGTAAAACGCGACGCCACGCCAAGCGGCATGGCGCGCATCGTAGCCATAAAGGCGTGACTTCAAGGCCGCGGTCCGGAGACGCGCGGGCCCACTGCTAGCGGGCGCCTTTTTCGATGCGCTTGGCCAGCTCATCGAGATCCGCATTTTCTTCGATGGATATTTCGAACGCGTCGTCTTTCGCGATGCTTGGCACGATTTCGCGGCGTTGAATCCTTGGAGGCGGGGCTGCGATCTGCTCGTCCGCCAACGGTACCGCCAGCGTCGGCTGCACCCAGTCTTTCTTTTGCGCGACCCAGCGCTGATAGCGGTCGAAATTCCACATGCCTGCCTCGCCGCCGGTTTGCAGCACGTTCGCGATCTGGCTGAACTGTCCGCCGCGGATGGTGCCCTTGGACGCGGCGCTCGGCAGCAAAATTTCGCACACCGGCACGCGCAGCCGGTGCTCACTCAAGAAATCCAGGCGCTGGCAAACGAAGCCGACGAAGCAATCCGCGATCTGCGCCCGGATGCTGCCCTGAATTTCGGCGGGGAAGGACATGCAGATGCGCGTCAGCGCTTCGGCGCACGTGGCCGAATGCATGGTCGCGATGACCAAGTGGCCGGTTTCCGCCGCACTCAAGGTCAACCGCATGACCTCCGGCGTGCGCATCTCGCCGATCACGAGCACGTCGGGATTCTCGCGCAGCGCATCGATGAGCGCCTGCTCGTAGCTCGGGGAGTGGGTCGGTACTTCCCGCTGCCGGATGAAGGACCGGCGATTCGTGAACACGTATTCGAGCGGACTTTCGATCGCAATGATGTTGCGCGCGCTGGAGGAGTTGATCTCTTCCACCAGCGCCGCCAGCGTCGTGGATTTGCCGCTGCCGGTGGGACCCGAAACGACGATCAGCCCCGTCGTCATGTCCGTCAGCCGCTTCAAATCCGGGTGCAAATTGCAGGCGCGCAAATTGTTCTGAAACGAACTCAACAGCCGAACGGCCATGGCCACGCCGCGCAGCGTTTGGAAAACGTTGAAGCGGCAGCGCACGCCGGAAATCGTGCGAGAGACGTCGGCGGAGCCCCGGCTTAAGAATTGCGACCAGCCGTCGCTGCCGAGCAGATCGCGTCCGGCGTTCGCCAGTGCGGCGCCCGCGATGGGCTGGCCGATGGACGACAGCAGCCCGCGGATGCGCGCAACGGGAGCCGTATCCGCTTCAAGATGCAGATCGCTTGCGCCGAGCTCGCGGCCCTTGCGAATCCATTCCTGAACACTCATGCGGCGGTTTCCTCGATCGAGTCCACGCGCGCAGGGTAAAAGGCCAGATGATCTTTGATGGCTGCGACCGATGCGTACGGTTTCTCGTAAGTCCATACGGCATTGACGGCTTTCTCGCCGCCCGCCGGAATGCTGTAGTAGTTGCAGTCTCCCTTGTAGGGGCAGTAAGTCGTGTGGTCGGTGCGCAGCAATTTCGACATGTCGACGTCTCCGCGCGGGATATAGAGGACCGCGGGATAGCTCGCTTCCTTGAGCTGCAGGGCCGCTGTGCTGTTCGCGATGACCTGACCGGCGACTTTAACGATGACGCGCCGGCCATCCCGCGCAACAGAGATCGGGTGATCGGGACCTGGAATTCTCTCGGGCCGTGGGTTCATGAGGCTCTCCTTCGAGAATGCGTACCACGTGAAGAGCGTATATCTTAAGCTTGGCCGCGGCAGTCGGGGCCCAAACCCACATAACTTCACGCGAGACCCCACAATGTTGAAGTTTTTACCCGTTCTGGCTGGTCTGCTGCCGGCCGTGGCCTTCGCCGAGGTTGCGCATCGCACCGGATCGGTTCACACCTCCGAAGTCGACCTGGCATACGAAACTTTTGGGGTCGCAGGCGCGGATATTCCCATCATCGCGGTCAACGGCGGTCCGGGGCTTTCGCACGCCTACATGATGCAAAATGACCTGTGGCAACGAGTGGCCGCGCATCGCCTGGTCATTCTCTACGACCAACGCGGCACGGGGGCCTCCAAGCGAGTCGAATCCGGCGCGCCCCAGAGCATGGATGCACAGGTCGCCGATCTCGACGCGGTCCGCGGCGCATTGTCGCTGGACCGAGTTGCGGTCCTGGGGGATTCCTATGGCGGCATGATTGCCATGGCCTACGCGGCCGCTCACCCGCAGCATGTTGCCAGGCTGATTCTCTCGGATTCGGCCGCGCCCTCCTGGAAGGGTTTGGTTCATCTGCTGCCGCAAGTATTCCCGGATCGCGAGCAGCAAGGCGCCGCGGAGGCCAAGAAACTTGCCGCGGATCCCGAAGCGGCAGCGCAGGCGGGCTTCGTCAATCACATGCGGATGTGTTTCTATTCAACCGACCTGCGCGATGCGTACCTCGCGCACATGGGAGATTTGGGGTTCGTTCCGGCGGTCGGCGCCGCGGTCCAAAAGGCCACCGAAAATCTCGACCTCACGTCCAAACTAGCCGATTTCAAATTTCCGACACTGGTGATCACGGGGCGCTACGACATGAACGTTGCGCCGCTGACCGCATGGCGCATGGCCCATGCCATTCCCGGTGCGCAATTGGTCTTTTTCGAAAAGAGCGGGCACCTTCCTGCTTACGAAGAGCCCGATAAATATCTGAAGGTGCTGGAAGGATTCCTCGCGAACAGCAAGGCAGAGAAGCCTTAGGAACTTTCCCATGCGGCGCGAGCAACCTCTTCGTCAGTTCCGACAAGACCTGCACATCCGAAGAGCTGCGCAAAAAGCTGCTCAAAGTCGACGGTCATCAGCAACCCGCTCGAAAAGCCCTAGATTTAGCGCAATGCCGGATTGAGCCGCGCGGCGGCGGCATCGTCCATGCTCGCGCGTTTGGAATCCTTCTTCGCCGCATAGGCGGATCCGCGAAAGCGATAGGCCAGCGCGTCGCTCGGGTTGAGCGCGATTGCGGCCGTCAGATCGATGATCGCCGCGTCCGGCTCGTGCCGGTTGAGACGAACGAAGCCGCGGCCACGAAGCGCCTCGGCATCGCGCGGATTGGTATTGATCGCGCGATCGTAGTCTTCGAGGGCGCCGGAAGCGTCTCCCGCTTGCTGACGCAAGAAGGCGCGGTTCCGGTATGCAGCCGGCGCATCGGCATTGAAGCGGATGGCTTGGGTGAAATCGGCGATCGCGCGGTCGCGCTCGTGCTTGGCGCCGAGCGCCTGCCCGCGGTTCAAGTAGGCCGCGCCCTCCTTGGGGTCGAGTGCGATGGCGCTGGTGAAGTCTGCAATGGCCAAGTCCCAATCAGACCTGGCGAGGTAGGCAGCACCGCGATTCACATAAGCAGAAGTGAATCTTGCGTTGAGTGCGATTGCTTCACTGAAGTCGGCAATTGCGCGCTCGAGATTGCGCTGCGCAAGGTAGTAGTCGCCGCGCGCCTTGTAGGCATGGGCGTCGAGAGGGTTCAGCTTGATCGCACCATCGAACTCGCTGAGCGCCTGCGCCGGCTTTCCGGTCGCCTGCAGGCTGAGCCCAAGGTACAAATGGGCGCCGCTGGTATTCGGGTCGAGCCGAATCGCTTCCGCCGCATCTGCCGCCGCCTTGGACTCGTCACCCAAGCCGCGATACACGAAGGCGCGGTCGCGCCATGCCGCTGCATTGGCCGGGTCCAATTCAATGGCGTGCGAATAGTCGGCAAGCGCGAGATTTTTCTCTCCGCGGCGGGTGTAAATGAAACCGCGGCTGATGTAGATCCCCGGGTCCTGCGGTGTGATCGCCGCGGCTGTGCCGAGATCGGCGAGGGCGCGAACGTCCTCGCCTCGGTTGGTAAAGATCGCGGCGCGGTTGACGTAAGCCGACGCGAGCTTCGCATCGAGCGCAATGGCCTCGTTGTAGTCCGCGAGGGCCTCGGCTTCGTCGTTCTTGCGAAAGTACATCAAGCCGCGATTCAAATGGACTTTCGCCAGAATCGCGCGCTGCACCGTGCCGGAAAGCGCGGCCGTGTAATCGGCGATCGCGCGCTCCGGATCGCCCTGTTGCTGATAATAGGATCCCCGGTTCCGCAGAGCGATGGCGCGGTTCTCCGGCTCCTCGCGCGCGTCGCTGATGATGTTGCCGCAAGCCGTGATCGCCACCTGCGGTTTCCCCGAAGCACACCGGATCGCATCGCCGCCGTGGCCTCCGGAGTGATCCGCACCCTGCGCATTGGCGAGGCGTGCCGTCCCGGCGGAGGCCAGCAGCGCGGCCGATGCGAGAAGGCCTGCGCGCGACAAGCGGTGCCTGCTGAAGTGCGGCATTTGAAGGTCTCAATTCCGTTTCACGCATATTGCACGATCGACAACAGATTGCCATCCGGGTCGCGGAGCCACGCGACTTGCGCACCTTCCGGCGTCGTCAGAATGCCCGAAGCATCGTGCGGCAACCCGGCAATCCGTTCGAAAGCGACGCCGCGCCCCGCGAGCATGCCGACAGCCGCTCGGATGTCCGATACTGCAAAGCCCAACACCGTGTGAGCCGTCGCTTGCGTCGAAGGCACCGGCGATACGCGCAAATCGCCGCCGCCCACGCTGTACACCAGCGCGCCATGCGAGTGATCCTCAAGGGGCAAACCCAGGACTTCGCTGTAGAACTGCTCGGCGTCGGCGATGCGCGAGGTCCAGATAATCGTCTGCAATTTGGATTGAGCGAGCACGGCAGCCTCCAGAAATGCAAAAGCCGCGACGAGCGCGGCTTCAATAGGCTCGACCCTACGCTTTGGAGCCAAGTGCCGTCAATGCTAAGGTGCGCCTGCATGGGGGAATCGAGCAAAGCCGTCTTCTTGAGTTATGCCTCGCAGGATTCAGACGCCGCGAAGCGCATCTGCGAGGCGCTGCGCCAAGGCGGCCTCGAGGTGTGGCTCGACCAGAGTGAGCTGCGCGGCGGCGACGCCTGGGACGAGCAGATTCGCGCGCAAATACGCGACTGCGCCCTCTTCATCCCGATCATTTCGACCAACACGGCAACGCGGCACGAAGGCTATTTCCGGCTCGAATGGGACTTGGCCGACCAGCGCTCCCACAAAATCGCGCGCAACCGGCCTTTCATCATCCCCGTGTGCCTGGATACTCCCCCGGAAGCCCGTGCCGACGTCCCGGAATCATTTCAGCGCGTTCAATGGACGCGCCTGCCCGGCGGGGACACGCCGGCGTCTTTCGTCGGGCGCATCTCACAGCTTCTTTCCCCTGGCGAGCACTCGCCGCTTGCTCAGGTTTCGCCGACCGGTATCACAGCCGGCGAGGGACCGGCCCCTTCGCGCCCGCTGCGTCCGAAAGCAGTTGCAGCGCTGATTGCGGTGCTGCTCATCCTCGGCGTCGGCTATGTCGTGCTGGACAAGCTGGAGCTATCGAAGCCTGCCGCACCGCCGGCAACGCCTGCTGCGCCGGCAAGAGCGGCCGCATCGAACGCAGTCCCGGAAAAGTCCATCGCGGTTCTGCCCTTTGTCGACATGAGCGAAAAGAAGGACCAGGAGTACTTCTCCGACGGTCTATCGGAGGAATTGATCGATCTGCTCGCCAAAACTCAAGGGCTCGAGGTCATCGCCCGGACTTCTTCCTTCTACTTCAAGGGCAAGCAGGTCACCATCGGCGAGATCGCGAAGACGTTGAACGTCGCCAACGTCATGGAAGGCAGCGTGCGCAAAGCCGGCAACACCATCCGGGTCACGGCGCAGTTGATTCGCGCCAGCGACGGCGTGCACCTATGGTCGGAAACCTACGATCGCGATCTGAAGGACGTGTTCAAGGTTCAGGACGACATCGCCCAGGGCGTCGTGCAGAAGCTAAAGCTGACGCTCCTGCCCGTTGCCAATGCCGCGGGTGCAAGAACACTGAACGCCGAAGCGCACAGCCTTTACCTGCAAGGCCGCTACTTTAGAGATCGCGATACGCAGGAGGATCTCCTCAAGGCAATCGACTATTTCAAGCGCGCGCTCGCGCTCGACCCGACCTATGCGGCAGCCTGGGCCGCGATCGCGACGGTCGGCACGCGGCAACTCGCCAACGGCTATACCCCCTTCGAAGAAGCGATTCGCGCCACGCGGGAAGCTGCCTCAAAGGCACTCGCGCTCGATCCCAAGAGCGGCGAAGCCTATGCGGCGCTCGGGCTCGTCCACATGGCGGCGCATGAATGGGCGCAAGCAGACACCACCATAGCTCGAGCCCGCGAGCTCGATCCCACCGAGTCGTCGGTGTTCACGATATCGGCGGTGCTCGCGCGGACCGTGGGCCGGGACGACGACGCGATAGCGAAATTCCGGCAAGGCCTTGAGCACGATCCTTTGAATCTGCTGGCGCGCCGCTACTTCGCGCGCACCCTCGCCTTTGCGGGCCACCTCGACGAAGCCGAGGCACAGATCCGTCAGGTGCTGGACACGAACCCGGCACAGCCGGGTGCTCACTATGATTTTGGTCGGATCTTGCTGGCCGAAGGACAAATCGATGCGGCCGGGGCGGCATTTGAGGCCGAGCCCAATGACAGCTGGAAGAGCTTCGGGCTGCCCCTGAGCTATCGTGCCCAGCACCGCATGCCGGAAGCCAACGCCGCGCTCACCAGGCTTGTGAACAACTCGGCCGGAGCCGAATTTCAAGTCGCGGAAACCTATGCCGCATTCGGCGACGCCGATCAGACCTTCAAATGGCTCGACCTAGCGACGCAGCGCGACGTGGGCATCATCTGGCTGCACAACGACCCTCTGTTCAAGGGGCTCCTGCCTGATCCGCGCTACGCGGCAGCACTGCGCAAGCTGAACCTGGCGAAATAAGTCGCGGTCTTGCGGTCCGCCGCTAGATGTCCAGGTTCGACACGAGCAGCGCGTTCTTCTCGATGAACTCGCGCCGCGGTTCCACGGCATCGCCCATCAGCGTCGTGAAGATGTCGTCCGCGGCTACCGCGTCTTCGATTCGCACCTGCATGAGCCGCCGCGTTTCCGGATTGATGGTGGTATCCCAGAGCTGACTGGCGTTCATCTCGCCCAAGCCCTTGTAGCGCTGAATGCTCTGGCCTTTCTTGGCCTGCTCGAACAGCCAGGTCATCGCCGCCTTGAAACTGGCGACTTCGTGCTTGTCGTCGCCGCGCTGCACGTAGGCGCCCGGACCAATCAAGTCGCTCAAGGTCTCGGAGAGTTCGGCAATGCGCAGATATTCGGCGGAATCAAAAAACTCGCGGGGCACGTGTTTTTCGGAATTCAAGCCGTGCTCGAAGCGCCGCAAGTTGATGCGATGTCCGCCCGCCGGCAGCGTATCCACTCCGACGCGGTAGCGGCGCGATACATCGTCCAGAGCATTCAATCGCTGCTCCAGGTTGCGGCACCAATCGCGCAACGCATCGATTTTGTCGAAGGCATCCGTCGTCAGCTTCGGCACATATAGCAGCTGCTCCACGAAGCGCCCGTCATAGCGGCGCGCCCAGCGCGTCACGATGCTTTGCACCTCGACATACTTCCTTGCGAGAGACTCCAGACCCAATCCGGAGAGCGGCGGAGCGGCGGCGTTGACGTGCAGCTCGGCGTCCTCAACCGCGGTGTTCAGCAGCAGGGCATTGAGCTCCAGGTCATCCTTCAC
>DASXOY010000043.1:0-4229 GCA_036493935.1 Steroidobacteraceae bacterium | reverse complement strand
GGTGCTCGATCAAACCGCGACGGTCACCGCCTACAAACAGCTCTCGACCGCCGAACGCGCCTTCCGCAGCCTCAAGACGGTCGATCTCGAGGTGCGGCCGATCTATCATCGCCGCGCCGACCGCGTACGGGCCCACGTGTTGGCGTGCTCATCGGACTGCTCCATGTTCGGACGAGTGGCAGGTAGGCGCCGGCTCGATACGCGGCGGCTTGGCGTGTGGACCACCGTATCCTTTAATAATATCCACTCCGACTGGGACGCGATAGTACCAGCGATGCCGATGGCCGCATGAGAATCGCTCAAGTAGCCCGTTCTTTGCCCAATGACGGATCGTCGTTCGTGTGACGTTATAGCGGGCGGCAAGCTCTCCGGCTGTGGCGTAACCGCTGGCATCCCGGCGCGCACGATGAGAGCGCAGGTTGCGGCCCTTTCGGACATTGGTGATGTGGCCCTTGGTGAAGGAGCAGTTTCGCCAATTGCGAATGCCAGCGGCATTGAGGTTTTGGGCGACAAATTCATCGTCTCCGAGATCAAGCAGTTGGTCGATCCTTGCGACGATGTCTGGAGGGGTTCGTTTGCATGGCGCTACGGTGGACCGGGTCAGCGGCAGGGTTCGGCAAGCACCGCCACGCAATCGCACATGAGCAGTGATCTCGGCATGCTCACTCACGATGGTTACATCTTCGATGAGAAGCGCGAGGATTTCCTTGCGCTCGCGATCGACCACAGCGGGATTGGCCCAGAGGTCCGACATGTCACCACATAACGCCATGATACGGCGGCGCATGTCCCCGGTAAGCTGATCTTGCGTCTCGGCGCGGAAGCGACCGAGCTCATCTTCGGCTGCCGCTAACGCTGATAGATGCGCATTCCATTCTGCCTCGAGGCCTGCCGCGACCAAACGATTGGCTGGATCGACGAACATGAAGCGCCGTCGTGCGACGTCACATTCGTACTGGGCGCGGGTGATCCGTAACCGATGATGTTGCTCGCTTTCGGCGATGCGTCGATCCAGTTCGCTCCGGATGGCCAATGTCATTTCGATAGCCATCGGTGTCATAAGGTCGAGGACCAGTCGCGCGGTTGCAGCATCGATGTCGATCGCGGGCACGCTTTGGCAGGCGGCGCGGCGAGCATCGGCTTTGTCGATACAGACGTAACGCGCCCGCGCACGGCGCCGATGATTGCCGTTGTAGCGCACGTACATTGGGCTGCCACACCGCCCGCACATCACGCGCCCCTGCAGCAGTGCCGGTCCTTCACGCGGCGGGCCAAAGGGATTTGACGGGCCGAACGGCTTGGCGTTTCTGCGTAGTTGCCCTTGGATGGCTTGGAAGTCAGTCCACGTGACATAGGCGGAAAAGCGATCCGGGAGCACCACGGTCCACGCATCCGGCTCGAGTTTGCAGCGATCCATGTGGCCGTCCGGTGCTCGTCGGCAGCGACGTCGCCCATAGACATAGGCGCCGGCATACGCCGGATTGGTCAGAATGTTCCGGACCCGGGTTCGATTGTAATCGCACCATATGAACGTCCCCGCCTTATCCCCACCCCAAATCGATTGAGCAAAACGGATGCCGGAAGCCAGCAGCTGCCGCAATGTTCCGGCGATGGTACCAGTCGCGGCAAAAGCTTCGAACACCGCCATGATGCTGGCTTGGATTCCGGCGTCGGGCTCACGAGCGCAGCGTCCGTCGGGCAGATGCACCAGCCCCACCGGCAAACGCAGAGCCAATTCGCCGCGCCGTGCCTTGTTGAGAATCCCACCACGCAGACGGCTCCGCAGCAGATGCAGCTCGGCTTCGCTCATAGTGCCCTTCAGACCGAGCAGCAGACGATCGTTGAAGGCAGACGGATCATAGATACCCTCCTCATCGAGGATCAACGTATCCGTGTAGGCACACAGCTGCAGCAGCTGCTGCCAGTCGACCGAGTTGCGCGCCAAACGTGACACTTCAAGCCCGAGTACGATGCCGACCTTGCGAAGCCCGACTGCGGCGACCAATTCCTTGAAGCCATCACGCCCAGCGCTATGCGCCCCGGACATTCCCAGATCTTGATCGATGATATGAATTCGCTCGGCAGGCCAGCCAAGCGACAGCGCCCGTTCACGCAGCGCATACTGGCGTCGCGTGCTCTCGCCATTCTCGCTGACCTGCCGCGGCGTCGACTGACGAATGTAGAGATAGGCATCGCGCAACAGATGGTTGGAAGGAACGCGCGGATCACGCATAGGCAGCCTCCTTGGTCAGACGCAGGATGATTGATGCAAGAGTCGCTGGCAGCGGCACCGGATTCGGCATCGTTGCTGGTGAAGGCCGCGATCCGAGCGGCGGCGGCGTGGCGCTCAGCCACGCTGCCAGCCCGCGGTGCAACAGCACGCTCAACCCGCCGCCTTGCACAGGCGTCCCGTTTAAGGCGCAACTGCGCAACTTCTCGTAGCTAATCGCATCTTCGCAGCAGCATGCTGCACTCAGTGGCTCGGAAGTTTTTTTTGGCCCGTGAGCAGCCGCTCGAGACTGCGGCGATGGATCGTCAGACCGAACGTGTGCTGCAGGTCCGCCACCAAATCGCCGGCGCGCAAATTGGGACGTTCCCGCCGCCTCTGCTCGATATGCGACAGGACCTCCGGTGTAAGCTTGTGCCCATGCTTCGGCCCACGCCGCTTGGGCAGCAGAGCGGCAAGCCCGCCTGCTTTGAAGGCCGCGTGGGCCTGATAAGCCGTCGGCAGCGAGACCCCGAACAATTGCGCCGTTGCGGCAACCGGTTCGTCCTCGACGAGATGCCGCCGCACCATCTCGTAACGAACCTGCAGCAGGTCGCGGGGGTCGAAAAGACCGCCGGTCCGGAACAGCGGATCGGTCACTGCCTCGGGCCTGCGATTGAGCGTCCCGGTCGCCTGCAGAGCAGCGACTTTGGGGTCCGCGCGGCGGAGCCGACGCGAGCCTCGTGTTGTCAATTTTTTCGCCCTCGATTGGAACTGTGCCGTTGGTCATGGTCGAATCAGCGGTATTTTGACGTATAAAAGCACATTCGTCCACGGATGCGACATAATTACCTAAAAACGGCGACATAATTCTCTTTAGGTGTCGCCGGCCATGGAAACTCGCCGCGCCAGACGTTCCACCATGACAACCAGCGCCAGCAGATCGCGCATGTGAAACACACAGCGTCCCGCCGCCTGGCGCTGAAAGTCATCCGGCTCAGCAAGATCTGTGAAGGCGCGCATCACCTGTCGCGCCGCACCCCCGCCATCCAGGTACCAAATCCACTCCACACCGCGGTCGACGCGCGTGTGTGCTATCGCCAATCGACGGCCGCGATCAGGATGAAACGGGTGGACGATCTCGAATTCCAAGATTCCACTGGGGTGAAGCCCAGCTGCAGTATCGGACTCACTCTTTCTGCAGCTTCCTGGCCCTAGTGCTGAAGAAGGCACTGGAAGACCGCATTGCCGCGTTCGGCCGATCCGGCTCCTGGCCGGAAATCATCGCCGATCTGGATTCGCTCACCGAGACCGAGATCGAGCAGGACGGCAAGCGCTTCATTGTGCGCTCCGCTCCACGCCCCGCCGCCAGCCTCGCTATTCGTGCAGCCGGCGTTGCGCTGCCGCCCACCGTGCGCGACGCCTCAGCCTGATCCCAGCAACTGAAATGTAGTGCCAAGCCGCCACCGCGGCGCTGATTGCTATTGCTGCTCAATTACTTGCAAATCGCACTGTCGAAGATGAGTTAGGCGTGGAGAATCCCATGACGACAGACCCTCGGGGCGAACGTCTGCAAATCATGCTCACCGAAGAGGAGCTTGATGCTCTCGATACCTGGCGGTTCAGTCGCCGCATGCCGAGCCGTGCCGCCGCGGTGCGCGAGTTGCTGCGCCGTGGCTTAGGCGCGGAAGGCTTCGCGGTATCAGATGGCAGCAAGTCCAGCGATTTTGGCGTAGTGGCAGATAATACAAAATCGATCAAACGCCGATAAATATGGAGCCGTAGCCGGGATTAATCCTCTGCCGCGCCCGCGTTCCGTAAGGAATGCTGCGCTGGAACTGCGCTGCACCAGCGTCGCGGCATTCATTTTCTTGAACGCGAACAAAGGCCGCTTCCGAACGGAGGGTTCATTGCTTGATCCACGGTGGGCTGACCGCACCCCGACGCGCAAGACCTTAGTGTCCGTCCGAAGACTTCTTGAGTCCTTTGAATCATTTGGATTCGATGGAGCCCATCATGATTC
>DASXOY010000042.1:0-28265 GCA_036493935.1 Steroidobacteraceae bacterium | reverse complement strand
ACGGGTGACCACCGCAACGGTGAGAATCCCGAGTTCCTTCGCGACCTGCGCCACGACCGGCGCCGCGCCGGTGCCGGTGCCGCCGCCCATGCCGGCGGTGATGAACAGCATGTCGCAGCCTTCGATCAGCTCGATGATGCGGTCGCGGTCTTCCATCGCGGCCTGCCGGCCCACTTCAGGGTCGGCGCCGGCGCCCAAGCCCTTGGTGATGTTGCAGCCGATCTGCAAAGCGGTGCGCACCTTCGAGTGCTTCAGCGCCTGCGCGTCGGTGTTGATGCAGATGAAATCCACGCCCTCAAGTCCTGCTTGGACCATGTGCGAGACCGCGTTGCCGCCGCCGCCGCCCACGCCCAGCACCTTGATGACGGCGCTTTGGCTATACGTATCCATTAGTTCGAACATTCCAGTGCTCCTACGTTAAGTTATCAATTAACTCGATCAAAAATTGCCTTGAAACCAAGCCTTCATTCGCTCCAGCAGATTTTTCATGCCGCCCGCGAGCAGCGGCGCGTCCGTGCGTTGCGCATCCATGTTGCTTTTGGCATAGAGCAACAGACCCACGCCGGTGGCGTGAATCGGGTTGCTCACCACTTCCGATAAACCGGTGACGTACTGGGGGACCCCTAAGCGCACCGGCATGTGAAACACTTCTTCGGCGAGCTCGATGGCGCCTTCCATCTTCGCGCTGCCGCCGGTGAGCACGATCCCCGTCGCCACCTGCTCTTCCAGTCCCGCGCGGCGCAGTTCGTCGCGGATGAGCCCGAACAGTTCCTCGTAGCGGGGTTCGACGATCTCGGCCAAAGTCTGGCGCGCCAAGCGGCGCGGCGGACGATCCCCCACGCTCGGGACCTCGATGGTCTCGTCGGGGTTGGCGAGCTGCGATAGGGCGCAGGCGTAGCGGATCTTGATGTCCTCGGCGTACTGCGTCGGCGTGCGCATGGACACCGCGATGTCGTTGGTGATCTGGTCGCCCGCGATCGGGATCACCGCCGTGTGCCGGATCGCGCCGCCGCCGAACACCGCGATGTCGGTGGTGCCGCCGCCGATGTCCACCATGCACACGCCGAGGTCCTTCTCATCCTCGGTGAGCACGGCATAGCTCGACGCCAGTTGCTCCAGCACGATGTCGTCCACCGCGAGGCCGCAGCGCTGCACGCACTTGACGATGTTTTGCGCGGCGCTGTCGGCGCCGGTGACGATGTGCACTTTGGCCTCGAGGCGCACGCCCGACATGCCGATCGGATCGCGGATGCCTTCCTGCGTATCGATGATGTATTCCTGCGGCAGCACGTGCAGGATCTTCTGGTCGGCCGGTATCGCCACCGCCTTGGCGGCATCGATGACTCGCTCCACATCGCCCTGCACCACCTCTTTGTCCTTGATGGCGACGATGCCGTGCGAATTTAAGGAGCGCACATGGCTGCCGGCGATGCCTGCATAGACCGAATGGATTTCGCAACCCGCCATCAGCTCGGCTTCTTCGACCGCGCGCTGAATGGACTGAACCGTGGATTCGATGTTCACCACCACGCCCTTCTTCAAGCCGCGGGAAGGGTGGCTGCCGATGCCGATGATCTCCAGCGCGCCGTCGGACTTGATCTCGCCGACGATGGCGACGACCTTGCTGGTGCCGATATCCAGGCCCACCAATAAATTGCGATCAGAGCGCTTTGCCATGTCTTTAAAATTTTCCTTTAAGCGTCGGCATCGTCGGGATGTTTCGCCGGCCCTGAAGCCGGGGTGTTTTGGTTGCGCCAGCCGATGGCGAAGCCGTTCGAATAGCGCATGTCCACGTAATTCACTTCCGTCAGGCGATGGGCAATCACTTGCGCCGCGGTATGAATGAAGCGATCGATGCGCGCGTCCACATCGCGCCGCCCTAGGCGCACCGTCACGCCGCTGTCCAAATCCATTTCCCAGGCGCCGCGTTCATCGAGGCGCAACGCGGCGATGCGCAAGCCTGCTTCCAGCATGCGGCCCTGGACCGCGAGGTAGCGCTGCGCGACCTGCGACTCGGTGCCCTCAGGTCCCGACAGGCGCGGCAATTCCGCGGGCACGTGCGCCGCGGCTCTCACGAACAGCTCGCCGCGGGTGTTGAGCAGGCCCGACTCGCCCCAGCGCGCCGCGGCGGTTTGCTCGGTCACGGTGACGCGCAGGCTGTTCGGCCAGCGGCGTGCGATGCGCGCGTGGTCCACCCAGGGCAGGGATTCAACCGCGCGCTGAATGTCGGCGAGGTTGGCCGACATGAAGCCTTGGTTGGCGAAGGGCGCGACGGCCTTTTCGATCTGGCCCGGGCTGACGCGCTGGAAGCTGCCATCGATGGAAATCACTTTCACCGGTCGATCGAGCGCCCAGGTCAAGGCGCTTAAAGCTGCCACCAAGGCCAGCACCAGGCCGCCGCGGCGCACATAGAGGCGCCAGTTTCTAAGCGCGGCCGGCCATTGCCACCGGCGCTTCTCCGCCTTAGGTTTAGCCTTGAAGCGATTGCGATGCATGACGCCGATCATCTAAACCGCCGTGTAATGATCATTTTCGCTCCCGCGAGAAACTGGTCTCGAGCACGCGCCACACCAGTTCTTCGAAGTTAAGGCCCGCCTGGCGCGCGGCCATCGGCACCAGGCTGTGGCTGGTCATGCCCGGCGTGGTGTTGATTTCGATGAAATAGAACTTGCTGCTGGCGCGATCGCGCATGAAGTCGACCCGCCCCCAGCCGAAGCAATCGGTGACCTTGAATGCCGCCAGCGCAGCGGCCTGCAGCTCGGCCTCGTCCTTGGCGCTCAAGCCGCTCGGGCAGAAGTACTGCGTGTCGTCGCGGAAGTACTTGGCCTGATAGTCATAGAACTCGGTCGCCGGCACGATGCGGATCGACGGCAACGCCGCGCCCTGCAATATCGACACCGTGTATTCGTCGCCGCTGACGAATTTCTCCGCGAACACCACCGGATCGATGACATGCGCCGCTTCGAACGCGCCTTTGAGTTCCGAGGCCGCCTTCACCTTGGTCATGCCCACGCTGGACCCTTGACTCGCGGGCTTCACCATCATCGGCAGACCGATGCGCTTGAGCGCCGCATCCAGATCCGCGGCGCTCGTCAGCACGGCATACTCCGGCGCCGCATAGCCGGCACCGACCACCACGCGCTTCGTCTTCAGCTTGTCCATGGTCAGCGCCGAGGCCAGGACGCCGCTGCCGGTGTAGGGCACGCCGATCCAGTCGAGCGCGCCCTGCATGGCGCCGTCCTCGCCGCCGGGCCCGTGCAGCGCAATCCACACCCGATCGAAGCCTTCGCTGCGCAGCGCCTGGACGGGCCGATCCAAAGGATCGAAGCCATGCGCGTCGACGCCGCGGCTCTGCAAGGCCTTGAGCACCGCATTGCCGCTCAACAGCGAGATCTCACGCTCGCTCGAGTCGCCGCCCAGCATCACCGCGGTCTTGCCGAAGTCCTTGGCCGAGCTCACCCGGCGCATCGCGCCTTCTTTCAGGAGGCTCATGCGGCCTCCCCGACGATGCGCACTTCTGTGTGCAGATCGATGCCGCTCTTGGCGGCAACGGTCTTCTGCACGTGCAGGATCAAGGCCTCGATGTCGGCGGCGCGCGCATTCCCATGGTTGATGATGAAATTGGCATGCTTCTCGGAAACGGACGCATCGCCGATGCGAAATCCTTTCAATCCGGCGGCCTCTATCAGCCTTGCCGCGTGATCTCCTGCCGGATTGGTGAACACCGAGCCGCAGCTCCATTCGCCGATCGGCTGCGTCTCGCGCCGCTTGTCCAGCAATTCTTTGATGGCATTGGCGTTGACGCCCGCCTTGCGCTCGAATTCCAGGCGCGCACCGATGAACCACTCGTCGCCGGGCCCCTTCACCTGGCGATACCCGATCTCATACTCCGCCGGCGTGCGCGTATGGCGCACGCCCTTGCGATCCAGCACTTCCACTTCCACCACGTGCCGCCAGGTTTCACCGCCCCACGCGCCGGCGTTCATCGCGAGCGCACCGCCCAACGTGCCGGGAATGCCGGCAAAAAATTCCGCGGGACCCAAGCCCCACTTGACGCACTGCCTCGCTATGCGGGCGCAGGGCACACCGGCCTCGGCACGGATCCGAGTCGCGCTGTGACGCTCGAGCGCGCCCAGCGCGCCGTGCGTTGCCACCACCGCGCCGCGCACACCGCCGTCGCGCACCAAGAGGTTGCTGCCCAGGCCGATCCACAGCAGCGGCACTTCCTGCGGCAGCTGCCGAACGAAGGAAGCCAGGTCCATGATGTCGCGTGGCGTAAAGAAGAAATCCGCCGGGCCGCCGGCATGCCACGAAGTGTGCTTGGCCATCGAGACGTCGTGCAGCACGCGGGCACTGAATTCGGGTGCCAGTTCGACCAAGTGTTGCGCGTTCACGCCGCGGCTCCCGCGAAACGCCGCTTCAGGTCCTGAGCGACTTGACCAAGATTGCCGGCCCCCATGGTCAGCACCACGTCGCCGTCGTGCAGCACGGCGCGCAATGAATCGTGCAGGTCATCGATACTCTCGACGAACACCGGCTCCACGACTCCGCGGCTGCGCACGGCGCGGCAAATCGCGCGCCCGTCGGCGCCGGCGATGGGCTCCTCGCCCGCCGCATACACTTCCGTGACCAACAGCACGTCGCACTCGCTCAAGGCGCGGCCGAAATCATCCAAGAGATCCCGGGTGCGGCTGTAGCGGTGCGGCTGAAACACCAGCACCAGGCGCCGCTTCGGCCAGCCCTGGCGCACGGCCTCCAGCGTCGCCGCCACCTCGGTGGGATGGTGCCCGTAGTCGTCCACGATCAGCGCGCGGCCGCCCGGCCACTGAATCTCGCCGAGCTGCTGCAGGCGCCGATCGATCCCCTGAAAGTTCGCCAGCGCACGCTGAATCGCTTCGTCAGGGACGTCGAGTTCGCTGGCTACTGCAATAACGGCCAGAGAATTGAGCACATTGTGGCGGCCCGGCAAATTGATGGTGACGCTCAACGGAGCGCGGCCTTCGCGCAGTGCCTCGAAGCGGGATTGCAGCCCTAGCCGCTGCACATTGACCGCGCGGATGTCCGCGCCCTCCGCGAAACCGTAGGTCACGAACGGCCGTCCCACCTCCTCCAAAATGCTCTGCACGTGTTCGTCGTCCGCGCACAGCACCGCCAGCCCATAGAACGGCAGGTTATGCAGGAAGTCGACGAAGCTCTGCTTCAAGCGCCTGAAGTCGCCGTCATGCGTGGCGAGATGATCGTTGTCGATGTTGGTGACGATGGCGATCATCGGCTGCAAGTGCATGAAGGAGGCGTCGCTTTCGTCGGCCTCGGCAACCAGGTACCGGCCGGCACCCAAGCGCGCATTGCTATCCGCGCTCTTCAAGCGGCCGCCGATGACGAAGGTTGGATCCAGACCTGCCTCCGCGAGCACGCTCGCCACCAAGCTCGTGGTCGTGGTCTTGCCGTGCGTCCCCGCCACCGCGATCGAATAGCGAAAGCGCATCAGCTCGCCCAGCATTTCCGCTCGCGGCACCACGGGGATGCGCTTCGCCAAGGCAGCGGCCACCTCCGGGTTCGCACGGTTGACGGCGCTCGATACCACCACCACGTCGGAATCGCCCAAATGCTCGGCCCGATGCCCGATGAAAATCTTCGCCCCCAGCCGCGCGAGGCGTTCGGTCACCGCATTGCCCTTGAGGTCCGAGCCTTGCACCTCGTAGCCCAAATTCAGCAGCACTTCGGCAATGCCGCCCATACCGCTGCCGCCGATGCCCACCAGGTGTATGCGCTGGATGCGGCGCATGCGGTCTTCCAGGCGCGTGCGCACGGTCACGCGTGCGCTCCCGCGGCCACGCACATATCCGCAAGCCGGGTCGCCGCATCGGTGATGCGCGCCGCCCGGGCCGCCTCGGCCATTTTCAACAACGTTGCGCGATCGGCGATGAGCTCGGAGATGATGCCGCTGAGGCGCTCCGCCGTGAGGTCGCGCTCCTGGATGATGCGCGCGGCGCCGACGTTCACCATGACGCCGGCGTTCTTGGTCTGGTGATCGTCGGTCGCGATGGGGAGAGGCACGAAGATCGCGCCCAAGCCTGCGGCCTGCAGCTCGGCGACCGTCATCGCGCCGGCGCGGCACACCGCGAGATCCGCCCACGCGTAAGTCTTCGCCATGTCGTCGATGAAGGGCATCACCTGCGCTTCGACGCCGGCGCTGAGGTAAGCCGCTTTGGTCGCCTCGAATCCGCGCTCGCCTGATTGGTGCAGCACCTGCGGACGCTGATCCGCCGCAATCAGCGCCAGCGCCTCCGGCAACACGGCGTTCAAGCGTTGCGCGCCCTGGCTGCCGCCGAACACCAACAGGCGCGGCCGCGACCCGCGCGCCGCGAAGTGATCCGCGTACCGCTCGGCCGGTGATGCGATCGATGCGATGTCCTCACGCACCGGATTGCCGATGGTCTTGGCGCGCGAGCCGGGCCCGAAGCTTCCCGGGAACGCTTCCAAGACCTGCGAGGCCAAGCGCGCCAGCCAGCGATTGGTCATGCCGGCAATCGCATTTTGTTCGTGGATGAGCAAGGGAATGCGCATGAGCCAGGCGGCAATGCCGCCGGGACCGCTGACATAGCCGCCCGCGCCCAGCACGGAACGCGGCTTCACCCGGCGCAGCACGCCGATCGCCTGGGCCACCGCATTGGCGATGCGCAGCGGCGCCAGCGCCCAAGTCAATGCGCCCTTGCCGCGGATGCCGCGCACATTCACCCACTCGATGGGAATGCCCTGCTTAGGCACCAGCCGCGACTCCATGCTGCCGGGAACTCCCAGCCACACCACCGCGACGCCGCGCGCGCGCAGCGCCTTCGCCACGGCCAGCGCGGGGAACACATGGCCGCCGGTGCCGCCCGCCATGATCAGCACCGGACCGCCGGCATCGGCATCTGCTGCGCCGCTCATCGGCTGCCTCCCGGCACGCGGGTTACGGCGGCGCGCGAGCTGCACTTGACCTCGTGATAGATGCGCAGCAGCACTCCCAGCCACGCCAGGCTCACCAGCAAGCTGCTGCGGCCGTAGCTCAACAGCGGCAGTGTCAGTCCCTTGGTGGGCAACACGCCCATGTTGACGCCGATATTCACGATGGCTTGCAGCCCCAGCCAAATGCCGAAGGCCGCTGCGAGGTACGCTTGGAAGCGCAGGCCCGCCTTCGAGGCCAGGCGTGAAATGTGAAACGCGCGCCACACCAAGGCCACAAACAGGCCGATCACACCGATCACGCCGACCAGCCCGAGTTCCTCGGCCAGCACCGCGAACACGAAATCCGTGTGCGCCTCCGGCAGGTAGAACAGTTTCTGCACGCTGCTTCCCAATCCGACGCCGAACCAGGAGCCGCGTCCGATGGCGATCAGCGACTGCGTCAGTTGGAAGCCGCCGTTGAACGGATCGTCGAAGGGATGCAGAAAAACCAGCAGGCGCTTCAAGCGATAGGGTGAGGTCAGCGCGAGCAGCGCGAACGCCAGCACCGCGGTCGAGACCAGGAGGGCCACGTAGCGTAAGCGAGCCCCCGCGATGAACAGCACCGCGAAGCCGGTCGCGAACAACACGCTGGCCGCGCCGAAGTCCGGCTCGATCAGCAACAGCACCGCGGTCACCGACAAGAGGCCGAAGGGCTTCACGAGGCCGGGCAAGGTCGTCTCGAGCTCGGCGCGCTTGCGCACGCAGTAGCTGCAGAGCCAGGTCAACACCAGCACCTTGGCGAGTTCCGACACCTGAAAATTCAGCACACCGATGCGCAGCCAGCGGCGCGCACCGTTGACCCGCGCACCCAGTCCCGGGATGAGGACCAAGATCAGCAGCAACAGCCCCAGCAACAGCAAAGCCAGCCCGTACTTGTCCCAAATCTCGGTGGGTATCCGGGTGATCACCCAGGCAAACGCCACGCCCGCCATGGTGAAGATGAATTGCCGCTCGAGAAAGTAAAATGGATCGCCCATGTCGCGCGCGGCGATGGCCATCGACGCCGAGGTGACCATGATCAATCCCACGAGCAACAGCGCCGCCACCAACCCCAAGGTGACCGTGTCCCACGCGAAGGGCATCCGCTCGCGCGCCCGCACGCCGTACGACATGGTGGCCGTGCTCATGACGCCTCACCCGCCGGCGCCGCGCCCTTGAGCTTCATGACCGCCGCGGCAAACACATCACCGCGATGCCCGTAGTCGCGGAACATGTCGAAACTGGCACACGCCGGCGACAGCAGCACGGTGTCGCCGCTGTGGGCCGCGCGCTGCGCTTCGGTGACTGCCTCTTCCATCGAGGCCGCGCGGCGCGTGCTGCAGATGCCCTCGAGCACCGCCGCAATGGCCGGCGCATCCTTGCCGATGAGCACCGCCTCGCGCACCTTGCCGCGAAACGCGTCGGCCAGGGGTGTGAAGTCCTGGCCCTTGCCCTCGCCTCCCGCGATCAACACCAGCGGGCCGGCCATGCCGGCGACCGCGGCCGTCGTGGCCCCGACATTGGTGCCCTTGGAATCGTCGATGTAGCGCACGCCGGCCACATCCGCCACCCACGAAGAACGATGCGTGAGGCCGGGGAAGGATTCGAGCGCTTCCAGCATGCTCTGCATCGGCAGTCCCGCGGCCTCGCCGAGACTCAATGCCGCCAGCGCGTTGGCGGCATTGTGCAATCCGGAAATCTTCATGCGCGCGATGTCCAGCAATTTCTCGCCGCGCCGCGCCAGGAAAATCTGCGCACCGCTTCGCAGCAGCGAAAAATCCGCATCGCTGCGCGCGATGGAAAAGGTGACCGTACGCGCGGACTTGCTGCGATAGGCCGTATCGCGCATCGCCATGACCCAGGGATCATCGGCGTTCAGCACCACCGTCGATGCCTTCGCCAGGATGCGCCCCTTGGCGCGCGCATAGGCTTCCACCGAGGGGTAGCGGTCTAAATGATCGGCGCTGACATTGAGCACGACCGCGGCCGTCAGCACCAGCGATGAGGTGGTCTCCAATTGAAAGCTCGACAGCTCGAGCACGTACAAGTCCGGCTTGGGCTGCGCCAGCAAATCGAGCGCGGGCTCTCCCAAATTGCCGCCGGCGAGCACGCGCCGCCCGGCTGCGGCCGCCATGCGCGCCACCAGTGTCGTGACCGTGCTCTTGCCGTTGGTGCCTGTGATGCCGATGACCGGAGCGCGCACCTCGCGCGCGAACAGCTCCACATCGCCCAGCACGTCGATGCCGCGCGCACGCGCCGACCGCGCTATAGGCTCGTTGAGCGACACCCCGGGCGACATCAGTACCTGGGATGCGCCCTCGAGCAGCGACAGGTCGAACCCTCCCAACCTCAATGTCACCGCGGCGGCCAGCTCGCCGAGTTCAGTGAGGCCAGGCGGAGCGCTGCGCGTGTCGGTGGCGCTCACCTGATCGCCGCGCTTCGCCAGATAGCGAACGCAGGAAGCGCCGGTTTTACCCAAGCCGACCACGACGCTGTGCATCAGCGGATCTTCAAGGTTGCAAGGCCCGCCAACACCAGCACGAAGCTGATGATCCAGAAACGCACGATGACTTTGGGTTCCGCCCAGCCTTTAAGTTCGAAATGATGATGAATGGGGGCCATGCGGAATATCCGCTTGCCCGTGAGCTTGAATGAGGCGACCTGCAGCACCACCGAAACGGTCTCGAGCACGAACACGCCGCCCATCACGAACAGCACGAGTTCCTGGCGCACGATGACGGCGATGGTGCCGAGCGAGGCGCCGATGGCCAGCGCGCCAACGTCGCCCATGAACACCTGCGCCGGATATGAGTTGAACCACAGGAATCCCAATCCCGCGCCTACCAGAGTCGCACTGAAAATGAGCACCTCGCCCACGCCGTTGATGAACGGGATCTGCAGGTAGCGCGCAAAATTGACGTTGCCCGTGGCGTAGGCAAAGACACCGAGGGCCGCGGCGACCATCACGGCGGGCATGATGGCCAGACCGTCGAGTCCGTCGGTCAGGTTCACGGCGTTGCTGCTGCCGACGATGACGCAGTAGGCAAACGCGACGAATGTCAGCGTCGACATCGGCAGCGCGACCGCCTTGAAGAACGGCACGTACAGCGAGGTCTCGGCTGCGGTCTGGTGCATGGAATGCAGAACTAGCGCAATGGTCAGCGCCGCGATCGATTGCGCTAGATACTTGTAGCGCGCG
This sequence comes from Steroidobacteraceae bacterium, assembly GCA_036493935.1. Classification (GTDB taxonomy): domain Bacteria; phylum Pseudomonadota; class Gammaproteobacteria; order Steroidobacterales; family Steroidobacteraceae; genus Bog-1198. The sequence goes on along the minus strand of DASXOY010000042.1, from coordinate 18,100 downwards.
GCCAGGCCTTTGGAGTTGCCCACCACCAGCTTCAAATAGTCGTCGTAGAATCCGATCAGGCCGAAGGCCGCCGTGGTGCCGAGCAGCACCCAAACGAATCGGCTGGATAGATCCGCCCACAGCAGCGTGCCGATGCCCATCGCGACCAGGATCAAGCCGCCGCCCATGGTCGGGGTGCCGCGCTTTTGCAAATGTGATTGCGGTCCGTCGGTGCGCACCACCTGGCCGATCTGGTAGTGGCTCAGCAGCGAGATCATGCGCGGCCCGATGAGCAAGCCCATCAGCAACGCGGTGACTGCGGCAAGAATCCCGCGCAGCGTGAGGTACTGGAACACGTGGAAACCGCTGTAGAATTTCGCAAGATATTCGGTGACATAAAGCAACATGGCGTCAGCTCGCTCTCATCATGGGACCGGCGCCGGCGCCGGTGCCGCCGCCGCTGACCGCCTGAACCACGCGCTCCAGCCGATTGACGCGCGAGCCTTTGATCAGCACGGTGACGCCGGGCGATAGTTCCGCCCGCAGACGGCGAGTGAGCGAATCGGCGTCGGCGAACCACTCGCCGCCCGAGCCGAAGGTCTCCACCGCACGCGAGCTCAACGGCCCTACCGCGAACAAGCGTTTGACGCCGCAATCGCGCGCATACGAGCCGATGTGCGCGTGGCTGTCGTGACTGACGTCGCCCAGTTCAGCCATGTCGCCGAGAACCAGCCAGGTAACCCCGCTCAGCGACCGCAACACCTCGAGGCCCGCGCGCACCGAGCTGGGATTGGCGTTATAGGAATCATCGATGATCCAGCTGCCGCGGGTTCCCGCCTTCAGCTGCAGACGGCCCGAGACTGCGCGGAAATCCGCCAGTCCCAGCACGATGTCCTCGAGCGACGCACCCGCGGCACTGGCAGCCGCGGCTGCGGCCAGCGCATTGCCGATATTGTGCGCACCGCCCGCCTTCAGCATGACCGCGCGCTCGCCCAGGGGAGACACCAAGGTGAAGCGCGTCGCGAACTCGCCGCGCTCGATGCCCTGAAAAACATTTTTCGCGGCAAAATCCGCGCGGCGGTGCACGCCGAAGGTAACGATGCTTTTCGCGCCGGAGACGCCGCGCCAATAGTCGGCGTAGGCGTCGTCTGCGTTGATGATGGCCGTCGCCGCGGGCGACAGGCAGGACACCATCTCGCCCTCGCCCTTCGCGACGCCGTCCAAATTGCCGAAGCCCTCCAAATGCTCGGCGCCCGCGTTGGTGATCAGTCCGACGGTGGGTTGCCCTATTTGCATCAGCGCCGCCACGTCGCCGATCGCGTTCGCGCCCATCTCAATCACGGCGCTGCGATGCGAAGCTTCCAGGCGCATGAGCGTCACCGGCACGCCGATGTGATTGTTGAGATTGCCGTGGGTCGCCATCACCAAGCCCATGCGCGACAAGATGGCCGCGGTCATTTCTTTGGCCGTGGTCTTGCCATTGCTGCCGGCGACGCCGATCACGGGCAGGGTGAACTGCGCGCGCCAGGTCTTGGCCAAGACTTGCAGCGCGCGCAGCGCGTCGGGCACCACCACTTGCGGCAACGGCGCGGGCGTTGCCCGCTCGACCAGCGCGCCGATGGCACCTTGGGCAGCGGCCGCTTGCACGAATGCCGCGCCGTCGAAATTCGGCCCGCGCAGCGCGACGAACAAGGCGCCAGGCTTCAAGGTGCGGCTGTCGGTGGAAACGCAGCCAAAGGGCCGGTCCTCGCCCTTGAGTTCGCCGCCCACCACTCTCGCGGCATCCTGCAGCGTCCGCTTCATGCCGCCGCCCCCAGGTAACGCAGTGCTTCGGTGCGATCGCTGAAGGAGCGCCGCGTTTCGCCGTAAATTTGATAGTCCTCGTGCCCTTTGCCCGCAATCAGCACCAGATCGATCGCGTTCGCTTCCCTCAAGGCCGTGGCGATGGCTTCGCCGCGGTCGTGGATCACGCGCACCGCACCGGACCTGATGCCCTTGACGATGTCCTGTGTGATCGCTTGCGGATCTTCGGAGCGCGGGTTGTCATCGGTGACGATGATCTGATCGGCGAGGTTCTCGGCAATCGACCCCATGACCGGACGCTTGCCCGAATCGCGATCGCCTCCGCAGCCGAACACGCACCACAACGCGCCTTCGCAATGCTCGCGCGCCGCACTCAAGGCCTTCGCCAGCGCATCGGGCGTGTGCGCATAGTCGACCACCACCGTCGGCTTGTTGTGCGCGTCGGCCTTGATCACTTCCATGCGGCCCGGCGCCGGCTTGCACTCCGCGAGTGCGCCGGCCGCTTCGGCCAAGGAGACGCCGAGCGACAGCAGGCAGCCGATCACCACCAAGGAATTCTCGGCGTTGAAGCGCCCCATGAGCTGGGTCTTCACGTGCGCCTTGCCGAAGGTGCCGTCCACTTCGATCGAAATACCGCGCGGCTCCATCCGGACCTGCGTCGCGTGCAGCGCACGATCCGCGAGCCATCCTGAATCTCCCGCACCCACCCAGACGGCGATCAACGAGGCGCCGCCGGCATAGTCGCGCGCCAGGGCGCGGCCGAATTCATCGCCGATGTTGAGCACGATGTGCTTGAGATCGGCGGTCTGAAACAGCTTGGCTTTGGCGGCGCCGTACTTTTGCATGCTGCCGTGATAGTCCAGATGGTCGCGGGTGAGGTTGGTGAATGCGGCCGTCTGGAAGCGCACGCCATCCACGCGGCTCTGGTCGAGCGCGTGCGAGGAAACCTCCATTGCAACTTCGCGGACGCCTGCACTGCGCAGCTGCGCGAGAATCCGATGCACGCTGATCGCATCGGGCGTGGTATGCGTCGGCTCCGCAAGCGCGGCGGGGCGTCCGAAGCCGATGGTGCCCATGTACGCCGCCGCATTGCCCAAGTGCTCCAGGCACTGCGCCAACAGGTACGCGCTGGTGGTCTTGCCGTTGGTGCCGGTAATGCCTGTAATCCGAAGCTGAGACGACGGCCAGTTGAAAAAGCGGTCCGCAATGCGCCCCACCAAGCTTTTCAAATTCGGCACGGCGGCGGCGAATACACCCGGCGGCAAAGTGGGCGGAGTCATCTGGCCGCTCTGCTCGCCCGGCTCCCACAGCACCACGCTCGCGCCGCGCGCGGCAGCATCGGCGGCGAACTTCCTGCCGTGCTCCTTCAAGCCCGGCAGGGCGAAAAATAAGCTCCCGGGCCGCACCTGCCGGCTGTCGAGCGTCAAGTCCGAGACGTTCGCGTTCGAGGCGGGAATCTTCGCGATACCGTCGAGCAGCCACATGAGTGCGGCGCTCATGGGTTGTCGTTCGCCTGCACCAAAGCCGCGGCTGGCACGTTCTGCAAGTCATCCGGCGCGATGTCCATGAGGCGCAGCGCACCCGACATCACGCTCGCGAATACCGGCGCCGCCACTGTGCCGCCCTGAGCCAACGTGCCTACCTCGTGCAAATCCCGGCTTGGTTCATCTATCACCACAACTGTGGCGAGTTTGGGATGCGATGCAGGCACCAGCCCGGCAAATACCGCCATGATTCGGTCGGTGGAGTAGCCGCCGGCGATGGATTTGAACGCCGTGCCCGTTTTGCCGGACACCTGATAGCCGATGAGCGACGCGCGAGTCGCCGTGCCGCCCTTCTCGACGACCTGCTCCATCAACTGAATCAGCTCGCGCGCAACCTTGGGGTTCATGACGCGCTCGCCGGCCACGGGGCCCGAAACCTTCTCGAACGAAATGGGGCGCTTGACGCCGCCGGCGCCGATCGTTGCGTAGGCATGCGCCAACTGCAGCGGCGTGACCGAGAGACCGTAGCCATGCGACAGCGTCGCAATGCCGATGGGGCGCCAATGCGCGTAGTTGCTCAGCATGCCGGCGGACTCGCCCGGGTAGTTGCTGCCGGTGGTCTGGCCCAACCCTAGGCCGGTGAGGGTGCTCCAGATTTCTTCCGGCTGCAGCGACAGCGCCACTTTCGCGGTGCCCACATTGCTGGACTTCGCCAAGATGGTCGCGAGATCGACGGAGCCTAAGTTGTGCTCGTCCTCGAATACCTTGGTGCCGACCTTCAAAAACCCCGGCGAGGTGTCGATCACGCTGTCGGGGCGGTACTGGCCGGACGCCAGCGCCGCGGCCATGATGAAAGGCTTGATGCTCGAGCCCGGTTCGAAGATGTCGGTGGCCGCGCGATTGCGATACAGCTCGGGCTTCAACTGATCGCGGTCGTTGGGGTTGTACGATGGCTGGTTCACCATCGCCAGCACTTCGCCCGTCTCGACGTCGATCACGATCACAGAGCCCGCATGCGCGCGATACTCTTGCATCGCCGCTTTGAGCTCGCGGTACGCCAGATACTGGATGCGCAGATCGATGCTGGTGACCAGATCGCGTCCGGGGCGGGGAGCGCGGATGCTCTCGACGTTCTCGACGTAGCGCCCTTGCGAATCCTGAATGACCCGCTTCGAGCCGTCCTCGCCATTCAGCAATTGGTCGAAGCCGAGCTCCAGACCCTCCTGACCCTTGTCATCCACCGTGGTGAATCCCACCACATGGCCCGCGACTTCGCCGGCCGGGTAGTAGCGCCGATACTCGCGCAGCAGATATACGCCCGGGATTCCCAGCGCCTTGATGCGGGCGGCTTGCTCGGGCGGCATGTGGCGCACCAGGTACAAGAACTCGCGGTCGAGATTGCTGGTGATGCGCCGCGCGAGGGTCTGCTGGTCTTCCTTGAGCGCACGCGCCAGTTTCGGCAATTGATCGATGTTGTCGTCGAGTTCCTGTGGGTTGACCCAAATGCTGTCCACCGGCGTGCTGAGCGCCAGCGGCTCGCCGTTGCGATCCGTGATCGCGCCGCGGTGCGCGGCGATCTTCACCACGCGCATCGAACGGTCGTCGCCCTGCTTGGCGAAAAATTGATGATCGACCAATTGCAATTCGACCGCGCGCACCGTGAGGCCGATCGCACCCAGCACCACCAAGCCCAAAACCACCGCGGAACGCCAGCGATAGGACTTCGCAGGTCGTTCGTTTTCGCCGGAGCGCAATTTCACGGGCGCACTATCCTCACATCGCGGGTCTGAGGAATGTTCATTTGCAGCTTGGAATTGGCGACTCGTTCGACGAACGCGTGTGAGGACCAATAGCTTTGCTCGAGCTGCAGGCGTCCCCACTCCATCTCGAGGGAGTCGCGTTCGGCGTTGAGCTTCTCCAGGCGCACGAACATGTCGCGCGCCTTATGGCGCTCGTAGATCACTTGCACCGCGGAGCCTAGGACGGCAAACCACAGCAGCGGCAGAATGAGCAGCAGCAAGCGGCGATGTTTCATGCGGCGATTCCTTGTTGATCGAGGCGCTCGGCAACGCGCAGATGCGCGCTGCGTGAGCGTGGATTCATTGAGATTTCGTGCTCGTCCGCTTCGATGGCCTTGCCGACGAGCCGCAGCTTGGGGCGTGCGTGCACGGGGATGTCGGGCAGCCCGGCATACATGGGATCTGCCAGCGAATGGCGCCGCATGAACTGCTTCACCATGCGGTCTTCGAGCGAGTGGAAGCTGATCACGGCCAGCCGGCCGGAGGGCGCCAGCCGCTCGAGGGCGCTGCCGAGCGCGGCTTCGATTTCGTTGAGCTCGCCATTGACGTAGATGCGCAGCGCCTGAAACACGCGCGTGGCGGGATGCTTGTGCCGCTCCTTGCTGCGCGCGACCCGCTCGATCATCTCCGCAAGTTCGCGCGTGCGCTCGAATGGCTTGGTTTGGCGGTCCGCGACGATGGCGCGCGCGATGCGCGGCGCCAGGCGTTCCTCGCCGAATTCGCGGAAGATGCGGATGAGCTCTTCCAGCGGCGCCCCATTGACCACATCCGCGGCACTCATGCCTTCGCCGGCTGTCATTCGCATGTCGAGGGGACCGTCCTGCATGAAACTGAATCCGCGCGACGCGTCGTCGATCTGCGGCGAGGAGACACCGAGGTCGAACAGAATGCCGTCGAGCTGGAGTCCGGGTTGGACCGTATCGGCGCACGCCGCGAGCGTGGAGAACGGTGCGAGAAAAATGGAGACGCGGGGATCTTTCGAGTATCGGGCCCGGGCCGCGGCAACAGCGTCGGGATCACGATCGAGGCAGAGCAGTCGGCCGTTCGCGATAAGCTTCTCCAAAATCGCCCCTGCATGTCCGCCCCGCCCAAAAGTGGCGTCCATGTAGATGCCACTTGCCCGTATGTTCAACGCCGCCAGCACCTGAGGTAACAGGACCGCCGCGTGAACCCCCGCAATCTCTTCCACCGCACCGACCGGTTAGAACGACAACGTGTCGAGTTCAGCCGGCAGGTCGGTGGTGCTTTCCGGACTTGCCAACCATTCGTCGCGCCGCTCGTTCCAGCGCGCCTCATCCCATAATTCAAATCGCATCCCCTGCCCGATCAGCATTGCGTCGCGCGTCAATTGGCCGAACTCGCGCAAATTCGCGGGCAACAAAATTCTGCCGTGGGAGTCGAGTTCCAAATCGGTGGCGTAGCCGATCATCAAGCGCTGCAAGCCCCGCACCTGCGGATTCAAGGTGGGCAGCTTGTAGAGTTTCCGCTCGATCTCCTCCCAGTCAGGGAGGGGGTAGATCATCAGGCACTGATCCTTGTCGACGGTTACCACCAAATTGCCGCCGCAGCGCTCTTGCAGCCGGTCTCGGTAGCGGGTGGGCATCACCAGCCGGCCTTTGATATCGAGCGTTAGTTTGTTGGCACCCCGAAACATAACTTTATGGGTCGAAAAACCCATTCTCTCCCACAATTTCCCACCGGGCACCACTATAGGGAGCGGGACAGATCACTGTCAACGCCTTATGGTAAAAAAAACCCGTGCCGACAGTGACTTAGGTCACATTTTGTACACTGTTGGCGCGCTGCGATTGCGGGGGTGAGAGGAATCAATCTCTTATGAGATTTTCCTGGAAAAATTTACAACAACGACTTGTCGACATCTCCGTCGATCTTCTTCGATCTTGCTCTTATATTGAATTTTTCCGGGCGTGGGCGCCTCGCCCGCGGGAATAGTTCGCGCGTTAGCGCGTAGAAAGGAGTCGGCCGATAAGCCGGGTTCTGTCTGGGACAGTCATTCCTCTGGCATACGCGTCGCCGCGCAGCTCAAGCGACCTACCCGGAAGCCCATGTGGGCCACATGTAGCGGTGTTTTAAGCCGCTCGCTTCCCTATTTGGTCTTGCTCCAGGTGGGGTTTGCCGTGCCGTGGGTGTTGCCATCCACGCGGTGCGCTCTTACCGCACCATTTCACCCTTACCGGCGCCGCTTTCGCGGCACGTAGGCGGTATCTTTCTGTTGCACTTTCCGTAGGCTCGCGCCTCCCAGGCATTACCTGGCACCGTGCCCTGTGGAGCCCGGACTTTCCTCCATGTGCTCGCGCACACAGCGACTGTCTGGCCGACTCCGACGTGCACCATACGCAGGTATGGACTTTATTGCGAGGCTGATTGCTCTTTGAGCAACAGCGCTCGACGGTACGCCTCGTTGTCGCGCGCACCGGTGATCTGCGCGGCGAGGCGCGCCGCTTGTTTTAGCGGTAATTCAGCCAGCAACGCGATGAGCACCTTGTCCAGCGCCCTCGCCTCTTCATCCGCGTCGGCCGGCGCACTCGGCGCGCCGCCGACCAGCAGCACGATTTCTCCGCGTGAAAAATCGGCATCCGTTTTGGATCTGTTCAACAGCTCGAGCAGCGAGCCGCGGTAGGTGACCTCGTGCAGCTTGGTCGCTTCGCGCACCACGCACGCGGCGCGCTCCGCCCCGAATGCCGTCACGCAATCCTCCAACGTTTCGCGCACGCGATGCGGCGCCTCATAGATCACCAGCGTGCGCGATTCCGGCGCAAGCGATTTGAGCCGCTCGCGGCGCTGTGCAGCGCGCGTGGGCAAGAATCCTTCGAAACAAAATCGATCGGTCGGCAGCGCACCGATCGATAGTGCGGCGATCGCCGCGCAGGGCCCCGGAACGGCAACGATCTCGATGCCGGCCCGCGCCGCTGCCCGCACCAGCTCGAAGCCCGGATCGCTGATCGCGGGCGTTCCGGCATCGCTCACCAGCGCCACGGATTTACCGTCGCGCAGCAGTGCAATTATTTCAACGGCGCGCGCGCTCTCGTTGTGTTCATGCAGCGACAGCTGCTGCGTGCCGATGCCGAAAGCTTTCAGCAAAACGCCGGTATGCCGGGTGTCCTCCGCGGCGATCAGCGCGCAGTTCTGCAAAACTTCGCGCGCGCGGGAACTCAAATCGCCCAAATTGCCGATCGGCGTGGCGACCACGTACAGCTTCCCGGCTCCCGACAGCCCCGCCACCTCGTTTGTCACTATAATCGCGCCTGTATTGAAGATTCAGGAGCGAAGGGTATGGCAGCGATCTTAAGACGTCCACGACTGGCGCGATATGCAGTGTTGACGCTGTCCTTGATGGCGGCTTCGTGCAGCCTCATCAAGCCGACGGAAACCTCTGCCGACAAGCAGGAGCACGCCGCGCGCCTGGCTCACGAGGGCAAGCACGCCGAGGCCGCCCGCCTGTATGCGGATCTAGCGCTGCAATTGCCCGCGGACAGCGACAACTACGAACTGCTGAGCGCTGAACAATGGGCGGTCGCCGGAAACGTCGCAGCCGCCAAGCAAGCGTTCGCGCAGGTCTCACCGGAGGCGCGCACCAAACTGCCGACGCCTCGGGCGCTCGTTGCCGCGGAAATTGCCTTCGCCGAAAACGATCCAGCCCGATCAATCCGCGAGCTCGATCAAATTCCCGTCCCCACCGCGGCCGATCAGGCGCAGAACTACTATTGGATTCGCGGCCGAAGCGCATTTCTCACCGGGCACCCGGTCGAGGGCACGCGTGCGCTCGTTGAGCGTGAACGTTTCTTGAGCAACGATCCTGCGGCGCTGCGCGCCAATCGCGATGAGCTGCTGAACCGGGTCCGCACGGCCGCCGAACGCGGCGCGCCGATGAAGCCGCCGCCCAAAACCGATCCCATCGTGGCGGGGTGGCTGGACTTAGGTCCTGTCGCCGTCGAGGTCGAACGCAATCCGGCCCGCGCCGCTGCCGCTTTGGATGCCTGGAAGCGGCAATTTCCGCAGCATCCCGCCAACTTGAGCGTGCTTTCCACCGCCCAGACGCAAATCGCTGTGGCCACGGAATATCCCACTCAGATCGCGCTGCTGCTGCCGCTATCGGGACGCAGCGAGGCCTTTGGCGTCGCGGTTCGTGATGGATTTGTCGCGGCGTATATGCAGCAGAGCGCCGCGACCCGGCCGCGCCTGATGATCTACGACGTGGCGGCCGAATCGGTGAGCTCCGCCTACAACCGCGCAATCAGCGACGGCGCCGGGTTCGTGGTCGGCCCGTTGATCAAGGACGAGGTCGCGGCGGTCGCGCCGCTTGCCGGCCGCACGCCGGTCCTGGCGCTGAATTTTCTGGGCGATGGCGTGGTGCCGCCGAAATATTTCTATCAATTTGCGCTGCTGCCTGAAGACGAGGCACGGATGGTGGCGCGCCGCGTGGTCGCTGACGGCCGGCCCAATGGCGTCGCCATTTTTCCGAGCGGAGAATGGGGCACGCGCGTCGCAACGGCCTTCGCCGACGAGTTGAAAAATCTCGGCGGCAACCTGCTCGATACCGGGCGCTATGATCCCTCGCAGGTGGATTTCTCTGAGGTCATCAAAACGGTGATGCAATTGAAGGCCACCAAGGTCGAAAAGGGCGAGAAGCCCGAGCCGCCGACGCATCGCAGCGACGCCCAATTCATCTTCGCGGCCTCGAGCACAGCCGGCACCGCGCGCCTGATCCTGCCGCAGCTGCGCTACAACTATTCCGGCGATGTACCCGTGTACTCTACATCCGACAGTTTCGAACCGAACCCGTCCGCGAACTCGGATATCGACGGTATGCTGTTTCCCGACATGCCGTGGATGATTTCCAGCGATCCTGCGACGGCGCCGATTCGCGACGGTGTGCGCGCAGCGTGGCCGGCCCGCACAGCGCGGCGCGACCGCTTCTACGCCTTCGGTTTCGATGCCTATCGTCTGGTGCCCGGGTTGCGCTCCGCCAATCCGGCCGCCGCCAGCGAGATCGCCGGTGTAACCGGCAAGCTGCACCTTGATCCTTCGAATAAGGTTCGCCGCGACCTGGACTGGGCGCAGATAAAAGGCGGCGTCCCGAATGTTCTGTAGGGTTTTCGCGCTTTTCGCGCTCGCAGCGTTCATCACGCTCCCAGCCTCCGGGGCGGATGGCGCGCCGCTGCCCGCCGAAACCCATCCCGCAGCCGATCTCATCGTGCACAACGCCCGCATTTGGACCGTGAACCCGAAGCAGCCGGAGGCCGATGCGCTGGCCGTGCTTGACGGCCGCTTCGTCGCAGTCGGCGCGGAGGCGGCCGTCATGCAATGGCAAGGACCGCATACGCGCATCGTCGACGCCAAAGGCCATCGGCTGCTGCCCGGATTCAACGATTCCCACCTGCATTTCTCCGACGGCGGCGCATCTTTGAGCTCGGTGCAGCTGACCCAGGTCACCAGCCTCAAGGAATTCGTGCAGCGCATTGCCGAGCATGCCGCGCACGTACCGAAGGGCGAGTGGATTCGCAACGGCGAATGGGACGAGACCAAGTGGTCGCCGGCGAAGCTACCCACGCGCGCCGATATCGACTCGGTGACACCCGACAATCCGGTGGCGATCGATCGTTATGACGGCCATATGCTGCTCGCCAACTCAAAAGCGCTGGCGCTCGCGGGCATCACCGCCAAAACACCCGATCCGCCCGGCGGAGTGATCGTCCGCGATGCCGCTGGCGAGCCCACCGGTGCGCTCAAGGATGCGGCCACGGAGCTGCTGCAAAAAGCGGAGCCGCCCTTGAATTTCGCGCAGCGCCGGCGCGCGATCGGAAGCGCCCTGCACGAAGCCGCGAAGCGCGGCGTGACCAGCGTGCAGGACATGTCGCTGGACTACGGCGATTTGGCGGTGTATTCGCAAATGCTCCGGGAAGACAAGCTCACCGTGCGCGTGTACGGCGCGCCGCTCATCGCGAATGTGGAAGATCAGGCCAAGTTGGGCGTTGGCCATGCCTTCGGCGGCCCGTCCTTGAGGATCGGCGCCCTGAAGATGTTCGCCGACGGCTCCTTAGGATCCCGTACCGCGTACTTCACGCAGCCGTACACTGATGAGCCGGGAAATCGCGGCCTGTTGTTCTCCGACATGTTGCCGCTGATCAAGGCAGGGCAACGACTGGCGCGCGCGGACGCAACCGATCTGCAGGTCTGCACGCATGCCATCGGCGATGCCGCCATCAAGACGACGTTGGATCTTTATCAGGCGGTGGAGAAGAATGACGGGCCGCGCGATCGGCGCTGGCGCATCGAGCATGCTCAGCACATGGCCGCGTCGGACTTCGACCGCTTCGCCCAATTGCATGTCATCGCGTCGGTGCAGCCTTACCAGGCCATCGACGATGGGCGCTGGGCCGAAGCACGCATCGGACATGATCGCGCCAGCCGCACCTACGCATTCAGGACCTTCCTGCAGCACGGCGTGCACCTCGCCTTCGGCACCGACTGGCCGGTGGCGCCGCTTGATCCCATGCTGACGTTGTATGCCGCGGTGACGCGCGCCACCTTGGACGGCAAATACCCGCAAGGCTGGTTTCCCGAACAGAAGCTCTCGATTCAAGAAGCCATTGCCGCCTACACCATGGAGTCCGCCTTCGCGGAATTCCAGGAGCACGAGAAGGGCTCCATCGAGCCCGGCAAGCTCGCCGATATGGTGCTGTTGAGCCAGGATGTGCTCGCCATCGCGCCCGCCGCCATCCGCGATACTCATGTGCTGAACACCTGGCTGGGCGGCGTGGAGATTTACGGCTCCAAGCCCTGAATCTGCGCGAACGCACGTGATTGACCGGCGGCTAAACCTCCGGCGCAGCGCCATCATGGCGCATGGACCAGGTGCGCCTGCAACGCGGCGTTGCCGCCGAACAGCTGGCGGCGGAATACCTGCAGGTTCGCGGCGTCAAAATTCTCGGGCGAAATCTGCGCTGCAAGGCCGGCGAGCTGGACCTCGTATGTCTCGATGACGGCGTGCTCGCCGTGATCGAGGTGCGCCAGCGCGGCAGCGCCGATTTCGGCGGCGCCTTAGGTTCGGTGACCTGGGCGAAGCAGCGCAAGATCATTCGTGCGACGCAGTTTTTTCTGCGCGATAAGAACTGGAGCCGTGTGCCGCTGCGCTTCGACGTGGTGGCGATCGAGGGCCTGCCGGAAGGCGCACATCGGGTGCAATGGATCAAGGACGCCTTCCGCGCGCGGCTTACTTGACTACCTGCAGCTTCGGCCGCTTCGGCGCGGCAGCGCCGGATTTACCCGTGCTGGGACTGGCGGGCGGAGTGTCGGTGGGATCCGGATCCGCATCGCCCTCCGGAAAAATCATCCCCTGGCCGGTCTCGCGCGCATAGATGCCGAGGATGGCGCGCACCGGAACTTGCACCGCGAAGCTCACGCCGCCGAATCGGGCCTCGAAACTGACGAAATCATTGCCGAGCTTCAGCATCTGGGTCGCGGAAAAGCTGACGTTGAGAACGATCTTGCCGTCCTTCACGTACTGACGCGGAACAGTCACGCCCTCCGCGGCCGCGTCCACCACGATGTGAGGTGTTTCACCACTGTCGGAAATCCATTCGTGCAGCGCGCGCAGCAGGTATGGACGCCGCGGCTTCAATGGCGCATTTCCTTTTCCGCCTCGGTCAGGCAGGCGCGGAACGTGGAACGCGCAAAGATGGAATTCATGTACTTCATGATCGGCTGCGCCTGTGCCGGCAGCTCGATGCCGTAGACCCTCAGGCGCCACAGGATGGGCGCGATGCTGGCATCGACCAGCGAGAATTCATCGCTCAAGAAGAACGGCTTTGCCTTGAAGACCTCGGCACTGGCGCAAATCGCCTCGCCCAACACTTTGCGGCTGTGTTCCGCCGTCTTGCTGGCCGGATCGAGTTCGATGTCGTGCGCCAAGGCGTACCAATCTCGCTCCACGCGGTACAGCGCGACGCGAAACTGCGCACGGGTCACAGGATCGATGGGCATCAGCGGCGGATGCGGAAAGCGCTCGTCCAAATACTCGATGATCACCCGCGAGTCGTACAGCACCAGGTCGCGGTCCACCAGCGTGGGCACGCTGTGATAGGGGTTCAAGTCTATGAGGTCCTCGGGCAGCGCGTTCGGATCGACGTTGACCAATTCAATGGCAATGCCCTTCTCGGCGAGCACCAGGCGGGTGCGGTGACTCCACGGGTCCGCCGGTGCTGAAAATAGGGTCATCACCGAACGACGTGCCACTTACCGGACCTCCTAGCGATTTTCAACGGGCGGCGCCCGCTTAAGTCAGTGGACGTCCTTCCAATATTCTTTCTTCAGCAAATACGCGAACGCAAAGAAAACCAACAAGAACAGCATCACAAAAATGCCCATCGTTTGGCGGGTTTCCTTGATAGGTTCGGCGGCATAGTCCAGGAAGTTGACGATGTCGCGAACGTATTGATCATACTCCTCCGGCTTCATGGAACCCGGAATCATTGGCTCGACGCCCGCGAGCACCATCTTCGCGTTGCCGTTGCCGTCTTTTTCATTCTTGTACACCGGCTTTTGCAACCCTTGCCGGTAGAAGAGGACGTGCGGCATGGCCGTGCTCGCCAGATACAGATTGTTCACGCCCCAGGGCCGTGTCTTATCGGCGTAAAAACCATGCAGGTAGGAATAGATATAGTTGGTGCCCCGCTCCCGGGCCATCAGCGACAGGTCCGGCGGCTGCTTGCCGAACCAGTCCGCGGAGTCCGCCGGCATCGCGGTGTTGATCTCTTCGAATACCTTGGCGGAGTTGAATATCAGGTTTTTGGATAACTCCGACTCGGGGATCTTCAAATCCGTCGCCATGCGGTTGAAGCGCAAATACTTGAGCGAGTGGCAGCCCGAGCAATCGTTCATGAAATTGCGCGCCCCGCGCTGCAGGGATTCGGTGTTCTTGATATCCGTATCCGCGTGCAGCAGCGGGATGTCCCCTTCCTCGCACCAGGCAGTTCCAGCGCACAGAAGTCCGATCGCGATCAAAACGCTGGCTTTAAGCATGTCCCGTAACCCTTTCCGGCTCCGGTTTCACGCGGTCTATTTTCGTGTACCAGGGCATTAACAAGAAAAACGCAAAGTAAATGGCGGTGCAGAATCGCGCCAGGATCGGATAAATGCCCGACGGCGGCTTCATGCCGCAAACCGCCAGGCAGATGAAGGAGACGGAAAACAGCGCCAGCATCACCTTGTAGATCGGTCCCTTGTAGCGTATCGAGCGCACCGGCGAGCGATCCAGCCACGGCACGAAAAACAGCACGAACACCGCGGCGCCCATCACCAGCACGCCCCAGACTTGCGTGCCGAACGCCGAAGGAATGGCGCGCAACATGGCGTAGAACGGCGTGAAGTACCACACCGGCGTGATGTCGGGCGGCGTTTGCAAAGGATTCGCCATTTCAAAATTCGGCGACTCCAAAAACAGCCCGAAGAAATTCGGCGCGAAGAAGATCACGCCGAAGAAAAACAGCAGGAATCCCGCCGTTCCGACCAGGTCCTTGACGGTGTAATAAGGATGAAAGGGTATGCCGTCGAGCGGGTGCCCGTCCTTGTCCTTGTGCTTCTTGATGTCGATGCCATCCGGATTGTTCGAGCCCACTTCATGCAATGCCATGATGTGCGCGACGACCAAGAACACCAGCGCCAGTGGCAGAGCCGCCACGTGCAACGCGAAGAATCGGTTGAGCGTGGGGTCCGCGATGTTGTAATCGCCGCGGATCCATTCAACCAGGGTCGAGCCGATGACGGGCAAGCTGCCGAACAGGGAAACGATGACCTGCGCGCCCCAATAGCTCATGTTGCCCCAGGGCAGCACATAGCCCATGAAGGCTTCAGCCATCAACAACAGGAAGATCAGGCAGCCGAAGATCCACACCAGCTCGCGCGGCTTTCTGTGCGAGCCGTACAAGAGTGCGCGAAACATGTGCAAATAGACCACGATGAAGAAGGCGGACGCCCCCGTGGTGTGCATGTAGCGGATCAGCCAGCCCCACTCCACGTCCCGCATGATGTATTCGATCGAGGCGAAAGCTTCGGCCGACGACGGCTTGTAGCTCATGGTCAGGAAAATGCCGGTCACGAGTTGATTCACGAGCACCAGCAACGACAGCGCCCCGAAGTAATACCAAAAATTGAAATTCTTCGGCGCGTAATACTCTGCGGCATGCTCCTTCCAGAGTTTCGTCAGCGGAAATCGCTGATCGATCCAGCCGATAAATCCTTTGCCGGTGCCGGCGGACTCGGGTGCTGCGGCCATCGCTTACCTCTTGATCTTACGAAACGGGTTTGGAAGCGTCGTCGACGCCGATGACAATGCGCGTGCTGGCCCCAATGGCGTACGGCGGCACGGTCAGGTTCTTCGGGGCCGGCATGCTCTTGAACACCCGGCCCGACAGATCGTATTTCGAGCCGTGGCAGGGGCAGTAAAAGCCGCCCGGCCAATTCGCTCCCAGGTCCGCACCCGCGACTTGAAACGAATCATTCGGCACGAATGCGCCCAAGGGCGAGCAGCCCAGGTGCGTGCAGACCGCGAGGCCGACCCAGTACTCAGGATTTCGCGCTCGGATCGCGCCGCTGGCCTTGATGTACTCAGGCTGCATCGAGTCCTCGGACTTCGGATCCGCCAGCATGTCGTCGTGGCCTCCCAATTGATCGACCACTGCCTTGACGCGGCGGACCACGAACACGGCCTGCCCGCGCCAAACGACTTTCAGCATTTGGCCGGCTTCGAGCTTCGAGGCATCGACTTCCACGGGCGCGCCCAACGCTTTGGCGCGGGCGCTGGGCTTCCATGAGGCGATAAAGGGAATTGCGGCAAAGGCGGCGCCGATGACGCCGGTGCCCACGGTAGCCGCGGTGAGCAAGCGGCGACGGCTGTGATCTACCTCTTCACTCATGCAGCGGCCTCGAAAATAGTTGACAATTCTTCACGCAAACCCCTATGGCGTCAGTGTTTCCCAAGGAATAATGGGAGCGCATTATACACAGTTACGTGGGCCCTCCTTAAGGCTCGAGGAGCGATTTTAAGTGCGGAACGTTCGCGTCCTCGTGAGTTTTCTGATCAAAGCGGTTGTGCTCGGCCTTGCCGTGGCATTTCTCGTGGTTTGGTGGAAACCCACGCTGCTGGGCGCGCAGACGGCGCCGGCTCCGCTCAGCACCGCGCCGGCTCCGCTCGGAACGGCCCCGGCTGCGCGGGCTGTCGCGGCAGCCCCGACCATGGTGATGCAGAGCTTTGCAGACTCGGTGGCACGCGCCGCTCCGGCCGTGGTCAATATTTACACGGCGCGCGTGGTGCGGGAACGCAGCCAGTTGGCTCCCTTGAATCAATTGTTCGGCGATTACTGGCCCAGTTACCGGCAGCGCGTCGAGCGCAGCTTGGGCTCGGGCGTGATCGTCGATGCGATGGGCACCATCGTGACCAATCAGCACGTCATCGCGGGCGCCGATTCCATCAGAGTGGTGCTCGCCGATGGACGCAACGCCGATGCGACCATCGTGGGGCAAGATCCCGATACGGACATTGCGATCCTCGATCTTGAGATCGGCGACTTGCCCATCATGCCCATGGGCCGCTCCGATACGCTGCGGGTGGGCGACATCGTGCTGGCCATCGGCAACCCGTATGGCCTCAGTCAGACGGTTACGCAGGGCATCGTCAGCGCCACCGGGCGCGGGCAGCTGGGCCTCGCCACTTTTGAAAATTTTATACAGACCGATGCGGCGATCAATCTCGGCAACTCCGGCGGTGCGCTCATCGACGCGCATGGCGACCTGGTCGGCATCAACACCGCAGTGCTCAATCGGACGTATGGCGGCCCTGAAGGCATCGGCTTCGCGATCCCGGTCAATCTGGTGCGCGGCGTGATGGAACAAATTCTCAAGAACGGCCACGTGGTCCGCGGCTGGCTCGGCTTCGTGCCCCAGGACCTGACGGATGAACAGTCCGCGCAAATCGGCACCGCGGGCGGCGGCGTGACCGTGGTGAACATCATGGTCAAGAGTCCGGCGTATGAAGCGGGAGTGCGGCCCGGCGATCTCATCACGGGCTTGGGCGGCGATCCGGTGCACAACGCCCAGGATCTGGTCGCCCGCGTCTCCGCGCTGAAACCAGGCGCCTCGGTTGAACTTGAAGGCCATCATGCGCGGCAGCCATACAAGATCAAATTGACCGTTCTGGAGCGCCCGACCCGCCCGGTGCAGCAGCACTGATCTACGGCGTACGGCGGATCTTCGCCCCGAGCTGCTGCAGCTTTTCCTCGATCGCCGCATAACCGCGATCGATGTGATAAATCCGCTCGATGTCGGTGCGGCCGTCTGCCACCAGGGCCGCCAGCACCAGGCTCGCCGAGGCGCGCAAATCCGTGGCCATCACCGGCGCGGCGGTGAGGCGCTCCACTCCCTTGATGATGGCCGTATTGCCCTCCAGACGGATCTCGGCGCCCATGCGCCGCATTTCCAGCATGTGCATGAAGCGATTCTCGAAGATCGTCTCGATGATGGTGCCGACGCCGTTTGCCACGGTATTGAGGGCCGCGAACTGCGCCTGCATGTCGGTGGGGAACGCCGGATAGGGGGCCGTCCGGATGTCGATGGCCTTGGGTCTTTTACCGCGCATGTCGACTTCGACCCAGGAGTCGCCGAACTCGACGCCGGCCCCGGCCTCCTTGAGCTTGTCGATGACGGCATCGACGTGGTCCGGCCGGGTATTTTTTACACGAATGTGGCCGCCGGTGATGGCGCCGGCCACCAGATATGTGCCCGTTTCAATTCGATCGGGCAGCACTTCGTAGGCCGTTCCGCTCAGGCGCTCCACACCTTCGATGACGATCCGGTCGGTGCCCGCGCCCTTGATTTTGGCGCCCATGGCAATCAAGAAATTCGCCAGATCCACCACCTCGGGCTCGCGTGCCGCATTCTCGAGCACGGTCTCGCCATCGGCGAGGGTCGCGGCCATCATGAGATTTTCGGTGCCGGTCACCGTGACCGTTTCCAACACCA
>DASXOY010000041.1:0-11768 GCA_036493935.1 Steroidobacteraceae bacterium | reverse complement strand
CGCCCGGCGGCTGACGGCGCGAGTGCACGTCGGGGGCCGCGTCGAGATCGTGGTGCCGATCGGCGTCACCGCACGCACCGTGCGCGACTTCGTGCACCGCTTCACTCCCTGGATCGACCGCAAGGTCGCGGCAATGCAAAGCTTCGCCGTGCCGTGCGCCGCCGTGCCGGGCGAGATCGAGTTTGCCTTCACCGGAGAGCGTTTCGGCGTCGAGTGGAGGCCGGGCTCGCGAAGCCGGACCGACCAGATGGACGGGCGGATCCTGCTGCAGTCCGCGGACGAGCGCGCGGCGCGCGCGCAGCTGAGAGCGTGGCTCAAGCGCGCGGCGCACGAGCGGCTCGAGCCGCGCCTGCTCGCGCTCGCCTCCGAGCTAGGCTACCCGGTCTCCCGCGTCTCGATCCGCTGCCAGCGCACGCGCTGGGGAAGCTGCTCCACGCGGGGCACCGTGAGCCTCAACTGCTCATTGCTGTTCCTGGCGCCGGGCGTGGTGCGTTACCTCTTCATCCACGAGCTGGCCCACACCCGGCACATGAACCACTCGGAGCGCTTCTGGCGGCTGGTGGAGTCGCTCGAGCCCGACTACCGGCGTCTCGATCGCGAGCTCCTGGCCGGATGGCGCACCGTACCCCCGTGGGTGTTCAAGTGAGCGCCAAGGAGACGGGCTCGAAGCCGTTCGTCGACCTGAGCGACGAGCAGGTGCACTGGAACCTGAACGAGGCGCTCAGCTACTCGCAATATCTCGATCTCGGCAAGCTGCTCGATGCCCAGCATCCGCTTTCCTACCAGCACGACGAGATGCTGTTCATCATCATCCATCAAGTATCGGAATTGTGGATGAAGCTGTGCCTGCATGAGCTCAACGCGACAGTGGATTGCGTGCGGCGCGATGACCTTGGGCCGACCTTCAAGATGCTGGCAAGGGTCTCGACCATCCAGCAACAACTGCTGCAATCGTGGGATGTGCTGGCGACGATCACGCCGTCCGACTATTCCGCTTTCCGCAACACGCTCGGCAAGTCCTCCGGATTTCAATCGCCGCAATATCGGATGCTGGAGTTTCTGATCGGCAACAAGAATGCCGACACCATCAAGGTATTTCGCAACGATCCGCCCATGTTCGAGACGCTGGAGCGCGCCTTGCGTGCGCCCAGCCTGTACGACGAGGTGCTGCGCCTCTTGAGCCGGCGGGGCCTGGATGTGCCGCCCGAGGCCATCGATCGCGACTTCACGCAACCCTACCAGGCGAGCAAGCACGTCGCTGCGGCGTGGCTCAGCGTCTATCACAACTCCGTCAAGGAGTGGGATCTGTACGAGCTGGCCGAACGCTTGGTGGACCTGGACTACAAATTTCAATTGTGGCGATTTGCCCACGTAAAAACGGTCGAGAGGATCATCGGCTACAAGCGCGGCACCGGGGGCACGGGCGGCGTGTCATACCTTACCAAAGCACTGGAGCTGAAATTCTTTCCGGAGCTTTGGACCATTCGCACCTCGATGTAGGCAACAAAGCGTGACATCCATTCAAGACCAGCTGCACAACGTCAATGTTGCCTCCAGCGATCTCTTGGCGACGCCGGAAGAGGTCAAGCGGCGTCTGCCATTGACGGCCAAGGCCGCCGATACCGTGTTCAAATCACGCGAGGCGGTGCGGGCAATTCTCGAGCGCCGCGATCCGCGGCTGTTCGTGGTGGTTGGCCCGTGCTCAATCCATGACGTTGTGGCGGCGCGTGAATACGCGGGGCGGCTCAAGGAACTCGCGGCGCGGGTCGGCTCGACGCTGCTCCTGATCATGCGGGTGTATTTCGAGAAGCCGCGCACCACGGTCGGCTGGAAAGGGCTGATCAACGACCCCGATTTGGACGACTCGTTCCATATCGAGAAGGGGATTCTGCTCGCCCGCGAGTTGCTGCTGTATGTCGCCGAATTGGGGCTGGCCGCGGGCACCGAAGCCCTGGATCCCATCATGCCGCAATATTTGTCTGAACTGATTACCTGGACGGCCATCGGCGCCCGAACCACCGAGTCGCAAACTCATCGTGAAATGGCGAGCGGGCTTTCGACACCGGTGGGTTTCAAGAACGGCACCGACGGCGCGTTGGCGGGATCGATCAACGCGCTGAGGTCGGTTCGCCGGCCGCATCATTTTCTCGGCATCACGCAACAGGGCCAGTCCGCGGTATTTCGCACCAAGGGCAATCAGCATGCGCATATTGTGCTTCGCGGCGGCGGCGGCCGGGTCAACTATGATGCGGTGAGCATTGCAGTGGCGGAACGGGAATTAAAGGCGGCGGAGTTGCCCGCCACCATCGTCGTCGATTGCAGTCATGGCAATTCCAACAAAGACGCCGATCTGCAGCCGCTGGTCGCCGAGAATTGCGTCACGCAGATCGTGGATGGCAACCGCTCGATCGTCGGTCTGATGCTCGAGAGCCACTTGAAGGCCGGCAGCCAATCCATTCCCAAAGACTTGAGCAAACTCGAATACGGAATGTCGATTACCGATCCCTGCATCGACTGGGCGACCACCGAGACTTTATTGGTCAAATTGCACGAGTCGCTGCAAGAAAGCGTTTCGAATCGCGCCTAGTTCCAATAGGAAACGGCAACATTGGATTTCGCGGCCAGAAGTCGCGCGGCGCTGTCGCCGTTGACCAAGAGCGCACGGTCGGCCTCCCGCAGATGGTCCAGGTCGGATGCTGAATTGGCATAGGCGATAATCGGCACGCCCCGATACTGCTCGCGCAGCCAAGTCAGGCAGCGAAGCTTTTCCTCGCCGCGGCGATTGGGGGTTTTTAATCCTCCGTCGAGGCGATCGCCTCGCCATTCGAGCTCCGTGCACAACGTCTGCTCGAAGCCCAGCAGCCGCCCGATCAAGGGGACATACAAGTCCGGGCTTGCCGACAACAATATCAGGTGATCGCCTGACGCACGGTGCGCCTCCAGCACGGCCAGCGCGACCGGTCGAAAGCGGCGTCTAGGCCTCAGGCCGGCGACGAAGCGCTGCGCCCAAGCGTCCAGCGTCGCGCGCCTCTCGCCGCTCATGATCATGCGGATGACGCGTGACTTGAGCGCTCCGCGGTCGCGGTCCCGCCAATAGAGCCATAGCGCAGCCGGCAAACGCCACAGTCCGAATGTGCGATGCGGCCGCCTTCCTAAGAAGCCAAGCAGAAAGGGCAGCAGGGTATCGCGCCACGTCAGCGTTCCGTCCAAATCGAACAACGCGATCCAGGGCTTGGAAGCGGCCCCCGAGGCAGGTGTAACAGTCAATTATTTACCTGAAAATACATATATATAAGCGATATATCTCGATGCAGCTTTATAATAGGATCGCCGGTGCGCGACGCGCAGTCCTATACAATCACGTGCATTATGCCCACTTCCGTCGCAATCGTCGGTGCAGGCGCTATCGGCGCATGGTTCGGCGATGCATTCGATCGCGCAGGGTGGAACGTGTCCATGGTCGCGCGCGGTGCAACGCTCGAGGCCCTAAGGCAATCGGGCTTGCGAGTGGAGCAGGGGGGCCTAAGCCGTGGGAGTCAGCCGCGGACCGGTTCGCCTGCAGAGCTCGGTGGGCACGATTTCGTCGTGCTCACGGTCAAGGCGCAACTCTTGCCGGCGCTCGCGCCGGAATTGATGCCTCTGTTGGGGCCGCAAACCACGGTCATCAGCGGCACCAACGGCATCCCTTGGTGGTTCTTCCAGGATTTTGCGGGTCCGCTCGCGAATTGCACCCTTCAATGCGTCGATCCGGCCGGATCACAGCAACGCGCTTTTCCGCGTGAACGCACTCTCGGCTCGGTGGTGCATGCTTCGGTTCGTGTCGTAACGCCGGGCCATGCCCAGGTCGTCGCCGCGGATCGGCTCATTCTCGGTGCGCCTGATGGGACGTCGACGACGACGCTGGAATCGCTGGTGCAGGCGCTGCGCGCGGGCGGCATCAATGCGGTGGTCTCGAGCAATATCAGGCGGGATGTATGGACCAAGCTCTGGGGAAACATGACCATGAATCCCTTGAGTGCACTCACGCGTTGCGGCACTGCCAAGATGCTGGCAAACGCCGATGTGCGCGCGCTTTGCATTCGCATGATGGAGGAAATGCAGGTATGCGCGCGGCAATTGGGTCTGGCGGTGGCAATCACGGCGGAGGAGCGCATCGGCGTCACCCAGCGGCTCGGCGACTTCAAGACCTCCATGCTGGCGGACATCGAAGCCGGGCGCCCGCTTGAAATCGATCCGCAGCTTGGCGCCGTGGTTGAAATCGCGAGCCTGCTGAATATTCCGACTCCTTTTCTGCGTTCGGTGCTCGGACTTACCCGCTTGGTTTCCGCACGGAACGTATAGAATTACAAGATATCCTTTGAAGGGTGGAATACAGCATGTTCGATAAGGGCAACAGCACTGCGCGCGCGGTCTGCTTGGCAAGCGCCGCTGCACTGGTATTTCTGTCAGTCTCCGCGCAGGCGGCGCCCGCGCCGAAAACCCCGGCGGGGCCGGCTGCCATTAGAGCAGCGGCCGTTTCAGCCGAGGCTGCCTCTGGCTCTGCAGGCTTCTCACATGTCAGGTCGCTTGGCGGCATCGATGAATACCGGCTCGACAGCAACGGGCTGACGGTGCTGTTGGTGCCGGATCATTCCGCTCCCGTGGTCACGTTTGAGGTCACTTACCAAGTGGGGTCGCGCAACGAAGTCACCGGCACCACTGGCGCGACCCATATCCTCGAACACCTGATGTTCAAGGGGAGCGATGCCTTCAACGACGCCAAGGGCAACAGCATCAAGCAGATGCTCGAGCGGGTGGGCGGCCAGTTCAACGCAACGACATCATTTGACCGCACCAATTACTTTGCCACGGTCGGCCGCGAAAATCTCGAGAGCTACATTGCCATCGAGGCGGATCGCATGCGGCACCTTTGGCTGCACGAGTCGGATCGACAGGCGGAAATGACGGTCGTGCGCAACGAATATGAGCGCGGCAAGAATGACCCGGAAAATGTGTTGCTGGAAGAGGTCATGGAAGCGGCCTATATCGCGCTGCCTTATCACCATCCGACCATCGGCTGGAAGAGCGACATCGAGCACGTGCCTTTGCCCAAGCTGCGTGAGTTCTACGACACGTTTTATTGGCCGAATAACGCAGTGCTCACGGTCGTGGGCGATATCGACTCGGATTCGGTTCTGGGCCTCATCAAGAAATACTACGGTGTCTATCCGCGCTCACCGGCGCCGATCCCCGCGATCTACACCGAGGAGCCCGCACAAAGCGGTGAGCGTCGAGTCGTCGTCAAGCGCCCCGGCGAATTGGGGACGGTCATCGTGGCGCATAAAGTTCCCAACGGCCGAGACGCCGATCAGGCCGCGCTCGAGATGCTCGACGCCATCTTGAGTTCCGGCAAGAACGGACGCCTGTATCGGACACTCGTCGATCAAGGGCTGGCATTGAGCGCCGGCGCTGGCATCGATTTGCTGCATGACCTTTCGCTCCATACCCTGTACGCCGCTCTGACGCCGGGTACGACTCACGAGCAGATCGAAAGCGCGCTGGCGGCCGAATTGAACAAGATTAAAACCAATGGCGTGACCGCGGCCGAAGTGGCCAGCGTGAAGCAGCAATTCATCGCCGAGGATGCCTACAAGCGCGACGGCACTGCGGCAGTTGCCAGCGAACTCAGCGAGTGGATCGGCGTCGGAGATTGGACGCTATACGTCACCTTTCCCCAAAAGGTGCAACAGGTTACGCCGGCGGATGTGCAACGGGTCGCCAAGCAATATTTCAGCGCGGATCAGAGTACGGTCGGCTGGTTCGTTCCCGTGGCGCCTAAAACGGAGAAAGGCTCGTGATTCGACTGTTGCTGACAATGGTGTTGCTGGCGACCAGCGCAACGGCAGCGGCCGGCATGGCGGATCTGGCACACCGCTCCAGGCCCGCGGGAATCGATCTGATCACGTATCACAGCAATGTGAAAGATGTCGTCATCGTCCTCGGCGTGTTGCCGGCCGGCGATGCCATGGCGGAGGGGGGCAATATCGCGATACCGACGTTGTCGGGAATGATGCTCGATCGCGGCACCAAAGCGCTCGACAAGTTCGCGATCTCTGAGAAATTGGACAATGTCGGCGCTGAAATCAGCTTTCAGGTGGGCGAGCAGTCGCTGGAGATTCGCGCGAAGTGCCTGAAAAAGGACCTGCCGCTGATCATCGAAACGATTGCAGCGGAGTTGCGCACTCCCGCGCTGTTGTCGGCCGAGTTCAACAAAGCCAAGCAGCAGTTTGCCGGCGAGTTGGAGGCATCCGCCCAGAACAGCAGCGCGCTCGCATCCGAGGCGTTCGGCCGGGCGGTGTTTCCGCAGGGCCATCCTAATCATCCGCATATGCTCAAGGACTACATTGCGGCGGCCAAGGGCGCCAACCTCGATGAACTGAAGGCCTTTCAAGCGAAATACTACGGGCCGGCGCACATGACACTGGTGGTGGCCGGCGATGTCGCCGATGCGGATACCCAGGCTGAGATAGCCAAGGCATTCTCCGGTTGGTCGGGCGGCCAGGATTACCTGCGGCCAGCAAAGCCCGCCGTCGCTTCGGCTGCTGCCGAAATTACCGTGCCGCTTGCGGACAAGCCCAGCGTGACCATGCTTCTAGGTCAAGCGAGCGGATTGCGCTACAGCGATCCCGACAGCTTGCCGCTGCGCCTCGGCACTGCGATTCTCGGGCGCGGATTTACCGGCCGCCTGATGGGTACGGTGCGCGACAAGGAGGGATTGACTTACAACATCGGCGCCAGCATGGGCGATGACAGCATCGCGGACGGCGTGTGGGAGATTTCCGCCAGTTTCGCGCCGGCCTTGTTGAACAAGGGCGTCGAGTCGACGCGCCGCGAGGTCGCAAAATGGTGGAAGGACGGGATAACCGACCAAGAGTTGGCGACGCGCAAACAGGGCGTGATCGGCAGCTACTACGTGGGATTGTCGACGACGCTTGGCCTCGCGGAAACCATTTTGGTCAATGCGCAACGCGGCTACGACCTCGCATGGCTTGACGGCTATCCGAAGGCGCTGAAAGCAGTGACTCGCGAGCAGGTCAATGCTGCGATAAAAGCACACATCAATCCGAACACGATGGTGCTCGTGGAGGCAGGCAGCGTGCCGGCGGGCGCGAAGTAGGCGGCAGCCGGCAATAGTCGAACGGCCGCTACGCGGCCTTGGCCGGCGCGGCGAGCTGACGCAATACGTACTGCAGAATCCCGCCGTGCTGGTAGTAGTCCAGTTCCTTCGGCGTATCGATGCGTAGGCGAGCTTCGAACTCAATGGTTTTGCCGCCTTCGCCTTTTGCGACGACCTTTACGAGCTTCGCTGCGCCCCGATTCAGGCCGGCGATCTCGAAAGTTTCCTTGCCCGTCAACCCGAGGCTCTGTGTGCTTTGGCCTTCCTTGTATTGCAGCGGCAGCACGCCCATGCCGATCAGATTGGAGCGATGGATGCGCTCGAAGCTCTCGGCGATCACAGCCTTGACGCCCAACAGCATGGTGCCCTTGGCGGCCCAATCGCGGGAGCTACCCGTGCCATATTCCTTGCCGGCGAGAATCACCAGCGGCGTTTTTGCCTCTTTGTATTTCACCGAGGCGTCGAAAATCGACATTTGCTCGCCGCTCGGGATGTGCAGCGTGACACCGCCTTCGGTGCCGGGCAAGAGCAAATTGCGCAATCGGATGTTGGCGAATGTACCGCGCATCATGACTTCGTGATTGCCGCGGCGGGCCCCGTAAGAGTTGAAATCCACCGCTTGCACGCCTTGCGCCATGAGGTACTTGGCAGCCGGGCTGGATTTGGAAATGTTGCCGGCCGGCGAGATGTGATCCGTGGTGACCGAATCACCCAAGACTGCAAGCGCGCGTGCTGCCTTGATGTCGCCTAATGGAGCAGGCGTCATGGTCATGCCGTCGAAGTAGGGCGGATTCTTCACATAGGTGGATTTTCCGTCCCACGAGTAGATTTTCCCTGCCGGTGTCTTGATCGCAGCCCAATTGGTGTCGCCCAAAAATACGTTGGCATAGCCTTTCTTGAACATGGCCGAATCGACCGATGAACCAACCGCCGCGGCAACATCCTTGGCGCTCGGCCAAATGTCTTTGAGATAAACCGGCTTGCCGTCCTTGCCTGTTCCCAATGGTTCGGTGGTGATATCGATGTCCAGGCTTCCTGCGAGCGCATAGGCGACGACCAACGGCGGCGACGCCAAAAAATTCATTTTTATTTCCGGATGCACGCGGCCTTCGAAATTGCGATTGCCGGACAGCACTGAACAGGCGACGACATCACCAATCCTGACAGCTTCGGAAATTTCCGGTTTCAAGGGTCCGGAATTTCCGATGCAAGTAGTACAACCATAGCCCACGGTGTAGAAGCCGAGCCGCTCCAAATCATTCAACAGGCCCGCCTTGGCAAGATAATCCGTCACCACCCGCGATCCGGGCGCCAGCGAGGTTTTGACCCACGGTTTGGCCATCAGCCCTTTCTGCAGCGCACTGCGGGCGAGCAGTCCCGCGGCCACGAGCACTGCGGGGTTCGAAGTATTGGTGCAGCTGGTGATGGCCGCGATCAGCACCGCGCCGTCCTTGACGTCGAAGCTGGCGTTTCCCACTTTGGCCGGTGCGCTCCCCGTTGCTTTGGGATTTTTCTGGGAACGCTCCTCCGCCATTTTCTTAACGCTGCTCTGGTAGACGCTCTTTGCCTTTGTTAGCGGCACGCGGTCCTGCGGACGTTTCGGTCCGGCGAGCGAGGGTTCCACCTTCGACAGATCCAATTCAACCACGTCCGTGTAATCGGCGGCCGGCGCGCCGTCTATTCGCCACAGACCCTGCGCCTTGGCGTAGGCCTCGACCAATGCGATCTGCTCGGCAGGTCGGCCGGTCAAGTCCAGATAACGGATCGTTTCCTCGTCGATGGGGAAAATTGCACAGGTCGAGCCGAACTCCGGCGACATATTGGCAATCGTCGCGCGATCGGCGAGCGGCAGGCCTTTGAGGCCGTCGCCGAAGAATTCGACGAATTTGTCCACGACGCCCTTTTTGCGCAGCATCTCCGTGACCATGAGCACCAGATCGGTCGCAGTGGTGCCGGGCGGCAAAGCACCGGTCAGCTTGAATCCGATCACTTGCGGTATCAGCATGGTGACCGGCTGTCCCAACATGGCGGCCTCGGCTTCGATTCCGCCGACGCCCCAGCCTAAAACTCCCAATCCGTTCACCATGGTCGTGTGCGAATCGGTGCCGACCAGTGTGTCGGGATAAGCCGTTTTCTTGGCGCCGGCATCATCCGAGAAAATGACGCGCGCGAGGCGTTCTATGTTGACCTGGTGCACGATGCCGGTGTTCGGCGGCACAACCTTGAAATTGCTGAACGCAGTTTGTCCCCAACGCAGGAACATGTAGCGCTCGCCGTTGCGCTGAAACTCGATCTCGTTGTTGTGTTGCAGTGAATTGGCGGCGCCGTACTCATCGACCTGAACGGAGTGATCGATGACCAGCTCGGCCGGAGCCAGCGGATTGACCTTTTGCGGATCGCCGCCCAGCTTCACGATCGCTTCACGCATCGCAGCCAGATCCACAATGCACGGAACGCCGGTGAAATCCTGCATGATGACGCGGGCGGGGGTGAACGCAATCTCATGGCTCGGCAGCGCCTTCGAGTCCCACTTGAGCAGCGCTTCGATGTCGCCTTTCGTCACATTGACGCCGTCCTCGAAGCGCAGCAAATTTTCGAGCAAAATCTTCAAGGAGAAGGGCAGGCGCTCAACATTGTGCGACTTCAGGGCCGCAAGACTCAGAATGTCGTACTGCTGCGAGCCCACCTTGAGTGTCGTTCGTGCCTTGAAGCTATCCGTCATGACCCCTCCACCGAAAAAAGAGAATTATATGGGATTCCTCGGGCTTCCGGCGTGAGCTCGGAATTGAAGCGCCGCGCAATGATGCCGCCGCCAAGACAACGCTCGCCCTGGTAGAAAACTGCGTACTGGCCGGGCGTGACCGCTCGCGTCGGCTTGTCCAGAGTCACGAGCCAGGAATCCGCGCCGCCGGAGCGCAGCGAACAGCTCAGGTCGCTCTGCCGATACCGGGTCTTCACCGCGCAATCGAGTGCATGCGGCGGTGCATCCTCAGGATCGATCCAGTGCATTTGCTCGACGCTGAACTCATCCGACATGAGCAACGGATGGTATTGGTCCTGGACCACCACCAGCGCATTGCGCTCGATGATTTTGTCCGCCACGTACCACGGCGCTGCGGCCGCCCCAACCCGTCCTCCGATTTTTAGTCCGGAACGTTGGCCCAGGGTATACAGGGCAAGACCTCCGTGCTCGCCCAAGACTCGGCCTTCGGCGGTCTCGATAGGACCCGGCGTGGTGTGCAAATGGCGGCTCAAGAATTCTTGAAACGGCCGCTCGCCGATGAAGCAGATGCCGGTGCTGTCCGGCTTGTCGAAGACCGGCAGCCCTGCGGCATGCGCGATTCTGCGTACCTCTACCTTTTGCATGCGGCCCAACGGGAAGAGTGTCTGCGACAATGCAGAGGCTGCAACCCCATGCAGGAAATAGCTCTGATCCTTGGCAGCATCCACGGCCTTCAGCAACTGAACGTGTGGACCGTTGCGGCGAATTTGCGCGTAGTGCCCGGTCGCTATCCAGGCTGCGCCCAGACGCTGCATGTACTCGAGGCAAATTCCGAACTTGATTTCTCTATTGCAAAGCACGTCAGGATTGGGCGTGCGGCCCGCCGCGTACTCGCGCAGAAAGTGGCTGAACACGCGATCGCGATATTCGCCGGCAAAGCTCACCCGATGCAGCGGGATGTGCAGGGCATCGCTGGTCCGACGCGCATCTTGGAAATCCTCCGCCGTCGTGCAGTAGCCGTCGTCATCTTCCCAATTGGACATGAACAGCGCCTGCACTGAATATCCGGCGTCGCGCAGCAAAAGCGCTGCAACGGCTGAATCGACGCCGCCCGACATGCCGACGATGACGCGGTCTTTCGACTGGGGATTTGGCAGGGGCTTCTGCATCCGCCCATTATACGGGCAATGCCGGAAGCCAAAGCGTTACATGAGCATTTGCCGCATTTGCGATTCTTGCATGCTCGTCTGCCACACTTCATCGAAGAAGTTCAGGTAGCGGCGCACCACGGCCGGATCGTTCATGTCCGATATGCCATCCCAGCGGTCGGCCTGCAGACGGTATACCAGTGCTTTGTCGTCGGCGATGATGAAGGCGCCCGCACTGGCCGGATATTCCGGGCTCATTGCGCGCAGATCGATGCAGCTGGTCAAGCGGCGCGCCAGTGCGAGGAAGCGATTGTTATCGACCATGGCGCGCGACGGATCGGCGAGCAGCACGCGCACCTTGGCGTAGGATCGCGCGAGAACCAAGCGCTTGATGGCTTCGAGAAAGGGTTCTTCGCCGTAGACCAACGGTTCCAGATCCTGCGTGAAAATGGACAAAAGGCGTTGCGCTGACTTGGCAACTTTTAGGCTGGCGTCGCGAACCTCGGGCATCGTGCTCAAGATGGTGCGGGTACCCGAGCCCATAGAAGCGTCGCCGCCGGGCGCGGGAACTTTGTCCCCAATCCCCGGTTTTGAGCGTTCTTCCGTGTTACCCGCCATATGCTGACCCCGACCCCGCGTACTTTGAGCTTGATAGTACCGTTATGGTCGGGCGGCCCCGTGCTAACTACGTCACGTTTCAAGCAACCCTAGGAGGGTATTCGGCGCAGCGCCAGAGCCGGCG
>DASXOY010000040.1:0-75507 GCA_036493935.1 Steroidobacteraceae bacterium | reverse complement strand
GCACTCGAAACGGTTTCATCGATCACCAACCGCAACGTGATCGCCGAACTGCGTTTGTAGGCAGCCCATGAGCACCATGGTCGTGTATGTGCATGGACTTTGGCTCACCGGCATCGAAGGCAGCTTCTTGCGCAAACGCTTAAGTCACACCTTGAGCGCCGAGACCCGCGCCTTTAGATACCGTTCGGTTACCGCAAACATAAGCACCAATGCGCTCGCGCTGGCCCAATATTTAAGCGAGCTGCGCGCGGATACACTGCACCTGGTGGGTCACAGCTTGGGCGGCCTGGTGATTTTGAAGATGTTCGAGCAAGGCGCTGGTGCACGCCTGCCGCCCGGGCGCATGGTGTTCTTGGGATCGCCGCTCAATGGCAGCCGCGCCGCGCACAACCTGGCCCGTGTTCCCTTCGGAAAAATGCTTCTCGGGCGTGGTGTTCACGAGGAATTGCTCACGCCGCGGGAGCGCAGCTGGGACGGGCAGCGCGAGCTCGGAGTCATTGCCGGCAACCTGAGCCTCGGATTGGGACGGTTGGTGGGCGCATTCGGCGCGCCCAGCGACGGCACGATTTTCGTGGAGGAAACGCACCTCGCGGGCATAACACAGCACCTGGTCATGCCGGTGAGTCATACAGGCCTTCCGCTTTCGAAGACGGTCGCGCGGCAGGTCGGCGCATTTTTGCGTTCCGGAAAGTTCTCCGGTTAGCCTTGGTCGTCGCGGTCGAGATTTTTCAATCGAAACAGCAAATCCAGGGCATCCCGCGGGCTTAAAGCGTCAGGGTCCAGCTCGCGAAGCAGCTTCAACGCCGCGGATTCGAGCGTGGGCGCAGCCGGTGCGAACAACGGCAGCTCGCCCTGCGGCGAATTGTGACTTCGCAGGGCGTCGCGCTCGCGCTCCAACTCGGTCAGGTAGCGCCGCGCCTGCGTCGTCACAGACTTTGGAATGCCCGCGAGCGCAGCCACCTGCAATCCGTAGCTCTGGTTGGCGGGACCCTCCTTGACGCTATGCAGGAACACCAGCCGCTCGCCATGCTCGACCGCCTCGACATGCACATTGGCAACACCGGGGGCCTCGCTCGCGAGGCTGGTGAGTTCGAAGTAATGCGTGGCGAACAGCGTGAAGGCGCGGATCTTGGCGGCAATGAATGCCGCGCAGGCCCAGGCGAGCGATAGGCCGTCGAAAGTGCTGGTTCCCCGTCCCACCTCGTCCATCAGCACCAGGCTGCGGTCGGTGGCGTTGTTCAAGATATTGGCTGTTTCCGTCATTTCGAGCATGAAGGTCGAGCGCCCGCCCGCCAAATCATCGGAAGCGCCGATGCGCGTAAAGATTCGGTCCAACGGCCCCAATACCGCGCGCCGGGCCGGCACGTAAGAGCCGATGTGCGCAAGAATGACGATGAGCGCCGTTTGGCGCATGTAGGTGCTCTTACCTCCCATGTTGGGGCCGGTGATGATGAGCATGCGGCGCGCCTCGTCGAGGCGCAGATCGTTCGGAATGAACGGCTCGCGGCTCGCGCGCT
Source organism: Steroidobacteraceae bacterium (assembly GCA_036493935.1). Lineage (GTDB taxonomy): Bacteria > Pseudomonadota > Gammaproteobacteria > Steroidobacterales > Steroidobacteraceae > Bog-1198. The sequence goes on along the minus strand of DASXOY010000040.1, from coordinate 73,990 downwards.
CAACCACCGGGTGACGGCCGCCGTCAATGAGCAGCGCCGGCTCGTCGACCAGCTCAGGCTGGGCGCACTGAAGCGTCACGGCGCGCTCGGCAAAACAGCTCAAGACATCGATCTGTGCGATCGCCGTGCTGCTCGCCTGCAGCGCCGGCAAATTTTCCGAGAGACGCTCCAGCAGCGCATCGTAGAGCATCCGCTCCCGCGCCTGCGCGCGCTCGCGCGCCCCCAAAACCTTATCCTCGAAGGATTTCAATTCAGGCGTGATGAATCGCTCGGCGGATTTGACCGTCTGGCGGCGCAGGTACTCGGCGGGAACCTTGTCGGCTTGGCTGCGGTTCACTTCGATAAAAAAGCCTTGCACGCGGTTGAAGCCCAATTTCAAGCTGGACAGGCCGCTGCGTTCGCGTTCGCGCTGTTCCAGATCGACCAGGAATTGCTCGGTGTTGCTGCCGAGCATGCGGAGCTCATCCAGCTCGGCATCGTAGCCCTGCGCGATCACGCCGCCTTCGCGGAGGTAGTGCGGCGGTGCCTCATCGATCGCGCGATGCAGCAGCGCGTGCTCCTGGTGATGATCGCCGATGGCGCCGGTGAGTTCTCGAAGCAGCGCCGAAGGCGCACCGGCCAGCATGCGCCGCAGCGCCGGCACTGCGCCCAAGGTCGTGCGCAATTGCACGAGATCGCGAGGCCGCGCCGAGCGCAGCGCGATTCTTGCCAGAATTCTCTCCAGATCGCCGATTGCCGCGAGCACGTCGCTTATTTGCGCAGGTTGTCCCTGGTCAATGAGCGCGGCGACCGCCTGATAGCGGGCGCGCAACGCCTCGCGATCCCGAAGCGGACGGTGCAGCCAGCGGCGCAGCAAGCGGCCGCCCATGGCGGTCGTGGTTCGATCGAACACGCCTGCCAAGGTGAGATCGGGCGAGCCGGCGATGCTTTCGTCGAGTTCGAGATTGCGCCGAGTGGCGGGGTCCATGATGAGGGCCGCGTCTTTCTCCTCGGTGGTGATCGACAGCAGGTGCGGCAGCGCGGATTTCTGCGTCTCGCGCACATACGCCAGCAAAGCACCCGCGGCCGCAATGGCCAGCGGTTTGTCGGCGCAGCCGAACCCTGCCAGATCGCGCGTGCGGAATTGCTCGGTGAGGGCGCGCGTGGCCGAATCGATCTCAAAATGCCAGGGCGCGCGGAGCCGCCACGGCCGTTCATCCGAGGCTGAGGAGCGGGCAAGCTCGGGCTGTGCGCCATCGGGCGCCAATATTTCCGCCGGACGCAGCCGCTCGATCTCCGTCTCGAGCGCGGCGATACTGTCGAGTTCCATGACGCTGAAGCGTCCAGCCGATAGATCAAGCCAGGCGAGCCCATAGCGGCTCTCTTGCCGGCAGATGCTGGCCAGCACATTGTCGCGCCGCTCTTCCAGCAGCGCCTCGTCGGTGATGGTGCCGGGGGTAACGATACGGACCACTTCTCGATCCATCGGGCCCTTGGTCTTGCCGGGATCGCCGCGCTGCTCGCAGATGGCGACCGATTCACCCTTGCGCACCAGTTTCGCCAGGTAGCCATCCAGCGTTACCACGGGCACCCCGGCCATGGGAATCGGTGCGCCTGCGGAGGCGCCGCGCTGGGTCAATGCAATGTCCAAAAGCTCGGCGGCGCGCCGCGCGTCGTCGTAGAACATCTCGTAGAAATCACCCATCCGATAGAACAGCAGCACGTCGGGGTGCTGCGCCTTGATGCGCAGGTACTGCTGCATCATGGGGGTATGGTTGATCATCTCCTGCGGCTCAATCATCGCGCCGATGATACTGGACTGCACCGGCCGACGCCCTAATGCTAACCAAACCAGTAAACTCACGGCCATGACAACCAGTGACGCGGCATTGAAACGTCTCGCAGTGCGAGTGGGACGGCGTTTGCTCCGGGAGCAACGTCAGGCCGCCACTGCGGAGTCTTGCACGGGTGGGTGGATTGCAAAGGCTCTCACGGACATCGCCGGAAGCTCGTCATGGTTTCTGGAGGGATTCATTACCTACGGAAACGAATCCAAAGTGAAGCGTCTTGGTGTGCCGCGCACCGTGCTGGCGAAGCATGGTTCCGTGAGCCAGGCGACGGTTCAAGCTATGGCCTCAGGCGCGCTGCGGCGCGCTCGCGCGCAGATCGCGGTCGCGGTAACCGGCATTGCGGGACCCGGCGGCGCCGTTCGGGGCAAGCCGGTGGGAACGGTGTGGCTGGGATGGGCAACGCGTCGCGGTGGGGCGATTCGCGTTGCTACGGAGCTGAGGCGATTTCGCGGTAGCCGCGAGGCCGTGCGCCGCAAGACCGTCCGCGCCGCGCTTCAGGGTTTACTGAAGTATTGACACGCCGAGCGCAGGACGAGTCTCACCGTGCGATTATTTTTTGCGCTCTGGCCGGATGAGGACGTAAGGCGTCGGCTCGCTCAGGTCGCCGGCGAGCTGACGCTTGCGGGTACCGGCGGCCGGTTGGTCAGCCAGAGCAACTATCATTTGACTGTGGCCTTCGTCGGCGAAGTTCCTGACATCAAGCTCGCGGTGATGCAACAGATTGGCCGCTCGATACGCATGTCTGGTTTCACGATCCCGTTCGCTTCGATCGAGTTTTGGGCGAAGTCCCGGGTCATCGTCGCTGCTGCGCAAGAAATCCCGCCGGAATTAATCGAGCTTTGGCAGCACCTGCACGATGCAATCGGATTATCCACATCAGCACTTCGCGCGCATGTCACGCTCGCGAGGAAGATTGCGCAAGCCCCTGTGCTGCCAGCAATGTCTCGAATCTCTTGGCGCGCTGCAAGCTTTAGTTTGATTCGATCCGATACCGGCGGCGTGGAGTCCGCATATACAGTAGTCGACACCTGGCCACTACTGTATGAGAGCTAAATTCGTTAGAAATCTCTGCGAATTCGTTGCATATCAGGTGAGCTTCGCGCGCTGAATATGAAATAATAGCGCCACACTTCGTTGAGGAATATCCATGGAAGAGAATCGTAAAAAAGCTCTCGCTGCCGCGCTGAGTCAGATCGAAAAACAATTTGGCAAAGGCTCGGTCATGCGATTGGGCGATGCCGGCGCCACATACGAGGTGGACTCAATCCCGACCGGATCCCTGGGGCTGGATATTGCACTGGGCGTCGGCGGCATTCCGCGCGGGCGCGTCATCGAGATTTTCGGACCGGAGTCCTCAGGTAAAACCACGCTGACGCTGGCCATCATCGCATCCGCGCAAGCCAACGGAGGGACTGCGGCGTTCGTCGATGCCGAACATGCGCTCGATCCAGTGTACGCGGAAAAATTGGGGGTCAAGGTCAATGATCTATTGGTGTCGCAGCCCGACACCGGCGAGCAGGCGCTGGAAATTACTGACATGCTGGTCCGTTCCGGTGCCGTCGATGTCGTCGTGGTCGACTCCGTTGCCGCGCTCACGCCGAAAGCCGAGATCGAAGGTGAAATGGGCGATCAGCACATGGGTTTGCAAGCCCGCCTCATGTCCCAGGCGCTGCGCAAGCTGACCGGAAACATCAAACGCTCCAACACCATTGTGATTTTCATCAACCAGATTCGCATGAAGATCGGCGTCATGTTCGGCAACCCCGAAACAACCACCGGCGGAAACGCATTGAAGTTCTATTCATCCGTTCGCATGGATATTCGCCGCATCGGGGCCATCAAAAACGGCGAAGAAGTAGTCGGATCAATGACTCGCGTGAAAGTCGTCAAGAACAAGGTGGCTCCGCCGTTCCGGGAGACGGAATTCGAGATCATGTACGGCACTGGAATCTCCAAGGAGGGCGAGCTCATTGAATTGGGTGTCCTACACAACATGGTCGAGAAGTCCGGCTCTTGGTACAGCTTCAAGGGCGAACGCATAGGGCAGGGCAAGGACAACGCCCGCGTGTTTCTGCAGCAGCATCCCGAGATCGCCAAGGATATCGAGACGCAGGTCCGCGCCAAGTTGATTCCTGAGAAAGCGACCATGAATCGGGGTGGCGACGTCAAAGAGGCTTAATGCCCTGGCTGGCCGGCCTGTCGAGCCCCTAGATGCACGCGCGGCCCGGGTCGCGGCGCTGGATGCGCTGGCGCGGCGCGACTACGCCTCCGAGGATTTACGCCTCAAACTGCTCGAGAAAGGTTACGATGTCTCCGTCGTGCTGCCCTTGCTCGATGCGCTGCGCGATGAAAAACTACTCGATGATCGGCGTTACTTGGAAAACTTTGTGGCCTATCACGCCGCAAGGGGCCAGGGGCCGCTTCGAATCCGACTGGAATTGCGCCGGCACGGATTGCAGGGAACGCTGGTCGATGAGTACCTCGACACCTTTCCTGATTGGATCGCGCAGCTTGAAAAGGCGCGTGCGAAGAAATTCGGCGCCAAATTGCCCGAGAACTACGCTGATAGGCGGGGGCAAGCGAGTTTCTTAGGTTATCGAGGTTTCACGAGCGCGCAGATTCGAATGGCCTTAGGCTTTGACGTAGAGCTTGATTGAAGTGACATGAAACGCGACGTAAGACAAAAATTGATGACGACCTCGGAAGTCCGGGCCAGTTTCTTGGAGTTTTTTCGCAAGAATGGCCATCGGGTATTGCCGTCGAGCTCGCTCGTCCCTGCCAATGACCCCACGCTGCTGTTCACCAATGCCGGCATGGTGCAGTTCAAGGATTTATTTCTCGGTAAGGAAGTGCGCGACTATGCCCGCGCGGCCACGGCGCAACGCTGTGTGCGCGCTGGCGGCAAGCATAACGATTTAGAAAACGTCGGTTACACGGCGCGCCACCATACGTTTTTCGAAATGTTGGGGAACTTCAGCTTTGGCGACTACTTCAAGCGCGAGGGCATTCATTTCGCTTGGAATTTCATCACCGGTACCCTGGAGATCCCCAAGGACCGCCTATGGGTGACCGTCTATACGGATGACGACGAGGCCGAACGGATTTGGGTCGAGGAAATCGGCGTGGACCCCGCGCGCTGCACGCGCTTGGGTGAGAAATCCAATTTCTGGGCGATGGGGGATACCGGGCCGTGCGGTCCCTGCTCGGAAATATTCTACGACCATGGCGCGCATATTCCCGGCGGCCCACCAGGCTCGCCCGACGAGGATGGCGACCGGTACGTCGAAATCTGGAATCTCGTGTTCATGCAGTACGAGCGTTCCTCGGATGGCGTGCTGGTGCCGTTACCCAAGCCCTCCGTGGATACCGGAATGGGGCTCGAGCGCGTTGCGGCGGTGATGCAGGGAGTGCACAGCAATTACGACATCGACCTGTTTAAGTCGTTGATTCGCGCCGCTGCGGATGTCACGGGAACGAGCGATTTGGAGTCATCGAGCCTGCGCGTCATCGCCGATCACATCCGGGCGTGCACCTTTCTGATAGTCGATGGCGTCGTGCCTTCAAATGAAGGCCGGGGATATGTTTTGCGGCGCATCATCCGCCGCGCAATTCGCCATGGTTATAAGCTCGGTCAGACTCAGCCATTCTTTCACAAGTTGGTTTCGAGCCTGGCGCGTGAAATGGGCTCCTACTACGCCGAGCTGGTGAGCGGCGAAGCTCGCGCTGCGCGAGTACTGGCGCAAGAGGAGACTCGATTCGCGGAAACGCTCGCCACCGGCATGGCCCTGCTGGACGCTGAAACAGCGAAGCTGAAATCGACGATCATCCCCGGCGAAGCTGTGTTCAGGCTGTACGACACTTATGGATTTCCGGCCGACCTGACCGCCGACATTGCGCGCGAGCGCGGACTTACCATCGATCAGGCGGGATTCGATGTCGCGATGGAGGCTCAACGGGGACGAGCTCGCGCGGCAAGCAAGTTCGGCGTCGACTTGCGTGATTCTATAAAGCTTTCCGGCAAGACTGATTTCTCGGGATACGATCGCCTTGCGGACGAAGCTCGCGTTACATCGCTGATATTTGACGGCACTGTGGTCGATGCGCTGCGACCGGGACAAGAAGGCCAGGTAGTTCTTGACCATACACCGTTCTATGCGGAAAGCGGCGGCCAAATCGGCGACACCGGTGTCTTGGTCGGCAAAAACGCGCGCTTTACGGTTCGCGATACGCAGAAAATCGGCACATCTTTCTCGCATGTAGGCGTGCTTGAAAGCGGCGAGCTGCGAGCCGGCGATACCGTCGCCGCACAGGTCGACCAAGAACGCCGCAAGGACATTGCGCTCAATCATTCTGCGACCCACCTTTTGCATGCCGCGCTAAGAAAAGTTCTGGGCAAGCATGTGGAACAGAAGGGGTCGCTGGTCGCGGCCGATCGATTGCGCTTCGACTTTTCGCATACCCAGGCGGTTTCGCCGGACGAATTGCGCCAAGTGGAAGACCTGGTCAACGCCGAGATACGTGAGAATGCGGCGGTCGAGACGCGCGTCATGGCGCTCGACGAGGCGAAAGCGGCGGGGGCGATGTCACTGTTTGGGGAGAAATATGACAGCGACGTGCGAGTTCTGACGATTGGCGATTTTTCGATGGAACTCTGCGGCGGTACACACGTCGAACGGGCTGGCGATATTGGTCTGTTCAAAATCACGGGCGAATCCGGCGTCGCTGCCGGAGTGCGGCGCGTGGAAGCCTTGACGGGGCGTGGGGCCTATGAGTGGGTCGTGCACACCGATCAAGTTTTGCGCGACATTGCTGCGATGCTTCGGGGTAGCCGCGAGGACGTGGACGAAAAGGTCCGCGAACTTGTCGAGCGCTCCCGCAGGCTGGAAAAGGAGGTTCAGCAGCTCAAATCAAAACTCGCGAGCGGTCATGGCGGCGATTTGTCGGCGGGCGCCAAAGATGTGGGCGGCATTAAGGTTTTAGCTGCGCAAATCGACGGCGCGGACGTAAGGTCTCTGCGTGACGCCATGGATCAGCTCAAGAGCAAGCTCGGCTCGTCGGTAATCGTCCTGGCAAGCGTGCAGGACGGTAAGGTCGTGCTGGTCGTGGGTGTTTCCGACGACTTGGTCGCCCGAATGAAAGCCGGCGAGATTGCGGGCTTCGTTGCGCAGAAGGTCGGAGGCCGCGGCGGCGGCCGCGCGGATTTTGCGCAGGCGGGGGGCACGCAGCCGGAAAACTTGGGCGCCGCGCTGGCCGGTGTCGAGTCCTTGGTGCGCAGCCGGCTATCTAATTGAACGATTGTTTTATTTCTGACAAGAAGTTGCAACAAATGCGTTTGGTATTCTTGTATTCTTGCGGAATCGACCGTTGAATTCTTGTGGGGAAGATCGACCACCGTTCGAATCAGATCGAACTTGCAGAGCGGTAATTTTCTGCCGCTCCGGGTGCCAGGTTAGCAAGGAGCTAGATTATGTTGATATTGACTAGGCGGGTCGGCGAAACCGTAATGATCGGCAACGAAGTTACGGTGACCGTGCTCGGGGTAAAGGGCAATCAAGTCCGTATCGGCGTCAATGCACCGAAGGATGTGGCAGTTCATCGCGAAGAGATCTATGAGCGCATCAAGCGCGAACAAGATCATGATTCCAACGTGGGCGCAGCGAACGCCAATATTGTCGACGACGCCTGAATAAGGCGTTTGGATCCCTTAGCTTTACCTAGACTGCTCCGGGCGGGTATCATCCCGCGCTCCGCGACGGGCCGAACGCCCAAATCCCGGAGAGGTGGCCGAGTGGTCGAAGGCGCGCCCCTGCTAAGGGCGTAAGGGTCAAAAGCCCTTCGAGGGTTCGAATCCCTCCCTCTCCGCCACAAATATAGAAATAAAAAGGGAAAGTGCTCTGACTTTCCCTTTTTGTTTCTATTTGTCGGATCGAGCGCTGGGGTTCGAACCTTAAGGTTCGACAGCGCCGCGGATGCGGCGCTGGACGCCGGAGCTTTCGCGACGGCGCCCGCAGGGCGAGGGCCGGTAGGCCCGAGTCAATCCCTCCCTCTCCGCCACATCGCCTGCAGGGCTAGGGCCGGGACGGTCCGAGTCAATCCCGCTCTCTCAGAAATCCTCCCCATCTGATTGATTTCGAATCATTGTTTGCGGTGGCCGCACTGGCAGGCGGCTACCTCCCGCCTAATGGCCATCAGCAAACGTTGTGGTAATATTCGCGCCCCTTGCGCCCGTAGCTCAGTTGGATAGAGCGCCTGGCTACGAACCAGGAGGTCGGGAGTTCGAATCTCTCCGGGCGCGCCATCGTTTTGCGATTTAAGGAATGTACGGATCGCCGTCTGTCCAGAGATATCAATTCGAACTCCCGACGGACAAAGAAGGCGAGTTCGACAACTTCGCCGGAAGGCGAAGTTGGACACCGGAGCACAGCGACGGTGGTCCCGAAGGGACGAGGCGCGAAGCGCCGAGCAATCTCTCCGGGCGCGCCATCGTTTTGCTATTTGAGGATTGTCGGACACTACCGTGTAGGGGCGGCAGACCGGAATGCGCGCAAAATACACAGTTGCGATAGTGGTATTGGTGATTCTGGGCGTCATCGCAGCCGAGATGGCATTTCGCGTGACACATCGTGTCGACGAGAAGCCGGTGACGCTTAGATCAACGCTGTCCGGCGAGACTATTCAGCAGTTGGTGCGGCGGTCGAGTGAATGCCATGAGCCGCAACCGGGTGAACCAGTCGGTCGCGATGCTGACTACTGCGCCGAGGTATTTCGCGCCATCGAGGCTCGACCGCTTCAAATCCAGCAAATTAGGCCGCTCGAACTGACGGTTCCCGCGACATCGCCGCCAAAACATCATTAGTGCGCTACTGGCGCACGTCCGCAAGTTTGCTTGCGGGATGCTCCATCGCGTCGAGATCCTCCGTCTTCCAACCGCCTCCGAGACTCCGGATCAAGCCGACGCTGGCTACGAGTTCCCGCGATTGCAGTGAGAGCAGGACTCGCTTTGCCTGCAAGGCGGCGGTTTGCGATATCACGACTTCCAGATAGTCGACCGCGCCGTTCACGTAGCGATTGTTGGCTAAATCCAGTGCATGCAGCGCTGCCGTGGCGGCTTCATTTTGTTGGCCGTATTCCGTTTTCGTGAGATCGATGAGCGACAGATTGTCCTCGACCTCTTGGAAAGCGGAAAGAACGACACCACGATAGCGCTCCGATGATTCGTCCAGAACTGCCTTCGAGCGCCGCACTTCCGCGCGGTGCGCGCCCGCATCGAAGACCGCAAGCAGCGCTTGTGGACCAATCAACCAATACCGGTTGGGTGCGGTGAGCCAGCCGGTTGAACCGGTACTTTCGAATCCACCTTGCGCGGTAAGCGTGATTCTGGGGAAGTAACCCGCTCGCGCAACACCGATGCCGGCATTGGCGGCGGCCACGCGCCGTTCCGCTGCCGATATGTCCGGGCGGCGCTCCAGCAGCGTCGACGGAACGCCAACCGGGAGGCTGGGAACCGCAGCCAGCTGGCCGGAGAACGCCACGGAGAATGATGATGGTGACTCGCCGACGAGCCGTGCAATTGCGTGCTCAGTGAGCGCGCGCCGCGCCGTGGTATCGGTAATCTGAGCCGCGGTCGTATCAAGTTGCGTTTCCGCGCGCGCGACGTCGAGACCCGATGCTGCGCCGCCCGTATGACGGGAGCGAGTGAGCTCCAGTGCCCGTTGATACGCAGCCTGGGTGTCCTTCAGCAGTTGCAACTCTGCATCCAGGCCGCGCAGGTTGAAATAATCCACGGCGAGTTCGGCATGCAGGCTTAAGCGTACGGACTCGAGATCGCCGGCGGAGGCTTGGGCACTGGCACGCCCGATAACGGCTAGATTACGCACCCGGCCCCATAGATCGACTTCATAGGACAACACCCCGCCCACGGCATAATCGTCGTACTCGGCGGGCTGCGCCGGCGAGCGGAGCGGCCGGTGATCGGACTGCCGGTCGCGGGTAACGAGGGCTCCTGCGCCAAGCGTTGGATAGCGCCCGGCGTTGGCCTCAGCAGCAAGGGCGCGCGCCTGGGCGAAGCGGGCTGCGGCGACGCCGATATCCGGATTGGCGGCATCGACCTTCGCCTCAAGGGTCGTCAACGTAGGGTCTTCGTATCGCAACCACCACGCGCCTCGGGATAATTCATCGCTCGGAGTAGCGGCGAGCCACGGGCCTTCTTCCTTGTAGGCGTCCGGGACGGAGACGCTCGGCACATGATATGGGGGAGCCAGCGAGCAGCCGCCGATCACTGTAGCGCAAGCAACTCCACTTAGAATAAATGCGTACCTAGTCATGGACTCAACCTGCGGGCGCCGCCCGCGGTGCCGCCGGCGCAGACTCTGCCACTCTCACTTCATCGCCGTTAACCAAAGAGTCGGGTGGGCTGTCAATGACGCGGTCGGACGATGTGAGCCCAGTCAGCACCTCCATCTCAGTCCCGAAATCCCGCCCCAGTGTGATGCTCTTCATCTTCACCTTGTTGCCGGGACCCAAGGTTGCGACTTCGAGGCCATCTCGGCGGAAGAGCAGGGCGCTGATGGGTAGTCGCAGCACCCCCTGCTGGGGCGCAAGCTTGAAGCTGACGTCAACGTAGGATCCGGCCAGTAGTTCACCCTTCGAATTGTCCGCGACGAGTTCGACCAGCATGGTTCGTGAATTTTCGCTAATGGATGCGGATGTATCGGTGACCACGGCGCCGAACGTCTCGCCCGGACGCTCCGGCACGCGCAAGAGCGCGGTTGTTCCCTGGCGCACCTCGCCCGCATAGGTTTGAGGGATGTCCACATAGACCCGCGCCTTGTGCGTATCCGCAACACGAAAGAGTTCTTGGCCAGCGCCGGCACCGGCATTGATGAGGGCACCCACATCGGTGCGGCGGGCGGTGACGACACCGGCAAAGGGGGCAACTATTCTCTTGAACGAATAGGTCGCCTCAAGTCTTGCCACGTTGGCCTCGGCGGCCGCGACAATGGCTTTTTTCGCCTCGTAATCGCCCGCTTTTTCGTCGGCCTCTTGGCGCGGGACCGAATCCGATTCCAACATCTTGGCCCAGCGGGCCGAGGTCGATGCAGAGAGATGCTCGTTGGCTCGTGCCGTCGCCAGATCTGCTTTCGCCTGAAGCAATTGCTGATCCAGCTCGGGAGTCTCGATTTCCGCGAGCAACTGTCCCTCTTTTACCTGCGCTCCAATATCCACATACCAGCGCTTCAGATAACCGCTGACTCGGGCATAGATGGGCGCATCGATATAGGCGCGCAAAGTCCCAGGAAGCACCAACTCTTCGGATGATTTTGTGCGCGTGAGCTCAATCAGCGCGACGGTGGGCAGGGCGCGTTCTTCGGTCCAGTGCTTGAGGCGTACTCCGGCTCCGGCTCGCGAAGCAATGCCCCAAGCAGCCGCACTCAGCGCAATGATCAGCGCTCCGATCCCGACGATACGAAGTCGGCGTGTCAATGACTGCTGTTCATTTGCATTGTTCATACAAGCCCTATCTTCTGAATCATTCCGATTGAAGCGCTGGCCCGGTCGGCGGCAGCAACGCATCTTCACTCGACTCCGCCACGCGCTTGCGCGGCCCATGCACAATCCCGAACAAGAGCGGCACCAGGAACAAAGTCGTGATCGTGGCGAAGGCAAGGCCACCGATGACTGCGCGGCCCAGGGGAGCATTCTGTTCGCCACCCTCGCCGAGACCCAATGCCATGGGGGACATTCCGATGATCATGGCAAGCGCCGTCATGATCACAGGTCTGAACCGCACGAAACCCGCTTCCAGCCCGGCTGTGACCGCATCGATGCCCGCGGCAAGGCGTTCGCGCGCAAAACTCATGACCAGGATGCTATTGGCAGTCGCTACGCCCATGCACATGATCGCCCCAGTCAAGGCGGGGACCGAGAGTCGCGTGCGCGTGAGGAACAGCATCCATACGATGCCGGCGAGCGCCGCCGGCAATGCGGCGACAATGACCGCGGGATCGAGCCAGGACTGAAAATCAATCACGATGAGCAGATAGATCAATACGATGGCCCCTGCGATCCCCCAAAGTAAGCCCTCATAAGAAGCGTTCATGGTCTCGACCTGGCCACGCATGAGGACAGTCGAGCCTCTCGGGACTTGCGAGGTTGTCGCATCGAGAATGCCTTGAATCTTGCCGGCCACCGCACCCAAGTCGCGGTCCTGAACCGCCGCAAAAATGTCGATCACCGGCTGGACGTCATAGTGAGAGACCACCGCCTCTCCCTCGCCGCGGGTGATCGTGGCGAGGCCGCCCAAAATCTGCGCCTCGTGATTGCCGCCGCCCGTCACGGGAATATTTTCAAGTGCGGACAAGCTGTCGACTCGGTATTGCGGCACTTGCGCGACCAACGGATAGGAAACGTGATTTTGCGGATTCACCCAGAAGCTGGGCGCTGTTTGCTGGCTGCCGGACAGCGAAACCAAGAGGCTGTTCGCGATGTCGCGTTCGGTCAGACCCAACTCGCCGGCACGGGTGCGGTCGACATTGACGCGCAACTCCGGCTGATTGAATGATTGCTGTATGCGCAAATCGGCGATTCCGGGAATGTGCTTGATTTGGTCCATCACCTTTTGCGCATAGACCCGATTCTCATCGCGCTTGAATCCGATCACTTGAACGTCAATTGGCGCGGGCAATCCGAAGTTGAGAATCTGCGAGACGATGTCGGCAGGCAAGAACGCGAACGTGGCGGTCGGGAATTTTTGCGGCAACAGCTCGCGAAACATCCGCACGTAATCGGCCGTCGGGCGATGGTTGGGCTTTAGCGTGATTAAAATATCCGAGTCGGCCGGCCCGGTTGGAGCGGAGTTGCTGTAGGAAATGTTGATGCCGCTCACTGGCAGGCCGATGTTGTCCACGACCCCCTGCAATTCGGCAGGAGGCACGATTGAGCGAATTTCACGTTCGACCAAATCGCAGAGGCGCGCGGTCTCCTCGATCCGAGTTCCGGTCGGCGCGCGCATGTGCAATTTAATTTCACCTGTATCAACCGCCGGAAAGAAGTCCGAACCGAGCCACGGCAGCAGGCCGAAGGAAAGCAACACCACCGCCACGAAGCCGATCAAGAACATCTTCCTGTGGGCTACCGCAAGCTCGAGCGATCGTCGATAGAACTCTCGGGTCGCGGTGAAGCGGTGCTCGAACCCGCGTTGAAACCGCACCAGCGGTCCCGTCCAGCCGGTGTGTAATTCTTTGGCCTGATCTTGGGTGAGCGCGTGCTGCGGGTGCCCGGCGATGTGTGGATGAACCACTGAGTGAGGCTGCAACAGATATTTCGCCAGCGTAGGCACCAAGGTACGCGACAGGACAAAGGATGCGATCAGCGCGAAAACGACGGCCTTAGCCATCGGCACGAACAAATACTGTGCCACGCCATTCAGGAAGAACATGGGCACAAAGACGATACAGATCGACAGCAGGGAGAATAACGCAGGAATGATGATTTGATTGCCGCCATCGAGAATTGCGTGCTCAACTTCCTTGCCCTGCTCGAGATGCCAATTGATATTTTCAATCGTCACGGTGGCATCGTCGACCAAAATACCGACGGCCAAGGCGAGTCCGCTCAATGTCATGACATTGATGGTTTCGCCGATCAGTGAAAGGACGGTGATCGAAGACAGAATTGCCAGCGGAATCGACGTTGTGATGATGAGCGTCGAGCGCCAGCTGCCGAGGAACAACAGAATCATCAGAGCCGTCAAAAGAGCCGCGATGACTGCCTCGCGCGCCACTCCGGATACCGCTGCTTTAACGAATGTCGATTGATCGCCGACCAACCCAATATCCAGTGCCGGAGGCGCGCCGGCTCTGATCTTGGGCAGCAGGCTCTTGACGTGATTAATGATGTCGAGCGTCGACACGGATCCGTTCTTCTGTATCGTGGTCAGCACGGATCGGCGGCCATTCACACGCACCATGTTCAGCTGCGGCGAAAAGCCGTCCCGCACGTGCGCCACGTCGTGCAGATAAATGGTGGCGCCGTTGACGGTCTTGATGGGCAGATCATTGAGATCCGCAAGCGCTGTGGGGCTGAAATTCAGCTTTACCGTGTACTCGTACTGTCCGAGCTTTTCAGTGCCGGAAGGTAGAACCAAGTTTTGCGCAAGAATCGCCGAGGTGACGTCCGCAGGCGACAGATTCTGGGAGCGCATCGCGTTCGGATCCAGATCGACCATGATCTGCCGGGCTTTGCCGCCGTAAGGCGAGGGGACCGCCGCACCTTCTACTTCCGCTAGCTGCGGGCGTATGAAATTGTTCGACAGGTCGTAGAGCTGTTGATCGGACAATGTTTTCGACGACAACGCCAGCTGAAGGATCGGAACACTGGAAGCGTTATAAGAAAGTATCTGCGGCGGTGTAATGCCGGGCGGCATGCGCTTGAGCACGGTCTGGGCGATCGAGGTGACTTGCGCGAGCGCGCCGTCGACGCTGACGTTGGCGTGAAAGAACACCTTGATGACGCCGACGCCCGGCAGGGACTGAGATTCGACGTGGTCGATGTCGTTGACCGCGGTGGTCATCTGCCGCTCGAAATAGGTAATGATGCGGTCGGACATTTCCGAAGGCGGCAATCCGTTGTAGGTCCACACAACGCTGATCACAGGCAGCTTGATATTCGGGAAAATATCGACGGGCGTGCGCAGAATCGACAGTATCCCGAAGATCAGGATAGCAATCGCCATGACGAAGAAGGAGTATGGCCTCGATAGCGCAAGCCGAATTATCCACATTGGGAGTCAGCCTCTTGGCGACAGGACCGCCCGGTCAAAGTGACTTTAGTCACTAGCGGATGGTGACTAAAGTCACTTTGTATGTGGCGGCGCATACGCTAGCCGCCGCTTTTTTTGGGCGCCAGCCCGTGGCCGCGCGACAAAATCGCGAGACCCGTTCGGGTGTTGGCATGGAGTTTATCCATAATCCGGCTGACGTAGTTTTTTACGGTTCCTTCCGCCAGCGATAGCGCCTGCGCGATTTGCCGATTGCTCATGCCCTCCGAGATCAGCTGCAGCATCTTCTCCTCTTTGTCAGTCAAGGATTCAACCATCGGGATCGCCGGAGGATCGGTTTGTCCGCGGGTCTGTTGGCGTGCGGGCGTGCCGCCAAGAAATTCGCCCGCTTGAGTAACTTGCGCCAGCCGATGAAACTGATCCATGACTTTGCGCGCTATTTGCGGAGTCAATCGAGACTCGCCGCGCTTGAGAGCGCGAATCGTCTCGAGCAACTCTTCTTCGACCGCGTCTTTCAGCAGATATGCCTGCGCTCCGGCTCGTACCGCTTCGAAAACAGTTTCATCGTCGCTCAATGTGGTGAGCACGAGGATTTGGGTATCAGGCAACGAGTGCTTGATCTCGCGCGTGGCAGCAACGCCGCCTTTCACAGGCATGTGCAAGTCCATCAAAATTACATCAGGTCGATGCAGCGCGGCCATCTCGACGGCCTCTACGCCGTTGCAGGCTTGCCCAACGACTTGCATATCAGGCTCCAAGGAAATCAAGAGCGCCACACCGCGGCGAACCAGCGCCTGATCTTCGGCAATCACGATTCGTATGACCGAAACGTCGGTACGTGCTTCAGAACTCACTACGCGCACCTCATCTCGACTGCCGCATATTGAAGGTATCAGGCCGTCATACTGCGACCATCGCTTGCGGTTTTGGAAGTGACTTTAGTCACTTTCTTCTGGAATTGCGGAGATGGGAGCTACTGCGGCTCAAGCAGCGCCGTAATCTTGAGGCTTGCCCGATCGAACACCGCGAGCAAAGGCCGGGCTCGTCCGGTGAATGCGATGGCGTTCGCTTGATCGACGGCCAGCCCTGCGGCTTGCATGCGTTGCTTCAGCCTCTTTTTCTCGAGACCCGTATAAAATTTCGAGTCATCCGGTTTCTGCAGCTGATTGCGGAGCGCCGGCAAGCCCAGATCCCAGGTTTTGTAGAATCTTGGCATCGAGATCACGTCGTCTCCGCCCTTGGCGACTGCCGACTTGATCTGCTCGCGCTCCTTTGGATCTTGCGGCAAGGGAGCCCATACCCAGCGCGGCAAGCTGTACCAGTGCGGAGCGAATGCGGCATTCTGTTGGCGGGCGAGATCCGCTTCGTGCGCATTGATATCGTAAGCCTGCACGAGCGAAAGAGCATTTTCTGAATAGGCGTAATACAGCGGGCGCCCGTTCCAAAGCGATCCAGAGCCGTAAATCAACGCGCAGATCTGGACTGCCGCGATGATGCCGATATCGCGTGTGAGTTCTCGCCGCGGTTTTTTGGGATTTGCAATGACGAAGGTGAGCAGCGGCCCGATGACGACATCGACGCAAATCAATACCAACACCACTTGCGTTGCATCGGCAAGATACCAACCCGGCCAGTGGTACCAGCCCACGTAAAGGGCACCAAGAACCAGCGTCAGTACCGTTGCGCTCGCAAGCAGATGCCATCCGAAAGCTTTAATTCGAAATTTCATAGTCCAATCCCGATAAACCCAATTTTAAGTTTATCGTGAACTTAAGCGAATGGAAGTCTACCGACCTGAGTCGGCGGGATTGGACACGGATTGGATCGGCGATGAATGCTGGCTCTCCAATCGCGCTATCACGGACGGCACGTCCGCCGCGGTAATGGGCCGGCTGAACAAGTACCCCTGTGCCTGGTCGCACTTCATGTGCCGAAGCTTCTGCAGCTGCTCGGCCGTTTCCACGCCCTCGGCCACGGTTTTCATGTTGAACGCGCGTGCCAGCGAAACGATAGTCGACACCAGTGTGGCGACGTTCGGCGTGTCCGCAATGCTTTGCACGAATGATTTGTCGATTTTCAGCGTGTCGACCGGCAGCTTTGCCAGCAGCCGTAAAGAGGAATATCCGGTGCCGAAATCATCGATCGCAACGCCGAGGCCGGCCTCCCGGAGCTGAGTCAGCTTGCGGATGGACAACTCCAAGTCGTGCATCAACATGCTTTCGGTGATCTCAATGTCCAATCCCGCGTCGCCCGCATGTGCGGGCGCAAGGCCGGCGAGCACACGTTCCACGAAGTCTCGGCGCCGCAATTGCAGGGGTGAAACATTGACGGCCACGCGCACATTCTGCAGGCCCGCCGCCCTCCATTTTCGCACATCCTGAGCGGCTTGCAGAAACACCCATTCTCCTACGTCGACGATGGCTCCGGATTGCTCCAGCATGGGAATGAAGACCGAGGGAGGAATGATGCCGTCCTCGGAGTCTTTCCAGCGCAGCAAAGCCTCAAGACCTTGAACTCTACCGCTCTTGACGTCGACTTTCGGCTGGTACTGAAGTAAAAATTCTTTGAGTTCCAGCGCCCGCGTCAGGCGCGCCTCCAAAGCCAGGCTTCGCGATGTCGGACGCTGCGTAACGAGTCCGTACATCATGTATTTTTCGTTGTCTTCGCGCGCGGCCTTCAAGGCAGCTTCGGCGTTTTGCACCAGGGCGTCCGCTGTCTTTGCATCGTGTGGATAAATGGCAATGCCGGACCGGATCGTGGGCCGCATTTCCTGGCCGTCAATTTGGAAGGGTTCACTGAACAAAGGCGCCGCGGCGCCTTGCAGCAGGAGTCCCGTATCGGAAGGCGATCTGCTTTCGGCAACGCTTATCACAAAAGTTCCGCCGCCGAAATAGCCGACACAATCGGAATCCGTATAGGTTTGCTTGAGCCGCGCCGCGATCTTTTCGATCAGGCTATCGCCTACATAACGGCCGAAGGAATCGTTGATTGCACCCAGCTTCTGCACGTCGAAGACCACCACGGTACGGCTGGTATCCGGCGCATCTTTCGCGAGCGTCTGCGCGAGGCGCTGGCAAAATAAGGGCCGCTTGGCGAGGCCGGTCAAGCTGTCGAAGTACGAGAGAAATTGGACCGCTTCGTCTTTTTCCAGGTACTGGAGCGCGAAACTGATGTTGGCGGTCAATTCCAGCAGCACGGCGACCTCCGCCGCGTCAAACACGCCGGGCTCAGTGCTGAAGAGCCTGATCACGCCGATGGTCGCATCGCCAATTTTCAAGGGCAGCGCCGCGACTGCGCGGTAACCCAGCAGAATGGAACTCTCGCGCAGCTGCGCGTTCGGCGCTTCGCGATGCAGGTCGTTGTGAACGGTATACATCCCCGTGCGAAGCACATGCTCCATCAGCTCCGATTGCGGGCCAAAGGGGTCCATGACATAGCTCGTGCCGTTGTGCGGCGCCGAGTCCAGCCCTGCGCAGGCGAGCTGGGTCAATATCTTCGTGCTGGAATCAATCAAACTAATGGCGCTGCGTTGGTAGCCGCCCTGCTGAACGGCGATGCGGCAGACTTCATCGAGAAGTTCGGTACGATTTTGTAAACGCAGGATGGCTGAACTCGTGCTGCTCAGCATGCGGTAGGTCCGGGTGAGGCGGCGAAGGCGCTCCTCCTGTTCGGTGCGCACTTGTTCAGAATGCCGCCGCTCGGCCCGAAGCGTGGCTTCGCGCAACGCTCGCTCAATGGCGGAGGAAAGCCGCGACAGATTGCTCTTAAGGACGTAGTCGGTTGCGCCTCGACGCAAGGCGTCGATCGCGCGTTCCTCGCCGATCGTTCCGGATACGTAAATGAAGGGCGTGTCCGGCGCATGGACCACCGCCAAATCCAGGGCGCGCAGTCCGCCGAAGTTGGGAAGGGAGAAGTCCGACAAGATCAGGTCGGGCTTGACGCGATGCAGCGCTGCGATGAATTCGGGCTCCGTTTGGACCCGATTGATGATGCAATTGAGCCCCGCCTTGGCCAGATGCCGAGCCAGGAGCTCAGCGTCGGCCACGCTGTCTTCGACGACAACTAGCTGCAATTGGGTCTTCATCGTAAGAGAATCGGCATCTGCCCACAGATCATGAGGTTACCTAATCGGAAGTGCGAACTGGAAGCTGGCACCGGCGTCAGGGGAACCCTTAGCCCAAATCCGGCCTCCATGGCGGGCAATGATGCGGTGCACAATTGCCAGCCCCACGCCGGTCCCTGAAAACTCCTCGCTTCGATGCAGACGCTGAAAGACGCCGAAGAGTTTCTCGGCATAGCGCATGTCGAAGCCCGCACCGTTGTCGTCCACCCGATAGATGGCTTCGCCATTATCGATGCGGCCGCTGACGGTGATTTTCGGTTGGGCTCGCTTCGCACTGTACTTGAGCGCGTTGCCGATCAGATTGCACCAGACCTGCCGAATGACGACAGGGTCGGCGTCGGCGGGCGGTAGCTCCGAGATGTCGATCTGCGGCTCAGGCCCTGTGTAAAGCGCTCTGACCTCGTTGGCGGCGGAATCAGCCATCAGCGTCATGTCGACACGATCGAGCTGCAGCGCCGACCTTCCTGCCCGCGAGAATTCCAGCAGGCTGACGATAAGGTCGTCCATCTTTTGACTTCCGGCCCGGATGACCCCGATGATTCTGCGGCCTTCCTCGCCCAGCTGTTGCGCGAAATCGCTTTCGAGGATCTCGGCGAAACCGTCCATCGCGCGCAGCGGAGCGCGCAAATCGTGGGAGATCGAGTAGGAAAAGGATTCGAGGTCATGATAGGCGGCCGCCAGTTCCGCGGACTGCTGCTTCTCGCGCGCCTGCAGCTCGGCGTTCTCCCGCCGCAGCCGCTGCACGTCCAGCGCACGCGCGATGATGGGCAATATCACGTTGAGCTTGAATGGCTTGAGAATGTAGTCGAGCGCGCCGCCTTGCATGGCGCGCACGGCGGTGTCGATGGTGCCATGGCCCGTCATCACAATTGCGCCGAGCGACGCATCGATCTGCTTAACCGCATTGATCAATGTAATGCCGTCCATCTCGGGCATCATCAGATCGGTCAGCAGCAGGTCGAATTTGCCCGGCGACAAAATTTCCAAGGCTTGCCGACCGGAGCCGAACCCTTCGGTGACGTAGCCCTCGAGCCGCAGCGTGTCGCACAGCGCCCGCAATTGCGCCGCTTCGTCATCCACGATCAGCAAGCGGGCGCCGCTGGGTGTCACGCGACGAGCTCCGCAAGTGCCGCGCGCAGCTCATGCAGGCGCGGCGGTTTGGCCAGCACCTTATCGACGTGAGCAGGCGCATCGTTGGTTGCAATGAGCCGCTGTCCCCAGCCCGTCAGCAGCACCACTGGAGTCGTCGGTGAGACGCCCTTGACGGAAGTGGCTACCTTCCGGCCGTCCACGTGCGGCATACCGAGATCGGTGACGACGATATCGAAACACTCGCCTCGCTTGCTGGCGGCGGTGAACGCCTCGATGCCCTCACGGCCGCCGTGCGTGGCCGTGATGACATGACCGTCCTCTTGCAAGGTATCCTGCAGCGACTTGATCAGCAGCGGATCGTCGTCGACCAACAGAATGCGCAGCCGCCGCTTCACCACCGCCGAGACCTTGGTCTTGGGCGACGAGACGACGGACGATGTGAAAGCCGGGAAATTCAAGCGCACTGTGGTCCCTTTGCCGACAGCGCTGTCGATCTCAAGTTCCGCGCTGTGGCGCTGAACCATGCCGTACACCATCGCCAGTCCAAGGCCGGTGCCGCGCTCGCCCTTGGTCGTGTAGAACGGTTCCAGGCAGCGGCGCCGGGTGTCCTCATCCATGCCGACACCGGTATCGGTCACCTCGATCAGCACCCGCGTCTCGCCATCGGCGACGACCGCCTTTCGCGTTCGCACCGAGAGAGTGCCGCCGTTCGGCATGGCATCAACGGCGTTGAAAATCAGATTGGTGAGCGCGTCCCGGATCTCGTGTTCGGCGCCCATAATTTCCGGAATCGACTCCGTCAGGTAGGTTTGTAGGTCCACCATCGCTCCGCGCGCCTGTGGCAGGTCGCTCCACCGAGGCCGCGTCAATTCTACTACCTGCTGAACCGCCCGATTGATTTCCACGCGCTCGAGCGTGAGCTGCGCATCGCGCTCGCGATAGAACTCGCGCATGCGCGCGACCGTTCTTGCGACATCTTCGATCGCGCGCTGAATGGTGGTGAGGTAATTTCGGGTGCGCTCGCTCAAATTGGGCTCGCGCTCCAACAGCGATTCCGTGTAGAGCGAAACCGGAGAGATGGCATTGTTGATGTCGTGTGCGATGCCGCTGGCCATCTGTCCCAACGCGCGCAAGCGCTCCTGCTGCATGACTGTATGCTGGCTTTGGCGCAGGTCGTCATAGGCCTGCTGCAAGGCACCGTAGAGCCGAGCCTGATGGCTGGCCAGTGCAACATGTTCGCTCAGCTGCTTGAGAAACTCGCATTCGCCGCTGCTGAATGAGCCGGCATCGGAGCGGGTACAGGCAAGCACGCCGAATACCTGGTTCTCGACGATGAGCGGTGCGAACACCACGGATCGCAATTCCGCGGCCGCCAATCTCTGAGGAAATGGAAATGGCACTTGTTTCACGTCGGGCTCGTAGACCAATTCACCGGCAACGCAGCGCGACAAGCCGTTCGGGTCGATCGGCACCACCGAGTTGGGCATCAATCCCAACTTGTCCGCGAAGCTGCGGCCCCGTGGCCCGATACCCCCGACGGTAAGGGACTTCGCCGTCGCGTCGTGCAATAGAAAGCAGCCGAAGTCGATGGGCAAATTGTCTTCCAGGCTTGCGAGCACCACTTGAAAAATGCTGGGGAGATCCTGCCGTTCGCCCGTGGCGCGCGTAATGTGCTGCAGAAGGCTCAAGCGGCTCAATTGAGCGTGCAGCTTGCTTTCCGATCCTTCAATCTGCGTCAACATGTGATTGAACGCGTCGGTGAACAGGTCGAATTCGTAGGCGCCGGTGGGGGCAGCGCGCACCGTGTAGTCTTGGCGCTCTGCCACGGCGCGTGCCGTGTCGGCCAACGCAAGGATGGGCTGCAGCAGCCGGTACTGTAGCCGGCGGGATATCAGATACGCGAGCGACAGTGAGATTCCCGCGACCAGCAGCAGTATCAGGCCGTACAG
Source organism: Steroidobacteraceae bacterium (assembly GCA_036493935.1). Taxonomy (GTDB): domain Bacteria; phylum Pseudomonadota; class Gammaproteobacteria; order Steroidobacterales; family Steroidobacteraceae; genus Bog-1198. The sequence continues at coordinate 52,219 of DASXOY010000040.1, read as the reverse complement.
TTTGATGCGTGAATACATCGCGTCGAGGTCCGACTGGACGTACAGGACTCCCAGCTGCTTGGAGCCTTCCGCCACGGGTTGATAGCCGATCAGCGCGGACCTGCCAAAGGTGTATCCCTTGCCCGGCACGGCCGGGAATTTGTCGGCCGGCAGTCCCTGCGGGTAGGTGGCAAAGACCTTGCCGCGGACGTCGTACAACGCCGCTGCAACAATGTGCGGATCGGACTTAAACGCAGTCAATACGCTGGCGGCATCGTCGGCGTTCTCGAACGCCAACGCGGCGGTGCTGTTGGTGGCGATGGCCCTGCTCAAAATCTGCAATTGCTGAACGCTGCTTTGGCGAAAGGTCAGGAATTCATAGGCGCAGAAAGCCGACGAAGTCACCAGCAGCACGACCCCTCCGGCGAGCAAGATCATGCGCATCAACGTGCGGCGGATGGGTGTAGATGACTGGTTCATCTTTACTCCTTGGCGTCCGAGCCGACGATGTCGGCGGGACGAAGCAGCTTGGAACTGATGGTCAGTCCGGCGGCGCGCGCAGCTTCCACATTGATGCGCAGGCGAATATGGCTATTCTCGGTCGCAAACTGGATCATCACGCCGTGCTGCGCGGCGCCGTCGGCCTGCGAGACCGTCAGCGTGCTGTGATGATCCAGCGCCGCGAGCAATTGTCCTAGCCGACCGATTTCGGAGCGGTCGATGAACAAGATTTGGCAATTTTCGATTTCCGCGGCGCTGTGGAAACGGCGCACCGTGAGCGGGTGGCCGTTGATCCGCTCATTCCGTACCGCCTCATCGAGACGTGCGCCGAAAGGGTCGTTTCCAACGATGCCGATGACGAAGGGATCCGTGGGCGCTGCAAAGGTTTGTGCGGGCCATTCGACGAAACGCGAGAAATTAAACAGAAAAACTGCCTGCACCTGATTTTCGGTTGGCGCATCGGCGGCGCTCGAGGCTTGCACGCCCAAAAGAAAGCTCACGCCGGCTGCCAGGAGCAGCCGCAGTATCCCCTTCAGTACCGCCATGCGAATTTTCCATAGACGCTGCGCTCGATCTCTGGCCGGGATGCGTCCGGAAAAGCATATTCGGGATGGTGATTGTGGAGCAGGTTTTGGCCCACGAGTGAAAGCTCGAGACGGTTGCTCGCATGCCAGGCCACACGCGACTCGAGTTCAAAATAAGCGGGCACGCTGCCTGCTGTGGGGCCGTTATTGGTCTGCAGCGTGTCGACCCAGCGCAGTCCGGCCGCCAGTTCGACATGCCTGGGCAAAGTGATCGCGGAACGAATCGAAAACTGATGCTCGGGATCCGCAGTCTCGTTGCGCCCCGCGGCCAGATCAAATTGGCCCGGTTTGACCTGCAAATGCTCCCTCAATAGGTTGTAGCCGACGTGCAGCGACCAGATCTCGGAAATTTGATAATCGCCGCTCCATTCAACCCCGTATGTATGGCCTTCCAAGTTGTTCGCGAAGAAGAACGGCAGGAGCGTGACCGGAGTGATGCTGGTGCTGCGCACATCGTCGTATTGGTTGTAAAACGTCGAGACGGAAGTGGAGAGCGTCGAGCTCAGCTGGGCTCGATAGCCGACTTCATAGGCGAGCAACGACTCTGAGGTGAAATCGGCGCTGCCCTTGAGTATCACGAAATACGGCGGCGATCCTTCGGAGAGATCGTGATCGATGCGGGACGGAGTGCGCACTGCGCGGGAAATGGCGGACCACAGCGCTTGATTCGGGTTCAAGGTCCAGCTCAAGCGCGCGCTGGGCTCGAATTCGAAGCCGGTATAGTCATTGTGCTCCAGTTTGGTGCCGAGCGTGAAGGATAGATTCTTGCGCAGGGCGATCTCATCCTGGATGAAGGCGCTGTAAAGATTTTGGCGCAGCACGGGCGGCAGGAACCCAACCGCGGGCGCCGCGATGACGGCATCATGCGTCAATCGGTAGCCTAAACCCCAAACCACCCGGTTCTGCGTGCCGATCGGAAAACGATGCTGGAAATCCACGTCATAGGTGGTCAAGTCATCGTAAAGAACGCCGGGCGGCGTGAGCGGCGTGGTTCCCGCGGCCAAGGGCGGGAACGGATCGGCCAGGTGCGTCTGATCGATGTAGGACTGAAGCGACAGGTCGGATTCGTCCGACAACGTTCGCGTCCATCTGCCCAGCAAGTTTTGGCCGCTGGCATCGCCGGTACCGCCGGTCTGCACGTTCTCGTGACCATCGTAATAGTCGCCCTGCAGCGTCACGCGGTCGCGTGATGTGGCTTGAGAGTCGAGGCGAAAACCGACTCGTCCCTGCCGCCAGGCATCCGGCTCAGGATTACCATTCGCCAAAACTTCATCTCCGCGGTCGAAATACTTGGCATACACGCGGAACTGCGTGTCGACGCCTAGAGCGCCGCCGTAGCGCACGGCGCCGAACTCTTGGGGCTGCGAGCCGCCGCCGCCTTCCGCGTAGATCCCCTGCGTGTCCTTGGCCTTTTTAGTGATGATGTTGATCACGCCATTGACTGCGTTGGCGCCCCACAGTGCGCCGCCGGGGCCGCTGATCACCTCGATGCGGTCGATGTCCTCGAGCAAATAGTCCTGCGCATCCCAGAACACGCCGGAATATAGCGGCGTGTACACGGTTCGCCCGTCGATCATGACCAAGAGCTTGTTGCCCAAATTCGTATTGAATCCGCGCGCGCTGATGGCCCAGTCGTGTGAATTCTTTTGCGCCACCTGCAGGTTGTCCGCAAGCCGCAGCGCTTCGGGAATACTCGTGGCACCGGAGCGGCGGATATCCTCTTGGGTGATCACTTCGATCGCCGATGCCGCTTCGATCAATTTCTCGGCGTGGCGGGCAACGGAGGTCACCTGAAGATTCATCAGGTCCTCGACATTGAGCTGCTTCAGGTCGCCGATGCTGGGGCCGTCGCTATCGGCCGCAGCAACCGGACCGATGCCGGCGCACAACGCCACAGCACCTACGAGCCAATTCCTTCTGATATTTCCTGACACGAAATAACCGTCCCTTGCAGCCGCAATCCTGCGAGCTTTAGAGACTGCGCTTCCACGAAGATCATGAAAACCCTAAATGCTGAGACTTGTGAGTGTGGTCTCAGATTGTTTTATACCCGGATGCTATCGGTATTTTTGTATTTTCTATAACAGCGTTACGCGAATCACATTTCCGGGATGACTGCGCGAAACCCGGTCAATCAGCCTCAAGATCCTTGTTTCGCGGACGATAACTGTCGACTAGGGAGCCGCACGCCTGCGATGGCAAACGCCTTATTTTGTCTTGTAAGGAAATATTCATGAACGCGGGCCAGCAGCCGGATACGCAGCGAAATCACGCGAAACATCGCGAGGCCCCGGCACGCAGCCTTCCAGGATCGGAATCCGAAATGGCCGCCTTGAGCGCCGAGAATGAGGCCCTGCGGGCACAGCTGGCGCTGCGCGATCACGCCCTCGACGGTACGACTTCATTCTTCGTCATCGCCAGGCAAGAAAACCCGGTCCCCATTATTGTTTATTGCAACAAAGTCGTGGCGGAACAACACGGCTATGCGCGCGAAGAATTGATCGGCAAGCCCATCACTTTCCTGACTCAGTGGATGGGGCGCGATCCCGACTATCTCAAGGAGGTTCAAGCGGCGCTGCGCGCGGGGCAAACATTTCAGTACGAAGACGAAGTCACGCGGCGCGACGGAAGCACTTTCTGGCTCGGCGTATCCATCAGGCCCCTGTACGACGCGGCCGGCCGACTGACCCATTCTGTGGCGGTCGGTGCGGATATCACTGCCAAGCGCATCGAAACGCGCAAGAAGCAGGAACTTCAAGACAAGCTCGTGGCCGAAATGCAGGAGCGCGAGCGAATGGTGATTGAACTTCAATTGGCGCAAAAACTGGAATCGGTCGGCCGGCTGGCGGCCGGCATCGCCCACGAAATCAACACGCCGATTCAGTACGTAGGCGACAGCGTGCATTTTCTGCGCAGCGCCTTCGATGATCTCGACAAGCTGTTCGAATGCTCGAATCAGGCGATGGCGCTTTTGCCGGATTCCCCGGAGCGCAGCGCCTATGAGCTCGAAGTTGCGCAGGCAGCTCAGAAATACGATTTGGAATATTTGCGCGTGGAAGTCCCCAAGGCGTTCACGCGCACCTTCGACGGCGTCGAGAGGGTCACCAACATCGTCAAAGCGATGAAAGAATTCGCGCATCCCGATGCAAAGGAACAGAGCCCCGTGGATCTTCTGCACGCGCTGCAGACCACGCTGCTGGTGGCTTCCAACGAGTACAAATACGTCGCCAAGGTGCGGACCGATTTTGCAGAGCTGCCTTACGTGGTTTGCAACGTGGGCGAACTCAATCAGGTCTTTCTAAATCTGATCGTGAATGCGGCTCATGCCATCAAGGATTCGGGCAAGGACGTCGATAGCGGCGAGATCACGATTCGAGCCGTCCAAGAGGGCGAGGAGGCCGTGATATGCGTGAGCGACAACGGCTGCGGCGTGCCGGCGGAAAATCTTTCCAAGATCTATGATCCCTTCTTTACGACCAAGGAAGTCGGCCGGGGCACGGGGCAAGGGCTTGCGATCAGTCATTCCATCGTGGTGGACAAGCACGGCGGGGAGATCAGCGTCGCCAGCGAGGTGGGCGTCGGCACTCAGTTCACGGTGAGGCTGCCGATCGCCGGGCGCAACGGACGGCTGCCGCAATGAAGGACATCTTGTTCGTCGATGATGAGCGCGACCTGCTCGACAGCGTACGGGCGCGTCTCTACAAGCATCGGCATGACTGGAACATGCAATTCGTGTTGAGCGGCGATGAGGCCATCGCAGCGATGGAGAAGCATCCGTTTGACCTGGTCGTCTCGGACGTGCGCATGCCGGGCATGGATGGCGGCCAGCTGCTCACGGTCGTGAAGCAGCGTTGGCCCAACGCGATGCGCATCATCGTGTCGGGCTATTCCGATCCGGTGCAAGCGGTGAGGCTCACTTCCTTGGCGCATCAGTACGTTGCCAAGCCGTGCGATGGGCGGGAATTGGAAAACCTCATCGAGCGCTGCTTTCATCTGCAGGATTTGCTGGGCCAGGAGTCCTTGCGCAAATTGGTCGGCCGCATCGCTCGGCTGCCGGCGATGCCGAAAACCTACGGCCTGTTGCAGGCGGCGCTTGCTCAGCCGACCGTCACGGCGGCGGAAATCGGCGATATCGTCAATGCGGATGCGGCAATCGCCAGCAAGGTGCTGCAGATTACGAATTCCGCGTTCTTTCGCTTGCGCAAGCCGATGGTGCGGATCAAGGACGCCGTGACGTACCTCGGGTTTGCAACGGTGCGCAATTTGGTCTTGTCGGCCGAGATTTTTTCGAAATGGCAGCCGCCCAAGGGGCTCTCGGATGTGGATCCGGAGCGGCTGCAGAATCACGCGCAGTGCGCGGCGGCCGCCTGCAAGTCGCTGGCCGGCGGCCGGGCATCCGCGGATGATGCGTGGCTGGCGGGCTTGCTGCACGACATCGGCTACTGGATATTGGTGCAGGAATGCCCTCAGGATCTTGCGAAGGCGCTCGAACTCTCGCGTGCCGAAGGTCTGCCCTTGCTCGAGTGCGAGCGGCGCATCACGGGTGCGACTCACGCGGAGATCGGCGCGTATCTGCTAGGGCTTTGGGGTTTGCCCTATGCCATCGTTGAGGCGGTCGCCTTGCACCACACCCCCAAGGCCGTCACCACCCATGGCTATGATCTGCTCGGCGCGCTGGCGGTGTCGCACGCATTGCTCGATCCTGCCAACGGCTATGCGATCATTCCCCCCTCGCAACCGGATCTCAGCGTGGATGCCAATTATCTCGCCGGTCTGAATGCACCCTTTGACTGGCAGGGAGCCCAGAGTCGCGTTGCGAACGCGCTACGGCCAAACTAATGCAACAAAATCACGGCAGACATATGAATCGCGAAGAACTCCCCAGCATTCTCTGTGTGGACGATGAGCCTCGAATCGTGGACAGCCTGGCGGTGCATTTGCGGCGCGACTACCAGGTATTCGCGGCCAACGGCGGCAACAGTGCGCTGCAGATGCTCAAGGAGAAAGGCGCGCCTGCGGTGATCGTCTCCGACATGCGTATGCCGGGAATGGATGGTGCGACACTGCTCAAGCACGTCAAGCAGCTCTATCCCGAGACGACGCGTATTTTGCTGACCGGAGAGCCGGGACGCGATGCGGCCATTGCGGCGGTTAACGAGGGACAGATCTTCCGCTTTTTGACCAAGCCGTGCCCGCCGGATCAGCTGCGCAGTGCCATTGAAGCCGGGGTGATGCATCACCGTCTGCTCATCGCCGAAAGAGTCCTGCTGCAAGAGACCCTTATCGGCTGCATCAAGGCGTTGATCGACATCCTCGCCATTACCAATCCGGTGGCTTTCGGGCGCGCCACGCGGGTAAAGCGGCTCACTACCGACCTGGCCGCAGCCTTGGGCAAGCCGAGGTTTTGGCAGCTCGAAGCGGCGGCCATGCTCTCGCAGATCGGATACATATCCTTGCCGACCGACCTCGTGGAGAAGCTGTACTACGGCAAGCGCTTGACGCCGGATGAGAAGGTGCTCGCGGACGGCGCTCCCATGGTTGCGCAGAAATTGTTGGGCCGCATTCCCCGGCTCGAGCCCGTCATGGAAATATTGGCCGCCATCCGCCAAGAGAAAATCGAGATGCCCGACGGACTGGTCAAGCTCGGCGCCGGAATTTTAAGCCTGGTGCTCGAGTACGACTCGCGGATCGCCCAAGGCCAAAACTCTCAAGCCGCATTGTCGACCATCCGGGGACAATCGGCGCGGTTCGACGCCAAGATGGTCGAGAGCCTCGTGTCGCTGGTCGGCGTTACGGCCGACACGGCGGCAGTCAACGAGGTGCCCGTAGGCAAGCTCACGCCCGGAATGGTCTTCATGGATGATCTTTACACGCATGTCGGCACCTTGCTGGTCCCGAAGGGGTTCGAGGTCACCGAGACTTTCCTCGAGCGCGCGCGTAACTTCGGCCCCGGCATCCTGCAGGAAAAAGTCCGCGTGTCCGGGCCGGCGAAATCAGGCCGCTGAGGCCGCGAACTTCACAATCGCTTCGGCCTGCACGTCCAGCGAGTCGACGAATGGGACGGTCACCGCGGCCGCGATTACCGAGAGTTCGCTGCACCCGATCAGCAATACGTCGGCCTGTTTGGCAAGATCGAGCGCAATGCGGCTGAGGGCCGTCTGAGCTTGCAATCCAGTGTCCCCGCGTTTCACGGCCTTGATCAAATTCATGACGTCTTCTTGGTGCGGGGGCAGCACCACCGCGATGCCGTGGCTGGAAAATGCCTTCGCATACAACTCCGTGGCGATCACGGCCGAGGACGCCAGCAACCCCACCCGCGCGTTGCGGGGCGAGCCGGCGATTTGCGCAACCGTCAGGTCGATCATATCCAGCAACGGGATGCTGACCGCGCGTCGAATCGAATGCGCATAGGCATGCGCAGTGTTGCACGGAATCGCCAGCGCTTCGGCGCCCGCGCGCTGCAGATTCGCGGCGATACGGATCAGTTCGGGCGTGGGATCGGCGCCGGTCCCCTCGATCAAGTGCGCAATGCGGGAGGGAATCTTCGGGTTGCTTTCCACGATCAGATGGATGTGGTCCTGATCGTCATGCGCCGGCGTCTTTGCCACCACACGCCGCATGAGATCGACCGTGGCCTCCGGCCCCATGCCGCCGATGATGCCGACGACTCGATGCTTGGGATTCACGTCAGGCGGCTTTGGATCGGCGCGCCGTGCCAAAACCAAAGTCATCGACATAGCCGAACAGACCCACGCTGCCCCCGGTATGCACAAACACGATGTTTTGCCCTTTCTTGAACATGCCCTTGCGAATCAAATCAAGAAAGCCGGCCATGCCTTTGCCGGTGTAAACAGGATCGAGCAGGATTCCCTCCAGGCGCGCGAGCATCTGGATGGCATCGAGAGAACCTGGCGTCGAGAAGCCATATCCTTTGCCCACATAGTCGCTGTTCGCGACGACATCCTCGCGCCGCACAGCGCCCGAAATACCGCAGAGGTCGGCCGTGGCGCAGGCTAACTTGAACACATTTTCTTCTTGGCGGTCACGCGGCGCGCGCACTCCGACACCCAAGAGCGGGACGCCCGACCGGATGCCGGCGAGACCCGCGATCATGCCGGCCTGAGTTCCGGCGCTGCCCGTCGCATGCACCACATGATCGATCTTGAGACCCAAGTCGTTGGCCTGACCAATGAGCTCGATCGCCGCGTTGACATAGCCTAAGGCACCGATCGTATTCGACCCGCCGCCGGGGATGAGGTAGGGGTTGCGTCCCTCGCTCTTGAGCCGTGCAGCGACCTTCGCAAGCTCGCCATTCATGTCCGGATTGGCCGCACAGCGCTCGATGCTCGCACCGTGCAGTTGATCCAACAGTACATTGCCGCTCTCGGTGTAATCGTGGTCCGTCTTGCCGGTGCGATCTTCCAGCAGGAGGTGGCAGTCGATGCGCATTTTCGCGGCGCATGCCGCGGTCTGGCGCGCATGATTCGACTGCGTGGCCCCTTGAGTCAGCACGATATCGGCGCCTTGTTGCCGCGCCTCAGCCAACAGAAACTCGAGCTTTCGCGTCTTGTTGCCGCCGCTCGACATGCCGGTGCAATCATCGCGCTTGATCCAAATCTCGGGACCGTTGAGGGCCTTGCTCAAGTTCGGCAGATGCTCGAGCGGGGTGGGCAGGTGCGCAAAACGAATTCGAGGGAAGCGTGCAAGATTCATTGTTTACTCACGATTAGAAACGGAATGGCTGCTGCGCCATAGACATTATGGTGCCGCAGTACGTTCCATCATCCCAGCAGATTGACGCCATGGCGCGGGTTTTGCTTTGATGTCTCATGTTCAGGGCAATTTTAATCGAGCGCGACCCGGAACCATACCGGGCCAGTTTAAAGGATCTCGACGAGACGCAGTTGCCGGCAGGCGATGTGACCGTGCGAACCGAGTATTCGACCTTGAACTACAAGGATGCGCTGGCAATTACCGGTAAAGGGCCGGTAGTCCGTCAATTTCCGATGGTGCCGGGAATCGACCTTGCCGGCACCGTGGAGCACTCGGACAGCGCCGTTCATAAGAGTGGCGACAAGGTCGTTCTCAATGGTTGGGGCGTCGGAGAGACGCACTGGGGCGGACTCGCACAGCGCGCTCGGGTGAGAGCGGACTGGCTGATCCCGCTGCCCTCAACTCTGACGACATGCCAAGCTATGGCCGTCGGCACCGCCGGCTACACAGCCATGCTGTGCGTCATGACCCTGGAGCGGCATGGCATCACGCCGAGCAGCGGAGAGATCCTGGTGACAGGAGCGGCCGGAGGCGTGGGCAGCGTCGCGGTTGCGCTTTTGTCAAAGCTGGGCTTTAGAGTGGCCGCAATGACGGGCCGGCCCGCGGAGTCGGATTTTCTTACCCAGCTCGGTGCCGCCGAGATTCTTGATCGCGCGCCGTACTCAGTCGCCGGCAAGCCGCTGAGCAAGGAGCGCTGGGCAGCCGCAATCGACGTGGTCGGCAGCCATACCTTGGCCAATACCTGCGCATCGTTGCGCTGTGGGGGCGTGGTGGCCGCCTGCGGCCTGGCCGGCGGGATGGACTTTCCGGCGTCGGTCGCGCCATTCATTCTGCGCGGCATTACCTTGGCGGGCATCGACAGCGTGATGCGTCCACGGGCTGATCGCCTGGAAGCGTGGCGACGCTTGAGCCGCGACCTGGACCATCGCGCCCTCGAGCTGCTCACCGAAGAGATCGGCCTTTCGCAAGCCATCGAGCGCGCCCCGCAGCTTCTTCAAGGCCGGGTGCGAGGCCGGATCGTGGTCGACGTGAATCGATAGATGCATTTCTCGCCACTGTCCGCCTGCGTCCGCGGACACTGTCCGCGGACACCGTACGGCATGGACATAAAAATAATCCTAGGATAAACAGCCTCTTATTGCGTCCGTGGCGCCTGGCACGGCCCTTGCTAAGTGCTAGGCATGGCACGGATTTCATGGTCGTTGGGCATCTTGATATTGGCGGCGCAGGGCGCCCAAGCCAACGACTTGAAGCAATTCTACGAGCTTGCCCTCACCCGCGACACGACCCTGCAGGCGGCGCATTTTCAGCGCGACGCCTTGGTCGAAGCGCGGCCGCAGGCTCTCGCGCAATGGCTGCCGCAGCTCTCGGCGAACGCCTCGGCCGTGCGCGAGCGTGCCAGCTTCGACAGCGGCCCGGCGCTCGGGACCCAGGCCGCCGATTGCGCCATCAGCTCGACCGCCACGACGCAACGCTGCTACGGCACGGCGCACACGCTGGGGCTCAACATGTCTCAGACACTGTGGAGCTTCCAATCCTTCAGTCAGCTCAAGGAAGCCAATTTCCAGGTTGCGGCGGCCGAAGCCAGCTACCAAGGTGCTCAGCAGAGCCTGCTGCTTCGAGTCGCACAGGCCTACTTCGGCATCCTCTCCGCAGCCGATCAGCTCGCCACGAACGTTGCCGAGCGCGAGACCTTCAACACGCTGTTGAATCAGGCCAAGTCGCGTGAGCAGACCGGAGTCGGTCCGCGCAGCGACGTCGAACAGGCGCAGGCATTTTATGACGCGACGGAACAAAGCGTCATCGATGCCCGCAACGCCCTCGATGATGCGAATCTCGCGCTGACGCAAATCGTCGGCCAGCCGGTGGACAAGGTCGCGCCGCTGCGCGAGGACATCCCTTTGCTCTCACCGCAACCGGCTACCGCGGATGAGTGGGTCACTTCCGCGCGGCAGGACAACTTCGACGTGCGCACCGCTCAGCTGAACATGGAAGCGGCGTCCCGGGATATTTCGGTGCAGCGGGGGCGGGGCTTGCCGACGATCTCGCTAACCGGCTCGGGCTCGAAAATCACCCAGGATGATGTGCTCGGCGGCAATCAGAGGCTCGACACGGTCGGCGTGTCATTCAATTGGCCGCTCTTTTCCGGCGGCGCCATCGCATCCGCGGTGCGCCAATCGCGTGCGTTATTTCACCAGTCACAGGCAAATTATGAGGCCGCGCAACGGAACACCGAGGTGCAGACTCGCGCGGCGTTTCGCGGCATCGTGACGGGAATCAAGCGCATCGGCGCGGCGCACCGGGCGATGGAGTCCGGGCAACTCGCGGTCGAAGCCATGCGGCGCAATGTAGAATTCGGCACCGGCAATGAGTTCGAATTGCTGAACGCGCAAAATAATTACTACGCTGCGCGGCGCGCTTACAGCCAGGCGCGCTACGATTACCTCACCAACGTGTTGACGCTCAAACAACAGGCCGGTCGCTTGACCGAGCAAGACCTCGTCGCCATCGATAACCTACTCATTGAGAGTGCCGCATGAGCATGCGTCTATTACCTAAGGAACCCATCATGCTTCGCGATACATCCGCACAGGATCGCGTGATCGAGCCGAAAAATCTTCTCAAGCGCCACCGCAAGCTCATCATCATCGGTTCAATCGCCGCCGCGGCGCTCATCACGCTGATCGTGATCCTGATGCGCTATTCCGGCGCCGGTACCTCGGTGGACCGCTCGCGCGTGTCGATCGCCACGGTCGAACGCGGTAATTTCGTCCGCGACATCGCCGCCGACGGCCAAGTCGTGGCGGCCGTCAGTCCGACGCTCTACGCCAACGCGCTCGGCACGGTGACGCTGAAAGTCCATGCCGGCGACACCGTCACGAAGGGCCAGGTATTGGCCGTGGTCGACAGCCCGGATCTCACCGCAAAGGCGTCGCAGGAAGACGCCACGCTCGTGGGCTTGCGGCTCGATTGGCAGCGCGCCACGCTCGATGCCGAGCATAAGCTGTCGCAGTTGAAGGATGCGTACGACCAGGCCGAGGTCGACCAGAAAACAGCGCAGCGCGAGCGTGATCGCAGCCGCAAAGCCTACGAGCTCGGCTCTTATTCGGAGCTGCAAGCCTTGAGGGCCGAAGATGCCCTGGAAAAGGCACAGTTCGCCTTTCAACAGGCGAAAAGCACATACGACGCGCAGCCGAAGCAGAATCGCTTCGATGTCGACAGCAAGAAAGCCTTGCTCGACCGGCAGCAATATCTGGTGGACGATTTGAAGCGTCAGGTCGACGGCTTGAACGTCAAGTCGCCCGTGGATGGTCAGGTAGGCCAGGTTCAGGTGGCGGATCGCGCCAGCGTCGCCAAGGATGCACCGCTTTTGACCGTGGTGGATCTGTCGGCGCTCGAAGTGGAAATCAAAGTCACGGAGAGTCTCGCCCGCGACTTGCGTCCCGGCATGACGGCCGATCTGGAGGGTGGCGGCCGGCACTGGCAGGGCGTCGTCAGCGGCGTATCGCCTGAGGTCGTCGCCGGCCAGGTCACCGCCCGCCTGCGCTTCGGCGCGGAGAAGCCGGCCGGCCTGCGTCAGAGTCAGCGGCTGTCGGTGCGGATCTTCATCGACCGCCGCGACAATGTCCTGATGGTCGATCGCGGCTCATTCGTGGATCAGGAGGGCGGCGGCTTCGCCTACGTGGTTCACGGCAACATTGCGGAGCGCACGCCGGTGCAATTGGGCGCGGCCAGCATCGCCAAGGTCGAAATCCTAAGCGGACTGTCGGTCGGGGACCAGATTGTCATCTCCGGCACCGATGCATTCAACAGCGCCAAGCGCGTCATCCTTACTCATTGATCGAACAACTTAGCCTCGTGAGGCCACACCATGCTTAAAATGACCCATCTCTCCAAAGCGTACCGAACCGAAGTCGTCGAGACTTACGCGTTGCGGGACTTTTCGATTCATGTGCGCGAGGGCGAGTTCGTCGCGGTAACCGGCCCGTCAGGCTCGGGCAAGACGACCTTCCTGACCATCGCGGGCCTGCTCGAGGAATTCAGCGGCGGCGAGTATCAACTGGACGGCGCCAATGTGCGCGGTTTGAACGACAACCAGCGTTCGCGCCTGCGAAACGAAAAGATCGGCTTCATCTTTCAGGCCTTCAACCTGATCGCCGACCTGAACGTGCAGGACAACATCGACGTGCCGCTGCGCTACCGGGGCTTCAACGCCGCTGAAAGACGCCGCCGCATCCAGGAAGCGCTGGGACGCGTAGGTCTGTCGGCGCGCTCCCGCCACTATCCGGCGGAATTGTCCGGCGGTCAGCAACAGCGCGTGGCCATTGCCCGCGCACTCGCCGGCTCGCCGCGGCTGCTGCTGGCGGATGAACCCACGGGCAACCTCGATACCCAGATGGCACGCGGTGTGCTGGACCTGCTCGAGGAACTGCACCGCGACGGCGCCACCATCGTCATGGTGACGCATGATCCGGAACTCGCGGTGCGCGCGCAGCGCGAGGTGCACATCGTCGATGGACAAGTGGTGGATCTGGCCGCCCAACCGCGCCTGGTCGCCACGGCGAACGCCAACACATAGGGAGACTACCCGTGTTCAATTATTATTTCGGTCTCGCCATCCGCAGCTTGAAGCGCAACATCGTGCTCACTGTGCTGATGATCGCCGCGGTGGGCGTGGGTATCGGTGCATCGATGACCACCTTGACGGTATTTCGCGCGATGGACAACGATCCCATCCCGCAGAAATCACGCCAGTTATTCGCCGTGCAGATCGATAATTGGGGACCCGATACCAAGAGCATCGTCGCGGGCGATAAGGAGCGTTTTCAGGAACAGCTCAGCTACATCGACGCGGTGGCGCTGATGAATGCCAAGGCCGCTCACCGGCAGACTGCGATGTACAAAACGGGTGCCGCACTAACGCCGGTGAATCCGCAATTGCTGCCCTTCCAAGTGCAGATCCGCGCAACCTACACGGATTTTTTCTCCATGTTCCAGACTCCATTCCTGTTGGGCGGTCCTTGGAGCGCGGATGACGACAAGAATCACGCGGATGTCGCGGTCATCACGGACAAGCTCAATGACAAGGTCTTCGGCGGCGGCAATTCCATCGGCAAGACCATCAATCTCGACAACCATGAATTTCGCATCGTCGGCATTCTCAGCAGGTGGGAGCCGACGCCGCAATTCTATGATTTGAACAATAATGCCTACGGCGAGGGCGCTTCGGTCTATTTGCCGTTCACGCGTGCCATCGACGGGCAGATGCCGAGTTGGGGCAACAATAACTGCAATGGCGATATCGGGCAGCCGGGTTGGGAAGGACGTTTGCGCTCTGAGTGCGTCTGGATGCAGTTCTGGGCTGAATTGCCGACTGCCGCCGACGTCGAGAATTACCGCACGTTCTTGAACAACTACGCGACGGAGCAGCAGCATCTGGGGCGTTTCCATTGGCCGGCGCACACGCGCATCCGCGACGTGCGCGAATGGCTGGTGTATCAGCACGCCGTATCGGATGAAGTCCGAATCCTCGTGCTGGTCAGCTTCAGCTTTCTTTTGGTGTGTCTGCTCAATGCGATGGGCTTGATGCTGGCCAAGATCATGGGCCGCGCAGGCGATATCGGCGTGCGCCGGGCCTTGGGCGCGAGCCGCCGCGCTATTTTCGGCCAATGCCTGATCGAGGCGGGCGTCGTCGGGCTGGCGGGAGGACTGCTGGGATTGGCACTCACGGCCTTGGGGCTTATGGGACTGCGTTCTCTGCTGTCCGAGGAAGTAGGCCGTCTCACCCATTTCAGTCCCGCGGACATCACCATTGCGATCGTTCTGGCCGTGGTCGCGACCACGCTGGCCGGGCTGTATCCCACCTGGCGTGCCGCGCAAGTTCAACCCGCGTGGCAGCTCAAAGCTCAGTAGGAGGCACTATGGAATTTCGACCCATCATCTCAGCCATGCGCCGCAATAAGGTCGGTGCCATTCTGATTGCCGTGCAAATGGCGATCACCCTCGCAATCCTGTGCAACGCCTTGTTCCTCATTGAGCAGCGCGTTGCCTGGAGCCAACGGCCGACGGGCACCGACGAGGCTAATGTCGTGGTGATCGAAAATCAGTGGGTAGGCAATCCACCGGACTTGGGGGCTCGCATGCAAGGAGACCTGGCAGCATTACGCTCGCTGCCGGGGGTGCAAGACGCAACTTCATCCAACACCTATCCTTTGAGCGGCGGAGGTTCGACCACGGGCTTAAGTCTGCAGCCCGATCAGAAGAATGCGACCGCCCTGGGCTCCATTTATTTTGGCGACGAGCATGCCATCGGGGCCTTCGGCCTCAAATTGATCGCCGGACGCAACTTCAATTCCGATGAAGTGGTGGACAAGGTGGGTTATACCGATCTCAAGCCGCCGGCGGCAATCATCGTCACGCGCGCCCTCGCCGAGAAACTCTTTCCCAACGGCAACGCGGTGGGTCAGAGCATTTACGAGGAGTCGCTCAAGGGGCAGATTCCCATCGTGGGAGTGGTCGACAGGATGCAAGTGCCGTGGGTCGGCGCGGGCGGGTGGGGCAGCAAATTCGCCGAGAGTTCCCTGATTGTGCCGTTCCATTTCTTGAGCTCTTATCCCACCTACTACATCGTGCACTCGCAGCCCGGCCAGGCAGCAACGGTGATGCAGGCTGCCCAGAAGAAGCTCTTTGACATCAGCCGCGCGCGGGTCATCGAGAAGGCTCTAACGCTGACGACGGCGCGAACTGAAGCCTACAAGGACGACAAGGGCTTGGTGGTAATTCTCGCCGTGGTCTGTGCGTCATTGCTGGCGGTCACCTCCTTCGGCATCGTCGGCCTCACCAGCTACTGGGTGGCGCAGCGGCGGCGCCAGATCGGCATCCGCCGCGCCCTGGGCGCCACGCGCAATGCCATCATTCAATATTTCCAGACCGAGAATCTTTTGATCGCGGGGGCCGGCGCCCTCATCGGCATTGCCCTGGCCTTGTCGCTGAACATCTGGATGGTCAACATCTTTGCGATGCAGCGATTGAACACGGTCTATGCGCTCATTGGAGCGATTGTCGTGTTGGTGCTGGGACAGGCGGCGGTATTGTGGCCCGCGCTGCGGGCCGCATCGATTCCGCCGGCGCTGGCGACGCGGGCCGCTTAAGGTCCGCGCAGCCCCATGTTCCGCTATTACGTCACTCTCGGCCTGCGCAGTCTGCGGCGCAATGTGATATTGACCGCTCTGATGATTGCGGCCATCGGCGTCGGAATTGGAGCGTGCATGACGGCGCTCACGGTTTTTCGCGCCATGTCGGGAGACCCGATTCCGCAGAAATCGGGCCAGCTGTACGTGCCGCAAATCGACAACTGGGGGCCCGACAATCATTCGGCCGGAGCGCCGGACCACCTTGAAAACCAGCTCAGCTATATCGAAGTGCAGGCTTTCATGAAGGCCCACGCTGCCAAGCGCCAGACCGGCATGTACGCAACCCTTCAATCGTTATGGCCTGCCGACCCCAATCAAAAGCCGACCAAGGTATTCGTGCGCGCGGCGTATACGGATTTTTTTCCGATGTTCGATGTGCCATTTAAATACGGCAGAGCTTGGTCCGCATCAGACGACGAAAATCGGGCTCCGGTCGTGGTCCTCAGCCGCGAAATGAATGACAAGCTTTTCGGCGGCGCCAACAGCGTGGGCAAAACCATTCGTCTCGACAACGAGCCATATACGATAAGCGGCGTGCTGGACGAATGGAAACTGCTGCCGCGTTTCTACGATCTGAACATCCGGCCGTTCGGCGACGCCGACACGATATTCATGCCCTTTACCCGTGCGATCGAAAAGCAAATGGGCAATGTCGGCAGCACTCAATGCAACGGCGATGTCGGTCCGGGCTGGGAGGGTCGTTTGCGCTCGGACTGTATTTGGCTGCAATTTTGGGTGGAGCTGCCCACTGAGGCGGACGCCCAAGCGTACCGTGCATTTCTCAACAACTACGCCGCTGAACAACAGAAGCTGGGCCGGTTTCACTGGGCGCCGCACACACAGTTGCGCAACGTGAAGGAGTGGCTGAAATACCGGCACATCGTACCCAGCGAAGTACGCATATTGATTTTAGTGTCCTTCGGATTTTTGCTGGTTTGCCTGATGAATGCGATGGGCCTGATGCTCGCCAAGATCATGGGCCGCGCGAGTGATATTGGTGTGCGCCGCGCGCTTGGCGCGAGCCGACGCGCGATATTCTCGCAGTGCCTCATCGAAACCGGCGTGGTCGGACTGGCGGGCGGAATACTGGGCCTCGCCCTGACCGCGGCGGGTCTCCTGGCCGCGCGCTCGCTGTTGACGAAGGAATTCGTGGCTCTGGCACATCTCGACATGACGGACACCGCGCTTGCGGTGTTATTGGCCGTCGGCGCCACCGTGCTGGCGGGCTTGTATCCGACTTGGCGGGCAGCCCACGTGCAACCGGCCTGGCAGCTCAAGGCTCAATAAAAGGGGGATTCAATGGAACTGCGTCCGATACTCTCCGCTATGCGCCGCAATAAATTCGGCGCCGTCCTGATTGCCACCCAGATGGCGGTGACGCTGGCATTTCTCGCCAATGCGCTGACTCTGGTCGAGCAGCGCGAGGCGTGGAGCAGCAGGCCATCGGGGATCGACGAGGCGGATATATTCGTCATGCACAGCGAAACCCCCGATCACCCCGGCGATCTCGCCGCGCGTCAGGCGCGCGACGTTGCGGCGCTGCGAGCGCTGCCCGGTGTCGTCGACGCCTTTGCGACAAATATGTATCCGCTCGAAGGCGGCGGCTGGGTCGAGACGATCAATCTCACGGCCGATCAGAAGACACCCAGCGCCTACGCGGCGCATTACATGGGCGACGAGCATGCGCTGAACACGATGGGCGTAAAGCTCATCGCCGGTCGAAATTTTACCGCCCAGGAAATCCTCAATCGATCAGACACCGACATCCCGCTGCCCGCGGGATTCATCATCACCAAGGCCTTGGCCGCCAAGGTCTTCCCGCAGGGAGGCGCGCTCGGACACAACATTCTCGTCGAGAACGACAAGCCGAGGCCCATCATCGGCATCGTCGAACGATTGCAAGGACCCATGACGACCGCCACGGGTTTCAACAGCACTTTTGCCGAGAATTCGGTGATGACTCCCTATCACCTGATTGACGAACGCAACGTCTACATGGTGCGTGCCAAGCCAGGTCAGCGCGATGCCGTGACGCGCTCGGCGGAGGCCGCGCTCTATCAACTGGATCAAAACCGGATCCTGCAGTCCCGATCCATGCAGCAAGTGCGCATCGATGCCTACCGCGGCGATCATGGACTCATCGTGTTGTTGACCTCCATTTGCATCGCCTTGCTGGTGGTGACGGCGTTTGGAATCATCGGCCTGACGAGCTATTGGGTTTCGCAGCGCCGGCAACAGATTGGGATTCGGCGGGCATTGGGCGCCACCCGCCAGGCGATCGTGCGGTATTTCCAAACCGAAAATTTCATGATCGCGGCTGCGGGCGCGGCGACCGGCATCGCCTTCGCGATCGCATTGAATCTGTGGATGGTGCGCAGCTTTGAAATGGTGCGCATGGACAACAGCCGCGCCATTGCCGGCGCCTTGATCATCCTGGTGCTCGGGCAATTCGCGGTGCTGTGGCCCGCGCTGCGTGCCGCCTCGATTCCGCCCGCGCTGGCGACCCGCGGGGGGTAAACCCGCGATCGGGTGGGTGTGAATCGGCGCTCCACCCGCTAACATGGCTGCATGCGTACCGTACTCGTCATCGATGACAACCCGGCAGTCGCTCAGGCGCTGTCCCTGCTGTTCGGCTTGCATGACATCCGGACGCTGACGGCGTTCACGCCGCAAAAAGGCCTGGCCGCGTTGGCGCATGAACGCGTTGACCTGGTCATTGCCGACATGAACTTCAGCGCCGACACCACCTCGGGCGAAGAAGGCGCCGAGCTGTTTCGCGCGCTGCGTGCGCAGCAACCCGATCTTCCGGTGGTGCTATTGACGGCCTGGACTCATTTGGAGTCTGCCGTGCAATTGGTCAAAGCAGGGGCGGCGGACTACATCGGCAAGCCGTGGGATAACGACAAGTTGCTGGCGACGGTTGAGAATTTACTGGAGCTGGCGGAGACCACCCGCGAGCGCCAACGGTTGGAGGACGAGCAACGCCGCCGGCGCGAGCGGCTGGCCGAACAATACGAACTGTGCGACATCGTTTTTGCCTCGGATGCCATGGAGCGGGTGGTGGAACTCGCCTGCCGCGTTGCGCGCGCCGATGTCCGCGTGCTGATCACGGGGCCGAACGGGGCCGGCAAGGAACGCATCGCGCAGATCGTGCACGCCAACTCCGCGCTTCGTTCAGGACCTTTTGTCGCCGTTAATTGCGGCGCGATCCCGGCGGAGCTGATCGAGGCGGAGTTATTCGGCGCGGAAGCCGGCGCCTACACGGGCGCCAACCGCGCGCGCACCGGGCGCTTCGAAGCGGCAAACGGCGGCACGCTGTTCCTGGACGAAATCGGCGATTTGCCGCTGGCGGGTCAAGTCAAGCTGCTGCGGGTGCTGGAGACCGGGCAGTTCGAAATGCTGGGCTCCAGCAAGACGCGCACGGCCCAGGTGCGCGTCTTGAGCGCCACCAACGCCGACCTGCCTGCCTTGATCCGCGAGGGACGCTTTCGCGAAGATCTTTACTACCGGCTCAATGTCATCGATATCGCGGTGCCGCCGCTGTCGGAGCGCCCGGCCGATATCCTGCCGCTCGCGCGCCACTTCCTCGGCGAGGGATTGCTCTTGAGCGAGGACGCGGCGTCGGCGCTGCAAGCGCACGACTGGCCGGGCAATGTGCGCGAGCTGCGCAATTCGATCGAGCGCGCCAAGCTCTTGGCGCGCGAGCGCGTCGTCGCGGCGTCGGATTTGAACCTGCCTGCGGCGCCGCGCGCCGCGCCGCGTGAAAGCGAGCATTTCAGCAAGGAAGTGCTGGAGGCGAGCCTGCAAGAAGCCGGCGGCAACATCAGCCGCGCGGCGCAGAGCCTGGGGCTTTCGCGCCAGGCCCTGTATCGCCGCCTGGAACGCTTCAACCTGCGTCCCAGCGGCAACTGACCGGATTTGCCGTGAGCCTAAAAGCCAAGCTTGCATTGCTGCTCATGCTCATCGTCGCGGCGACCGCGGCCTTAAGCGGCTGGGCCACGAGCTTCTCCGGCAATGCGCTGTTGACCTGGCTGCTCATTCTGGCGGTTTTTTTGGTGCCTGTGCTGTGGTTGTCATCCTTCATCATGCGGCCCATTCAGCAGATGCTGCGTGCGCTGTCGGGAACCGTGGCGAGCTATCGGGAAGGGGATTTCAGCCTGTCCTTGGTGGCCGATCGGGACGATGAACTCGGCGAGCTGATGACGGCGCACAACGAGCTGGCTGCGGCGCTGCGCGAGCAGCGCGCCCATCTGGTGCAGCGCGAACTGTTGCTCGATACGGTGATGCAGAATTCGCCGGTGGCGCTCGTGCTGGTCGACGCCAACGACCGTGTCGCCTACGCGAACATCGCGTCGCGGCACTTGCTCAGCGGCGGCCGCAGTCTGCAGGGCTTGAAATTCAAGGACGCACTGACTCAAACGCCCGCGGCGCTCCAGGGCGCGGCGGCAGAAGAGGGCGACAGCTTGTTCTCGACCGAGATCGACGGCGTTGAGGAGACCTTTCACCTGTCGCAGCGCGCCTTCATTCTGCAGGGGCGCACCTTTCGCTTGTACTTGCTCAAGCGCTTAACACGGGAACTGTCCCGCCAAGAGGTCTCGACCTGGAAGAAACTCATCCGGGTTTTGAGCCATGAGCTCAACAACTCCTTGGGGCCGCTTTCCTCGCTTGCTCACTCCGGCGCCGAGATCGCACGGCGCGGCGACTTGGCGGCGTTGCCCGCGGTGTTTTCGGCGATCGCGGAACGCGCCGAACATCTGCATCAATTCGTGAGCGGCTATGCCACGTTCGCAAAATTGCCGGCGCCGCGGCCGGCGACTGTGCCGTGGCAGCAATTCGTCGCCGACCTCAAAGGGCAGCAAGCCTTCACTTACGCTGAACCATTGCCGAAGCAGCCCGGCTGGTTCGACCGCGTGCAAGTCGAACAGGCGCTGATCAATTTGCTCAAGAACGCGCATGAGGCGAGCGGAGAATCGGCCGAGGTCGAGCTTTCGATTGTCTGCGCCGGAGGCGGCCAGCGCATCGAGGTGCGCGACCGGGGATCGGGCATGAGTCAAACCGTCTTGGCCCAGGCGCTGCTGCCCTTCTATTCCACCAAGCGCAGCGGCACCGGATTGGGGCTGGCGCTGGCGCGCGAAATCGCGGAGGCGCATGGCGGCCGCATTCAACTTGCCAATCGCGACGGCGGCGGGCTGACGGTCGCCTTGGACCTGCCGTGGAACGCGGACAACGCCGATGCTGGTTTGAGCTGATCCCGTGGGAACAATCTACCTCGTGCGTCATGGGCAGGCGGCATTCGGCACCGACCACTACGATCGCCTGACCGACATCGGCTTCAGCCAGGCGCGGTTGCTCGGCGACTATTTCGGCCGCCGCAACATCGTCTTTGATGCGGTATTCACCGGGACATTGCGGCGCCAGACCGAGACCGCGCAGGCAATTTTCGAAGGCCATCCGCAGCTCGCGGCGCCATCCCTGCAGGAATCTCTCCCTGGTTTGGATGAATACAAGCCCGAAGCGGTGATGATGGCGCTGACCGGCAATTTTCCTGCGCCTGCGCTCGCCGCCGCAAGGCGTGATCCGGTCGTGGTGCGCGAGCACTTTCGAGTGCTGCGCGAGGCACTGCTCGCCTGGGCAGAGGACCGTACTGCACCCGAAGGCATGCCTGCGTGGCGGGAATTTCAAGACGGCGCCGTGGCAGCCCTGATCGAGGCTCGACAGCGTTTTCCCGATGGCAATGTGCTCATCGTCAGCTCGGGCGGACCGATCGCCGCGGTCGTGGCGGCTGCGTTGAACGCGCCGCCCGCCGCAGCAGTGGAGTTGAATCTGCGCATCCGCAACAGCTCGTTGAGCGAATTCGCCGCTACGCCTCGGCGCCACACCCTGATCAGCTTCAACGGCCTGCCGCATCTGGACGCTCATTCAGATCCGGCGTTGACCACGTACGCGTAGGGCGCGCAAACTTCATTGCAACAGTTTTTTGGGAGGGGTGCCGCGTGAAGAAAATCGCGGTTTTTGCCGGAATCTGCCTGATGTGGGTTCTGCCGGCTGGTTCCGAGGAAGTCCATTCCCATCCGCCGCCGGAAAAGTTGGGCAAGGTTTCTTTCCCGACCTCCTGTGCCCCGAGCGTTGCGCATGACTTCGAGCGGTCGGTAGCGCTGCTGCACTCCTTCGCGTACGCCGCTTCCGAGCAGTCATTTCGAAAGGTGGCCGCTGCGGATCCTAACTGCGCCATGGCCCATTGGGGCATCGCCATGTCGTACTACCACCAACTCTGGAGCCCGCCCACGGCCGCCGAGATGCGCGATGGCGAGCTTGAAACAAAAGAAGCGGGCACGCTCAAGGCGACGCCGCGCGAGCGGCAGTTCCTCGCAGCAGCGGCCGCGTACTACGCGGAACCCATCCAGGCGCCGCCGTTGCGCGCCAAGGCCTATGCCGATGCGATGGCGCAGGCCGCGCGCAGCAACCCTGAGGACACCGAGGCGCAGGTTTTTTATGCCTTGTCGCTGATTGCGACGGCGCCGCCCGAAGATGCGACCCATGCGAATCAGAAGCGCGCGGCGGCGATTCTAGAGCGCGTTTATCGGGCGCAACCGGATCATCCCGGCGCCGCCCATTATTTGATACACGCTTACGACAGCGCGGAGCTTGCGCCACGGGGCCTGGCCGCGGCGCGCGCCTACTCCAAGATCGCACCCTCCGCACCGCACGCGCTGCACATGCCCTCGCATATATTTACCCGCTTGGGCCTGTGGGACGATTCCATCGTGTCCAATAAAGCGGCCCGAGCGGCGGCGCACGATCAAGGCGATCAAGGCGAAGAGCTGCACGCGATGGATTACCTGACGTACGCTTACCTGCAGCGAGGACGAACGGCGGACGCGCAACGCGTGGTTGCGGAGCTTCGCACCATGGGTGCCGCGGCTGGGCAAGGCAGCGATTTCAAAATCGGCTATGCGGCAACGGCCATGCCGGTGCGGCTCGCGATCGAGCGCCATGCGTGGAGTGAGGCGCTCGAACTACAGACCCTGCCGGGTTCGGCGCCGCACGTCGCCGCCCTCGTATTCTGGGCGCGCGCGATGGCCAGCACGCGCAGCGGACAACCGGCCGCGGCGGATGCAGATATTGCCCAGATTGCAGCGGCCCGCGAGCAACTTAAAGCAGCCGGGAACGGCTACTGGGCCACGCAAGTGGACGTGCTCGAAAAGGAAGCTCGAGCGTGGCAATTGGCCGCCTCGTCAAATCCCAAGGAGTCGGTGCAGTTGCTGCGGCAGGCCGCCGACGAAGAAGACGCGGTTGAAAAATTGCCCGTGACCCCCGGCCCCGTCGTGCCGGCGCGCGAGCAGCTCGGAGAACTGCTGCTGCAGCTCAATCAGCCGGCGGATGCCTTGCGAGAATTTCGAGCCGCGTTGGTGCTGGCGCCGGTCAGGCGCGGCGCGCTGCTGGGCGGCGCCCAGGCCGCCGAACGGGCCGGCGACAACCAGACTGCGCAGCAGATGCGCGCCAAGCTATAGCGAAAACGCTGCCGCCGCGAGCTCAGTCGAAATCCGTGGCCAGTTGCAACTGCTCGCGATGGTGAAACATTCTTTCGATCTGCGCCGCAGTGGCTCTGCCTAAGGATAGCGGCGGCAACTCCCGGCGCGTGAAGAAGGCGACCTCGCTGGTTTCATCGCTGGCGCGTGCTTCGCCGCCCACGATTTCGCAGATGAAGAACATCTTGTAGATCGAATCGATGTGATGAGCCGGTCGGTTGCTGCGTTGGTAGTCGTAAACGGCAGCGAGCTTCAGGGCGCGCGCCTTGAATCCCGACTCCTCGGCGATTTCGCGCACCACGCATTCGCCCGCCGATTGATTGACGTCGGCCCAGCCGCCCGGCAGCGTCCATTTGCCATCGCTGATCTCACGGACCATCAGGATGCGGCCATCGACGAAGGCAGCGCCGCGCACATCCACCTTCGGGGTGGCGTAGCCTTTCTCCTGGCGCAGCAAATGGAGGATGGATTCGTGCCCGGCCGAGCCTTGCGCCAGCAACAGGGCTGCCAGTTCTTGCAGCCTCCGGTAGCGCTGCTGATTAAATCCGTCGGCGGTAAAGCTTAGGCCGGTTTGTGCGATGGCCCGTAGTTCGCGTGCGATGGTCAACCACTGCGGCTCATCCGACATCGCAGGCGGTGTTTCTCAGCGCGGCGCGAAGAATTCAGTGTAGGTCGCGATGCGCTCCCCATCGACTTGCACAACGTCGACGAGCTCGGTGGGGACCGTGACGCCGGTGACCTTGGAAAAAATGTCGACGCGCCAATGCGCCACGGCGCGCGGCATTTCGACCGTCAGGGACAGGAGCTGATAGTTGCTGAGCCGGAACACCTTCACCATCATCGAGAGCCACGGGCGGAATTCCGCCAGATTCTTCGCTCGAATGGCGATCGACTTGTCGGCGCTGGCGCCCAAGATTTCATATCGGCCGTCATCGGCGAATACGCGGCACATGCCGGCAAGGTCGCCGCCGAGGCGTGCTGCATGCAGCTGCTGAATGATGCGTTCCGCGACGATACGCTCGGACACGTGCGTTTCTCCTAGAGGTTAGGCCAGCGCTGCGCGAATTTCGCTGCCAATCTGCTCAAATGCCGTGCGCGCATAGGGAATAACGGCTCCCAAACCATAGAAAAGATGAATCATACCTGGATGGCAAGTGTAGGACACTTCATTGCCTGCTTGGGTCAGGCGCTCAAAATAATTTCGTCCTTCATCGCGCAGGGGATCGAATTCGGCGGTGTGAATCAGGGTCTTCGGCAGCCCGGCCACGGACTCGGCCAGCAATGGTGAAACCCGCGGATTGGAAGGTTCGGTGCCCGCAGGCAGGTAGTACATCAAGTCATGATCCAGCGTGGCCTGATCGACCAGGTAGCCGCTCGACAGCTCCTGCTTCGATGCGGTGATGCGGCTGTAGTCCAGAATCGGACACAGGAGCAGCTGTAGGCGCAACGGCGGGGCGCCCGCTTGGGCAAGCGCCTGGCAAGTCGCCGCGGCCAGCGTGGCGCCGGCGGAATCGCCGCTTATGCCTACGCGTGCTGCGTCGATTCCGAATTCGACGGCGTGCTCGCTGATGTAGCGTGCGGCTGCCAGAGCATCCTCCAACGCCGCTGGAAAGCGGTGTTCGGGTGCGAGGCGGTAATCGACCGAAGCCACCCGCACGGCGCCGGAATGCGCCAGGGCGCGTGCGATGGAGTCATGGGTTTCCAGGGTGCCGGCAACCAAGCCGCCGCCGTGAAAATAAATGAGGCCGGGTAGCTTGTCGCCGCTCGAGGGAGAGTAGAGCCGGATTCGCAATGCGCCGCCTGGACCCGCCAGCGTGCGATCCTCGACGCGATCCAGTGAAATGGGTGGACCCGCGAAACCCATGAGTGAAGCGAGCCCGGCGCGGCGTTCCTCGACCGTGGCCGTGCGTGCGTCAGGCGGATTACCTGCGGCAAGGAGATTCAAGAAGCGCTTGACGCGTGGATCGAGAGGCATCAGCGCCCGGACTTGACTGTCAGAGGGCCAGTGCCTGCCGAGTCACCGCCGGCCACTTTTTCAGATCCACGCCATGATTCGCGAACAGAGCTACCGCCAAGCGGTCGATGCCGAAAGCGACGCAGCTGGTATGCGCCAGCTCGCCGCTGTCGTCGCGGATGCCCCACACCTGCCCGAAATGCTCACGGTGATAGTTGAAGCTCATGCACGCGGTCGGTGACGCGCTCGGGTAGTAGGGAATCAACAGCTCGAATTTCAGAGCCTGCTGTCGCTGGCTTACCGCCATGACCTGTCCGACACGCCCGAAGAAAGGATCATTGGCAACGTCGATGGTGTGCGGCAATGCGAGCTCGGCGGCCAGCAAGGGCGCCTTGGCCATCCATTTCTCGCGAAACTCCACAATCTCGTCCGGTGCGCCGATTCTCACGAATTCGCGCATGCGGAAAGATTGCAGGCGGTCCAGGCTCAACGATGGCTCATGCCGGAAAACGTCCGCTTCGATGTCGAACTGGAGTCCGCCGCGCGGCAGCTTGCCGCGCGCTGCTGCGATTGGATACACGGGATAGCAAGCCGCGGGCGATAACACCAGATCCGATGAGGTCAGCGAGGTGGTCCAATCGCCGCCGTTGTCGTAGCGCTCCACCGCTGAGCGAATCGAGGCTTCCGAGCCGTGCAGCGCGCACACGCAACCGAGAAGATTGGGGAAGCTCTTGAGATAACCGGATTTTTCCAGCTGTGTACGGCTCATCACGGGCGGGAAGCGCATGATTTCCGCTTTCGGGTCGCGCTGCCGGGTGATGTACGCCTCCAGGCGCTCGACCAGATCGACATAGAGCGCGGTGCGCGCGTAAACGCCGTCCACGCCCATCGGCCGGAAAAGGTGATCAGCGAGGTGTGCTAAAGGATAAGTCGAAGCGCTGTCGGGCGACATGGCAGGATCAACCACTGATCGAGGCCGGCAGCGGCGTCATCAACGACGTCGTGGCCAGGTTGGTCAAAATGCGATCGTTGCTGATCATGATCGGCGCCGACAGCACATCGCGCAGCAACCGCCCGATGGTAAATTCGGTGTCGTTGCGGTATCCCGAGAGTCCGCAAGCGCGCAGTGCGGTCAATACCGTGCTGACCGCGAGTTCCGATACCTGCACTTTCGTGAGGGTGATCATCGCCTGGAATTCCAAGGAAGAGATCGCCTTCTCGTCGGTCATGATGGATTCATAGCTGCGCAGACTGGTGGCCAGCACGCCCCGAAGAGTCCGCAAGGTCGATACGGCCTGTGTGAAATGCGCAGCGCCCGGCGGGGTCTGGCCATTAGATTGGCGTACCACGTGCCGAACGAAAGCTTGTGCCTTGCCGGCTGCGGCGGCCGCGATGCCCGCCCATACCGAGCCCCAGAGCAGATGCGCAAACGGCACCATGGTCTGAGCGTGAATTCTTTCATAGGGTTCCGGCAAGATCTGTCCGGCTGCGGCGCGCGCTCGCAACGTGAAGCCTTCGCTATGCGTCCCGCGCATGCCGAGGGTATCCCATACCTGCAGTCGTTCGAGCGTGTAGTCGGACTTCAATAGGACCAATAAGACTTGATCGTTGCCCGGCGCATCAGCGGCGCGGCGAGCGGTCGTTACGATGCCGTCCGCTTCCACCGCATAGGAAATGACGGTTGCCTTGCGCTCGAGCGTGACTTGCGCGCCATCGTGTTCGACGGCCGCTTCGCTGGATCGGACGTTTCCGCCGGCTTGGCCCTCAGTGGTGGACGAGGCCATGAGCAGTTGCTCGGCGACGATTCGGCGCAAGATGCGCTCATGCGCGGCATTGTTCTTGAAGTGCCGCACGATGCAAGCCATCTTGATTTGGTGCATCGCATAAATCAGGGCGGTGGAGGAGCACGACTGCCCGAGGATGTAGCACACGTCCGCTATTTCAGCGATCGTGGCACCTTCCCCGTCCAACGCTTGAGGCACCTGTATTCCAAGCAGACGCTGCTTTCGCAACTCCGCGAATGCCTCGCTCGGAAAGCGGGCCTCGGCATCCACCGCGGCGGCATTGGCTCGAGCCACGTCGGCGGAAGCCCGGGCGCGGGCGGTCAGGTCGCTTTGGCGGGCACTTGGAATGCGGCTGCCGGGAATGCGGTGCGTCTCTATTGCCATATCAAATTAGCCTAGGGGGCCTGTAATCGGCCGATTATGCGGGGGCAACTGCACCCCGACAATAACTAGATCGGAAATATATTGTTACTTAGTGACACTCGACTCATTTTAAAAACATATGTAAAACCCGCAACGTATTCCGTATCCTGCGCGACACGGTATTATCGGGCCCTGGGTTTTCGGGAGCAGTATCGAGTGGATCCGCAGGTGCAGGAGGGGGTGAACGAGCGGCTAATATCGCTTGTCAGGGCGGTTTTGGGGGCAGGCAGCGTCATTCCGCACCCGTTTCCTCTGGATGCCCAATTGAGCGATCTCGGGATCAGTTCCCTGAAAATGGTGAACCTCATGCTCGCCGTCGAGGTGGAATTCGATATCGCCATTGCCCAAGCGGACATCACACCGGAAAACTTCCACTCGCTGCAGTCCATCGAAATGCTGGTTGACCGCACCCTGGCGCAACGCGCCTAGACCGCGTCATTGAGCGCTGCGACCAGCGCATCCACGTCCGCAAGGGTGGTCTCACCGTTGGTGGCGCAGATTCGAACGACATCCTGACCCTCAAAAGTGGTCGGCGCGACCCAGGCCCGTCCCGAGACCACCACGCGGCGCACCAGCGCTCGAACATCGCCCATCGCGGCCGGCGGAATCGCGTCCAGCACCGCCAGCGGTGAATCGTTCGCAACGCGCCAGCCTGCTGCTATGAGCCGCTCCTTGACCTGCTCGATGACCTCGACGCCGCGCTCGACGTGGGCGCCGAGACCTTCCCAGCCGGCGGTCGCCAGCGCCAGAAACAGCCGCAGCCCCACAAACCGCCGCGACCATTGCACGCTGTTCAAATACGGGTCGACGCCGGAGATGCTGGAAGGCATGAAGCTGGTGGATGCGTGAAATGCCTCGGACAAGAGGTCGCCGCGGCGTGTGATGAAGATCGCGCATCCCATGGTCGTCGCGAGCCATTTATGAGCATCGATGGTGATCGAGTCGGCCCGCTCGATGCCGGCCAGTACGCCGCGCAGGCGATTCGATGCCAGCGCCGCGCCGCCCCATGCCGCATCGACGTGAAACCAGAGAGAGTGCTGTTTCGCAATATCGGCGCAGGCATGTAGCGGGTCGATCATGCCGGCGCCGGTCGTGCCGGCAGTGCCGACGATCATGACCGGAACCGCTCCGGCGGCGCGATCCGCATCGATCGCCCGGCGCAGTGCTTCGGGATCCATCCGGCCGCGGCCATCGGTATCAACCAAGCGCAGCGCGGTGCGCCCGACGCCGGCTTGATGCGCAATCTTCAGCCAAGCGATGTGGCAGTCCTTAGACGTATAAAATTTCACCGGCCCGCTGAAGGCACGCACGCCGTCCGCGGCGTATTTCGGGTGGGCCGCGGTCAGCGCGCAAATCAACGACGTGTAATTGGCTTCCGAGCCGCCCGTGGCAAAGTGCCCCGTCGCGTCATCGCCGAATGCGGCGCGGCGCGCCACGGCGCGAACGATGTGGTTTTCCAGCACCACGGGAACGGGCGAAGAAGCCGAGCTAGCGAGCTGCGGATTGAACGCGCCGGCCAGACGATCCGCACACTGCGCGGGAAAATTGGCGCCGGGATTAAAAAGGCCGAAATAGCGCGGATTCGACATTTGCACGATGCCGTGCTCCAGGCGCTCGATCGCCCAGCGCAACGCGTCTTCGAGAGGCCGGGGCTGCTCAAAATCGAAGGATTCGAGCTCGGCTCGAAATTTCTGCATGTCGACCGTCGGCGTGACCGGCCCTGCTTTGACCCGCTGCAGCGCCCGGTCCAATTCGATCGTCAGCCAGTCGCCGATCCGGCGGCGCTCCGCCGGATTGGGAAATAACGCCGGAATCGCGTCCGGTATTGACGGGGGTTTCAAGCGGCGGCGCCGAGTGCTTGATCCAAATCGGCGAGGATGTCATCGATGTGCTCTATCCCCACGCTCAATCGAATGCTGCCTGGACCGACTCCCGCGGCCAGTTGTTCTTCTCGCGTCATTTGCCGGTGCGTCGTCGATGCCGGATGGCAGGCGAGGGACTTCGCGTCGCCCAGATTGACCAAGCGCTTGAAGAGCTTGAGCGCGTTGTAGAAACGCATGCCCGCCTCGAGTCCGCCGCGAATTTCGAAGGTCATGAGAGAGCAGGCCCGCCCGCCCAGGTATTTCTGCACCAGTGCGTGATAGGGATTGTCCGGAAATCCCGCGAAATTGACCGATTCCACGCGCGCGTCGGCGCGCAGGAATTCGGCTACTTTGCGCGCATTCTCGACGTGCCGGTCGATGCGCAGCGCCACCGTTTCAATGCCCTGCAGCAGCAGGAATGCATTCATGGGCGACAGCACGGCGCCCATGGTGCGTTGGTAGACGCTGCGCAAGCGGCCGATGAACGCGGCGGCGCCGTAATGATCGGAGTACACCAAGCCGTGATACGACTCGTCCGGTTGCGTGAGCATGGGATAGCGCGCGGCATGGTCGGTCCAGGGGAATTTTCCGCAGTCGACGATGATGCCGCCGAGCGTCGTGCCGTGGCCGCCCATGAATTTGGTCAGCGAGTGGATCACGATGTCGGCGCCATATTCAACCGGCCGCACCAACATCGGCGTTGCCACGGTGTTGTCGACTATCAGCGGCATGCGGTGGCGGTGAGCGACGTTCGCCAGCGCTTCCAGGTCGCAAACATTGCCGGCCGGGTTGCCTACGGTCTCGCAAAATATCGCACGCGTATTCTCGTCGATGAGCGCCTCGAGATCCGCTGCGCGATCGGACTTGGCGAAGCGAACTTGAATTCCCATCTTCGGCAGGATGTGCGCGAACAGCGTATAGGTGGTGCCATAGAGCTGCGGCACCGTGATCAAGTTTCGTCCCGCTTCCAACGCGTTCATTGAGGCGTAGAACAGCGCGGTCTGTCCCGACGCCACGCTCAAGGCGGCGACGCCTCCTTCGAGTTCAGCGACGCGCTGTTCCAAAATATCCGTGGTCGGATTGGCGATGCGCGTGTAGCGATAGCCGGGAACCTCCAGATTGAACAGCGCGGCGCCGTGTTCGGCGCTGTCGAATGAGTACGCCGCCGTCTGGTAGATCGGCACGGCGACGGCTTTGGTCGTGGGGTCGCAGTCGAAGCCCCCGTGAATCGCGATTGTTTCCCGCTTCATGCTGGCAAATTGTGGTTGATTAGATGCGTCAGTGTATCTCGAACGATGCGGGTAGTCGTGTTATGGTTCGCAATTCCCATGATGATTGTCAAATGGCCACCTCCGTGACTCAGCCCGGCGAGCTCGACGCGAAATTCGCCCGCGATGCATGGCTCCGGGCGCTGGCAAAGACCGCCAATATCGGCGAACAAGGCATTACGTTACCTGCGTTGATCGAACGCTTGGCGACGGAATTCGATGCCGCACCCGCGCTCGTTTCCGCGGAAGCCTCGATGACTTATCGGCAGCTGGGGATTCGCTGCAATCAATATTCCCGTTGGGCCATCGCGCAAAATCTCAATAGCGGCGACGCCGTGGCGCTGCTGATGACGAACTGCGCCGAATACCTGGCGGTCTGGCTGGGACTGACGCGCGTCGGCGTGGTGGTCGCGCTGATCAATTCGCAGCTTGCCGGCGATGTGCTGGCGCATTCGATTAAAATCGCGAACCCCAAATATCTTATCGTAGGCGCCGACCTTGCGCCGCGCGCCGCCGCGATTCTATCCGGTCTTCCGGCGGGCGTTGCCTGCCGCGTGATCGGATCGAGCGGCGACTTCGCTGCACTGGACCCGGAGCTTGTCCCGTTTTCCGGAGAGCCGCTGCGGCCGGCGGAGTGCGATGCTGCTTCGATCGATGCCACAGCGCTCTACATCTATACCTCGGGAACGACTGGATTGCCGAAAGCGGCCAAGGTCAGTCACTACCGCCTCATGCAGTGGAGCCATTGGTTTGCGGGCATGCTGGACACTCGGCATGACGATCGCATGTTCAATTGCCTGCCGCTTTATCACAGCGTCGGCGGCGTCGTGGCGACCTTTGCGACGCTGGTGAACGGCGGCGCGGTGGTCATCCGTCCACGCTTCTCGGCCTCGGAATTTTGGCGCGATGTGCGCGACCAACGCTGCACGCTGTTTCAATACATCGGCGAGCTGTGCCGCTACCTGGTCAATACGCCGCATAATCCCATCGAGACCGGACATTCGCTGCGGATTGCCTGCGGCAATGGCTTGCGGCCCGAGGTTTGGGTGCCGTTCCAAGCCCGCTTCAAGATCCCGAGAGTTCTCGAGTACTACGCGTCCACGGAAGGGAATTTTTCGCTCTATAACTGCGAGGGGCAGCCGGGCGCCATTGGGCGCATCCCGGCTTTCCTGGCGAACCGCTTGCCGGTGGCATTGCTGCGATTCGATGTCGACACGTCGGAACCGTGGCGCAACGCCGATGGATTTTGCGAAAGATGCGCGCCCAATGAAGTGGGCGAAGCCGTCGGGCTCATGCCCAAGTCGGACAACGAGCGCGCCGGCCGCTTCGAGGGCTATGCGGATACCGAAGCGTCGAATCGCAAGATATTGCGCAATGTCTTCCGGCAAGGGGACTCGTGGTATCGCACCGGCGACCTGATGCGCCGCGACGATCGCGGCTTTTATTATTTCGTGGACCGAGTGGGCGAAACCTACCGCTGGAAAGGCGAAAACGTTTCGACGGCGGAAGTGTTGACCGCACTCACGGCAAGCCGCGGTGTGCTCGACGGCGTGGTCTACGGCCTCAGCGTCCCCGGTGCCGATGGCCGCGCGGGCACCGCAGCGTTGGTTGTGAATGCGGACTTCGATCTTGCCGCGTTCCGCGCTGAGGTGGCCGTGCGCCTGCCGTCCTATGCACGGCCGGTCTTTGTGAGGCTACTGCCGGCCCTCGAAGCCACCGGTACCTTCAAGCCGCGCAAGCAAGATCTGGTGCAGGCGGGATTCGATCCGAGCCGTATCAAAGATCCTTTGTATTTCGATGACGTGCGCTCGCAGCGTTACGTAGCCCTGGACGCCGAGCTCTTCGCTGCCATCACAGCCGGCACGGTGAGGATCTAATCGCTCGGCCCGGGCGGCAGCGAGGCCAAGTAAGCGGCGATGACCAGCATTTGATCAACCCGCAGCCGGGCTGCCACGGCCTGCATCGGCGCGGCCATGGCGCCGCGCCGTTCGCCGCTTTGATAGTTCCACAATTGGCGCACCAGGTACGTCGGCGGCCTGCCCGCGAGCGGCGGAATTCCGCCAAGACCGTTCAATGACTTGCCATGGCAGGCTGCGCAGGCCGGTGACGCGTGATCGGCGGACGAAACCAGGCGCTTACCCTTCGCGATGCTGCCCACCGGAACGTAGGCAATGAATCCCGAGTGCGCATCACGCCGCCGCAGCCCGGACTCATTCTGCGGCAGCTCCACGATGCGATCGCCCAGCGGCTCGGTGCCGCCGCCGGTCGATGCGGTGCGCATCAATGAGTCCGGGTCGACACCGGAATGCGGCACCCGCGAGGTTTCCCGAACCTCAATCCAGTTTCGCGGCGGCAGCCTGGAATAGTACTCGGCGGCTTCGCGCACTTGATCATCGGTGTAGGCGGATTTCAGCGCCGTGATGAATTGCGCGGCGCGCGGGCCGCCGACGTTGATGAGCCGCTCGCCGCTGCGGATTTCCGCCAATTGCATGATCAGGTATTCGGCCGGCAGCCCCGCCAGCGAAGCGGACTCAACATGGCCGGCGCCGTTCGGCAAGTGACACAGTGCGCAGGGAAGAATCGGCGCGCGGTGCTCGACACTTGGCGCAGCTCCATGCGCCACGATGGCGGGCATCGGAGCGTGTTCATTGGGATACCAATCCGGTGGATTTAGAATGTCCACCGCCGAGGAGTCGGAGGAGGGCGCGGGCGCTGCTGCCTGTGCCGGCGCGGTTGCAAGGGGGGCCGGGATAAAAAAAGCCCAATCGGGGCGCGGCCCGGCCGCGCATGCATTCGCCCAGGCCGCCGTGATCAGCGCTGCGGCCAGCCGCCACATATCAGGTCGGCGCGGGTTCGCTGATTTGGGTTACCGCCCTTGCGACCGGAATTTGCACGATGAGCATGGTGCCGCCCGAGGCTGGACTGCGCACGTCGAGGCGGCCGCCGAGCGCGCGGACCCTATGGCGCATCGAGGCCAGTCCGTGCGAGGCGATCGCGGTGAATTGAGCCGCGGCTATGCCGATCCCGTCATCGGCAATGCGCAACAGCAGTGTTTCATCATCCATATCGAGGCTGATGTCGACCGACTTGGCCCCCGAATGCTTCAAAATGTTGCTGAACGCTTCCTGTGCGATTCGAAACAAGGCGATCGATGCTTCGGATTTGAAGTGCGGTTCCTCATCCGGATAGGACTCGGTGCATTTGAGACCCGCGTTGCCGCAGGTCTCCTTCATCTGCCAGCGTAGCGCCGCGAACAGGCCGACGTTATCCAGCAGCGTAGGCCGCAGTTCCTCGATGATGCGGCGCTTCAGATCCACGCCCGCCGACAGGTTCTGCTGCACCCGGTGCAGGCGCACCTTCAAGTCTGGATCGCCCTTTGCGTGGTGCTGTTCCGCCCACGAGATGTCCATGCGCGCGCCGACCAGCAATCCGCCGAGTTCATCGTGCAGCTCGCGCGCCAAGCTGGCCTTCTCCCGCTCGGCCACGTTTTGCAGATGAGTCGACAGTTCGACCAGTTCGCGCGTGCGGTCTTCAACCTCGCGCTCCAGCCGGAGCTTCTGGTCGCGCAGCTCGGCGTTGAGCGCCGAACGGCGCTTGATATCCAGGAACACCAAACGCGTCGCGACGCCCACCAACAGCATGTTGAAAATCGTGCCGCCCAAGGTTATCCAGCGGCTCAAGGCCAGGGAACTGGCCCAATGCACCGCCGCCGCATGATGCTCCACGCCCTCGCGATCGCGCAGCCGATCCAAGGTGTCGCCGATGATCACCCCGGTATCCGAACCGACGCTGGTCTTGACCAGCGCAATCGCCGCAGCCGTGCCTTGGGTTTTCTGAATGGCAAGGATCATTGACAGATCCGCGAGCCGCTTGCCCATCAACACCTGCAGGTCGCGCACGCTCGCGCCGGCATCGGTGCCTGCGTAGGCCGCGCGCAGATTGTCCAGCCGCGGCTCGACTTCCGTCACAACTCGATCATAGGTATCGATGTAGCGCTTATCCCCGGTCAGCAGGAACGCGCGTTGCGCGCCGATGGATCTCGACAGGGAGTTTTGCAGCTCATCAATGCTGTGCTCGCGCGCCGCGGATTTCTGCAACCGCTCGCCCGCTTCCTGCAGGCGTGCCTGGCCCTCTCCGGTCACGAAAAACAGGGCGGCAAGAAAACTGATGATGAGAAACGGCGGAATCGCGACGTACCAACGCCCTAGACCATCCAATGCATCACTGAGGATATTCACGCGAATCATTTTGTTAACAAAATCTCCCGCTGTCCATCGCCGCTTTGAAATTTTGCTGCGACGCGCATGCCGGCCTGTCGCTGCATTTTAGCCGCTGGATGCCGGTCGGGGTATTTGTAAGGATTACAGACCCGCGGGGCCTGAAGCTTTGAATCGCCTAGAAGGTTCCCAAGCTCACGGTGTCGGTGACATCATCAACCGTGAAAGCCACGGGAACGGCGATGATGGGCACGCGAGTCTTGCCCTTCATCCAAGCGGTGAACGCGTCGAGCGGCATCGGCTTTGCATAAAAATAGCCCTGTGCGATGTCGCAGCCAAACTCGCGCAAGGTATTGGCCGCGCTCGAGGTCTCGATGCCTTCGGCCACCACTTTCAATCCAAGGCCGTGGCCCATGTCGATTGCGGAGCGCACCACGGTGGCGAATTCGGGATCCGATTCCAGGCTCTGCACGAAGCTGCGGTCGATTTTCATTTCATCGACGGGCATGCGCGCCAGGTGGCTCAGCGACGAATAGCCGGTGCCGAAATCGTCGATCGATAGAGCGACGCCCAAGGCGGCGATGGCATCGAGCATCTGCAGCGCTCGGTTAGGATCGTCGATGAATCCCGTCTCAGTAAGCTCGAGCGTGAGCAGCGAAGGCGGCAATTGGTGACGGCTCAACAGCGAGGCGACCCGCGAATCGAAGCGCGAGTCGCCGATGTCTTCGGTGCTGATGTTCACCGCCAAATTCAGCGCCAACCCTGAGCGATGCCATTGTGCGGCCTGCGCCATGGAATGATCC
This sequence comes from Steroidobacteraceae bacterium, assembly GCA_036493935.1. Classification (GTDB taxonomy): domain Bacteria; phylum Pseudomonadota; class Gammaproteobacteria; order Steroidobacterales; family Steroidobacteraceae; genus Bog-1198. Next base: position 16,349 of record DASXOY010000040.1, on the reverse strand, counting down.
AAGGTCCAGCGCGTCAGCCAGCGGATGAATCCGGTTTGTTCGGCAAAGGGGATGAAGTCCAGCGGCATCAACAAGCCCCGAACCGGATGCTGCCAGCGCAGCAGTACCTCGGCGCCCGCGACGCGGCCGGTACGCAATTCGATCTTGGGCTGAAAGTAGAGTTGCAACTCGTCGTGCTCGACTGCGTGGCGCAATTCTCCCAGCAGTGAGATCTGGTCCCGCGCGGCGGGTTTGAGCGCCTCTTTATAGATGGCGAGCGCTCGTTTTTCGCGGCGCGCGCAGTCCAAAGCCAGATCCGCGCAGCGCATCAGCTCGTCATGGGAGGCGCCGGATTCTGCGGATAGGACCAATCCTAAGGTCGCGCTGATGTCGATGGGCTGCGCCTCCACGACAACCGGCTCGGCCAGCGCCAACAGCAACGAGGTTCCCCAGGCGTGCAGATCCCCCCGGTCCGCAAGCTGGGTGAACGCGGCAAATTGATCGGCGGCGAGACGCGCGACGGCGGACTTGACCGAAGGCACGGCGGCGATGCGCGCAGCTATCTCGGTGAGCACCGCATCGCCCACCGAATATCCCAGATGCTCATTGATGCGGCGAAACCGATGCAGATTGATCACCGCGACGCCGACCGGTGCGCCCGCCGCCGCGCGCAGTGCTTCTCCCAGCGCAGAGCTGAACGCGGTGCGGTTCATGAGTCCCGTCAATGCGTCTTCATAAGCCAGCCGGCGGATGGATTGATCCCGGGTCTGCACCGCGGTTTGCATCAGGTGCAGACCTTCGGCGAGAACGCCCAGCTCGTCATCGCGCTGTACATTGCTCTCTGCGTCGTACGTGCCGGCGCGCATGCGATCGACGACCAGGGTGAGATCCTGCAGCGGGCGAGTGATGTTGCGCGCCAGCCAGAACGCGGCAAGCGCGAACGCGACCAGGCTTACCGCGGCAATGACGAACAGCACCTTGGTGAGCCGCTCGAACGGCGCGCGCGCATCCGCCAAGGAACGCGACAATACGGCCACAATTTCGGTGTTTCCGGTCTTCGACAGTTCGATGCGGCGGGTAACGACATCCGAGGTCCGCAGGCTGTGTTCTGGTACCGTGCTGATGACATTGCTCCAGCGGCCGTCCGAGTTGACGGACAAGGTCACGGCCAGCCCGGTGATGTCGGCCAGTTCGCGCGCTGCCTTGCCGTCGAATTCGAAGCCCATGGCAATCCAAGCCACGGGCAGCGGGCTGCGCACGGCAACCGTGACGATTTGGTAGATACGCCCCTTGTCGATCATCAGGGTGGCGGCGCTGCCGCTAGATCCGGCCGTCTCTTGCAGGGCGGCGATCGGGAACGGCGCGCCGGCGGGAAGGTGCGTGCCGGAGGTTGCGATCACATTGCCGTTCAGCGTCGTGAGCACCACCATGGCGGCGCCGATGCGCTCGCCGCTATTCTCGAGTGCGGATGCCAGCGTATCGGTATCGCGTGCGGCGACGGCTTCGCGGAATCCATAGTCGGCGGAAACGGCTTGCGCGGCTTGTGTGAGCTGCCGCCGGTTGCTCTCGAGCAACCTCGAGAACACCAATGCGCCGACATCCAGCTGGCGCTGGACCTCGCGCCCTGCGCTGTCGCGGTTGGTGGCCAGCACCGCGCCCAAGGCAGCCGCCAGCACCGCCGCCAAAAGCAGCAGAAAAGTTACGGCAATCCGGGTTCGCAGCGCCAACGCCTTTTGCTCCCACGGCTGACTCGAAGGCGAAAGGCTAAGGTTAAGCGGCTGCCTAAAACCGGGCTGTGCGCTTGCACACAATATCCTGTAAGGCAACGGTTATCGCGGACGTGATCCAAGTCTCACATCGCTTACACTTGCCCCGTCATGCCCATCGTCCGCCTCGACAAAATCTCTCTCAGCTTCGGCCTCAAACCCCTGCTCGACGGCGTCAGCCTGCAGCTGCGCCGGGGCGAACGTGTGTGCCTGCTTGGGCGCAACGGCGAAGGGAAATCCTCGCTGCTGCAATTGATAGACAAGCGCCTCAGTCCCGACGGCGGCGAGGTGTGGGTCCGGCCGGGGGCGAAGGTCGCGAGCCTGGCGCAGGAAGTCTCGTCGGCGAGCGAAGAGGCGGTGCGCGATGTAGTGCTCGGCGGCGCCCTGCGCAAGAGCGCCGATGACGAGTGGCAAGCCGAGCTGCAAGCCGATCAAGTGATATCCCGCCTGCAATTGCCGGGCGAGGAATTGATGAGCGCGCTGTCGGGAGGCTGGCGCAGGCGCGTGATGCTCGGACGCGCCCTCATCGCTGCGCCTGACGTGCTGCTATTGGATGAGCCGACCAATCACTTGGATATCGACGCCATCACCTGGCTCGAAAACATGATGCTGGAGTACACCGGCGCGCTGCTGTTCGTCAGCCATGATCGGGCATTCGTGCGCCGGCTGGCGACGAAAATCATCGAGCTCGATCGCGGACAGCTGCGCACGTGGCCCGCCGGCTATGACGACTATGTCCTGCAGAAGCGGGCCGCACTCGAGGTCGAAGCTAAGCATGCCGCCCTGTTCGACAAGAAGTTGGCGCAGGAGGAGGTTTGGATCCGGCAGGGAGTGGAGGCGCGGCGCACGCGCAACGAGGGCAGGGTGCGTGCGCTCGAGCGGCTGAGGATCGCACGGCGCGAGCGGCGCGACCGCATCGGCAACGCCGAGCTGCGCGCCCAGGATGCCGCGCCGTCCGGCATGCTGGTGTTCGAGGCGGAAAATGTCAGCCTCGCTTTTGGCGCAGCTGCGGTGATTCGCGATTTTTCTGCGCGCATTCAACGCCAGGACCGCATCGGCATCATCGGGCCCAATGGCTGCGGAAAGACCACGCTGATCAAGCTGCTGGTCGGTGAACTTGCGCCGACTGCCGGCACGATCAGGCGCGGCAGCAATCTCTTGCCGGCTTATTTCGATCAGCAGCGCGAACAGCTGAATCCGAATGCATCCATTGCGGACAACGTGACCGGCGGCAGCGGCGATACGGTGACCATCGATGGCCAAGCGCGCCACGTGTCGGGCTATCTTCGCGACTTCTTATTTCCACCTGAGCGGCTCAATGCCCCGGTGAGCATGCTGTCGGGCGGCGAGCGCAATCGTTTGCTGCTGGCGCGGCTGTTCGCGCGGCCCAGCAACCTTCTGATCATGGACGAGCCGACCAACGATCTCGACGCGGAAACACTCGAGCTGCTCGAAGAAATGGTGGCGGATTACAAGGGAACCCTGCTCCTGGTCAGTCACGACCGGGCGTTTCTCGACAACGTCGTCACCAGCACCCTGGTATTCGAGGGTGATGGCCGGATCAACGAATACGTGGGCGGCTATACCGACTGGCTGCGTCAGCGAAGAGTTCCCGCGCCGGTTCCTCCGGCCGCCGCCTTGAAGCCTGCCAAACCCGCCGCACCGACAGCAGCGCCGCTAGCGAAACCGCGGCGCCTGTCCTATAACGAACAGCGCGAGCTCAAGGAACTGCCCGAGAGAATTCAGCGTTTGGAAGCCGAACAAGCGCAGCTCACCACGTTGATCAGCGATCCTGCCGTGTTCCAGCGGGATCCCGCACAGGGCAGCGAGGCGCTGCGGCGATTGCAAGCACTAGGAGAGGAGCTCGACGCCGCATACGCGCGCTGGGAAATGCTCGACACGGCGAGCAACGCGAACCGTGCCTAGCGGCGCGGCCGCCCACCCCTGAGCAGGTCGCTGGGATTCGGAAGACTCGCGCCGCCGGCATCCGGGATGACCAGGGACGAGGCCTGCTCGCGGCGCAGTTCCTGCAATTCCCGCATGGTTTGATGCACGGCCTGTTCGGCGGCCGCGCCAAATTTTTCCACCGCCGCATCCAAGGTCGCCGCCTCGAGTTCGAAGCTGATCGGTACCGCTCCCATGGGCGTCATCACCTGCGCCTGTCCTACAAATATGACAGCCCGCGTGGTGTCGACGCCGCCGTCAGCCGTCACCGGAGTCAAGCGTCGGATCGTTCCGACTTTCCGATCGGTGAACGTTTCCTCGCGATAAACCTGATTCGCGTCCATGGTTGCCTGTCGACCCTCGTTGCCGGAACTCATCGCACACCCCTTGTCGATTCCAATTGGACAACCCTAGCAGTTTTCAGCCTTGTCATGCAGGCCTGATACGATACCGAGCTTGGCACACTCGACCGCAACACCGAAAGTTTCCATCTGGAGCACTCTGTTAGGCGTTGCTCTGTTGGGCGTGGCGTTGTTCGTGCTGCATCACTTGCTGGGCAAGTATCACTGGCGCGACATCTTGGATCGCGTGCAGGCTATTTCGAACACCAAGCTGTTGCGCGCCGCATTCTTTACCTTCGCCGGATACAGCTGCCTGACCCTGTACGATGCGCTCGCGGTGCGCTTTGCCGGGGCGCGCGTGCCTTATCCGCGCGTCGCCCTCATCTCGTTCATGGGATATGCCATCGGCCACAACGTCGGTTTGAATTCGATCAGCGGCGGGGCAGTGCGCTATCGCGCCTACACCGCCCTCGGCCTCAGCGCCAAACAGATCGCCACCATCATCGCCTTCGGCACGCTGACGTTCTTCTTGGGCGCGAGCCTGCTGCTCGGCCTGTCGCTGCTGTCGAATGCGGGAATGTCCGGTTCGGTGCTGCACGTGCCCAACTGGCTGGCGGTGGCCGCCGGCTGCGCATTCCTCGCCGGCGTCAGCGCCTATCTCTGGCTGGTCTGCACGCGCCACGCGCCGCTGAAATTCCGCCGCTTCGAGATTCCCGTGCCTACGCCGCGCGTAGCATTCGCGCAAATCGGCATCAGCTGCGTCGACATGCTGTGCGCGACCAGCGTGCTGTACGTGCTGCTGCCGCGGGAGGCATCGATCAGCTTCGCCGCGTTCGCGGCCGTGTACCTGATCGCGCTTGCCGCCGGCGCCGCCAGCAACGTTCCCGGCGGCATCGGCGTGTTCGAGTTCGTGCTGCTGCTGCTGTTGCCGCAGGTGCCCAAGGACCGATTGCTCGGCGCCCTCATTGCCTATCGCGCCATCTACTACTTCGCACCCTTCGCCATCGCGCTCGTACTGTTGGGTGCTCACGAGGTGTGGATTCATCGCGCGCCCGTTGTGCGCCTGGCGCGCCTGCTCAGGGCATTTTTGACGGCGGTGACGCCTCAAGCGATCGCTATCGCCGTATTTCTCGCCGGCGCGGTGCTGCTTTTTTCGGGCGCGACTCCCGCCCTCGGCACGCGCCTCGCGCTATTGCGCAATTTTGTGCCCTTGTCGGTGCTGGAATTGTCGCACCTCATCGGCAGCGTGGTGGGCGTCGGCCTGCTCATTATCGCGCACGGCCTGTATCGGCGGCTGCACACGGCCTGGTGGATCACTATTTGGCTGCTGTGCTCGGGAATCATCGTGTCTTTGCTCAAGGGCTTCGACTACGAGGAGGCCACCGTCTTGGGATTGGTGGTCATCGCACTCGTCTCGGCGCGCACGCGCTTCCGGCGCCGCGCTTCGCTGATCGAACAGCACTATTCCAGCGCGTGGATCGTGGCGTTTTTCCTGGTGTTGTTGATGGCCGGCTGGCTGGTGTTGTTTGCGTATCGGCACCTGCCTTACGACAACGAGCTGTGGTGGCAATTTGCCTTTCACGCCTCGGCGCCGCGCAGCCTGCGCGCATCCTTGCTCGCCTTGATGATTGCGGCCGCCTACGGCTTATGGCGCGTGCTGCGGCCCGCGCCGCCGCGCTTCTCGGCGCCGCAAGAAGATGATCTGGCACGCGTGGCGCAACTGGTCGCGAAGGGCGAAGACACCACCGCCAACCTTGCGCTGCTGGGCGACAAGAACCTGATGTTCAACAAAGAACGCACCGCATGCATCATGTTTCAGACTTCAGGCAACAGCTGGGTGGTCATGGGCGATCCCATCGGACCGCCTGTGCTCGGCGAAGAGCTGGCATGGGACTTCCTCGAGGAGTGCGACAGCATGGCGGTCTCGCCGGTGTTCTACCAGGTGACGCCGGAGCGATTGCCGTTGTACGTGGACTTGGGGCTGAACTTAAGCAAGCTCGGTGAAGAGGCGCGGGTGCCGCTGGAAAACTTTTCGCTGGAAGGTGCCGCGCGCGCAGACCTGCGCCAGGCTCAGCGCCGCGCGGTGCGCGACGGCGCGATGTTCGAGATGGTCGCTTCCAGCGAGGTGCCTGCAATCTTGCCCGAACTGCGAGCGGTGTCGGACGCGTGGCTCGCGGCAAAGAATGCCGCGGAGAAGCGCTTTTCCCTGGGGTTTTTCGACGAGCGCTATGTCGCGCATTTCGATGTCGGCGTGGTGCGTCACGAGGGCGCCGTGGTCGCTTTCGCGAATCTATGGCGGGGCGGCTCGAACGAACTGTCGGTGGATCTCATGCGCTACAACGAGGCGGCCCCGAAGGGCGTGGTCGATTTCATGCTGATCGAGTGCATGCTGTGGGGCAGGGCGCAGGGCTTCCGCTGGTTCAATCTTGGCATGGCGCCGCTCTCGGGCTTGGAGGAACACGCGCTCGCACCCACCTGGCACAAGCTCGGGCGCATGGTGCAGCGATACGGCGAGAATTTTTACAACTTCGAGGGCTTGCGCAAATTCAAGCAGAAATTCGACCCCGTGTGGCGCCCGCGCTATCTGGCGGCGCCGGATGGTCTGGCCATGGCGGGAGCGCTGCTCGACGTGACGGCGCTGATCTCCGGCGGCGTGCGCAAGGTGCTGCGCAAATAAGCGCAGCGAGCCTTAGAATTGCGCCTCGATTTTTTGCGCGACCTCGCGCATTTTCGGCAGGAACTGCTCCACCGCCGTGCGCAACGGAACCGCCGTGGCCGCGTATCGAACCGTGACGGTGGCGAGGATGCGATCTTTGGCGCGAACCGGAATGGCGAGGCTGGTCTCTTCCGAGACGCGGCGGGCACGATGCGCCATGCCGAACCCTTGAGTGCGGGTTTCGTTCAGAAGTCGTTCCACTTCGATTCGATTGCGAGCCAGCCGATCCTCTGGCAGCGAGGAGCGCGCGAGCAATTCCAGCATCGTGTCGCGCTGTTGCGGCGAGCAGAACGCCAGGTACGCACGCCCCGCAGCGGAGGCGAGCATGGGGACGCGCACACCCGCGCTATATTGTTCCAATGCCAACGGACTCTGCCGGTCTGTGGTCTCGCGAATCATCATCGTCGAGCCGGACGGGGTTGCAACCGCCACCGGCCAGACAATCTGCGCCCCTAAAGTGGCGAGCAGCGGCTTGGCGATGTGCGCGACCAAGGCCTCGTCATCGAAGCCATCCGACAGCGCGCGCACCATGATGGTGGGGCGGTAACAATCATCGTGCGCATCGCGATCCACATAGCCGGCAAGGCGCAACGTTTCCAAAATGCGATAGGTCGTGGTGCGCGGCAGGCCCACGGCGGCGGCGAGGGTATTGATGGCGGCCCTCTCCAGGCGATTCAATTCGGTCAGGACATCGAGTCCGCGATTCAAGGCACGGATGGGGCGGGTCGAATCCCGGCCGCCGTCCTCATGCACCTCCGCGCGCGGTGCTGAATGCGGGGTAACTTGTGCGTGCATCATCCCTCTATACCTTCAGGGTGGGACCGGTTTAGCTTATAAAACAAGGACATGCGCGCAGCGGGCTAATCACTGCCGCCGGCGCCGTCAACGCCTCGAGACGAGCCTGATCGTCAATACGAGTTGCTCAGGACTTGGCTCTCGTACATAAGTACCTTTCAGACTGAATCTGGTTGCTTTCCGGCTTCTAAGATCTCGCCGCGCAGCGCATTCGGTTACAATCCGCGCCGCTTTTGCTTAAGGACAAGGATCGAGTTTTGCATGTCGGAACAATACGTTGAAACGGTCATCATCGGTGCCGGTCCGGTCGGACTGTTTCAGATCTTCGAGCTGGGCTTGCTCGGCATCAGCACCCACATCATCGACTCGCTGGGCCAGCCGGGCGGTCAGTGCACCGAGCTGTATCCGGACAAGCCGATCTATGACATCCCTGCGCTGCCCGTCTGCGGCGCCCAGGAGCTGATCGATCGCTTGCTCGAACAAGCCAAGCCGTTCAAGGCAACCTTTCACTTGGGGCAGGAAGTCACGGAACTGCGCGTGCTCGGCAACGGCAAATTTCATGTCGCGACCTCCGCGGGCACTCGGCTCACTGCCGGCGCCGTCGTAATCGCCGGCGGCGTGGGTTCCTTTCAGGCGCGGCGGCTGGCGGTTCCGGGCGTGGAACAATTCGAAGGCAAGAACATCCACTATCGGGTGAAGTCGGCCGGTGACTTCTTCAACCAGCATTTGGTGATCTGCGGCGGCGGCGACTCTGCATTGGACTGGACGGTTGCGTTCTGCGAAAAGGCGCGCTCCTTGACCCTGGTGCATCGGCGCGCGGAATTTCGCGCAGCCCCCGCCACCGTTGCACGCATGCGCGACCTAGTGGCGGCGGGCAAGATGCAGTTTCTGCAGGGAAACGCCGTGGGCCTGCAAAAAGACGGCGATAAATTGACGGGCCTCGAGGTGCACACGGCCGAGGGCGACACACGGGCGCTGCCCGTGGATCACGTGTTTGCATTCTTCGGCCTGCACCCGAAGCTCGGCCCCATTGCCGAATGGGGCCTGGAAATGGAGAAGAAGGCGCTCAAAGTCGACACCGAAAAGTTTCAGACCAGCATTCCGGGAATCTTTGCCATCGGCGACATCAATTCGTATCCCGGCAAGAAAAAATTGATCTTGAGCGGATTTCACGAAGCCGCGCTGACGGCCTTCGCAATTCAACATCACCTGTTCCCCGAGAAGCGGCAGTTTTTGCAATACACCACCACCAGCCCGATCATGCAGAAGCGCTTGGGCGTGGCCGGCACCGACTGAAGGCTCGCGCGCCCTGATGAATCAACTACTCGAAGACCTGATCAAAGTCATGACGCTGGAACGCCTCGAGATCAATCTGTTTCGCGGGCAAAGCCGCGACATCGGCAGTCCGCAGGTGTTCGGCGGCCAGGTGTTGGGCCAGGCACTGGTGGCGGCCACGGCGACCGTGGAAAATCGGATGGTGCATTCGCTGCACGCCTATTTCCTGCGCCGCGGGGATTTCAACCTGCCGATCGTCTACGAAGTCGATCGCGCCTGGGACGGCAAGCATTTTGCGACCCGCCGGGTGGTGGCCATTCAAAACGGCCAACAGATATTCAACATGTCGGCGTCCTTTCAGATTCCCGAGGCGGGGCTCGACCATCAGTTGCCCATGCCGGACGTGCCTATGCCGGAAAACTTGCCCGACATGGCGCAATTTCGTGCATCGCTTGAAGGATTGCCGCCGGCACTGTTAAAAATTCTGGATCAAAAACGGCCGTTCGAATTCCGGCCGACGGAGATCCCGAACTTCACTCGCCCCGAAAAAAAACCGCCGTTCAAGCATGTCTGGATCCGTGCGGTCGACAAGCTTCCCGATGACGAGGCGCTGCATCGCTGCTTGCTGGCATACGCGTCGGATTTCCAGTTGCTCGACACGGCGCTCAAGCCGCATGCACTGTCGATGATGCGGGACAAGTTGGTGATCGCCAGCATCGATCACGCGATGTGGTTTCATCGCAGCGTGCGGGTGGACGATTGGCTGCTTTACGCCATGGACAGCCCCAGCGCCTCGGGGGCGCGCGGCTTCACGCGCGGCAGCGTGTTCGCGCGCGACGGACGCTTGGTCGCCAGCGTCTCGCAGGAAGGTTTGATACGGGTGATGTCCTGATGCTCAAGGCCGTCGTCGTCATCATCATCGTCATCGCGATCCTGCTCGGCGGGATGCTGGCACTGCGCAGCAGCCGGCGCACCGGCATGCCGGGCGAGGACGTCTTGAAACGGGCCAAGGAGCGCGCCCGCGAGCAGGCGGCCAAGGACGAGGCCGAGCGCTAGCGGCCGCGTGCGCGGCGTTAACGGCTGCCGCTAGGAACGGTTCGGGAGGCTTCCCACACCTCGCGCGGCAAGGTGAACAGATGGCAGTCCCACCAGCGGTTCTTGGCGCGGCGGTGCCTGCGGTACACGGCCTCCCAGCGCATGCCTATTTTTTCGAGCACGCGGATCGATGCCGCATTGTTCACGTCAACGGTGGAAATCACGCGTTGCGCACGCAGATCGAAAAAAGCCGCGTCGACCAAGGCCAGCGCGATTTCAGTGGCGTATCCCAAGCCCCATTGCTCGGCACCGAGCATGTAGCCCAAGTCCACGACGTTGCTCTCTACCAAGGACAGATCGCAGGCGCCGATGAGTTTTCCCGACGCATTCTCTTCGACTGCCAGTTCAAATCTCGTGCGCGGCAACTCGCGTTGCGACGCCAGCAACTCCTCCAGATACTCGGCCGTGCTGTCCGCGTCGCGCGGCCCGAAAAAGAGGTAGCGGGTGACCCGAGGATCCGACGAGTAGGCGTGCACCGCTTCGAAGTCGGCTGCAACGAATTCGCGCAGGTTCAGCCGCGCCGTGCGCACAGGCACGTTCAACTTGCGCACAACACCTTGCCCGGATTCAAGATTCCCTTTGGATCGAGCGCGCGCTTCAGCGCATGCATGACGCTGAGCTCAACCGGATCTGCGCGGCGGGCGAACTCCTGGGCCTTGAGCCGTCCGATGCCGTGCTCGGCGCTGATGCTGCCGCCCAGGCTCTCGACCAGATCGAACATCGCGAGCTCGAGCGCATGGGTTCGCCCATTGAACTGCACGAGGTCCGCGCCCGGCTTTTGACTCAGGTTGAAATGCAGGTTGCCGTCGCCGGCGTGCCCGTAGGAGACCACGTCTCCTTCCGGAGCAAGGCGGTGCGCCAATTCGCTGCCTCGTTCGATGAGCTCGGGGATCGCGGAGACCGGAACGGACACGTCGTGCTTGATGCTGGCGCCGTGGCGCCGTTGAGCCTCAGGCACGGACTCGCGCAATTTCCACATGGCCTGCGCCTGTGCGAGCGAGCTCGCGAGCATGGCATCCTTGATGACGCCCGCGGACGCCGAATTTTCGAGCTCCGCCGTCAAAAGCGTGCTCAAAGCCTGATCCGGGTTCGGCGAGCTCAACTCGATCAGCAAGTACCAGGCGCAATCGAATCCCAAGGGGTTCGCCACTCCTTGCACATGCTTTACCGTCATTTCCACGCCGATGCGCGGGATCAGCTCGAACGAGGTGACCTGATCGCCCGCGGCGGTGCGCAGCCGGGCGAGCAATTCGAGCGCCTGGCCGGGGGCATCGATGCCCACCAGCGCAGTGGCCGTGTCGGCGGAGGGCGGAAATAGCTTGAGAGATGCCGCCGTGATCAATCCTAAGGTGCCTTCGGCGCCGATAAACAAGGATTTGACGTCGTATCCGGTGTTGTCCTTGCGCAAGCTCTTGAGAGCCGAGAGCACGCGGCCGTCGGCGAGCACGACCTCGAGGCCGAGGACCAGGTCGCGCATCATGCCGTAGCGCAAAACGGCGGTGCCGCCGGCGTTGGTGGACAGGTTGCCGCCGATCTGTGCGGTTCCTTCGGAACCCAAGCTCAACGGAAAGAAGCGGTTCGCATCGCGCGCTGCGCTTTGCGCGCCTGCGAGCGTGCAGCCCACTTCGACAATCATGGAATAATTGGCGGCGTCGATGCTCCGGACGCGATTCAAGCGCTGCATCGACAACACAATCTGCGTGCCGCTCTCGTCGGGCGTGGCGCCGCCGCAGTAGCTGGTGTTGCCGCCGTGCGGCACGACGGCGACCTCGTCGCGATTGCAGAGGGCCAAAATATTGGCGACCTCATCGACCTTGCGCGGGCGCAGCACCAGCGGTGTCTTGCCGTTGTACAGGCGTCGAAAGTCAGTGAGATAGGGCGCTATGTCGTCCTGTGAGTCCAGAAAATTTCCTGGACCGGCCGCAGCCTTGAGTTCCGCCAGCGTCCCGGAACTAGGCGGGCGCGGCATGGACGTAGTACACGGCTAGAGGCGCTTGCCGCCGCCGTCGCGAATCGCGGCAGGCACTGGTTTCAAGTCCCAAATCACCCCGAAAAACGACATCAGTTTCAGCATATAGAAAGTGACGTCGAACTCCCACCAGTAAAACCCCTGGCGGGCCGATGCGGGATAGTGATGGTGATTGTTGTGCCAACCTTCGCCCAAAGTGATGAGAGCCAACCATGGATTGTTCCGGCTCGCATCGCCGGTCTTGTAGCGCTGGCGTCCGAACACATGCGAGAGAGAATTAATCGTGTAGGTGCCATGGTAAACCAGGACCGTGGAAATGAAGAAACCCCATACCAGCATCTGCCAACCGGTGGTATGCAGCCCAGGCGCGACATGCTTCAAGAGCACGCCCAGCAGGAAGACGCCAACCCCCAAGAGCGTCGGGACGACGACGTCGAACCGGTCCAGGAAGCGCAGCTCGGGATACTTCAGCAAGTCCTTGACCCGCGATAAATCCGCCGCGAAATGCTTGTGAGACATGAACCAGCCCATGTGGCTCCAGAAAAAGCCGTGCTGCACGGGCGAATGAACATCCTCGGGCTTGTCCGAATGCACGTGGTGGTGGCGATGGTGAGCCGCCCACCAGATCGGACCGCGCTGGACCGCCGAGGCACCCAGCATGCCGAAGATGAACTGGCCGACGCGGGAGGTCTTGAAGGTGCGATGGGAGAAATAGCGATGGTAGAAGCCGGTGATGGCGAACATGCGCACCACATACAGCGCGATGGTCACGCCAAGCGCAATCCAGCTGAAGCCAACCCAGATGACCGCGAGACAGGCGGCGTGCATCAAGAGGAACGGCAGAACGCGGGCCCAATCGATGCGGCGCTCCGCATCCAGCATCTTCAATTCGCGCGGCCGCGTCGCGAAGTCGCTGTTGCCGAACCATCGGGAGAGCTCCGTGCCCACGCGTACGGCGGTGGGGGGCTCGATCACGATTTCATTTTCTGGCGTCATGGGATTCCTAAGTCTTCAAAGCCGCAATTCGCTCGTCCAACGGCGGATGGCTCATAAACAACCGCATGATTCCATCCGAGCGGCCCGTGTTGATTCCAAAAGCCTGCAGTTGCTGGGGCATCGGTTCGCCCTGACTGCGCTTCAGCATTTGCAGCGCATCGATCATGTTGCCGGTGCCCGTAAGATCGGCCCCGCCCCGATCGGCGCGAAACTCGCGCCGTCGCGAGTACCAGCAAACGATCACGCTCGCGAGAATGCCCAGCGCGAACTGCGCTAACATGGTGGTCAGGAAATATCCGATGCCCGAACTCCGATCATTGCGCAGAATCGCCCGATCGACGATGCCGCCGATGATGCGCGCGAGAAATATCACAAAAGTATTTAGCACACCTTGCAGCAGCGCGAGCGTAACCATATCACCGTTTGCAACGTGTGTGATTTCGTGACCCAGTACCGCCTCGACCTGCGTGCGCGACATGTTGCGCAAAAGGCCGCTGCTCACCGCCACCAGCGCCGCATTGCGGCGAGCGCCCGTGGCGAAGGCGTTCATTTCCTCAGCGTCGAAGATGCCGACCTCGGGCATGCCGAGATGTGCTTGCTCGGACAATCGCTTGACCGCTCCGACCAGCCAGCGTTCAAGTTCCGATTGCGGACTCTCGATGACGCGCACGCCCATCATGCGTTTGGCGGTCCACTTGGAAAGCGCCAGCGAGACGAGCGATCCGCCGAAGCCGAAAACCGCGGCAAAAACCAGCAGTCCGCCCGTGCCGCCTTGCATCAAATGCACGCCGAACACGTTCTCGACGATGAACAGCACAAGGCTGAGCAGTGCGAGGACCGCGATATTGGTCAGAACGAACAGAAAAATGCGCTTCATGGGGGTTTTGATCGGAAAAAAGAGCCGCAATATGTAGCCGGGCACAGTAATGGTCGGGACGTTGGGTTTCAATTTCAAGATAGGAGTTCGGTTGACTCGAGAGTGGGGCATTAATATTGACCGCCGTGCGGACAATGGCCGCTATCTCCCTGTAAAATCGAACATTAATTTTTCAGAGTTAGGGCATGCAATATAGGGATTATTACGAAATTCTCGGCGTGACTCGCGCAGCCGACGCCGACGAGGTGAAGCGCGCATACCGCAAGATGGCGCGCAAATTCCACCCGGATGTGAGCAAGGAAAAGAACGCCGAGGAGAAATTCAAGGAGGTTCAGGAGGCGTACGAGGTTCTGCGCGATGCGGACAAGCGCGCGGCCTACGACCAGCTCGGGCGCGATTTTCGCAATGGCCAGCAGTTTCGGCCGCCGCCCGATTGGTCGCAGCGATTCGGCCAAGGCGGAGGGCAGCGTTTCTCGGACTTGAATGGCTTCAGCGATTTCTTTTCCAGCTTGTTCGGCGGAACCGGATTCGGCGCCGCACCCGGCCAAGCCGACGCGGATGCGGGGCACCTGGACGTGACGGTGGAAGAGGCGTTTTCCGGCACCAAGCGCCGGGTGGTGCTCAACGAGCAGGGCCGGCAGCGCCAGGTCGACGTGCAAATTCCTGCAGGCGTTACCGAGGGCCAATCCTTGCGCATACCCGGCATCGGCGGTCGTAGTTCGCTGATCTTTCGGATCAGATTGCGTCCGCATCACCTGTACGAGGTGGCCGGCAAGGACGTCCAAATCGAACTGCCGCTGGCCCCGTGGGAAGCTGCACTGGGTGCAAAAGTCGCGGTGCCGACGCTCAAGGGTACGGTCGAGCTCACCGTGCCTGGCGGAGCCCAGTCGGGCCAGAAGCTCAGGCTTCGCGGCAGAGGGCTTCCCGGCAGCCCTGCGGGAGATCAGATCGTCACCATCAAATTGGTGACGCCGGCGGCGCAAACCACGATCGCCAAGGAAGCCTACGAGCGCATGAAGCGCGAATTTAATTTCGACCCGCGCGCCGACTGGCCGTAAGCTTAGCCGCCCGTCAGCACGTCCTCGCGCAGGATGGTGTCCGCGGACATCGTGGTCTCCTCCCGGCGATCATGCGCGACCTGCACGCTTTGCGGCTTCACGAACAATGCCGTCACTTCGGGATGTGCGCCGCGGATTTGCTTCTCCAGATCCACCACCGCACGTTCGATGTCCGGCGCGTTCATGTAATCGAAGAAATCGAGACTCAAGGTGGCGACGACACTGTTCGGCGCCAACTGCACCGTCACGATGCTGTTCGCATTGCACACGCCGGGCAGGGCGGCAGCGATTCGAATGATGGCATCGCTCAACGCGGGGTCGGCGCGCTCGCCGATCAGCAGGTCTTTCGATTCCTGCGCCAGCAACGCCGCGACGCCGGCGAGAATCAGGGCAATCAGCAGGGATGCGATGCCATCCCAGCGGCTGTCTTGCGTCAGGACCGCCGCTGCGGTGCCGGCCGCCGCGACCAAAATTCCCGCGACGGCGGCGGTATCCTCGAAAACCACGATGAACGCCGGAGGGTCCTTGGATTGGCGAAAGGCCTGCCACCAGCCCCGTTTCGGATTGGATTGGCGAAAGGCCCGGGTGCCCACTACCCAAGAGCCTCCTTCGAACAGCAGCGAAGCCGCGAGGACGATGTATATGACCAGTGGCCTCTCGATGGGTTGCGGCTCCAGCAGGCGGTGGATACCCTGGTAGGCTGAAACGCCGGCACCGAGCGCAAAGATCAGCAATGCCACCACGAAACTCCAGAAATACAGTTCCCTGGCATACCCCAGAGGATGCTCGCGGTCCGCGGGCCGGCGCGACCGGGCCATGCCGTATAGCAGCAGGAGCTCGTTGATGGTATCGATCAGCGAATGCACCGCCTCGCTCAGCATGGCTGCCGAACCGGTGAGGGCAGCGGCGACGAATTTTGCCGCGGCGACGGCTAAATTCCCGGCCAATGCCGCCCAAACCGCCCTCACAGTGCCGCTCTTTGCCATATCGAATTCTAGCTTGAAGAATCAGCCGGCGGCCCCACCTTCCGAAGATCCGTCATAGATTCAAGGCCATGACCACAGAAACCGAAGCCGCGGCCCCCAAGCCGCAAGTCAAAGAATTCCAAGCGGAAACCAAACAGGTGCTGCGCTTGGTGATCCACTCGCTGTACTCGCATAAGGAGATTTTCATGCGCGAGTTGATATCGAACGCCTCAGATGCCTGCGAAAAGCTGCGCTTCGAGGCGATCGCCAAGCCGGACCTCATGGGCAGCGACTCGCTGTCGGTCACCCTCACGCCGGACGCGAACGCCGGCACCTTGAGCGTCAAGGACAACGGCATCGGCATGAGCGAGGCGGAGATCATCGACAATCTCGGCACCATCGCCCGCTCCGGCACGAAAAAATTCCTGGAAACCTTGAGCGGCGATTCAGCCAAGGATGCACAGCTGATCGGTCAATTCGGCGTCGGCTTCTACTCAGCCTTCATCGTCGCGGACAAGGTCACTGTCATCACCAAACGCAGCGACGCACCGGCCGTGCGCTGGGAATCCGACG
>DASXOY010000039.1:0-20698 GCA_036493935.1 Steroidobacteraceae bacterium | reverse complement strand
GACCACACCGTGGTAGGCGCCCTCCTTGCGGTCAGGCTACCTGCTTCTGGTGCAATCAACTCCCATGGTGTGACGGGCGGTGTGTACAAGACCCGGGAACGTATTCACCGCAGCAATGCTGATCTGCGATTACTAGCGATTCCGACTTCATGGAGTCGAGTTGCAGACTCCAATCCGGACTACGATAGATTTTCTGGGATTGGCTCCCGCTCGCGCGTTGGCTTCCCTCTGTATCTACCATTGTAGCACGTGTGTAGCCCTGGTCATAAAGGCCATGATGACTTGACGTCATCCCCACCTTCCTCCGGTTTGTCACCGGCGGTCTCCTTAGAGTGCCCAACTTAATGATGGCAACTAAGGACAAGGGTTGCGCTCGTTGCGGGACTTAACCCAACATCTCACGACACGAGCTGACGACAGCCATGCAGCACCTGTGTTCAGGTTCCCGAAGGCACCCCCTCATCTCTGAAGGGTTCCTGACATGTCAAGACCAGGTAAGGTTCTTCGCGTTGCATCGAATTAAACCACATGCTCCACCGCTTGTGCGGGTCCCCGTCAATTCCTTTGAGTTTCAACCTTGCGGCCGTACTCCCCAGGCGGACAACTTAACGCGTTAGCTGCGACACCGAGAGGCAGACCCTCCCAACATCTAGTTGTCATCGTTTATGGCGTGGACTACCAGGGTATCTAATCCTGTTTGCTCCCCACGCTTTCGCACATGAACGTCAGTATTGGACCAGGAAGTCGCTTTCGCCACTGGTGTTCCTTCCGATATCTACGCATTTCACCGCTACACCGGAAATTCCACTTCCCTCTTCCATACTCTAGCCATGCAGTATCAAATGCAGTTCCCAGGTTGAGCCCAGGGATTTCACATCTGACTTACAAAACCGTCTACGCGCGCTTTACGCCCAGTAATTCCGATTAACGCTCGCACCCTCTGTATTACCGCGGCTGCTGGCACAGAGTTAGCCGGTGCTTTTTCTTTGGGTTAAATCAAGACCACAGAGTGTTAGTCCGTAGCTTTTTGTCCCCACTAAAAGTGCTTTACAACCCGCAGGCCTTCTTCACACACGCGGCGTCGCTGGATCAGGGTTTCCCCCATTGTCCAATATTCCCCACTGCTGCCTCCCGTAGGAGTCCGGACCGTGTCTCAGTTCCGGTGTGGCTGGTCGTCCTCTCAGACCAGCTACGGATTGTCGCCTTGGTAGGCCATTACCCCACCAACTAGCTAATCCGACTTTGGCTCATCCAATAGCGCGAGGTCTTACGAGCCCCCGCTTTCCCTTTACAGACGTATGCGGTATTAGCCAATCTTTCGACTGGTTATTCCCCACTACTGGGAAGATTCCAAAGCATTACTCACCCGTTCGCCGCTCGTCAGCATGTATTGCTACACCTGTTACCGCTCGACTTGCATGTGTTAGGCACGCCGCCAGCGTTCAATCTGAGCCAGGATCAAACTCTTCAGTTAATTACACTAAGTCACTGAAGCTATCTCGATCCCAAACTCTCTTCTGTTCACGAATGAACATCTGGTCGTTTGGAACTCGAATCATCAATTGCACCAAAGGCGCATCGACGCGAGTCCCTGCACAAGTTACCTATTCGAATTTTTAAAGAATATCCCAGGACGACAAAGGTCACGGGCGAACTTCCAAGTATAGCGCGTTTTTGGACCCCGTCAACCAACGGAAAGTCTCGAAAAACGCGTTTTAGGTGGGAAGGGCGCGCAGTATAGCCGGGGGCTGGGGCCTGTCAACCGCGGTCCTCATCCGCTACTGTCTGGAGCTAAGTCTTTACAAGAATTCCTAGCACAAATCCCCGATTTGCATGTGAGGGATTACGAAGGGAGCAACCATGATATTCGGCGCACACGTAGTGCTGTACAGCAAGGATGCGGAGGCGGATCGCGCGTTTTTCCGTGATGTTCTGGGGCTTAAGTCCGTCGATGCCGGGCACGGCTGGCTGATCTTCGCGCTTCCGCCCGCCGAGGCGGCATTTCACCCTTCGGAAGAAAATGGCCTGCACGAGCTTTTCTTCGTGTGCGACGACCTGGCCGCCGAAATGGCGTCGCTCGCGCAGAAGCAGGTGTCGTTCTCCGAAGTCCAGGAGGCTCGCTGGGGTTCGATCGTCAGAATGAAGCTCCCCGGGGGAAGCGACATCGGCCTGTATCAGCCCAAGCACGCACTGGCTTTGGACCGACGCTAGACTACGCTCCCGGCAATCCGAGGCAAAATGCCGGCTTTGTCCCGCGGCCGAAAAAGAGGGTTCTTGAGCTAATGGGTCCATTCAAGTCCGGTTTCCTGCGCGCTTTGAGCGAACGCGGCTTCATTCATCAAATCACGGATGCGGCGGGCCTCGATGCGCGCGCGCAGTCCGGCGTGATCACCGCCTATATCGGGTTTGATGCGACCGCCGACAGCCTGCACATCGGCAGCCTGGTGCAGATCATGCTGCTGCGCCACCTGCAGCAGACCGGCCATCGCCCCATCGTGCTCATGGGTGGCGGCACCACCAAGGTCGGCGATCCGTCGGGCCGCGACGAAACGCGCCAGCTGCTCACCGAGGTGCAGATCAACGCCAACATCACCGGGATCCGCGCCACGTTCGCGCGCTTCCTGGACTTCGGTTCAGGTCCCGCCGGCGCGATCATGGCCAACAACGATGATTGGCTTAAGAACCTGCAGTACATCGACTTCCTTCGCGATGTCGGCCGGCACTTCACCATCAACCGTATGCTCACGATGGACAGCGTGAAGCTGCGCCTCGAACGCGAGCAGCCGCTGACGTTCCTGGAATTCAACTACATGATCATGCAGGGCTACGACTTCGTGGAGCTGTTCAAGCGCTACGGCTGCACCCTGCAGATGGGCGGCTCGGATCAATGGGGCAATATCGTGCAGGGCGTGGAGCTCGGCCGACGCATGAGCGATGCACCCTTGTTCGGGCTGACCTCACCGCTGATCACCACGTCGTCCGGCGCCAAGATGGGCAAGACGGCCAGCGGCGCAGTCTGGCTGAATCCGCAGCGCCTCTCGCCGTACGACTACTGGCAGTATTGGCGCAACACCGAGGACGGCGACGTCGGACGGTTCCTGCGCATGTTCACCGATCTGCCGCTCGGGGAGATAGCTCGCCTCGAGCAGCTCAAGGACGCTGACATCAACACCGCCAAGGAAATTCTCGCCACGGAAGCGACGCGCCTGTGTCACGGCGATGAGAACGCGCGCGATGCGGCCGCAACCGCGGCGCGCGCCTTTGCGGGCGGGGCAGCCGAAGGCTTGCCGACTTTCGTGTTGAAGGCGGGCGAGCCCGTCTTGGTCATCGATGTGGCCATCGCGCTCGGCATGGCGAGTTCCAAGAGCGAGGCTCGGCGCTTGATCGATCAGGGCGGCGTGCGATTGAACGATCAGCCGGTGAAGGCAGCAACCGCCTCGATCACGGAAGCCGATCTCGACGCCAGCGGCTTAGCACGCCTCACGGTGGGCAAGAAGCGCCACGGCATCATCCGGCGCTAGGGTTTCGCGCAGGACCCCGGCACGGCGCCGGGGTCCAAAAGATCAACGCCAAAGATCCAAGACAGCGCAAGGTCCCCAAGCTCGCGCAACTCGCTACCAATTCCGCTCGCCGAACAGGTCGGACATCACATTGACGTTGCTGTCGCAGGCGTGATTCAAGCAGGGCAAGCGGAACGCGCCTTCCATCGACTTGAGCAGCGAGAAGCTGGTGTACATCGTCTTGCTTTCGACGTGCCTGCTGTAGCGGTTGTTGGTTTCCACGGTGAGCACCACGCGATTGGTATTCGCGTCCGGGAAGGGTTTATTCGAGGGCTGCACGTTGGCGAATCCGCTGTAGTCGTTCTCATCCCACACGATCACGATTGCATTGTTGCCGCGGTCCCAGGCCGGCGAGCTCTTGATGCCATCGACGATGCGGCGCATCGTGACATCAGCCTGCGCTGAGAGGCCCGGGTTCAATCCGACCGGTGTGCCATCGGTCAGGCCGCCGAACGCTTCGGTGCCTGGGTCGAACTGGCAGAACGCATCGCCGTTGCCACGCCCGTGCTGATCGTCGCATTGATTCGGCACGATGTAGGCAAGCGACGGGACTTCACCGCGCGCGAGATCGGCGTACAGCCCGCGATCGCCATCGAAGCCGACCATGTTCCGCAGACTGCTGTGCGGCAGCGTTCCTTCCTGCACGCTTTGGAAGTAAGCGAAAGGATTGTGCTTCACGGCATAGGCCTGCAGCAGTGCGGGACAGGGGAGGATCGGATCGCCCGGCGGGCACACGCCGGCGTTCGACAGCGGCGGCAGATTGGTCGCCGACACCGGCTTGGTCGTATCGAAAGTGGTCAGGTTCGACGCGGTGCCGTTGCTGTTGTTGACCAGGTCGGCGCCGCTCACCGGCAGGTTCTCCTGATAGGTCTTCCATGACAACCCGGCGCGCGCCAGCTGGTCGGCGATGGTCTTGCCGACGGTGTTCTTTGCCGCGGGAATCGACTGCACCCCGTCGATGTTGGCGAGAAAATTGAAGACCGGCGGTGCGGTCTCGTTCCAGTTGTCGACTGCCTCGGTCACGGTATCCGTGCCCGTTCCGGTGATCGGACAAACATTGCCTGACTCGACCGGATAGGGCGCGTTGCCGCCGTCGTTGTCGGCGTTGGTGATACCGGTGTGAATGTTCGGTACGCAACCGGTGTTATGCCAGTCCGGCGAGTTGTCGCTGCGGATGCTGAAATTCGAGCCGCCGACGATTTCCAAGTAGTTGGTGAGACTCGGATGTCCAACCGCAAAGTAATTGTTGGCCACGTTGGCCTTGCCGTTGATCAGCGAATTGATGAAGGGCATGGCCGGATTGCCGACGATCTGCTGGGCGCTGTGATTTTCCATCATGATCACGAAGACATGGTCCAAGCGCGGCATGCCGTTCGGGATGCGGCCTTCGCCCGCAAGGGCAGTGCCGGCAAGCGAAGCGCCGAGCAAGCAGGCTGAGATAGTGCTAACACGATTCATAGAGAATTGACTCCCGGGTTATCGTTTTGGGGATGAAGCGATCGCGCACAGCAGCGCCATTGGTAAGGGAATCTAGCAAGCGTCTTTGACCGATTGATGACGGTGGCGTGACGTGCGGGCCGGCCTAACGAGATTCGTGCGCCGCGGCGGCCGCGTCAGCAGGTTCAACGCGGATCAGACCCATCATGCCGCCGTCTTCGTGATCCAGAAGGTGGCAGTGATAGATAAAGGTGCCGACCGTATTCGGGTCTCGAAAGTCCATGCGCAGCGTCAGGCTGGGATAGGTTTTCATGGTGTTGTCGAAGAACGGTACGTTCACCGTGTCTCGCAGGTAAGGCTCATTGACCGTAAGGCCCGCCCAGTCCCGAACCTGGAAGTGGATCTGATGGATGTGGAAGGCGTGCAGCTCGTTGGTCCGATTCTCGATCACCCAATCCTCGACATCGCCCTGCTTCACGACGATGTTGGGCTCGGTCGACGCCGGATCGAACGCCGCCGGCGTTTGTCCCTCCACGGTGAGGTAGAACTTGCCGGCGCCGGGATTTTGCGGGTCGGCCGGGTCTTCCGAAAAGTACAGCTTGCGCACGCGAGCAGGAGGCACATCCCCCAGCCACGGGAGGGGCTGCGCGCGTGGCGGCAACGATTTGGCGAGGGCGGCGGGACTGGGCAGGCTCGAACGCGGCTCGGCCGCATCGGGAGTCGCGATGATGGAGACCAACGCGCGATTCGGATCGTTTTCGCCGGCCTGCCCCGTATTGACCGTGCGCGTCACCAGCATCGCCGGTACTCCGGCAGGCGGCGCGGTGAGAATGAACTCCACGCGCGATCCCGGCGAAACCACGATGCTGTCGCGCCACGAGATCGCGTGGCCCTGCTTGCCGCTCACCGACAAAGGCACCCCGTCGATCGCCGCCACGCCGATCCACTCCGGCCGAAAGTGCGCGCCACGCTTATATAGAGCGGTCAGATTGAGGTAGGTCACCGACGACGCGTTCAGCACGCGCCAGAGTTGCCGCTCGCCCGGCTTCACGCTGATGGATGCGCGCGGGTAATCCGGATACGGCACCGGCACGAAATTCACCGACAGGTCCTTCGCGGGCTTGCCCCAGCCCGTACCGTTATTGGCAGCGTCTCCGTCGCGGTCGATGAGGGCCTGGGCCGCAGGTTCCGACGCCGAGGGCGGCGCGTCTGGATTCACCAGGTCTTGATCGCGGATGACCAGGACTCGCTCCGGCATTCCTGCAATCTCAGGCGTTGCCCGTTCGATGCCTTCCACGATCAGCGCACCGGAAGCCCCGCCGAGAACCTGGCGGCTGCTGAAGCCATGAATATGCGGATGGTACCAATACAAGCCGGGTGGCTCGTTGTCGGGAATGCGAAACCGGTATTCGAACGCCGGCGCATCGGGCTGGATCGAAGTCTGCAACACCTCGTCCTGGTGGCAGAGCGCCGGAATGCTCAGGCCATGGAAGTGCAGATTAGCCGACGTGATCGTCATGACGCCGCTCTTGCAGGGATCCAGTGAAACCTTTGAACCGTGATGCGCATGCGCCCCATGCGCCGCACCGTCGATGTCGGCAAGCGAGTTCTTGAGACTCAAGATCAACAGATCGCCCGGTTTGAGCCGCAGGGTCGGCGACTGGGCTCCATCCGCCAACAGATAACAGAAGCGCAGCGATCCATCCTTGGCCTTGTCATTGCGCACCGTCAGCTCAA
Organism: Steroidobacteraceae bacterium; assembly: GCA_036493935.1. Classification (GTDB taxonomy): domain Bacteria; phylum Pseudomonadota; class Gammaproteobacteria; order Steroidobacterales; family Steroidobacteraceae; genus Bog-1198. Next base: position 13,964 of record DASXOY010000039.1, on the reverse strand, counting down.
CCTTCAGCACGCCGTTTTCGCTGCGCAAATCCTCGGGTTCCTCGACCACGGCGCCGGCCGTCGGACGCGGACAAATCTCCGGCAGGGGCTCAGGCGCAAGGCCTGCAGCACCGCGGCCCATCTCAGCGTCATGGCCGATGACAACCTGCCCCGCCAGGATCGTCGCGGCCATTGCGCTGGCACGAACGGCGGACGGCAGCTTGAGTCCCATCGGCGAACGCCCGGATCTACAACAAGGTTCGCGGCTGCGTCGAAGCGGCCAGGACCTGGAACGGACGCATCATTTCATTGGCGGCATGTTCGAGGACGTGGCAATGCCATACGAAGCGGCCGGCATAGCCTTCAAATGGAATGATGATCCGAGTTATCAAGCCGGCGTCGGCGCGGACCGTATCCTTCCAGCCGATCTCATTCTCCGCCGGCGGGATCAAAGATCCGGCGAAGACCATCTTGCCGCTCATCAAATGCTCGTCCACGTCGAAGCGCTGACGATTCAATATCTGGAATCGCACCATGTGCAGATGAATCGGATGGGTATCGTCGGTGAGATTGACGAATTCCCAAATCTCGGTCGAGTTGAGAACTGGGTTTTCCGTCACCGGCTGATGCCAGTAGGTCGCGTTCAACAGCATCATCATCATGTGCGTCTTCGGATCTTCGTAATTATTCAGCGTCAATCGCCGGGTCTTGACGGCGGCCGCGGCCGGGATGCGCGGCGCGGCTCGTAGGCTTTCGGGCATGGGGTTTGCGACCGCTGTTTTTTGCGGTGCCACGTTGAATTGCATGAGATCCATCGACAGGCTGCGCAAGATGAGCTTTTGTCCCGCGAGCTTTGCAAAATCAATCACCACATCGGCGCGCTCCGCCGGCGCCAAGGTGACGGCCTTCATCGCAACCGGGCGGGGCAACAAGCCCTGATCAGAGCCGATTTGCCGCAGCGTCGTGCCGTCGGACAACGCGAGATAATAAAACCTCGCATTGGAGGCATTGACGACGCGAAATCGGTAAGTGCGCGGCTCGACGTTCAGGTACGGCAGCATCTTGCCGTTGATCAAAATGACGTCACCATACGCTTCCGACACCCAAGGCGATTCGGGCATTCCGGATATTGGATAGTAAAGACGCCCGTCGGCGTTGAACTGCCGGTCGGTGACGATCAGGGGTATTTCGAACTCATCTCGCGGCAACTGCAGGGCATCTTCAACTTCATCGCGGATCAGAAAAGTGCCGAATAGCCCCGCGTAGACGTTCAACCTCTCGATCCCCATGGCGTGATCGTGGTACCAGAGAGTCGCGGCGTGCTGCCGATTCGGATATCGATACGTACGCCTGTTCCCCGGCGCATACCAGCTGTCCGGGTAACCATCCGCGTCGGCAGGAACGCGCGCGCCGTGCACGTGCACCACTGCGCGCGATTCCGGAACATTTGCTCCGGCACCGTGCAGGGTGTGGTCGATCGGCAGAAAATGCCGTTGCGGAAGCTCATTCGCCCATTCGATCAGCATCGCGTTGCCGCTGCGCACGTCGAAGGTGGGACCTGGCACGAAGCCGTCATAGCCCCACATGGAAGTCGGCGGCAAATCGCGATGGACTTGCACATGGGTCTCGCGCATGGCGATTCGATACAGCGGGATTTTTTGGCCCGGATGCAGCGGATCCGCGGCGGATCCCTGGGTTCGAGCTAGCTTCGGTATCGGCAACTCATCGACGAAAGGCGCAAGCCGTTCCGGGTGCAGCATCGACGGCGGTGCTGCCTCCGGTGATCGCATCACCGCCTTGCGCAAGGAATTCGGCGCATGGAATCCCAACGGCAAAGGGTCGGCCCATGCCGACCCTGCTGCCAGAGCCGCGCTCAATCGCGCGGCGCCCTGCAATACCCTGCGGCGAGTAAGTATCACTCGACCATCAATTGATGACCTGACCGGTCTTCACATCCAACATCAACTTGCGTGCCGGCTGAACACCGTGTGGCGCCGCCGCCGGGAAGCTGAACATGCCGTTGATCGAGCCGGCAATGGTGTCGAACGAGCCGCCCGCCTGAACGCGTGCACTTGCCAGCCAATTGTCTTCGACGAATTTCAAAATAGAGCTCTGGTCGGTCAAGGTGTGGTCCACATAATTTGCCTTGGCGAAAGGCGACACCACCAGCAGAGGCTGCCGAGTGCCATAACCGCATCGTCCTTGCGCCGGCAAGCCGTTGGGGGCGGCGGTGGTCGGCGTGCCGAGCAGCGCGGTTGCCGGAGTCGGCGTGCCTTGCTGCAAACCGGCGTTGCAAATACCCGCGCCGTTCAGCTTATCCGCCGTACTCGCGGAAGGGTTCGCAACCGGGGCGAATTGATGGTCGTACCAGCCATCCGAGTCGTCATAGGCAACGATCACGGCGGTGGACGCCCACATCGGGCTCTTTTCCAGCGCATTGATCACGCTGATGATGAACGCCTGCTCATCGACCGGATTCGAATAGCCCGCGTGGCCATCCTGATACGCCGGGGCCTTTAGGAAGCTGACCGCAGGCAAATATCCGGCGCTCAACGCATCAAAAAAGTCGTGCGTATCGTAGCCATGATTGGCGGGCTCAGCCGTCGTGCCGTCGGTTTCGAAGCTGCTGCCGATGGCCGCCAAGGAACTTGGGCGCTTGTGCGTGGGATTGGCGGTGCTCGCGTAGTACTGGAACCACGCGTGGTGCGGAATGTAATCCGCCGAGGTGCTGTTGAAATTGGCCACGGTGGGATTGGTTTCGCGGCTGCAGCCCGTGGTGCCATTGGGATTGGTCACGGTCAGGTCGAATCCGCCCATGAACGAACCCCAGCTGATGTGGGCCGCATTCAACAGGTCGCCGACGTTTTTTCCGGCCATCAACACTTGCTCCGTCGAGGTGGAACAAACATCGCCGAGCGGATCGACATCGCCGATCATGGTATAGCCGCCGTTACCGTCGGCCACCATGTGCGCGGCGGAAAACGTCGCGAGATCCTTGTTGGAAGACGCAACGCCGTTCGTCTGGCCTGAGATCAAGTTGATCGCGCCCGGTGTCGAAGGCCCGTACTGCGAGCTGAAAGAGTTGTCGTTGAGCGCAAAGTTCTGCGCATAGTTCCACAGAGCTGTGACGGTGTTGCCGTCGTAGTAAGCCATGACCAGCCCTTTGGTGGCAGCTGATGCCGGACCGCCGGGAGGCGGACCGCTGGTGCCCGTAAATTGAGGAAACAGGTCCATCAGGCCGTTATCCGACGCTTGCTGTTCGGGCGCGTAGTTGTGCCCTTGATCGGCGGTAGCCGCCAATGAAGGCGCCAGCCGGAAAGGATTGGCTGCATTCGCCGCGTTGCCGGCGATTCCGGATCCCGTGGGCCCGTTCGGGTTGTCATTGAGGAGGTCGACGCCCGTAACCGCCGCAAAGGCCGCTGCCGGATTGAGCGGCGTCGACAAGTTGTTCACACCGTTCGTCGGCGCAGTGCCGTGGAACGGCGTCTCGCCGGCAAGATTCGCAGCGGTGGGGTAGGTACCGAAGTAATGATCGAAAGAAATATTTTCGCCGAAAATCACGACCACATGCTTAATGGGTGTCGCGGTGGCGAATTGTGCCGCGGCATCCGGCGGCACGGCCGGACCCGCCGGGCCTGTCGGACCTGTAGGACCTGCCGGACCTGCAGCACCCGTTGCACCGGTAGCCCCTGTCGCGCCTGGCGGACCGTCTTTTCCATCACTGCACCCGCCCATCATGACGATTCCCGCCATCGCGAGAGCCATGCCGATCTTTACAACCATTCTGTTCCCCATTGATTTAAAGAGAGTGGTAGCAGCGACGTTCGATCGCGCTGCAGGCGGGGAACATTAGGGGCCGACTATTTCAAAAGAGTGACAGTTGTGTCTAGAAAGGTCATCGGTTTGGCTGCGCACCATTGGGCGGCCATGATTGACCCCATGGAGTGTGACAGTTAGCCTACAGGGCTCTTTCGCTAGGAATCATTGGTGCGATTCAACATCCCGGGAACCTGGAAAAATTCTTCGCGAATCAGGATATTAGCGACGAGCATAGTGGTGTGCGCCGCCCTTGGCGGCGCGGCATTCTGGGGATGGCGGCTGCTGCACGCGCCGATCACCATCGCCGGCGATACAGCCCCGGCGCCTGCCGGTCTCTCAGCCGATGCTGCTTCGCCGGTTACCCTGACGATTCCTGCCTCGATCGTCCCTCAACCGGCAAGCGTCGCCTCCATCATTGAAGTGGTGGTCGGCCGGAACGATACGCTCGACGCCATCTTTCGCCGCATGTCGCTCAATAAAGCGGACCTCGCGGCCATCCGCAGCTTGCCCGGCATCCGCCAGAGTTTGGATTTCTTGAAGCCGGGCGACGCCATCAAGGTCACGCACACCGACGGAGATATCAAAGAGCTCACGCGCAAGGTGAGCGAAACCCAGACCCTCGATGTCGTGCGGCAGGACAACGGCTTCGAAGCGAAGATGATCAACAATCCGGTGGAAGTCCGGGTGCGCCGCGCCAGCGCGACCATTGATTCATCGTTGTTTCAGGCCGCAGGCGCCGCCGACATCTCGGACATGGTGGCGCTCAAGCTTGCCAATGTGTTCGCTTGGGACATCGACTTCGTGCTCGACATCCGCGAGGGTGACCGCTTCACCGCGGTGTACGAGCAGGTCTATCAGGACGGAAAATATCTGCACGACGGCGAAGTCTTGGCGGCCGAATTCGTGAACAACGGCAAGGTATATCGCGCGGTGCGTTTTGTCTCAGACAGCGGCAGTGTGGGCTACTACACGCCGGGCGGTCTCGCGATGCGCAAGGCGTTCCTGCGCGCGCCGGTGGAATTCACCCGGGTGAGCTCTGCCTTCAATCCGCATCGGCATCATCCGATCCTGAACCTGATTCGCGGCCACATGGGCACCGACTACGCGGCACCCGTCGGCACGCCCGTGCACGCGGCCGGGGACGGGCATGTCAGCTTCGAAGGTCAGCGCGGCGGCTATGGCAACGCCATCATCTTGAGTCACGGCGCCAATATCTCGACTCTGTACGGCCACATGTCGCGTTTCGCGCGAAACATCCATGTGGGTACGCGGGTGCAGCAAGGCGATGTCATCGGTTACGTGGGAATGACGGGACTCGCCACGGGCCCTCACCTGCACTATGAATACCTGATCGGCGGTGTGCACCGAAATCCGCAAACCGTGCAATTGCCCGGCGCGGAGCCGTTGCGCGCGCAGGAACTGCAGCGTTTCCGCGAAGCCGCGGCGCCGTTGATTGCCGCGCTCTCGCCGCCGGAACCGGCTGCTCCGCCGGCTGCTGTGGCGGGTACGGTCCCGCGCACCAAAACCAGCGTCGACTAGACCTATGGGGCTTTATCTCGGTTTGATTTCCGGAACCAGCATGGACGCCATCGACGCGGCCCTGGTCGATTTCGATGTGGCCCCGCTGCGCATCGTCGCAACCAGTGCGACTGCTTTCGAGCCCTCGCTGAAGGGCCGGGTTTCGGCGCTCATAGATCACGCCGAGCGTGTTGCGCTCGACGAAGTGGGTCAGATCGACGTCGAATTGGGGCGTGCGTTCGCACAAGCGGCGCTGGCATTGATGCAAAAAGCCGGCGTTGGTGCGAGCGCCGTGACGGCCATCGGCAGCCACGGCCAAACGCTGCGCCATCGCCCCGACCTCAGCGCGCCGTTCACCTGGCAGATCGGCGATCCGAATATTTTGGCGGAAATGACCGGCGTCTCTGTCGTTGCTGATTTTCGCAGGCGCGACGTGGCGGCAGGCGGCCAGGGTGCGCCGCTGCTGCCAGTATTCCACGATCAAGTTTTTCGCAGCGACAGCGAAGATCGCGTCATCGCCAACTTGGGCGGCATCGCGAACATCACCATCCTGACGCGCGACTGCAGCGTAACCGGTTTCGATACCGGTCCTGCGAACCGTCTGCTCGATGCCTGGATCGCGCAGCACTTGGGCAAGGAGTTCGACGCCGGCGGCAAGTGGGCAGCCTCGGGGCAAATCGACGAAACCCTGCTGCGTGAATTGATGGACGAACCCTATCTGCGCCTCTCGCCGCCGAAAAGCACCGGGCGCGAGCTGTTCAACTTAGGTTGGCTTCAAAACAAGCTCGGCCTGTTTTCGCGGCAACCCCGCGATGTGCAGGCGACGCTGCAGCAATATACGGCGGCCACGCTTGCCGCGGCGGTGCGCCAATATGCGCCGGGAGCGGCGCTATACGTGTGCGGCGGCGGTGCGCACAACGCGAGTCTGTTGAATGCCGTGGCGGCGCTGATAGCGCCGAGCCGCGTCGCCAGCACGGCGGCCCTCGGCCTGGATCCGGATTACGTCGAAGCCGTCGCCTTCGCCTGGTTCGCCATGCGCACGCTCGAAGGCCTGACCTCGAGCAGCGGCAGCGTCACCGGCGCCCGGGGTGCGCGTATCTTGGGAGGCGTGTACCGTTACGCCTGATCAGGCCGTTTACCGACCGAACCGCATTTCATGAAACTGTCACAGACCGACCGCCACACTTGAAGCCATGAACGACGTCGACCTACAAGTACCGCAGCTGTATTTCAACCGCGAACTGTCGTTCTTGGAATTCAACCAGCGCGTGCTGGAACAGGCCAAGGATGAGAGCATCCCGCTGCTGGAGCGGGTCCGATTCTTGTGCATCTCGTGCGCCATACTCGATGAGTTTTTCGAGATTCGGGTCGCGAGCCTCAAAGAGCTGCTGGAAGCCGGCGCGGTTCAGCCGGGACCCGACGGCTTGTCGGTACCGGAACAATTGAAGGCCATTCGTCTGCACGCCGTGCGCCTGGTCGATGAACAATACGAAGTGCTGAACGACATGCTTATGCCGGAGCTCAACAAGAATGGCGTCGTCTTCGTCGAGCCGGAAACCTGGACTCCGGCGCAGGCCCGATGGATCAAGGATTACTTCACCCGCGAGGTGGAACCGGTGTTGAGCCCCCTGGCGCTCGATCCGGCGCGTCCGTTTCCGAAAATCCTCAACAAGAGCTTGAACTTCGCCATCGTCGTGGAAGGCGAGGATGGATTCGGACGCAACAGCGGGCTTGCCGTGGTGCAAGCACCCCGCTCTCTGCCGCGCCTGATCCGGTTGCCCGATGAGCTCGGCAGCCGCAATTTCGTTTTCCTGGGCACCATCGTCGAGGCCTTCGTGTCGACGCTCTTCGCCGGCATGCAGATGCGCGGCTGCTATCAGTTTCGCGTCACGCGCAACAGCGACCTGTTCGTCGAGCAGGAAGAAGTCGACGACCTGCTGCGTGCGGTCGAGGGCGAACTGGCGTCGCGGCGCTACGGCGACGCCGTGAGATTGGAAACCGCGCACGACTGTCCGGACGAAATTCTCACCTATCTGCTGGAGCAGTTCGCGCTGACCCCCGATGACCTCTACAAGGTCTCCGGCCCCGTGAACGTGAATCGCCTGATGGCGCTCTATGACCTGGTGGATCGCGCCGAACTCAAGTATTCCGCATTCACGCCCAGCATCCCAGACCGGCTCAAGGTCGGCGGCGATCCCTTTTCCATCCTGCGCGGCGGCGACGTGTTGCTGCATCACCCGTTCCAAGGCTTCGGACCGGTCACCGATTTCATCAAGCAGGCGGCGAACGATCCGCAAGTACTCGCCATCAAGCAAACGCTCTATCGGGTCGGAAACGACTCCGCCATCGTCGCCGCGCTGGTCGAGGCCGCGGCGGCGGGCAAGGACGTCACCGTCATCATCGAGCTGCGCGCGCGCTTCGACGAGGAAGCAAATATCGAGTTGGCGACCAAGCTGCAGGAAGCCGGTGCACACGTCATGTATGGCGTGTTCGGCTTCAAGACGCATGCCAAGCTGGTCATGGTGGTGCGCCGCGAGGAAAAAGGGCTGCGCCGCTACTGCCACTTGGGCACGGGCAACTACCACACCAAGACCGCGCGCCTTTACACCGACTACGGGTTATTGACCGCCGATGAATCCATCGGCGAAGACATCCACGAAATTTTCCTGCAGCTAACGGGCCTTACCCAGGTGCCTAAATTGCGCAAGCTGCTGCATGCACCGTTCAGCTTGCACCACGCATTGCTGGCGAAGATCGATCGCGAAGCGGAACACGCACGTGCCGGCAAGGATGCGCGCATCATCGCCAAGCTCAACGCGCTTACCGAGCCCACCATCATTCAGGCCCTGTACCGCGCTTCGCGCGCCGGCGTCGGCATCGATCTCATCGTGCGCGGCGTGTGCTGTCTGCGCCCCGGGATTCGCGGCGTGTCCGAGCGCATCAGCGTGCGCTCCATCGTCGGACGCTTCCTCGAGCACTCGCGCGTCTATTATTTCGAGAATGCGGGGCAGCGGGAAGTGTATTGCGGCAGCGCCGATTGGATGGACCGGAATCTGTTCCGGCGCATCGAAATTGCGTTTCCAATCGAGGCGCCCGAACTCAAGGCTCGCGTCGCCGACGATCTGAAGCTTTACCTGGAAGACGACACGCAAGCTTGGGTGCTGGATACCGAGGGCCGCTATGCACGCGCCGAGGGCGACAAGAAAACTTCCGCGCAAGCCCGCCTCATGAATCTGTACGACGAGCGGGTAGCCCTCACCGAGGGCTGAGAATCCACCGGCCCTAGAGAATCGTCAGGCGAAAGCCGGCGTCTTTCAAATACGCGCGCTCCTGCTCCAAATCCTCGAGCGTCAAAGGATGTTCTTTCATCCAGCGCTGCGGCAGCTCCAAGGTGAGGTTGCGGCTCTTGACGGTCAAATGCACCTCGGGCAGCGGCTGCGGGCTGCGCCCGCGATGCAATAGAACCGCCAGACGCAGCAGCACGATCAAAAACTCCGCCAGCCGGTCCCAGGGCGGCAATAAATCCTCGAGCGACTCGAAAGACAACTGGCGGCGGTGACCGCCGACCAGCGCCGACAGCAATAGCTGCTCTTCGCGCGGAAATCCCGGCATGTCGGCATGCTCGAGCAGATAGGCGCTGTGGCGGTGATACTTGGAGTGCGCGATGTCGAGACCGGTTTCATGCAGGCGCGACGCCCAGCGCAGCACGGATTCGGCGAGCGGATCTTCCAGGCCCCAATCGTTTTCGACTTGTTCCAGCAAGCCCACGGCCGCGGCCTCGACGCGGTCCGCCTGTTGCTCGTCGATGTGGTAGCGCTTCTCCATCGCGCGCACGCTGCGCACGCGCGCATCTTCATCGGTAAAGCGTCCCATGAGATCGTAGAGCAGGCCCTCGCGCATGGCTCCTTCCGCCACGCGCACGCGATCGATGCCGAAGTTCTCGACCACCTCCAACAAAATGGCCAACCCCGCCGGAAACACCGGCGCGCGTTCTGCGTCCACTTCCGCCAGGTCGAGTTCATCCACATGACCCGCCGCGATGACGCGCTCTGCCAAGCCGTTCAAGTTATCGAGCGTGATGTGCGGCGAATCCGGACGCAGGCTGTGCAGCACATCGCTGATGACCCGCACGGTGCCGGAACTGCCGAAGGCTTGCAGCCAGCCCATTTTTCGATAAGCCTCTTGCACGGGCTCGAGTTCCATTCTTACCGCGGTGCGCGCGCGCTCCAGCCGTTTCGCCGAGATTCTGCCGTCGTCGAAATAGCTGGCGCTCAAGCCCACGCAGCCCACCGACAGGCTCTCGAGCAACAGCGGGTTGAAGCCTTCGCCGATCACGACTTCGGTCGATCCGCCGCCGATATCGAGCACCAAGCGCTTGTCCGGACTCATGGGACTGGTGTGGGCGACGCCGGAGTAGATCAGGCGCGCCTCTTCCAGACCCGAGATGATTTCAATGGGGTGCCCCAACGCCGCGCGGGCGTGTTCCAAAAACCAACGCTTGCGTTTCGCGCGGCGCAGTGCGTTGGTGCCGACCACGCGCACGCTGTCGGCGCGCATGGCGCGCAGCCGCTGGCCGAATCTCTCCAGGCAGCGCAAGGCGCGGTCGGTCGCGGTATCGTCCAGCCGGCCGCTGTCGCCCATGCCGGCGGCCAAGCGCACCATCTCGCGCAGTCGATCGAGGATGACGAGCTGGCCGTGCGAGTAGCGCGCTACGACCATGTGGAAACTGTTGGAGCCCAAATCGACGGCGGCGAGCACGTCGGGCACGACCACCCTACTGCCGCTCATCTACACGTTCAACATGCTGGAGCCGGACGGCCTACGCCGCGAAGGAAGACCCGCAGCCGCAGGTTGTTTTCGCGTTTGGGTTGCGAATGACGAATTGCGCGCCCTGCAGATCCTCTTTGTAGTCGATTTCCGCGCCCATCAGGTATTGCGCGCTCATCGGATCTACCAAGAGCTGGACGCCGTGTTTCTCGACGCAAAAATCACCCTCTTCGATTTTCTCGTCGAAGGTGAATCCGTATTGAAATCCCGAGCAGCCTCCGCCCGAGACGAACACGCGCAATTTCAAATTTGGGTTCGCTTCCTCGCGGATCAGTTCGCCAACCTTGCCTGCCGCGGCATCGGTAAAGATCAACACATCCGGAGCCGCAGGGGCGGCATCGGAAGACAGGGTCGATTCTGAAGTCGTGCTCATGGAATCATTCTACTCGGCGTATCAGGGCCAATCAAAGCTAAGACCCGTCTTTGGGACTTGCGTTCGCTCCGCCGCCGGCCGAATCGCCCGGCTCGGGCCCCGCCTTGCCCCGATGAATCAATTTCCCATTAATTTGGGCGCCGACGGCCGTTTCAATGGTCATGTAGTGAACGCTGCCGAGAACCCGCGCTTTCGGCCCCATCTCGACGCGATCGCCGGCCTCGATGTCGCCCTTGACGATGCCGTTCAAGACGATGTTGGTGACGATCACGGAGCCCTCGATACATCCCTGCTCGCTGACCGACAGCGTCGCGCCGCTGTCAATCTCGCTCTTTACGTTGCCGTTGATGTAGCCGTCGAGATGAAATCCGCCGACGAATTCGACGTCGCCGTTGATCCGCGTCTTCGCGCCGATCAGCGTGTCGATTTCCGCCTTCTTATTCGGTTTCGGTTTGAACATCTGCCTCACCTTTGCCCGGAATATCGCCGTTCGCTTCGGTTTCCACCGACATGCCCTGAGCCTTCCACACGAAGGCCTGACGGAAACCATGGCTGGCGTCGCGGCCGCTATGAATTTCGACCCCCACTCGCGTGGGCTCAAAGCCCGCCGGCAAGTCGACCGGTTCGTTGTATTCCTGAAAGTACTTCAAGGAGTATGCCAGGCTGACGCGGTGGTTAGGCGAGACTTGGGCATAGCTCAAGCTCAGCGGCTTGCCGCCGAGCAATCCGTCGATCGTGACGGTGGCGTTGCCTACGACTTCCTTGTCCGGCTTGCCGGTCTGCATGAGCACGAATTTCAAGTGGTACTGCCCGGCAGGTCCGTCCGGAACGATTTGCATCTGCTGCACTTTGACGTGAACCAGCGACTCCGGCTGCACCAGGCCGCGATAAAAGGACAGATCCTGATTGAGGCGTGCAATCTGGCTTTGCATGTCGCCGAGGCTGCGCTCGACTTGCGCATAACCTTCGCGGTCGACGCGCCGGGCGGTTTCCGCCGCCTCGAGCTGCCGGCGTTGATTTTCATTTTCCGATTCGAGCGAACGAATCCGGCGGCTTGCCGACAGCGCGCCGCGCACCGAATCCACCACGCGAAAGCCGGCATCGTAACGGCCAAGCTCGAAGGTCGAGTAGAGGATGCCCGCTGCGAGCAGCGCGGCAAGCGTCCACAGCATCGCGCGGCGCTTCGGCGTGTACGTGCGCACCACAAGCTTGCTGAACGAATCGGCCATCAGGTTGCTATTCCTCTCCTCGGCTGCCTCGAGCCATTATAATGACACACCATGCTCTGGCTTAAGGCACTGCACATCATCGCGGTCGTCACCTGGTTCGCGGGCCTGTTCTACTTGCCGCGGCTGTTCATCTATCACGTGGACGCGAAAGATCAGATCAGCGTGCAACGCTTCGAAATCATGGAGCGGCGCCTGTTCACCATCATGAGCATCGGCGCCACGCTCAGCATCATCTTCGGGCTCTCGATGCTGATCGCCTCTCCCGGATACATTGAGATGTTGTGGCTCAAGATCAAGCTGCTGTTCGTGGCGCTGGTCATTGCCTATCACGCCTACTGCTACAAGCTGATGCGCGATCTTGCCGCGCAGCGCAACACGCGCAGCGCGAGGTGGCTGCGCGCCTTCAACGAGCTGCCGGCGCTGCTGCTGATCGTCATCGTCATGCTCGCAGTGGTTAAGCCGTTCTGAGCGCTCATCAAGACGCTGCTTGGATTTCCGGCCACCACTCAGGATATGGCGGCAGCCCTGAGGGAAACATGAATTTCCCCAAATCGTGCAGCGCACGCACGTAGACGCGCCGCTTGAAGTACACGACCTCGCGCACCGGCGTCCAATAATCGGTCCAGCGCCAGCGATCGAATTCCGGCTGATGCGTCAGATCGAAGCGCAATTTGGACTCGTCCGCCGTGAGCTTCAGCAGGTACCAGCGTTGCTTCTGCCCGATGCAGCGATCGCGCACGTACTGGCGCGGCAGGCGGTAGCGCAGCCAGCCCTGGGTTGATCCCAGCATCGCGACATCCTCGCGCTCCAGGCCGATTTCTTCCCGCAGCTCGCGATACAGCGCGTCCTCGACCTGCTCGCCCCGGTTCACGCCGCCCTGGGGAAATTGCCAGCCGCGGCCGCCGACGCGTCCTCCCAAAAAGACTTCGCCGGCGCCTCGCGTGAGGACGATGCCCACATTGGCGCGAAAGCCGTCCTTGTCGATGTAGTCGGTGGCGGGTTGCGCGGACATGCGCTTATCCGGCCCCGACTTGCACGCGATTTCTGCCCAGCGCCTTGGCGCGATACAGCGCCGCATCGGCGTCCGCGATCAAGCGGTCGGCCACGGCTTTCAGGTCGAGTTCGTCGCGTCCCGGCGAGACCGCCGCAACGCCCACCGATACCGTCAGGCCGCGTGAGATCTGTGAATTGAGCGCGAAGGGCTGGCCCGCAATGACCTCGCGGATGCGCTCCGCCAGCGTCGCCGCCTCCGCCGCCGTGGCTTCCGGCAGCAAGATTGCAAGCTCATCGCCGCCGAATCGCGCTGCCGTATCCATGCTGCGAATTTGCGCCTCGATGCGGTGCGCGACTTCCTTGAGCGCATTGTCGCCGGCCAAATGCCCGTAGCCGTCGTTGATGCCCTTGAACTTATCGATGTCGATCATCAGGCAGGCGATGGTTCCTCCGCGGCGCTGCGCGCGCGCCAATTCTTCCTTCAAGCGCTGCTGCAGATAGCGGCGGTTGTGCCAGCCGGTGAGGAAATCGGTAATGCCGGCGCGCAACAGCCGCGCGCGATTCACCGCGTTCTCGATGCACACGGCGGCGACCGCGCCCAAATGAGCCAGGAAATCCGTGCCGTGGTGCCGTGTAAAGCGGGTCGCTTCCCGGCTGCCGAAGCACAGTGCGCCGGTGGCGCGGTCCTTGCGCGGCAGCGGGACCAGCGCCGCGCTTTTGAGATTCGGTACGCCCGGAAACAAAAGATGGTGATCCGCGCCGACATAGGGACCGAGCCACGGTTTGTGCAGGGCCGCAAGCTGCGGCGCGAGGCCTACCAGCGAATCGACGAAGAAGATCTGCTTGAATTCCTCCGGCCGTTCGCCGCCGGCCACCAACAGGTGCCGTACCTCATGCTGTGGGTCGAGCAGCACCACGCTGACGGCGTCGAGCGAATACGACTCGCGCAGGCCGCCGACCATGGCGTGCAGCAGCTGCGACAGGCTGTCGGCGCGCAGCAGCGTCAATTCTCGCGCCTGGGTGCGCTTCATGATGGTTTCGTTGTTGGATGCCTCGGCCGTCATTTCGGCCAGGCGCTTCTTGAGATCCTCGATCTCCCTATCCATGTCACCCAGTTCCGCCATTGCCATTCCTTCAGCCCGCGCGCGCGGCGGCGCGCACTTCCAAGTAAGCCCTGCCGCGGGTCATGAGTGCCGTGAACTCCTGCGCATTCTTGGTCTTCACCG
>DASXOY010000038.1:0-26067 GCA_036493935.1 Steroidobacteraceae bacterium | reverse complement strand
AAGACAACTACGCTCTAGCCGCCTAATCGCGGTTGAAACCTAGATGGCTCGTGCTGATGCGAACATTTAGGTGTAGCGCTCATCAGATAGTGGAGCACACGTGCCTGGGGTGTGTTAAACGAAAAATTACCGGGCTGGCTGTGCGCTTTCCCTGCCCGTTGGGTAGCGCGCGGTAAGAACAATAGACGTGGCTACGTACGTAGATCTTGTAGCGTAGGACTTATGGACGGGGGTTCGATTCCCCCCGGCTCCACCAATACCCCGGCTGATGCCGTTGCAGGATTCGCTAAAAAGCCTGCAAATCAGCCGGATTCCCTCAAACTCCTACTGTTCCCCGCTGATAGCGTCCGTTGACATTGTACACGGTTTAGGGGTAGAAACCAGGGTAGGTCGTTAGCAGCGAACCACGCCTACCCCTAAATGCCCCTTTCCGACAGACAGATCCGCGCATTCAAGCCGAAGCCCAAGGTCTACAAAGAATCCGATGGCGACGGCATGTATATGCGCATCGAGCCGAGCGGCTCGAAGGTATTCCGGCAGAAGTACTATCTGCACGGCATAGAGAAATCACTTAGCTGCGGTGTCTACCCCGCCACTAGCCTTACGCTGGCGCGCGCCAAGGCCCGACAGATCCGCGAGCAGCTCGCGGCCGGGATTGACCCGAGCGCCGCAAGGAAGGCCGCTAAGGCCGCCGGCGCCGATACGTTCCAAGCGCTCGGCAATGAATGGCTGGAGCTGCAGACCGAGAAGCTGTCGAAGCAGACGATTGAAACGAATCGCAGTCGGCTCACTACCTGGGTCTACCCTGCCGTCGGCTCGACACCGATGCGCAGCCTGGAGGCCGACCCGCCCGCCATGCTCGCGATGCTGCGGCGGATCGAGCTGCGCGGAAAACTAGAGACCGCAGCCCGCATAAAGTCAGTTTGCTCGCAAATCTTCAGATTCGCGATTGCCACCGGGCGCGCATCACGAGATCCCACCCTCGACTTACGCGGCGCGCTGAAACCGGCGAAAGAGAAACACCTCGCGGCTGTCGTCGAGCCCTTGCAAGTCGGCGAGTTGCTGCGCGCGGTATGGAGCTACACGGGCGCGCCGTTGACGGAGATCGCGATGAAGCTCTCCGCGTACACCGTGGTGCGCCCCGGCGAGCTGCGCGCGGCCGAGTGGAGCGAGATCAATCTCGATGCGGCCGAGTGGCGCATTCCCTCCGGCCGCATGAAAATGAAACAGCCGCATTTCGTGCCGCTCTCGACGCAAGCGATCGAGTTATTCCAAGACGCTGCGATCCATTCCGCCAGTGGCCGCTTTGTTTTTCCAACCTCGCACGATCCAAAGCGCTGCATGTCGGAGAACACCATACGTGCCGCCCTCGCCCGCCTGGGGTACGACGGCGAAAACGGAAACCCGGAGCACACCGCGCACGGCTGGCGATCGACTGCATCGACGTTGCTCAACGAAGCCGGCTATAACTCCGACCTGATCGAGCTGCAGCTCGCGCACAAGAGCAGCGACGATGTGCGCCGCGCGTATAACCGCGCGCAACGCATCGAGGAGCGCCGAGCGATGGTGCAGTGGTACGCGGATAAACTCGACGAGCTGCGCACCAGCAAGGCCTTGCGATGATCGTCTACCACGTTACCCATCCCTCGGCCGCCGACGCGATTGACACCGAAGGCTTTCGTGACGGTAGCGGCACCTACATGACGTCCACGCAGCTCAGCGGTGTCTTCGTGTCAGATGTTCCGTTGGTCATCGAAAGCGGCCTGGAAGATCCTGTTGTTTTCGCGATCGACCTGGCGGAAATCCACCTCGTGGGCTGCGGGCTACTTGAGGAAGGAAAAAATTATCGCGAGTGGATCGTGCCTGCCGCGAGGATCAATGCCGCGGGCCGCCGGCGCGTTGAATGGCCGGAGTGTCTGGACGATATTGAGGCGCTGCGCGCGCGCAATCGAGCGTTGTAATGGCGAGGCGCGGCCGGCCACTGAAGGAAAAGTCGTATGCCCAGAAGCTCAAGGATCTCGAAAAGGACGGTCCTGTGTGGAGCTTTTACCAAGTGCACTTTGCCGGCCTCGTCACCATTGAGATCCGACCAGGCATGTTTGTGCCTCCCGACCCAAACAGGAAGGGACCAAAGGAGCGCGCGATCGAGGCGTGTATGGATCGCTTCGACATCGATCGCACAACAGTTCGGCGAAAGATTAGAAACGTCGACGCAATAATGAGCGACGCAACGACAGTCACGACGGGTTCGACGATTTCCTTCACCAACGATTCGACAAAAAAGGAAGCTGACGCCATGATCGATGATGCCGTCGCTCGCGGCACAATCACAAAACGACTATCAAAGACATTGAAAGAAGCATCGGCGGCCGACGTGGCGCGGCTGATCGACCGGCTGAAGAAATAGGGCCAAAATGGGAAACGCCACCAGTGTGGCAATTAATTTGAATTTCCTGCATCTATTTAATTTTCCCACCATCGTATAAATAGTACGTCGCCGTCCGAAGGCCGCCGAGCGCAAACCGCGCCGGTGATACCGAAGGAGAAAGCGACGAATGTCCCCACAGAAACCACGCCGCGTGCTGAGGCTTCGGCAGGTCATGGAACGTACCGGCTTCGGCCGCGATACTGTTTATCGCCTGGCCCGGCTCGGTAAATTTCCGAAGCCCTTCAAGCTATCCGAGGACGGCAACGCCTCGGGTTGGCTCGAAGCCGAGATCGACCAATTCATTGAGCAGCGCGCAGCCACGCGCGGCAACGCGGCGGCTTAAGCCGTGGTACTCGACAGGGACGCCGAGCGCCGCGATGCTTAGTTCTCAAACCAAGCTCGGTCTAAAATTCGCGCGATCAGCGACGCCGGGACGCCGATGCCCAGCGTGGGTCCGATGTCCGTGTTGTGCTTTCATCGCGCGCTTTCTCCTTCGCGACGTGCGACGCACATCGTGAACGCTGACAATGACACGGAGCGTCGAATGCTACACCGACCGAAGGTTTCCAGTGTCGATGAGCTGCGCGCGTTGGTGCGCCGGATGCAAACCGATGGGCATAGTGGGGACACCATTTGCCGCGCACTGAATATCTCTCGCGAGTTTCTGCAGCGCCGTTTACTTACTGACAACCTTGCGAGCAGCGAATGAGCATCACCAGGCGAGATGCACACGGTGTAGTTCTGCGTTATCCCGCCGGCGACGCACCGCTGAAGGCGGTAACCGAGCTCGATATCGGACTTGCAACGCCGGACCCCGACATCGATGAGCTGATCCTCGCAAAGGCGGATGAGATCAAAGCGAGGCGCAACGGCGATGACGGCGATCGATTCGCCGACATGCGCGCCGCAATACTCGCCGATCTTCGCGCAGGCGCTGAGGAAATCGACAATGCGCGCGCGCCGGATATGGTGGTGCACGGCCGATTACCGCGAGCTGGCGCAAACCTCGCCGGCGCCGGCAACGTCGGTAAGACGACGCTGGTGCTCAACGAATATGTCCACATCACCGGCGGCGGCAAGCTCTACGGCGATGACGTACTCCAAAAAGGAGTGTGCATTCTCGTCACCGCCGAGGATGGCGCCGCGTATCCGCGTTACCTGCTCAAGCGAGTGCTCGAAGATGGCCTACGATCCGGAAGGCTCCCTGAGACGGTTGCGCAAAATGCAAAAACAGCAATCAAGATCATCGGCTGGTCGCGCTCGAAATACGGCCCGATCGCAATCGCCGATCGCGACGGCAACGTATTCAGAGCGCCCGGCTTCGATTTGATGCTCGAACTGTTCGCGCCACTGCAGCCGGCGGCAGTGACGCTGGATCCGCTGGTGCTGTTCTCACCCGGCGAGCGATTCGGCAACGACAGCGATGCTTTTGTCGCATCCATGCTGCATGAGGCGGCGCTCGAACTCGGATGCTTTTTCCAAGTCCTGGATCACGTATCGCAAAACGTTGCGCGCACCGGCATGGTCGACCAGCATGCAGCCCGCGGCGGCACTGCCAAGACCGACAATGCCCGCCTGGCACGCCAGCTCGTTCGATTCAAGCCGGCCGATTCGGACACCGCCGGCAAGCCCCTCAATATCACCGATGGGGAAATAGCCACCGGCCGCGTCCTGCAGCTGCACTGGACCAAGTTCAACTATGCGCCGCTGCCTCCATTCGCCTGGTTACGTCGCACCGGGTATTGGATCGAACATCTGAGGTCGGCGAGCACAGAACAGCAAGAGGAAACCGCCCGCCGAGAGAACAAGCAGAGGGACGCCGAAGATGAGTCCGCGGTGATCTCGAAACTGCAGAAACTTAACGGCGCGCGGCTCTCCAAGAAGGCGCTGGAGGATTCCGGAGTCATCCGAGCCGATGGGGTGCGCCTGGCGCGCGGCCGCCTCCGAGGCGCCGTAGAGCGTCTGATAAGCACCAATAGGATCACGCTCGCCGCTCGGCCAAAGGATGAAATCCGGGGTGCCGACAAGCATTACCTTCAAGTGCAGGCGTCATCATGAGCACCCTATCTCGCCAATCTCGCCGCTATCTCGCCAATACCTCGCAGCGAGATTGCCAAGGATGGGGGAAATACACACAGGCGGCCTATCTCGCCGCCAGTGTATTTTCCTTAAGGGCGGCGGCGAGATTAAACCGGCTTCGGAAAACGGCGAATTTAGACCCCGCTTTTGGCTGCTATCTCGCCGTGATCGCGCCGTGACCGTCCGCAAGGCAAAGCGTCGTGCCAAACGCACCGCGGACACGTCTGCTCCGGCCGCCGCCACCACCCCCACCACCACCACCGCGGACGACGTCCCGATGCTCATCATCGAGGTGCCGCCGCCAACTGCTCGCCAGCAAGCGGCGATCGATTTGCGCGCTGAAAACATTCGGCGATCGCACGCGGCGGCCGACTATGGGTCGCGGTACGCGCCGGCACCGTTTGTCGGCCTGGACGTCGTGCCACGGAGGCGACGGTGAGAGCACTTGCAATTTCGTCGAAAGGGGGGAGGCCGGTAATCAAGTCGCCGGGCCCTCGCCTGCCCGACCGAGCGGTGCGTGGGCGCACACTTTTCTCCCCCCGAATGGATCCGCGTTTTGTTTTGAGAGGTGAACATGCTACGTCGATCTGCAGTGAATAGTCCCAGGCCGCCGCGACACTTGACCGCGCCGACGAGGGCATGGTTCTCGCAAGTCTGTGAACGGTACGAACTCGAAGAACATCATTTGAAATTATTAACTTTGGCCGCTGAAAGTTGGGATCGGTGTTGTGCCGCGCGCCTGGCGATAGCCAAACGGGGGTTGACCTATACGGATCGCTTTGGCGCTCCGCATCCGCGACCGGAAGTTTCGATCGAGCGCGATTCGCGGACGTCGTTTGCACGACTGATTCGCGAATTGGATTTGGATTTGTCAGCGCCGCAGGAGCCGCGTCGGCTGCCTCCGCTCACTAGCAACAGGAAATAAAGCGTGCCCGTAAAACGTCGCACCCATAAACGTCGAACGGAACTATCGCCCGAGTCCGAAGATTGGCTGCATGGCGAAGATGAAGGGGATGCATTCGCTCACCTGCATACCCGGGACGACCTTCGCAATCTCTGGCGCTCATACGAGGAAGAAATATTACAAGAGTGGATCGCCGAGTCGCCCGGCACAAGGCCCGCTCGCTGGTGGGAACTCAGTGCGCCCGAACCGCGGCGACGCCTGGGCGGCGTCGGCACTCCGAGCAGCGAGCGCTTGGCGTACGTCGAGTCATACACCTTGGGCGTGCCGGATTCGTGGGTCTCTGACGATGACCTCGACGCATACAAGCTGATCGGCAGCCCGCTCAATGTGCCGGCGATCGATCCGCGCGATCCGCCACAATTTGAAAGCCAGGCAATGTATCTCAAGCGGCTAGATCTACTGCAGTCAGGTGAACGACGGCTGGCGCGCACCCACTTCGAGCCGGAGTCCATCATCGACATCATGGGCATGGACGCGGCCGATCTGTGAGCCGCGCCGCCGCCATCGTCGCCGACGTGCGCCGCGTGATCGCGATGCTAGCCGAGATTGATGATCCAGCGGCGACTCGAATTGCTACAGCGGTAGATCGATGGCTGGGTGGTGAGAGCCTCGACAGCGCGCTCGGCCTGGTGCCCGGTTGGCGCCGCCACCAAAAACTTACCGCTCGGGCTGCGGCGGTGAAAGCCTTGGTCACGAGGTTTCCGGATCTCGATGCGGCAACGATGGCAAAGCGAATTGTTGCCGGCCGCTACCGCGACCTGGCGCAACTCCGAGACGACATCGGCTTTGACCAATGGCGGCGGCTGATAGCAGAACAGCGTGAGCATTGCAACAACTGCAATGCTCACGAGAACGCGCCACCATCGGCGCCTGAAATAAACGAGAGACTGCATGGATCCGAGATCGAAATACGCCGCTGAACCCAAGCCACCGGAACCAGCGAAGGGTAAATCGCCCAGCGAGAGAATCGAAAACGATGTGCGCTTCTCGGTGCCTGCCGCACTGCTCGCGACGTTCATCGACGCCCTGAAGGGGATCGAGCGAGAAATTTCGCAGGCGGAGGTGGAAAAATTTCTGGTCAATGCGCCGACTGACAAACGCGCAATTGCACGTCGCGCCGCTTTGGATGCGACCCACGTCGCACCCGCGAAGCCGCCCAAGCGGGCCGGTGGAGATACTGCTGACCAGGACCCGATCATTCGCGAGGCGCTGCAGCTGCTGCAAGACAGTTCGACGCGGCCGAAACCGCGTCACGTCGATTACGTAGCATTGCTGCGGGAGCTGAAAGACCGGCGCGATTTGTTTAGAGAGGCTCGCGACAGGCAAAACGCGCGCGTCGAAACCGTTCGCGGCCAGCTGTCCGAAGAGCGCGCCATCGGCAAGAAGGCAAAGCGCCGCGCCCTGGTCGTTGCCCAATTCAAGGCGGCGGAGGCCTTCGCCAAAGCAACAGCCGCGATCGAAGGTGATCGAGCCGAAGATATCGCCGCGGGATTCATCGACAGGCCGGATGTCACGTTGACGCCGACATATCGCGCGGCGCTGATTCTGGGCTTTGCGAGCAGCCAGGATTCCGAAATTTACCGTATCGGCCGAATGCTCGCGGACGCAAAAATTCTATGACGCAAGAATCGATGCCAATTCTGCAGGCATGGCGCAAGGAAATCTCCGACGAGTACGCCGCGGGCCGCGAAACCATTAAGACCGCCGAAGCGGAACTGGCGAGCGCGGCACTGGCGTCGCGTACCGCGGGGGAAATTTATCGCGCCACGAAGGCGCTGCTCATGCCGGAAAAGTCATTCAGATCGCGCAGCGGTGCCCTCGTGTCCCGCGCTGAAGCGGAGCCGCTTGAGCCGCTGCTCATTCTTCGCCTTAGGGATCTAGAAGACAAATTCAAGGAAACATCGAGGCTCGAACGGCACTTGTGCGCCCAGGTCGTTGGACTGCGCGAGCAACTAAAGAAATGCGAGAAGGCGCTAGCGCAACTCGATCGCCGACTAGCGCCCGCTGATGCAGCGGAGGTCGCGTGAAACGGCACTCTAGGTTGGCGCCGACGGCCGACGTGCAGGTCGACGCATCGAGTCGAGTGGTGCGCTACACGTTTTCCGATGAGTCGATCGGTCGCGACGGTCACATCGTTAAGGCCGATGCCTGGCAAACTGAAAACTTCGAAAAGAATCCCGTGTTCTGCTGGGCCCATTCAGATGATGAACCGCCGATCGGTCGCGTCTTTGACCTTCATACCGAGTCGCGCGAATTGCGGGGCTCCGTGAAATATGCCGAAACGCCACTAGCCGACACGATCTATGCGCTAGTGCGCGGCAAATTCTTGAACGCGACGAGCTGCAGCTGGTTGCCGATCGATTCGGACCCAATGGGCGGCTACGGCGCCGGAAAAATTTTCACGTCGGTCGATCTTTTGGAAATCAGTCAGGTCAGTGTACCTGCGTTGCCCAGCGCATTGGCAATCGCCGGCACGCGAGGAATCAACGTTCAGCCACTTCGCCGATGGGCTGAGAGAGCGCTGGACACCGGCGGCTCTCACCACCACCTCCTACCACGGCGGGAGATCGAGGCAATTTTTCGCGCTTGTCGGCCAGCGCGCTCATCATGCCCCGACGACGGCTTGGCATACCGCCGGCGCCGAGTCGCCGAACTTGGGCGAGCGCCAGCGGCATCGGCCCGCACCGACGAAGATCGCCGCCAGCGCGCCGTCGAGCTTACGGGCCGCATCCGCGCGGACGATGCAGTCGCATGCGATCAGTTGCGAAATCGGCTGCTGTCGTGAATCGAGCCAAGAAGAAACGGGAGCGCAGCGCGCAGCTCGAAGCGCGCTCCCGTCAAACGGTCAAGCGCAACCGTGACCGTGGTCAAACAACGGGGCGCAGCCGGCGGATCGGGAAGCGCATGGGCGCGGCCTCCACACCGAATCGCGCCGGCATTTCTACTCAAGAATTCGCGTGGCAGTCGCACGCTGCGCGGATCGGCGGCGCGCCGGCAAGGTTGGCGGCCGGGGATGCGGAAATCTTGAAGGCGCGATCGGATCTGTGACAGCAGCGGCCCGCGTTTAGCCCAGACTGCGATTTGTATGCTTTAGACGTCGGGAATTAGATCGCCCGACTTGGCAACCCTACACACGCTCACGTATTGCATTCTCGTTGCAATCTGTTTGACAAGAGAAATTATTTCCTCTCAGTCGTGAGGGTTTTGACGGACAGGTCCCGCTTTGCTTCTTAGGACGGGGCTTCTGTCCTATGGACTCAGGGGCTTCGCTCCCCCGCGCACAGATTAGCTATTTACATGGAGAGTTTTCTAATGAAGTTGTTATCAAAATTGGCGCTCGTTGGCATTTCGCTGATGGGCTCCGCAGCTTACGCAGGGTGCAATACAGGCGATAGTAATCCGGTGGAATGCGACTGGACTGTGAATTTGGGTTCGGTCAGCGGTACTTTTCAAGCATGCCTTCCTGCGAAACCGAACCAAGGCATACCTAGTCCCGTATGTTGGACATTTGCTCCGACTGCTACCGGAGTTTTCTCTGAGTTCTCCTACTACAGCAGCGCAAAAGCCGGGGTGTCTTATAACAATTTCGTCACGTTTACGGGAACGTTGACATCGACGATTCCAGTACCACCGCAAGGTGCAACTCCTGCGCAAGTCGCGGGCTACTTTCCCGCCTACATAATCTATCAATTCGAGAGCGGCGGTACTGGTATGGATGCGACGATTAAGGCCATGACGGACAAGGAACTGTTGCTTATTGGACAATACTTTATCGCCAATAATGGAAATCAGACGCTGATGGCACAATTAGCGGCTGCTGACTTGAGCGCGACAAATCTGGTCCGCTGGCAGGCGGCATTTACACAGGCCGCGCTGAGTCCCGCCGTTGCCCTATATACGCAGCCAGGGACTTCGAGCGCATATTTTTCCCACCCAGGACTGCATGCAGCAGTGCGCGCGGCGCCGCCTCCCCCCCCGATGCCACCCGATCCGTTTGCCCTTTACCAAACGCCAATCGAGGAGATGTATTTGGAATTCAGGACTAGCCCTAACAACAACTGCGGAGCTGTATGCGCACTTGGCAAGGTCGCGGTTGTCATTTCTGGTTCTGTAGGTCTGGCTTGGAAAATCGGTACCGCAATAGGAACCACTTTTTACGATGCGATGGTGTATATCGACCCGTCTTATGGCTATGATCTTGTGGTTGGTTACGGCCAGATAATGGCGGAGAACGGTCTAGACCCGCCGTCCGGCACTGCTTGGGTGCAAAACTCGGACGGCTCATGGCAGGATCAATACGGCAACACCATTCCACCCCCGGCACCTACCAATTTCGGAATTACGCCCAACCCAGCCTTCTACCCGCCGTATACCATTTTTGATCCGGATGGCAGCTGCCTACTACTAGGGCTAGGCTGCGAAGAGGAGTGATCATGCAAATCATCGCTGTCATTGCGTGCATAGCGGCTGCGGTCCTTGGAACCGCATCGGTAATGGCTCATAGTTCAACGCTACAATCGGTTGTTGGGTATGTCGCGGACGTGTGGGTGCTCGCGTGGGTAATCGTGAATAACGCCTACAAGCGAGAATACTGGACCGCAATTAATCGACCGATCCGAGAGCTAGTCCTTATGCCGCTCCCATCCGGGTTGGCACGAGTAATGACCGTTGGGATGATAGTGCTGGTGATCTTGGATACGGTCTTGCGATTTGGATGATGCATGGGCTTAAGTCTCTAGCGCTGGTGATCGCGCGCCCTCACTCTACAGAGGGTGGGGGCGCTTCTCGGATGTGCTTTTGTGGATTTGTCGTGTGTTTCAAGTCGTCCGTTGTCACCTACCGACATTTTAAGCCGAACGAACACTCCAATCATTTGGGAATTTTGGACGACGGCGAGCGGCGGCGCGGGGGGCTGCCAGGGCTGAGGCGTTGGCGACGATCGCGGTGCTGGAGGCCTCCGCGGTTCGTACTACGAGGGAAGCTGTACTGGGCCAACCCGGCGCCGCAGCCAGGCTCGCTGCCTTGGACGCGGAGATTGTTCGCGCCCGAGCGGACCTGTGAGAAGACCGCTTTGGGAGCGTTCTCAATCACTCGCGATGTCTCGGTTTATCGCGTCCGATAGCGACACATATATCCCACGGACGTGCCCCAATTGGTTCCGCACGTTGCCGACTAACACCTTCCAGGTGGTGTCGGCTACTTCCCTCGCTTGCTTGCGCTCCGCTGGGTTGGGGTACATTTCGGCAGCCTTCGTTAGTTCCGCCATCGACACAATTCCGGATTGGTAATCGATAATCGATTCACCCAGGAATCGAAATTGATCCCGCAATCTGAGTAGTGCCAATACCGCGTCGCGAGATCCGATCAAGTAGGTCGGAATGGCCGTCAACGACTCAACAATGGTATCCACCACTCTTGGGTGGTAAACGCTATAAAGCTTGCCCGATAGCTCCAGCCGATTCGTCGCTGCAAACGCCGTGTCGAAATTATTTACATGCGAGAGCGCCGCTTCGGCAACCGCAAGAACGCTTTCGAGACGCGACTTTCGCTCAAGATGTCGCGCCTTAGCTGCCTCCTGACGCGCCCACTTTCCCTGCAGGAATATTCCGATAAAGGCGGCAATGATTGCAGCCGCTGAGACGATTGCCTGAACCCAGGCCGCCAAGTCGCTGCTGGTGAGATGAGTCGGAAAGCACAGCATTGCAGCTCCGTCGGCCGATCGCGAACAAGACGCCTACAGGCTGAGCGACTGCGCCGCTTGATGGTCGTGAGAGGGCTCGTCAGTTCGCTGGACTCCGATGTACCCATATCCGAATGATTTCTCAGCGAGTGCAAGCTCTAACAGCGAAGGCTTGCCGACCGCCCAATGCCACCACCATAGGAGCAAGATTCCAATCGGGTTGCCGCTGAGAATGCATGCCGCTAGAAATAATGCGCGAAGTTTCCGCCCCGTCATCCGCCGCGTTGCCCGCCGGATCTCCTTGTCGCAGATGCTCATTTTGACCTCCATGGCCCGCGCAGACGTCCGCAATTTCTAGTCATTCACCCTATATTCGTGCCTCCACATTGGCCGCGCCCTGCGTCACGCTCTGCTCATGCGCCGACGTGAACCCATCGACGAAATGATAGACGACTACTGCAAACAGGTCAGGGGGAGCGCGTCCGCCTCAAGTTGGCTACCATGGCCGGCATGGCCGCTAAGAAGCTGACAAAAGCCGAGCGGCTCGTACAAGAGCAGATGCTCGCGATGCTCGAATGGGCGAGCGAGCGCCCCGACAAGTGGCACAAGATCGGCAATCTTGAGCCGACGAAAGAGGCGGCGAAGTTACTGGCGGCGCGTGGCGTGATTGAAATCTGGTCCGAAGCAAACATGTATCGGCTTAAGCAGAAAGCTTAGGGCAGGCCCCCTGCAGTCCGAAATCATCGCCGAGAGCAGAGGCTCAATCCGGAGAGAATTTATAGCTGTAGTCGGAATCCCAACGGATGGATAGGTTTTGCGAAGTGAGAATTCTCTCCCACTCCTCAATGCCCCTGCGGCATAGTACGACTCCCGAGATCTCGTCCCCATTGGCGTCCGTTACGATGCATTCCCTTCCAAGCAAAATTCCGCCCGGCGCATTAAAAACCGAATCGATATGACCGTGGCGGGCAGCTGTCTTAGCAGACGTAAGACGCAGGTGTTTTGTTCCGTTGCACAAATCCGCGCATGCGCAGAGATCGAGCGAGGCGTGCGCCATCGTTAACACTGCATGCTTCTGCGGTTCGCTGAGGTTTGGGTCGTTCTTTACCCAATCCTTGACGTGCCAGCAATTTTGAAATGCTGCCCACATCATGTCTTGGAAGTCGTGATCGCTATGGTCGGAATCCCGGTCGTGCCTCATTTGCGCCACTCGATCAAGAAATCGGCGAGCGCGGTCGAGCTGATGCCTGTAACCAGAGTATCCGATCAGAGTCTGCGCCTTTGTCACCATGGACAGTCAGGCCGTTTCAGATAGAGAACAGTGGAACGAATTTAGATTCACTCGACAGATAGCCGATGCTCCATCGCGCAAACGAGCTCATAAAATGGCTCTGCAAAGAACAGATCTCTCCGGTCTGAAGATTGAAGAACCGCTGTTGGGAAGGCTGGCGTAGCTGAACGATTACGCCTAGAGCGCCGTCTTCAGACTGGAAAAGCTGCTGCTTTCCTTCCTTGACGGCGTTGATATTGTGAACAAGCGAGTCCAGCTGCGGCCGCACGATCAACGCGTCCGAGATAGACAGCACGCGGTCATGCTGCGAAGGATCAAAAAATTCAAATTCGCCGCGATCCGGATTAGCGAGAACAAGGGGTATATGTTTGTTGGGATCGTTTTTGTTCGGCGCCGCGCTGAAGGCAAGGAATTCAATGACGCGAACGGCGCTGACAGCAGCGAGTTCCGAAACGGGTATGAACCTAATGGGTGGATCGATCGTAATCAATATGAGGCCTCCATGCCAAGTTTAGCAGGCACTATAGCAAATCAGGCCGACACCACGGCCGGCGTCCATCAAGTTGTGTGGCGCACTTAACACTGTAATGAGCGCGATAGGAGCTATGCTCGGAGTGCAATGGACTGCGAAAAATGAAATCTAACGCTGCTCTTGTAGTCGCTGTGCTCCTGACGGGCACCGTAGCTTTTTTTGGCGGCGCGCTAGTTGCAGGAATCTTCCCGGGCGGCAATCCGAACACTGTGCCAGAGCTTGTCGCAAGCGACCCAGGTCACGTGCGCATAATTTGGGAACGCTGGTCGGTGATGGTTGGCGTGTTGCAGACGGTTGCGCTCGTGGTTACTTTTTGCGTGATGATCTTCGCTTCCATCCGGCAACTCCGTGCTTATGTAGCAGTCACCGTGAACTTCATGCACAGCTTTGATGCCGCAACTTGCCCTTGTGCCGGCTATCGAATTGAAAATCGCGGTTCGACGCCTGCTCGAGATGTTAGTACAAACGCCCGCCTTCAGGCCGTCGACTGGCCATTGCCCGCTGGCTTTCTATTTCCTGAAGTCGATAACGATCCACAACCCAAGACCGCGCTTTTCCCTGGCACGGGTGTAGATGGGCAGACAGTTGCTTCGCAGCCATTCTCTCTTTCGGAGATCGTTGGAATTGCAAGTGGTGCAAAACGAATCTACATTTATGGGGTGACCCGATACAAAGATATGTTCGGTTTTTCAAGGTCAACGAGCTTTGGTACGTCCGTAGTTGCGGATAGCGCCACACTCTCAAGTTTAGTGACCCGTTATGCGGCGCGTGACCTTGAGTTGGTATTCGAACACGTTTCTGAGTTGAATCAAGTCACCTAGGCCCTCAAGCTGAAAGGGCTGGCAGAGTCTCAGCCACTGAAATCCTTCGTCACGGCGGCGGCCTGAAACTCTCGGTCAATCGATTGGCGACGTAATTGTCGATGATTTCGTAAATACGCTTGAGCAGTTGCTGTTCCTCGTTGTACCGCGCGGCGGCAAGCATCAATAACGCGGGTCCCTGAGATCGGCGATTAGTCTCTCCCCGCGTCATGTCCGTATTAGCCAAATCGATCTGTTCGAACAACAGGCGTGTTCCCTCATTTACTCTGTCAGCCGCGCTCATAAAAAACATCACAGCCTCCAGGGCCCTGGCTTGCAGATCGTCCAGTCGATCTGCCACCAGCTCAGTCAAGCGTTCTAGGCGATCCACCGCGAATGGCAACGCAATGACAGGGCGCGGGGGATTCTTGCTTTGAGCGACAAGATCTTCGTGGCGCGATCGAGCGAGATACGCCATTTTTTTCAACAGCGACGGCAACACGACGGTGGCAACGCGACGATTTCGGCGCCAGTCAGTGAGGATGACGAGCAAGAACGCTGCCGCAGCGCCGATGAACGCGCCGACAGATGCATTGTTGAGAAATTCGAGCGCGGCGTGCATCGTTAGGTTCGCTCGATCATGAGCTAGGCCGCGGGGCCGGTACTCACGACTCCTGTTGGCATGCCGCGCAGTGTGAACGCGCGGCGTCGCGGGCGTCAATGCACTAACACGATTCGCCTGCAGTTCGGCCTTTTCTTTAAGGAGAAGTGCCTCGATCCTCATGCGAGCGCGGTGGCGCGGGCTAATCAGTGCAACCGCGAGCACTTCGTTGAGGGTCTTTTACGTCAAATGTCGCTCTTATGGATGATGCGCGCGTATCAGTTGAGCTATTGTAGCAATGGTGCGGTGCGGCACTCCCTGGGTGGGGTAAATTGCGCGCTATAAAGTCTTTAACTTTGGGGGGTCGGTATGGCAAAAAAGCGAGCCAAACAGGCGACTGATTCGCCTATCCTGCAAAAAGTGCAGTTCAAGCAGCTGAAGATTTTGCTAAATGACGATGCGGATATCCCCAGTTACTACGTTAACTACGCGGAAATAACGCAGGGAATGCACGAATTTTCCCTCTATGTAGCGAAGGTACCCGGTCGCTTGTCGGCGGAAACCCTGGCAACGGTTCAGGAAACCAACGAACTGAGAGTTGACCCACTGTTGCAGATCGTATTTCCGCCTACATTATTGCCAGGCTTGCTTAGGGCTTTGACCCTTCAAAAGGATTCTTACGAAAGTATGCATGGAGAAATACGTGACCCGTCGTCGGTTCAGCCACCTGTTGGGCAGCTGCTGTCGTGAGTAACAGCGGTTCTAACTCGGCGCAAACAACGCCCACTTCAGCGCAAACCATTCTCGGCACGAGCACTTCGACGTCGAGTAATCATGCGACCTTCTCTGTGCCGCATCATGCCGCCGCTGCGCCGTCGAAATCGGCGTCCCGAAAGGAGTTAGAAGCCGCTGTGTACAACTATATTCGAGCGGTTCGCGCGCTGGGGCGAGACACCATCGATCTAATCGATATTGCCAAGGCTCTGAGTCTGTCCATCAACGAAGTACAAAGCACTCTCCCCGCGCTCAAAGAGAAGGGCGTTAAAATCGCATGAGCGAGGGCGAATGGCTGAGAGTCCCTGTAAGAGTGGTCAATAAAGAGAAATGGGGAGCTCTGTCCTTTCTGCTGAAAGGCGCCGCCGAAGCAATTGATGTAGTCGGAGAGAAGGTCAAGCTTGTCGACGAGAATTTCACATTCGCGGGTGGGCACCGTGTTCGAAAGTATCGCTTCAAGAAAAGTGTTCACTTCACTATTCCCGAGGAAATTGTATTGAACATTGCAGGAGTTGCGCCGGGAACTCCTCCGCCACGGCGGCCGCAGGGCAGGTAAGAATACCCCGCGCGGACACCCAATCCGTCGCGGCGCCGCAGTCGGTGCGCGTCCACCGCGAGAAAGTCTATGAGCGCATCGCAATAAGAGTTAGGAATGGGCGCCGCGAGCGCTCCCAGAAATTCTCTTACCTCCGGCCGCGCCACACGGCGGCCGACGCTGCCAGCACGCCCACGGCGACGATGAGCACCAACAAGCCAAACGACGGGTGCGCATCGAGATAGGCGTTTTGACTCACCACGCAGTGCACCGGGTGCTGCATGCATGCGTGGATCGTGACGGTGGATTTCATGGTGACGATCCCACCGCGCAGAGCGACGGCGTTGTCGGGCACGATGCCACAGGCGAGCTCCGCCGGTCATGGTGCGCAGCTTCGTAGCCGATCACCGCGGCGCCGGCGACGATGCCGACGGTGCAGGCTATGGGGTGCTGCCGGCATGCCATGCAGCCCGAGAGCGCCAACAACAGCGCCGCCAATGCGGTCGCGCGGCTCATTGGCGCACCGTCGCAACGAGGGCGCGCAGCTCGGTCGCAGCGTCCGCGATCCGATCGCCCGCGCTGTGCAGCTCGCGGCCGCCATTGGCCAGCAGATCTCGCGCCAGGTCCAAACTCAAACGCGCCTTGCCGAGGCGCTCCAGTGCATCGTTCAAAACCGCGATTGCGGCGGTACTATTAGCTGTAGCCATGATCGTTCCTCACACGGAATGGTTGTGGTGAGGCGTCTGCCGGTGCTGCTAACATCGGCTGGCGCCGCTCTTGTGCGACGCTGGTCAGGGGTAGCCGTAGGGGTAGTCAAGGCGGTTAAGCGCGGGAAAGCGCCTAATTGACGGGTGTTTCCTAAGGTTTTAGATTCCCCCCGGCTCCACCAATTTTTCGCCTGCGAGAAGCATGACTAGAATTGAGGTTCCGAACACCGCAGGACGCCGCCGCTCGGGCCGCGCCGGCCGCGTATTTCTGATCTTGCTGTTGCTGATCGTGGTCGGCGGCGGCCTGTGGACATGGCTGACGATCGCGTGGGCCTATGCGGAAGGCGAGCGCGCCGGCGTGCTGCAAAAATTCGTGCGCCGAGGTTGGCTTTGCAAGACCCATGAAGGCGAGATAGCCCTGTATTACGGCGGCGGTCAGTACTTGGGTCCTGGCACCTCGCCGCAGCTCTGGGACTTCAGCGTACGCGACAAGTCGGTGGCGCTGGAGCTCGGCAAGGCGGTCGGCCATCGCGTGCAGCTGCACTACACCGAACATCCCGGCATCCCGACCAACTGCTTTGCCGACACGCGCTACTTTGTCGACAAGGTGACAATCACCGACAACGAAGCGGCAACGGGACCCGCGGTGCCCCCGGCTTCCGCGCCGGCTTCCGCGCCGGCGTCCGCTCCTGCAGTGCCGCCGGCGACGCCGACGCGCTAGGAAAATTTTTGCATTGAGCTTGCGACTTGCTCAGCGATGCTGACCGCCGTGCGCAACGCCAGCAAGCCATCCTCGCCCGTGACAGGCGGCGGCTTTCCTGCGGCGATCGCGTCCAGAAACGCCTCGATCTCGGATTTCAGCGCATCGCCCTGCTCATAGGTGTTCTCATCGATGCTGACCTGCGGCATGCCATCCGCGCCCACGCCCTCGCCCTTGCGGATCACCGTGAGAATCTTCTGCTGCAAGTCCAAAGACATGTAGGCATCGTCCTGAAACAGCCGCAGCTTGCGCTCGGTCTTGAGGCTGACGCGGCTGGCGGTGGCGTTGGCGACGCAGCCATTGGCAAAGCGCAGGCGCGCGTTCGCGATATCGATCTCTTTGGAAAAAACGCTGCTGCCGATGGCATCCACCGCCACCACGGGCGAGCGCACGATGCTCAAGATCAGGTCGATGTCGTGAATCATCAGATCCAGCACGACGTCCACGTCGGTGCCGCGGTGCTTGAACGGTGCGAGCCGCGCCGACTCGATGAAGCGCGGCACGGCCAAGGCCGGCTGCACTGCCAGCACGGCGGCATTGAAGCGCTCCAGGTGACCGACCTGCAAAATGCGTTTCCTTCGGTGCGCGATCTCCACCAGATCCTCGCCCTCGGCGATGGTGACGGTCATGGGCTTTTCCACCAGCACGCTCGCGCCGGCCTCGAGGAACGCCTTGGCCACTTCGTGGTGCGAGGCGGTAGGCGTCACGATGCTCACCGCGTCGACGCAGCCCAATAGCTCGCGATAATCCGCGTGGGCGGCGACCTTCAGTTCCGCCGCGACCGCGGCGCGTGCCGTCGGCGAGGGATCCGCGATCCCCACGAGCTCGGAGTCGGCAAGAGCGGCATATTTTTGCGCGTGAAATCGGCCCAGATAACCGACACCGATCACTGCCGTGCGAATCAAGGAGGGGCGTCTCGCCGCCACTTGCTGTTGGCGCGGTAGTCCTGGCGCATTTGCAGCGTCGCGCCGCCGACGATGGCGAGTGCCACTCCCCCCAGGCAGAGTAATCCGCGCCACACGGTCCAGCTTCCCGCAGCCAGCGACCAGAGCATCATGCCGACGCCCAGAACGGCGCCCACCGCCATGAACACCCAGGGCTTTACGTCATACAGTGTCTGAGGCGTCCAGGAGCGCATGCTTCAGATTCTACAGCGGCGGGCGGCGCGGCGGGATTCGTTTACAATCGAGGCATGGCATGGGACCTCCGAAAGCTCGCAGAAGACCGCCCCTGGGCCGCCGAATTGATCGTCGCCGGCATAGGCTTGCTGCTGGGGGTGACCGTTATGCCCATATTGATTTTCTATGCCGGTGTGGCCACCTTGGGCCGGTTTGAGGGTGGAAGCCTCGGGCACCTCTATTCCAGCCTGTTTCAGGGCTTCAAGGAGGCCTCTATTGCCTCTTGGGTGGTCTTTCTGGGGCCCTACGCCCTTTACCTATTGTTCAGGGCGCTGCGCGCCTGGTGGCGTGCCAGCGCTAGATTGAACGAGTCAGCTTAAGTTTCCTCGAGCGCGGACGCTAACTTGCCATAAGCGGAACCTTTCCGCTTTTGCGCTGGAGCCGCGTTTTGAATTCCGAGATTGAAGCCCAACTTCGCCGGTCCGTGAACTTCCCGTCGCCTCCCGGGGTGGCGACGCACATCATCGAGCTGGCGCAAGACCCCGAGATTGAAATGGGCAAGGTCGCCAAGGCTCTGAGCATGGATTCGGCGCTGTCCAGCAAGGTGCTGCGCATTGCCAATTCTCCCCTGTACGCGCAACGGCGCAAGAGCGAGAACCTGAGACAGGCGCTCGTCGTGCTGGGCTTGAATGCCACCTTGACCCTCGCGTTGAGCTTCTCGCTGGTCAAGTCACTGCGCGGCGCGAAACCCAACGGCCTGAATTACAAGTTTTACTGGCGGCGTGCGCTCCTGGCCGCAACGGCCGCACGGGCTCTCGGCGATGCCATGCGTCAAACCCTCGCCGAGGAGATTTTCCTGGCGGCGCTGTTGCAAGACGTCGGCATGCTGGCGCTCGACCAAGCCGTTCCGGATTTGTACCGCGACGGCGAGAAACTGCAACGCGATCATGTAGCGCTTGCCGAGCACGAGAAGAAGCGCGTGCAAGCCGACCATGCCCATATCGGCGGCTGGCTGATGCGCACATGGAATTTACCCGAGCGCCTGTATCGCGCCATCGAGCACAGCCACCAAGTGGAGTTGAGCTTCAGCGCCCATCCTGCGGGCATCTTTGACCGCTGCGTCGCGCTCTCGGGACCCGTGGCCGATCTGTTTCTGCTGGATCCGGAACAGCGGCAATTTGCCGAGACGGCGCTGTGCGCCGAGCGCAGCTTAGGGCTGGACCGCATGGCGTTCGGACAAGTGCTCGGAACAATCGGCTCGATGATCCCGGAGACGGAAGCGATCTTCGAGTCGGAGCATCTGGCCAAGCAGCATCCGGATTTGATTCTCGAACAGGCGCGCGAAGTGCTGATGCTGCGCAGTCTGCATGCGTTGCGCGAGATCAATACCTTGCGCGCCTCCAGCGACGCGGCTTCAGCGCAGTCGATCGAGCTCGAGGAGGAGACGCGGCGCGATACCTTGACCGGCGTCTACAACCGCAACTATCTCGAACAATATCTCTCGCGTGAATTCGACAACTCGACCCGGCATAAATGGCCCTTGAGCATTGCCTTCGTCGATCTCGACAATTTCAAGCAATTGAATGAGAACTTCGGACACCAGGCGGGCGACCGGGTGCTGCAGGCGACCGCACGGATTTTGCGCGGCAATACGCGCGAGACGGACATGATCGCGCGGCATGGCGGGGAGGAGTTCGTGGTCGTATTGCCCGCCACCGACGCAGATACGGCGCATAGCATCTGCGAGCGCATCGTCATGGCATTTCGCAATACCGGCCACGTGGTCGGCTCGCATCACGCCAAGGTGACAGTCTCAATCGGCTGTGCGACACACGGCGCGCAAATCCAGTTTGCAAATTATGGCGACTTCATCAAAGCGGCGGACCAAGCGCTTTACACCGCAAAACTGCGCGGCCGCAATCGCTCAGTGCCGTTCGATCGGCAATTGACCCCGATACTCGCGAAGAGCGGCTAGCGCGCGGCAGCCGGCGCGGCAGGCCTTGCGCCTACACCAAATTAAGTTGAGCTGCGCGCATCTTATGTCGCGAATGGCTTGAACTGCGTCACAGATTCGCAATGTGGTGCATTCCTACCTGTCGCAATTTGGGAACATTCATCCAGCGGCGAAATCACGATTAGAACATTGACAAGGCATTGGACAATTTTTCTGAGAGGCGGCGACGATGGCGAACGATGACAAGATTCAGGGGGATGATTCCAGGTTCAGCTTCGCGGTGCGAGAGCTGCAGCAGGCGAAGGCGGCACGAACCTTGGCTCTCGATCCGGCTCCGAAAAGGCCTTCTTACAAGGAGCAAGGCTCGGATCCCTACAATAGCTCGGGTAGTTTCGATCGCACCAAGAATTGGGCGCGTGTAGGCAAGCGCTAATTGCCGGCCGATGTCGCTCGGTGGCGCGCGCGAAACTCACTGTTCGGATACCAGCGCGGAAAGCGCTTGCTGTTCGCGATGCGCAGCCCGACGTGATAGTCCAAGTTGAGGTCGGTTACCGGACCGCTGACATCCCAGTCGGCTGAGTATTGATCGCCGGGCTGGTGATAGCGGTGCGCGAAATAATCATCGATCTGCGCCTTCCCCCACACCGGCCCGCGCGCGGCGCTGTCAATGCCCGCCTGCGTATACAACACCGGCACCCCGCGGTGCGCAAAGTTGTAGCTGTCGGAGCGAAAATACAGCCCCAGTTGCGGACTCGGGTCGGCATGCGCATCACGTCCCTGCAGCAGCGCTTCGGCGCGCGCCGCTTCCTCCAGGTCGGTGTTGCCATACCCTAAGATGCTGACATCCCTGCTGCGCCCGCCATTGATCAGCATGTCGACGTTGATGACCGCCGCCGTTTCACGCAGCGGCAGCACCGGGTTCTCGAGGTAATAGCGTGAACCCAACAGGTCCGGTTCCGAGGCGGTGGTCGCCAGAAAGGCGATGGAGCGTTCCGGTTTCGGATCGGTATGCTTGAAGGATTGCGCCAGCGCCAAAAGGCCCGCAACGCCAGTGGCATCGTCGACCGCGCCATTGTAAATATTGCGACCCGATCGCGCAGCATCGATTCCCAGCGAGTCCCAATGAGCGGTATACATCACGAATTCGTGTGCGCTGCGCCCGGGCAAGAGCGCGATTACGTTCTGCGAGTTGAATGAACGCAAGGTATTATGGATCGTGGCGCTGATGCTCTGGCCCAGCGGCAGCCCTTTGAAGCCCGGATGCGATGCGGCCCTCAGGGTCTTCGTAAAATCAATTCCGGCCGCACTGAACAAGGCGCGCGCGGCATCGTTTTGCAGCCAGCCTTCGATTGCCGCGCGGCCGGCATAAGCGTCCGCCGCCGGCAGCTCGAATTGCGCGCCCGTCCACGTCGACTGAATCGCGTCCCAACCGAAGCCCAACGCCGCCGCATCGTGAATGACCAGCACGCCTTGCGCGCCCTGGCGCGCGGCTTCCTCAACCTTGTAGGCGAGGCGGCCGTATTCGGTCATGGCGTTGCCCTTGAACAGCGTAGGATCTTTCGATGCGTAGCCCGGATCGCCCGCCATAACGACGACGGTTTTGCCGTGAACGTCGAGGTTGGCATAGTCATTCCACGAATATTCCGGCGCGACGATGCCGTAACCGGCGAAAATCAGCTCGCTGCCTGCGACTTGCACATCGGGCACGGCTCGCTTGCTCCAAATGACCATATCCTTGCCGTACACGAGACTATGGCTGCCGGCGGTGCCGCTTACCGTCAGCTTGGGATCGGTGGCGGTGATTTGCACGAGCGGCACCGCCTGCACGTAGCTTTTGCCGTCGCCGGGCTTCAATCCGATTTTGCGAAAATTCTCGACCAGATAGTTGATTGTCTTGTCTTCTCCTGCGGTGCCGGGCTTGCGGCCCAGAAAATCATCCGAGGCCAACACGCGGACGTAGTCGCCAAAAGCGGTGTCATCGATATCGGTGGACGGCGGCGGCTCTTTGGGGCGAACGGAACAGCCAGGCAGGACGAGCACTGTGCATGACAGAACCAGCAATACCCGCCTCGGTCGCATTATGGTGTCCCTGGCGCTCAACTGCGCCGCGGCCAATACATCAAAATTGTGCCGCATAGGCAAATCCCTGTAGCGACATGCGCCCAGACTCGCCACGGCCTGGCCTTTGCCTCGCCAAGGAAACTACCCGCGCTGGCGGCGGTCAAAAGGCCAAATGTAGCTAGACTGCGGGCAACCCCAGGCAGTTCAGTCATCAGTTCCGGGTGTTGAGGCCTCAATACCAGGAACACGATTAGGACCGTGGTCATGCCAAAAGTCATCGATGCGGCGGTCCCCAGGACAATGCCGATCAAAACCGTGAACGGACGCATATCCTCCGGCTCATATACACTTGCTAGGAGGCACGAGCTTCTCTAGCCTTGAAGGGAGTGGGGAAGGAAGTTTACAGGAGAACTGCGACGGTGATACTCAAACGGCTTACTCGTTCGCGATGGATTACCGGTATTGCCGTGTGCGCGAGCGCGGTAGGGCTAGCCGCCCTGCTTGGTGCGGCCATGACGCCGCCCGCCACCACTCCGGCGGCCTCGGCGGTCCTCGCCCCCACTGAACAGGAAAATTACGTTGCGCGGCGCGTCGCCGACATCATCTCGCACGAGCACTACCGCCGTGCGCCGCTGGACGATCATCTTTCGAGCTTGATCCTCGACCGTTATCTTGACGCCATCGACGGCGCGCGCAGCTACTTCTATGCGAGCGACATCGCAGAGTTCGAAAAGTACCGCTACGAGCTCGACGATGCGATCAAGTCCGGCGACGTCGAGCCGGCGTTCGTCATTTTCCGGCGCTATCAACAACGCAGCCGCGAGCGCATGGCCTACGCCATCGATCTGCTCAGCAAGAAGCCGGATTTCGACGTCGATGAGACGTTTAATTTCGACCGCGAAAAGGAACCCTGGCCGGCGAATGCCGCCGAGATGAACGAATTGTGGCGCAAGCGCGTGAAGAATGACGCGCTCTCGCTCGTCACCGCCGGCAAGCAGTGGCCCGAAGTGGTCGATGTATTGCACAAGCGCTACGAACATGTGGCGAAGCGCATGGATCAAAGCAAGCCGGACGATGTGTTCGAGGCATTCATGAATGCCTTCGTGCTGTCGCTCGATCCGCACTCCAACTATTTCTCGGCGCGCAACTCCGAGGAATACAACATTCAAATGAGCTTGAGCTATGAGGGAATCGGTGCCTCGCTGCAATTGACCGACGATTACGTTACGGTCATCGACGTCATTCCCGGCGGCCCCGCCGCCACCAGCGGACCGCCCGCAAAAATCTCGGCCAATGATCGCATCACTGCCGTCGGCGAGGGCAAGACCGGCGAGATGACCGACGTCATCGGCTGGCGTCTGGACGATGTGGTGCAGAAAATCCGCGGACCCGGCGGCACGACGGTGCGGCTGCAAATTCTGCCGGCAGGCGCCGCACCGGGATCGGTGCAGAAAATCGTGGACTTCACCCGCAACAAGGTCTCGCTCGAGGGTCAAGCGTCCCACAAGGCCATGCGCACCGTGACGCGCAACGGCAAGGAGATCAAGATCGGCATCATCACCGTGCCGAGCTTTTATCAGGATTACGATGCCAGCCGCGCGGGCGCGAAGGACTATCGCAGCACCACGCGCGACGTGCAGCGCCTGATCAGCGAACTGCGCAAGGACGGCGCGGAAGTGCTGATCATGGATCTGCGCGCCAACGGCGGCGGCTATTTGCCGGAAGCCGAATCCCTGACAGGCCTGTTCATCGACCGCGGTCCGGTGGTGCAGCTGCGCGATACCACCGGTCATATTGAAGTCGACGATGACCCGAATCCGGCGATCTTTTACAGCGGGCCCATGATGGTGCTCGTCGATCGCTTCAGCGCCTCAGCCTCGGAGATCTTCGCGGGCGCGATTCAGGACTACGGCCGCGGCCTCATCGTCGGTCAGCAGACCTACGGCAAAGGCACGGTGCAAAATGCGCATCCGCTCAACTACACCATCTTTGGGCGCAAACCCGAGTTGGGCCAGCTGAACGTGACCATCGGCAAGTACTACCGCATAACCGGGGAAAGCACTCAAGATCGCGGCGTCACGCCCGACATCGCGCTGCCCTCGCTGATCGACGCCAATGAAGTCGGCGAAAGCACGCGCGATCGCGCCCTTCCCTGGGATCACATCGAGCCTGCCACATTCCGTACCGAAGGTGATTTGAAGCCGATCGCGGCGACCCTCGAAAAGCTGCACGAGGAGCGCACCTCAGGCAGCGCCGACTTCAAGTACTTGCGCGAGGACATCGCGGCGCTCGATGCCATGCGCAGCCAGAAAACGCTGTCGTTGAACTTGAAGACTCGCGAAGCGGAACGCAAGAAGGTGGACAGCGAACGGCTGGCGCGCGAGAACGCGTGGCGCGCCGCGCATGACATAAAACCCGCCGCATCGCTCGAAGAAATCAAAGACGACGCGACCGCAGGTATCTTGCTGGATGAAGCTTCGCAGATCGCCGCCGACCTGGTGGTGGTGTCAGCCAAGAGGGCCGCACCGACTCAAGCGCGGCGCAGCGACTCGGACACAAACCCGGCCCACCGGCAGCCGCTAACGCAACAATAGGGTGTACAAATCCCAATAGTCCTCGGCCAGCACGTTCCACGTGTTGGCTGAGGGCTGTTTAGGCTTGTCGAAATCCAGCTCGGTGACGGGCGGCGACAAGGAATCCGCCGTCGGCACCGTATCGGCCGTGTTGCGATATTCGCAGGTCGCGCGCAGCCGCTCCAACTTCGCCCTCACCAGGCCGCCGATCTGCTTCTGATTGACCACCGCGGCTTGTGCCTTCTGCACGCGCTGCATATAGGTTTCGCATTCCGGGCGCGCGCCGAAACTCATCTCGTGCACGCGCCGCGCCACGGCTTCCTTGGCGCGCGCCGCAAGCCCATAGGCATCGGCATGCTCGCACAACAGTTCCGCATAACTGATGATGGCCAGATTGATGTTGCGGCGGGCCGCCAGCGAGAGACCGGGAAATTCCGGCGCCGCCTCGTTCTCGATTGCGCTGCGCTCGGCGTGCAAATCGCCCACGGCAGCATCGGCCATGACGACGTGATTGCGCAGCAGGTCCAACGCTTTGAGCCGGCGCCGGCGTTTGAAATAGTGCCAGAAGGCCGTCAAGCGGCCGATCTCTTGCTGTTCTTCGGCAAGATGCCGGCGCTGTTGGTCGGCATCGGCACTCGCCGCCCGCAGCCGCAGATCTGCGTCCGCGAGACGCGCATTTTTTTCCGCGTCGACATCCGCCTTGTGCTTTGCGACCTCGCGTGCCTCTTGCTGGCGCGTCAGGTCCGCGGCAAAGCCGGAGAGCTGCTGGTGGCAGGTTTTCCACAGCGCGCGCAATTGGAAAAACACCAACGCACCGAATCCGGTCTTCGGATCGCCCAGCAAATCGCCGAGCGCGTCCATCTGTTCCTGAATGCGGATCGTCGCGCCTTCTTGCTGCTTGAGCCGATCGCGCAGCAGGTGAAATTCGTCTTTGAGGTCGGCGTAGGCCTTTTTAAGGCCCGCACGATTCTGGAACAGCTGCATGAGCCGCTCTTCGTCGGCACTTGCTGAACCTCCCTCCGCCACGCTTTTTAGAAACGTCAGCTTATCGATCAAAGTCCCGCCTCATCCCATGACAACCGCAGGTCACCCGATACGAAGCCAATCTTCGCGGCTAGAAGTGATGCCCCCGCTCGGCGCAATATTCCAGCCATTTATTTAGCATCATGTTCCGCGCCCAGCGCTGATCCAGTTCACGCTTGAGTCCCGA
>DASXOY010000037.1:0-55736 GCA_036493935.1 Steroidobacteraceae bacterium | reverse complement strand
CGGCCGATCACCTCGGCGGCGCTGACTTTACGAATGTTCAGCGGCTTGAGGGCGATGTAGATGAATCCGGTATTGGTGGCGCCATTACCGCCGGTGAAGGCGATGACATTGGCGACCGCCGGGTCGGCCTTGACCACACCGACGATCTGCTTGATGGAGCTGTCCATGGCCGGAAAAGACGAATCCTGCGGACCCTGCACACCGCCGGTGATTGCCCCGGTATCCTGTTGCGGAAAAAATCCCTTCGGTATGGTGATGATCAAT
Source organism: Steroidobacteraceae bacterium (assembly GCA_036493935.1). Classification (GTDB taxonomy): domain Bacteria; phylum Pseudomonadota; class Gammaproteobacteria; order Steroidobacterales; family Steroidobacteraceae; genus Bog-1198. The sequence goes on along the minus strand of DASXOY010000037.1, from coordinate 55,472 downwards.
ACCACGTTCAACGCTATCGTCAGGGACAACGCCAGGATCGTCAGCCGCGGATGGTCCAGCACCCATTGCAGGCTGCGACGATACCTGCCTAACAGCCAGTCGAAGGCTCTTTCATTGGCCAGGTAGAGGCGCCCGTGCTTCTGGTGGCGCTCGCTCCTGAGCAGGTAAGCGCACATCATGGGCGTCGTGGTCAGTGAGATGATCATGGAAATGACGATCGCGGTCGAGAGCGTCACCGCGAATTCCCGGAACAGGCGGCCGACGATACCGCCCATGAACAGCAGGGGAATGAAAACCGCGACCAGCGATACGCTGATGCTGAGCACGGTGAAGCCGATCTCCTGCGCGCCCTTCAGGGCCGACGCCAGCGGTTTCATGCCCTGTTCGAGGTGGCGAGAAATATTCTCCATCACGACGATGGCATCATCGACCACGAAGCCGGTGGCAATCGTCAGCGCCATCAAAGACAGATTATTCAAGCTGAAATTGGCCAGATACATCACGCCGAAGGTGCCGATGAGCGAAAGCGGTACCGACAGGCTGGGAATGATGGTTGCTGGAATATTGCGCAAGAACACCCAGATCACCAACACCACCAAGATCACCGCAAGCACCAGTTCGAATTCGACATCCTTGACGGAGGCGCGGATCGTCGTCGTGCGATCGGTGAGCAGGGCGACATCGACGCCCGCGGGCATATCGGCCTGCAGCGACGGCAGCAGGTCATGAATCCTATTGACCACATCGACGACATTCGCGCCCGGTTGACGCTGGACGTTGAGAATCAGCGCGGGCGTTGAATTCATCCACCCGCCGAGCTTCGAGTTCTCCGCCCCTTGCACCAAGGTGGCGACATCTTTCAAGCGTACCGGCGCGCCGTTCTTGTAGGCGACCACCACATTGCCGTAGTCCTCGGCATTCCTGATTTGATCGTTGGTGTTGACGGTATAGGCGTTGGCGGGACCGTCCAGCGTGCCCTTCGGGCCGTTCTGATTCGCGTTGTTGATGGTGGTTCGCAAGTCATCGAGATTCAAGCCATAGGCGGCCAGGGCGCGCGGATTGGCGACGACCCTCACCGCCGGGCGTTGGCCGCCGCTGATGCTGACCACGCCGACGCCTTTGATTTGCGAGATTTTTTGCGCGATGCGCGTATCGACCAGATCCTCCACCTCCGTGAGCGGCATGGTTTTGGAGGTGACGCCTAGAATCAGCACCGGCGCGTCCGCGGGATTGACCTTGGCGTAGATCGGCGGCGCGGGTAGATCTTGCGGCAGTAGATTCTGTCCGGCACTGATGGCCGCCTGCACTTCCTGTTCGGCGACATCGATATCGAGCGCCAAGGTGAACTGCAATGTGATGACCGACGCGCCCGCAGAGCTCGTCGATGACATCTGATTCAAGCCGGGCATTTGGCCGAATTGCTTTTCCAGCGGTGCGGTGATCGCCGATGTGATCACCTCGGGACTGGCACCGGGATAAAACGTCTGCACTTCGATGGTCGGATAGGCCACTTCGGGCAACGCTGATAAGGGCAACTGCACGTACGCCATCGCGCCCACGATCAAGATCGCCACCATCAACAGCGTGGTGGCGACCGGCCGCAGGATGAAGATGCGTGAGGGATTCACGGCATCACGTTGAAGAGGCTGGTTTGCCGCGCCCCTTGCCGCGTCGCGCGCCTGGCGTCGCCGGAGCGCCCGGCTTGGGTGTCGCTTTCGCGGGGGCAGCTGCCGCATTCGGCAAAATGACGTCCGCACCATCGCGCAGCCGGTCGCCGCCCTCGGTGACGACGACTTCTCCGGTCTTGAGTCCGGCGGTCACCGCCACCCTTTCACCGTCCACCACGCCCAAGGTAACCGGACGGACGGTCACGGTGCTGTTGGTGGCATTGACGACGTAGACAAAGGTGGTCGCCACTCCGTTCGGCGCCCCTCTGCGCACCGCCGAGTTCGGCATGATGACCTGATTGCTCAGCACATCCTGCAGCAGTTGCACATTGACGAACTGATTCGGAAAAAGCGCGCCATCCGTATTGTCGAACTGCGCCCGCAGCTTGATAGTCCCGGTCGTGATGTCGATAGAATTGTCGACGGTAAGCAGCTTGCCGTCGGCAATCTTGGTGGCGTTGGTGCGGTCGAAAGCTTCGACGGGCAGAACGGCACCGTCGTGGACGCGCTTCATCACCGCGGAGACATTGTCCTCGGGAATGGAGAAGATCACCGTGATGGGTTGCAGCTGATTGATGAGCACGATGCCGTTCGCATCGCCGGGCGTCACGTAGTTGCCCTGATCCACCTGGCGCAGGCCGACGCGCCCCGTTACGGGCGATATGATGTGCGTATAAACCAAGTTCACCTTGGCCGTCTTTACCTGTCCCTCGTCGGCTTGAATGGTGCCCGTGTATTGATCGACCAAAGCGCGCTGCGTGTCGAGCGTCTGTTGGGCGATGGAATCTTCCTTGACCAAGCCTTCGTAGCGTTTCAGGTCCAGCTTTGCATCGGCGAGCAACGCCTGGTCGCGTTTCAAGTTCCCTTCCATTTGCTGCAGAGCGGCCTCGTACGGCCGCGGATCGATTTGCGCGAGCGAGTCCCCTTGGTGCACAAATTGACCCTCAGTAAAGAGGATCTTTTGCAGGGTGCCGGTTATCTGCGTGCGGACGGTGACCGTGGCAAGCGGAGTGACGGTCCCGAGTGCCGGTATCTTGACTTGAATATCGCCCGTCACCGCAGTCGCCACGGAAACGGCGACCGGGCCGTTTTGGCCGCCCCGCCCGCGCGCGAAGCCCGGTACCGGTTGTTTATGCCGCAGATAAAGCACGAAGGTCAGCAGCAGCAGAACGACGACGAGCGCGACCAGCAGCGCTTTCCAGTGTCTGGCGATAAACGCCTTCGGACCGCGCGCGGGCGGGGGAAATTGCGGGTCTTCTTGTTCGTTTATCACTAATTCACCAATACGCGAGCCCATGCCGCGGCACGCACTGCCAAAACGATCATCTGGGCGAGCCGCAGACTATAACGATATTCGACCGTGAACTACACACCGATCGCCGGCAGCATGCATGTAGAGCGGACCGAGCCTCTAAAGTTCATAGGCCTTTGTAAAGTAATGTGAATGTCCCGTCGGTTCGATGGATAAAACCGGGCGTTTCTGGGGTACCGAATCGGCGCAATCCTGGAGGCCCCGGGTGTTAGAATTTGCGCCGCGAGAAGAAAAAGGAGCCTCGATGAAATTGATCAAATCCGCTGCCTGCTGGGTCGCTCTGACGCTGGTTGCTTCGATATCCGCGCACAGCGCGCAAGTCTGGACCGAGGGCGTGAATTATTTCCTCGTCCAGCCGCCGCGAACGCCCACCGTGCCGGCCGGCAAGGTTGAAGTGACGGAGGTATTTTCGTACGCCTGCCCCGCATGCAACATTTTTCAGCCCACCATGCACAAGCTGAAGCAAGCGATGCCCCCGAACGTGGTGGTCGACTACCTGCCGGCGGCATTCAATACGGCGGAGGACTGGCCGATGTTCCAACTCGCCTATGTCACCGCGCAAATACTTGGCGTGGATCAGCAGACCCACGATGCCATGTTTGATGCGGTGTGGAAGGGCGGGGACCTGAGCATCAGCGACTCTCGCGGTCTCAAGAGCAGCATGCCGACGATTGAGGATGCCGCCAAATTTTACAACCAGCATGCCGGCGTGCCGGTGGCCAAGTTCCTGGCCACGTCCAAATCTTTTTCCGCCGACCTCAAGGTGCGCACGGACCAGGATCTGATGGTGGCATACAAGGTTGACCGAACGCCCACGATCGTCGTCAACGGCAAATATCGGCTGCACGTCGAGTCGGCCGGGGGCACGGATCAGTTGATCGATCTGGTCAAATACTTGGTTGCGAAGGAAAGCAAGTAGCGTCGCGCGCGCTCAGAGCGGCTGCCTCGCCGGTCCGACATGAGAAACCTGTTCCTGCTGCATCCCCGGATTTGGAGCTCTTTCATCATCGGGACGGCGCTGTTTTTCTTTCTGCCTCATGACTGGTCGTTGCTGAGCCGGGTTCTCGTGTGCTGGAACGCCGGCGTCGTTCTGTTTCTAATACTGATTGTATACTGGATGACGCGCCTCACGGCGGCGCAAATCTGCACGCGATATATCGAAGAGGACGAGACGGGGCCCTTCATTCTCGTGGTGGTGATCATCGCCGCGGCGGCCAGTTTGGTGGCCATCATCGAGCCGCTGGCGACCATCAAGCAAGTGAGCGGGTCGACGCGTGCGGCTCACCTGGCGCTTGCGGCGCTCACCCTGGTTGATTCGTGGTTGCTGGTTCCCGTCATGTTCACCACGCACTACGCCGACATGTTCTATAGCGCCGCCGGCAGCAGCCGGCCGCTGCGTTTTCCGAACACGCATGAGCCGGTATTTTGGGATTTCGCCTATTTTTCCTTCACCATTGCGGCGGCATGCCAGACTGCCGACGTTTCCACCGAGAGCACGGGCATCCGCCGAATCGTGATTGCGCAAACGCTGATCTCGTTTCTGTTCAACGCATCGATTCTGGGCTTTGCCATCAACGTCACGGCCGGGCTCATCGGCGGCAACTGAAACACCGCCGTGGGTGCCGCCGCCTCAACGCGCGCGGCGCTTCAATTTGCGGCGCCCTTGACGACTTCGCCGCCCTTCATGACGAATGCCACGGACTGCAGCCGTGCGACATCCGCGAGCGGATCACCCGCAACCGCAATGAGGTCCCCGTAGCGCCCGATGGCAATCGCACCGACATCGCTCTGCCGGCCCAAGGCTTCCGCCGCATTGGCCGTAGCGGCCTGGATCGCTTGCATGGGCGTCATTCCCCATTTCACCATGGTGACGAATTGATGCGCATTGTCGCCGTTCGGATAGACCCCGGCGTCGGTTCCAAAAACCATCTTGACGCCGGCCTTCACTGCCGCTTGGAAGGTTTGACGCTGCCTCAAGCCGATGACGCGTTCCTTTTCAAGAGACTCCTTGTAGACGCCGTTTTTTTCGCCTTCAGCCATGATGTAGTCATCGTTGTAGATATCCATCGAAAACCAGGTGCCGTGTTGTTTGGCCAATGCGAAAGCTTCCTCGTCGGCAAGGCTCGCATGTTCGATGGTGTCGACGCCCGCGCGGATCGCGTCCTTGATCCCCGACGTGCCGTGCGCGTGGACGGCGACGCGAAGTCCCAGCATGTGCGCCGTGTCGACCAGCGCCTTCATTTCGGCGAGGTCGAACTGTTGGCCGCCGACTGTGTCGGTTTTCGACAGCACGCCTCCGGTGCCGCAGAACTTGATGACTTCCGCGCCGTACTTGCGCAATTTGCGCACCGTTGCGCGGATCTCTTCAGGGCCGTTCGCGACGGCGGGTCTCGGTACCGACACCGATGGCGGCAGTTCCGTGGCGTCGCAATGGCCGCCCGTGGCGCCGATCGCATAGGTCGCGGGCACGATGCGTGGACCGGTGACGATGCCCTGTTCGATGGCCTGCTTGATCGCGACGTCATCGAAGTTGGCGGAGCCGACGTTGCGAACCGTGGTAAAGCCGGCCTCCAAGGTCTTTTTGGCATTCGCCACGCCCACCACCGTCCAAAAATTGTCGGTAAATTGCAGCCGGCGATAGCCGCTGAAATGGGGGTCCGACGTAAGGTGCGTGTGCATGTCGATCAGACCCGGCAGCAAGGTCATGCCCTTCAAGTCCACCCGCCGGGCGCCTGGCGGTGGAGCGGATCCTTGCGCACCGACTGCGGCAATGCGTCCATCGACGATGGTGATCTGCGGATGGTCGACGACGCGGCCCGTCAGCACGTCGATCATTCGATCGGCGTCGACCACGACGGTATCGGCAATCGCACCGTTTGGCGCGGCGCCGGCCAGCAGTGCGCCGCCAATCGAGGCAAGAACTAAAGCAACAGATCGCATCGCATCCCCCTAATTTTTATCTTTCGCAAAGTTATCACAACAACGGCGTTGCCGGCTCGACTGCGGATACCAAGACCTCGAGCCGAGGGGGTTCCGCACCGCGCACGGAGGCGAAGGCGACGATGTGCTCCAAGATATGCTGCACATACGCGCGGGTCTCGTTGTAAGGAATATTCTCAATCCAGATGTCGGGATCCATCGGCGTGGGCGGCAGCCAGCGCGCGACGGGTGCGGAGCCCGCGTTGTAGGCGGCAAGGCTGAGCGTCAGCTGTTCGCCATAGCGGTCCAGCAGCTCGCGCAGGTGCGCGGCGCCGAGCGGAATCGCGATCGATGGATCCAACAGGCCATCGCGGCCCGGAGCGGGGAGATGCCATCGGCGGGCGACCGCGGATGCGGTCGAGTTCATCATTTGCATGACGCCGCGTGCATCGGCATGCGAAATCGCGTCCTTGCGAAACAGACTTTCCTGGCGCATGACGGCCAGTATCCAGTCCTGCGGCAACTGCGCCAACTTGCTTGCGCGGCTCACCGAATCCAGAAAAGGCCGCGGATAACGCAGTGCCACGTCGTCGAATTCTCCGCTTTGCGCCAAGGTGCTGATCGACTGGGCATACCATCCCCAGCGCGACGCGAGCTGTGCTGCCTGAACCTTCAACGCGTTATCGGCGCTCTCCAGTGCAGCGTTCCACTCCGAGGTCGCCTCATCCGTCATGTCGCAGTCGAACAGCTCGTGCGCGCGAATCATCCCGGGTTCCTTGGCCAACCTGGCTTGAGCGGCCGCATCGAGGGGCGACGGCCGCACGTTCATGCTGTAGGGCTGCGCTAAGCGATCCGCCGCAAGATAGCCGTAATAGTCGCGAAGTCCCGCAATCTCGCGGAACAGCGGCGCCGCGGCCTCGTCCCCTTGAGTCGCTGCCACCCCGCGTGCACGCCAATAGCGCCAGCGCGGCTGCTCGGCCAGACTCGGGGACATGAGGTCAATCCACGCGAGTGCCCGACCGTAATCGCGGTTCCACAACGCGGCGCGTACGCGCCACTCCTGCACCGGGCCATCGACAACCGCGGCAGGCAAATCCTCGAAAGCGGCCAAAGCACGCGGCTCGCGATCGTAGGCAGCGCCCAGTGCGGCCGCGCGCCGGAGCCGATCCTTGGTTTCCGGCGCCAAATCCTCGCGCGCGAGCAGCTGCGGCAGCAAGTCGAGAGCGTAACCCGGCTCCGTGCGCGAGAGTTTCTCAAAGCCGGACGACAAGGCTTCCGGTTCGACCGCCAGTGCCGGATGAGTCGCCAGGACGGTCAGGGCAGCGTGCGGCGCATCGATCAGATCCGACCATTGCAGCAGCGCCGCTCGCCGGTCCAACGGCACGTCCGCCGCGAACTCGCGCGCCAGGCGCGGCGAGTCCGCGGACAAGGCTGCGCGGGCGCGGGTCTCGGCCAGTGCCGGGGTGAGCAATCCCTGTTGCCGCAACCATGCAAATACATTGGCGCACTCGGGCGGCGGCTTCTGCGGCGCGAGCCAGCGAATCAGCGCGGCCGAGGCAAGACCTTGCGTATCGTTCGTCGCCAGCCTGACATCCAGGCGATCGCAAATCAGCGTGGGATCCGCGACATCAGTGGAGCGAGGCAAGAACCAATCCCAGCGATGACGCTGCGCGAGGCTCGCAAGCCAATCGCGCCGCAGCCCGCGCGCCACCAGCTGTCCGGCGTGGGACTGCAGAAACGCGTCGACCGCCGCGTCGAGATTTTCATCGGCCGCCAGGCTCAAATTGCGTCTCAGTCTCGCCGCGACCAAGTAGTCGTAAATGGCGTAGCGCTCCAGAGCGGGTGAGTCCGGCATGTCCGGCTGATGCAGACGCACGCGCTGCATGGCGGCCATGAATTCGGTGCGCACGGCGTCTTTCTGCAGCGTCGCTTGCGCGGCGGCAGGCTGCATGAGCACCCAGATCGTTGCGGCGCCGATCAGCGCCTTCAGCCAGGTCGACATGCCCATAGTATGGTGGTTGAATGGCGTCCGCATGAAATCTAAAGTCGTGGCGATATTGGAAACCCGCACCGGCGCCCATCTTGCCGAAATGGTGGAACGCCGCGGCGGCGTGCCGCTGCTGGCGCCGGCATTACAAGAAGTACCGGATATCGATGCCGAGGCCCTGCAGGCTCTGCTGAGGCAATGGCGCGCTGATCCTTTCGAGATATGCATTTTTCAAACCGGCGTGGGAACCAAGGCTTTGTTTACCGCCGCCGATGCGGCGGGCATGAGCGCGGATCTCAAGGAGCTGCTGGCCGCCTCGCGGGTTGCGGTTCGCGGTCCCAAGCCGAGCGGCGAGCTGAACTCGCGCGGAATTCGCATCGACATCAGGGCCGGCGCGCCGTTCACCACTGAAACCGTTCTTGCGGCGCTCGCCGCTGAGCAAGTCGCGGGCGCTTCGATTCTGGTGCAGCGCCACGGCGAGAAAAATCGCGCCCTCTGCGAAGGACTGGAAGCACGCGGCGCCCAGGTGCAGGAGATCGCGACATATCGCTGGGCCCTGCCCACCGACACGCGCCCACTGTCCCGTCTCCTCGATGCACTGTCTAGAGGGCAAGTCGATGCCGTGGTTTTTACCAGTGCGGTTCAAGTGCACAACCTCTATTCGATTGCGCAGGAGGCTGGAAGTGCGGCGGAATTGGCGAACAATCTGAATCGCTCGGTGGTGGCCTCGATCGGACCGGTATGCTCGCGCGCGCTGCGAGATCATGGAGTGACGCCGTCTTTCGAGGCGAACCCGCCGAAGCTCGGACCGCTGCTATCGGCGCTGGATGCGGCTTTGGGCGGATGATACGGATGTCGGAACATCGCTGACAGGCGCTTGGTCAATAGTCTGACGCGGTTAATTTCGATGTTGTCGCAAAAACGCGGCGTCGCCGGTGTATAAATACCGATGCAGCCGCACCCCTCCCAGGAGCAGAACCAACGTGGATAAGCAAGCCAAAGAACCCAAGCCATTTCTCACGGACGTGAAGACACTGCGGGAGCGGGCGCGCAAAAACATCGCCAGCGGCGGAGTGACCTTCACTTATCAGGGCGACGTCAAAAGGACCATCGACATTCTGCAATCGGTGTTGGCCACCGAAATCGTGTGCGTCTTGCGCTACACCATGCACGCTGTGGCGGCGCAGGGCATATCGAGCGAAGGGGTGAAGGACGAATTCGCGCAGCATGCCAAGGAAGAAGCGCAGCACATGCAGGAGGTTGCCGAGCGCATCAACCAACTTGGCGGCAAGCCGGATTTCAATCCTACCGGGCTGGCAACGCGTGCAGCCTCCGAATACGGCACTGCCGACAACTTGGTCGAGATGATTAAGGAGAATCTCATCGCGGAACGCATCGCGGTGGATCACTACCGCGAGCTGATCCGTTATTTCGGCGATGACGATCCGGGAACCCGCAAGATGCTGGAGGGGATCCTGACGGTGGAAGAAGAGCACGCCAACGACATGCACGATTTGCTGGTGGCGCACGAAGGCCACCCCATGCTTCCGAAGTAAGCCGCGCGCCGCCGGCGGCGGCATCGATTCTAGGAAACGTCGCCCACCGACGGTGGATCGCTCGCGGGAAAGGACTCATCGAGGGCCTCGTCCAGCATTTCGTCCGTGTGCGCCTTGTTTTGCACACCCGAATTCTTGCGCATATAGGCTGCAGCGTACGAGCAGGCTGGGTTGATCGACCATCCGCGCTCGGTGGCAACCTTCAGCGCGGCCCGCATCAGCTCGGCTGCGATGCCGCGGCCACCGATGGGCGCCGGCACGCCGGTATGGGTGATGGTCATCACGCCATTCGCCACCGTGTAGTCTAATTCCGCGCGATGGCCCTCGACATTTGTCGTGAATTGCTTTGCGCCTTGATCATGACTGATGGTGCTCATGTTGCTCCGGATGCTCCGCAGGATGTTCGGCCGGGCGCTCCTCTTTTTTGGGCGCGGGCTTGGCCTGCTGTCTTGGCGCAGTGTGCTCCGGTTCGCGGCGCGGCTCAACCGGTGTCGGCTGTCGCGGAGGCGCTGCGTGCTGCTGGGGTATTGGGCGCTCGGCCGGCGTCGCGTGATCTGGCGCACGGTGTTCCTGCTCGCGGGGCGGTGTCGGCTCGCGGGGCCGCGTCTGCTCGCGGGTCGGCGTCTGCTCGCGGGTCGGCGTCTGCTCGTGCTGTGGCGCTGACTCGTGCGGCGTTGGTTCGCGGGGCCGCGTCTGCTCGCGCGGCGGTGTCGGCTCGCGCGCAGGCACCTGCTGGTGCGGCGGTGACTGCTCATGCGTGGGCGCCGCCTCGCGATTAGGCGCGACAGGGTGCACCTCTCGCGCCGGAGGCGTCACATTCCGATTTGGCGTCGATCCGCGGTTAGGCGTTACCGGTTCTCGGCTGTGATCGGTTTCGCGATTCTCACGTCCCGCGCCGACGGCATTTCGTGCTGGTACCGGATTGGAGAAATTGCCCGCCCGCGGGGTGGCTGCGATGGGCGGATGGCCATGGTTGCTCGCAGCTCGCAACTGCGGGTTGCCGCGCGCGGTCTGTGCGTGCTCGCGCTGTATCGAGGTCGCTTCGATGTGGTGTTCACGCGCGGCCGCCTGTTCCTGCGCTGTCGCCTGAGCGCGGACGCCGCCGTTACCGCCATTGAAGCTGACCCGCCTCACGTTGATATTGTTGACGATGGTCTTGTTGTAGACATTGGTGATGTGCGCCGAACCGACATTGACGACGGCGCGGTTGTAATACATATGGCCGTCGCGCCAGTAGCCGCCTTCGTAGCCGTGGCCGCCGTAGCCGTAACCGTAGTCGACGCCGCCATAAAATCCGACTTGCGGACCCCAATAGCCGGCGTGCCAGATGAAGGCAGCGCCTTCGGCGCCCCAGTATCCGGGCGTCCAGAGGTAATCGGGCTGCGGTGCTTCCACCCACGTGCCCGGCACCCAGTAATAGTCCTGAATGTCTTCTCCCCAGGCCCAGTATCCGGGTGTCCAGATATAACCGTCGCCGGGGATTGGTGGTTGGTCGTACACCGGCAATTCCGGCGGAGCAACATTCACTGAGATGCTGACCGCTTGCGTCATCCCGAGGGCAGGGGAGAGCAGCAGAAGCAACGCGGATACGATGGAGAGACGCCAGGACTTGGAAAACATGATTTTCTCCGTGCGGGACACGCGGCCGCGAAAAATTCTTATGCACCCACACTACAAGGAAGGCCAAGCTGTCTTAATCAGCGGGCTGCGGCCACGCCTGTAGGATATGGCTTATAGCTCCCAATAGGCATTGCCTGCTCCTTATATAATGGTTATCCCTATGACTTCCGCCCCGGTAATTGCCCAGAACGCGGATGTTCGGTTTCTCGGCAAGCTCCTCGGCGATGTTATTCGCACCTATGGAGGGAGTGCGCTGCTGGATCGGATCGAGGCGATCCGGGCCGCTTCCGTGGATCGTTACCGCGGCATCGCCAATCCGCGCGGTCTCGCTGCCGGCTGGGAAAGCCTGTCGCTGGATGAAACAGTGGCCTTTGTCCGCAGCTTCATGTTGTTTTCCATGCTGGCTAATCTTGCCGAAGACCGGCAGGGCGTCGCCGCAGAAAAGGACAGTACTTTAGCCTCAGCGCTATCGTTCTTGGAGAGCCAGGGCGTCAATCTCGCCCAAGCGGCAGCGTTGCTCGATCAGAGCCTCATCAGCCCGGTGCTGACCGCGCATCCCACCGAAGTGATGCGCAAGAGCATGCTGGATCATCGCAATCGCATCGCAGCGCTCATGGCACTACGGGATTCGGGTCTTCGCGAGACTGCCGGCGGGGAGGTCATCGAAGAGGCCATCGCTGCGCAGATTGCCTTTCTGTGGCAGACGAGGGCACTGCGCCGTGAGAGATTGTATGTCGCGGATGAGGCCGATATCGCCCTTACTTATTTACGCGACATTTTTCTAGCAGTCATTCCGCCCCTGTATGCACGCTGGGAACGGCTGCTCGGCAAGCGCCCGCCGAGTTTTTTGAGGTTGGGCTCGTGGATCGGCGGCGATCGCGACGGCAATCCGCATGTCACCGCGGATTCGTTGCGCCTCGCGTTGGGCCGCGCCAGCCAGGCGGTGCTCACCGAGTACTTGGAGCAACTCAACGCAATAGGCGCAGAGCTGTCGTTGTCCAGCGAACTTGCGGTGGTATCGCAACCGCTCGCGGCATTGGCCAAGGATAGCGGCGATTTGAACGCGGCGCGCGCCGATGAGCCTTATCGCCGGGCGATTACCGGAATGTACGCGCGGCTTGCTGCGACTTTCCACAGGCTGACCGGACGACTGCCGTTGCGCGCGGCCACGGTCGAGGGGCTCGCTTACCCGGACGCAGCGAGCCTGCGGGCGGACCTGCAGATCCTCGAGGACTCATTGCAATCCGAGAGCCGCGTGCGCCTCAATGGCGGCGGTGCCCTGGCGCGCTTGAATCGCGCGGTCGAAACATTCGGCTTTCACCTGGCGACGCTGGATCTGCGGCAGAATGCCGATGTCCATGCGAGGGTCGTCGCTGAGTTGCTGCGAGTGGCCGGCGTCGCGGCGGACTACCAGCGATTGGCCGAGCCTGACCGCATCGCGTTGTTGCGCCGTGAACTGGCGAGCGAACGCTTGCTGGCGAGCCCCTATGCGAGTTATTCGGCAGAGACGCTGTCTGAACTCAGTATCGTGCGCGCGGCCGCAGAGGCGCATCAGCGCTATGGCACGGAGTGCATCCGCTTCTACGTCATCTCCAAGTGCGAGAGCGTATCCGACTTGCTCGAGGTCAATATCCTTCTCAAGGAAGCGGGCCTGTATCGAGGGCGGGGCGATGCCTCCGCCGCCATCATGGCGGTGCCGCTGTTTGAAACCATCACCGATCTGGAGAGTTCGGCCAAGATCATGCAGGCGTGGCTGGAAATGCCCGAGGCGGCGGCAATTGCCCAATCATTCGGCTTTCATGAGGTGATGGTGGGGTATTCCGACTCGAACAAGGACGGCGGGTACCTGACCTCCGTGTGGAGCCTGCACCAGGCCACGCGCACGCTGGCCGCTGTCTTCGAGAAACACGCGACCCCGCTGGAAGTGTTCCACGGCCGCGGCGGTGCCGTCGGCCGCGGCGGAGGCTCGTCATTCGCCGCGATTCGCGCCCAGCCGCACGGCACGGTGCGCGGACGCATCCGCATCACTGAGCAGGGCGAAATCATTGCAGCCAAGTACGGCACTCGTGAAAGCGCGGCGACGAATCTCGAATCCATTGCGGCCGCGACCTTGCTGGCATCGCTGGAAAGCGCCTCGCTCTCCGGCGATAGCGGCCGCCGCTTCGAGGCCGCCATGGAGAATCTCTCGGCGGAAGCTTTTCGCGCTTATCGCGCCTTGGTATATGAAACGGCGGGCTTTTCGGAATTCTTCCGGCAACTGACGCCGCTGCTCGAGATTTCCGAGCTCAAGATCGGATCGCGGCCGGCGTCGCGCACCAACTCGCAGCGAATCGAGGACCTTCGGGCAATTCCCTGGGTATTCAGCTGGGCGCAGGCCCGCGTCATGCTGCCGGGGTGGTATGGCGTCGGCCACGCGCTGCAGTCAGCCGACCTAGGCCTGCTTCGCGAGATGCTGGCGGCGTGGCCCTTCTTCCGCGCCACGGTCGACAACCTCGAAATGGTGTTGTCGAAATCGGATATGGGGATTGCCGCGCGCTATCTCACCCTGGTGAAGGATCAAGTGATGGGCGAGGCGCTGTTCGGCCGGATTCGCGACACGTGGCTGACGACTCATGACCGCATCCTCGAATTGACCGGTCAATCGCGCCTGCTGGAGAAGCATCCGGCGTTGGATGCCTCGATTCGATTGCGGCTTCCCTATATCGAACCGCTGAATCTGCTGCAGGTCGAGCTGCTCAAGCGCCACCGCGCGGGGGAGACCGATCCGCGCGTGCGCGAAGGCATACAGCTCTCGATCAATGCCATCGCAACGGCACTGCGCAATAGCGGTTAGGCGTGCCGCCGCAAATGCTGCCTGCTGATCACGGACCTTGGAACCCGGGCGTTGAGTCGCAGACACCTGGCGAACTGCGCCACCTAGCCACCATCTTTCGCCCGGAGAACGTGTTCACCAGCTTCGCTGCCGCGACGGAGCTGCGCGGCTTGACCGGATTCGACCTGAATGAGTTGGTGGCGTTTCGTCCGCAACGGCTGGCACTGCATGAGCTCTTGGTGCGCATCACCGCCGATTTCGCGGTCCCCGACGGCACGCGAATCGAGGATCTCGGCTTAAATTTTCGAGAGATCGCGCGGCTGCTCTTGTCGCGTTACCTCGAACCCGCAATGGACTCGATTGTCGAGGTTTACCGCCGATCGCGTGACGAGGCAGAAGGCGTCATCGAGTCGGCGCTGTCGTCTTTGCACCGAAACTGGGGACCGGATGAAATTGACGAATTTGATCGGCTGGCAGCTGAGTCTCCGGGTTCGGCTGCGGGCATCGCACACCGGCATCTCGCGCGGGCGATGTCGGCTTTGTTCGCGACGCAGGGAACTGCCTGGGGTACCAAGGATCTCATCGCATCCATGGCTGCCAATCTCGCCGCCAATGACCACGGCGGCGAGCGCATCGGCCGGGCCGTAACTCCCATGCTGCAATCTGCGGCACGCGAGCACGGTTACAAGCTTCTTCCACGGCAGGAGCATCCCGTCGTCATCAACACCAAAGGAGCCTCGGCATCGGGCAAGAGCACGCTGCGGCCGCTGCAGAAAACGCTCGCGGGCGAGATCGGGGTCGATTGGAGCGACTTTGCCATCATCAGTCCCGACATCTGGCGCAAGCAGCTGCTGGACTACGCCTCGCTCGGTGACGCGTACAAATATGCGGGGGCTTTCACTTCAGACGAGGTGCAAATTGTCGACCAAAAGCTCGACCGTTACATGGCGGCCAAGAACTTGCGCGGCGACATGTCGCACCTGCTGATCGATCGATTTCGCTTCGACAGCTTTGCACCCGACTCGAACGAAGCGGGCAGCAATTTGCTCACGCGCTTCGGGCAAACAGTCTATTTATTCTTCATGATCACGCCGCCGGACATGCTGGTGGAACGCGCATGGAAACGCGGCCTCGAAGTCGGGCGCTACAAGGCCGTCGACGACACCCTGGCGCATGCCGTGGAAGCGTACTCGGGAATTCCGGACGTCTTTTTTACCTGGGTTCGCCGCAGCGACAAGCGTATTCAATTTGAATTCCTCGACAACACGGTGCGCTTGGGGGAGCGGCCTCGCACCGTGGCTTTCGGCGACAATGAAACCTTCAACATTTTGGACGTGAAGTCCGCGCTCGACGTGGAACGTTACGCGCGCATAGACGTCGGGGCGACTGCCGCGGAATTTCTCTACCCCGATCCGACCTTGCTGCTGCCCGAGAAGAACTTGAATTTCTTGCGACGCTGCGTGCAAAGCTTTCACTGGGTCAATTTTGCGGACCAAGCGAGCGGGCGCGTGTATCTGCGCATCGAGCGCGGCAAGCCGATCGAGAAGGATGGCGCAGGACTGCGGGCCGCGGCGCTTCAGCCGGACACGCTGGCCGTTATTCGGTCGGTGGCGCCCGAGGCGCTGCTAGGCGCAGTGCCCGATTCCATGTGCGCGGATTTGCTCGAGCCCAAAGGCGGCGTTGTGCCGCCGACATTGGGTCAATGGGGCCCGCTAACCTAGGAAGCCGCAGAATTTGTCGACGTGCGTGGCCAAATCGAGAGTGTGCTGACGCGTGAGGCGCTCCGCCAATTCGGTGTCGCGCTTTTCCAAGGCTTCGATTATCTTCAAATGATCGACGATGGATCGCGCCGCGCGGTCGCTTTGCGTAATGGTTGCGCGGCGAATCGCACGCACATGAAGCAGCAGGTTCTTGGTGGCATCGATGATCATCTGCGATCCGCCCAGGGCGATCACCGCGGTGTGGAAGGCGATATTCGCATCCGAGTATTCACCCAAGTGCTCGGAAGGCGGTGAATTCTGAAATTCATCGAACAAATGCCGCAGCTTGGCGATTTCGGATTCGCTGGCATTTATGGTTGCGAGCCGCGCGGCCATGGACTCGAGTGCCGCCCACATTTGAATCATCTCGATCATCTCCCGCTTCGATTTGCGGATGATGTAAATGCCGCGCCGCGGCACGGTGCGTATGAAGCCTTCCTGTTCGAGCAGGGATAACGCCTCGCGAATCGGCGTACGGCTGACGCCGAGTGCCGTCGTCAATTGGCGTTCATCCAACCGCAGTTCCTGCTGCGGATCGTAAATATCCGTATCGGCAATCGCATTCTTAAGGAGTGCGTAGGCTTGATCGCGCAGACTGGTCGCGTTCAGGGGAGCAAGTGCCAGCGGGGTGGCCGATGTGGTTCGTTGAACCAGCGTCACTATTGAATTCATTAGTCCTCTTTAAGCATGTCGCCGAAATCGGGAGAGTTGCCCATCAGTGAGCCCAAGATATATTACATTGCAGCCATTCCGTTGCAGTGGAATATTTCCTACCGGGTATTCGCAGCGGCTGCTGCGCAGAAAGCCCTGTTGCAGAGCGCAATCCGCACCGCGGCGGCGGCGTGCTTTGCAGTCTAAAGTTAGCGTGCTGCAGGCGCCGTCCCCCTTGCTTGACACTCTGAAACTCGTTCATATATGGTATACCACGAAATCGACGTGTGGCTGGCCTGGTCTCGAATTTAATGATTCGAGCATCGTTATTGGGAATATGAAAAGTGGATTACTCTCAGCGCAGCTCATTTTCGACGCAATAACAGCGCGAACTTGCGCCGTCTCGTCGCGGCCACACGGAGAACTACAATGAATGAAAATGACACTGCCAAATCACCCTTTGCAAACCCCTGGATCCAGCTGATCGTCGGCGTCATCTGCATGGCCTCGGTCGCCAATCTGCAGTATGGCTGGACATTATTCGTCAATCCCATCGACGCCAAGTTTCAATGGGGCCGAGCGGCGATTCAGGTTTCCTTCAGCATATTTGTTCTGCTCGAAACATGGCTCATACCGGTCGAAGGCTATATGGTCGATCGCTTTGGCCCCAAGTGGGTGGTGATGGTGGGCGGGGTCTTGGTTGCCGCAGCTTGGGTGATGAATTCGGTGGCGAGTTCCCTGCCGGTTCTGTATTTCGGCGCAACCCTCGGCGGCATCGGCACCGGCTGCGTCTACGGCACTTGCGTCGGCAATGCCCTCAAATGGTTTCCCGGCCGGCGCGGACTGGCCGCCGGCATCACGGCTTCCGGCTTCGGTGCCGGCGCAGCCCTAACCATCGTGCCGATCAAGCACATGATCGAGTCGTCCGGCTACCAGCATGCATTCCTGACCTTTGGCTTGATACAAGGCGGCATCGTCTTTGTGATGGCATGGGTGCTGCTTGCGCCGCCGCCCAGCGTTGCAGCCGTGACCATCAAGCCCAGCCAGACTGCGTACGGCTACACGCCGCTCGATGTCTTGAAGAGCCCGGTGTTCTACGTGATGTACGTGATGTTCGTGCTCATCGCTGCAGGCGGCCTGACCATGGCGGCGTCGATGGCCCCGATCGCCGATGATTTCAAGATCGGCAAGATTCCGGTCGACCTGTTCGGTGTGGTGATGCCGGCGCTCGGCTTTGCCCTCGTCTTGAATCGGATTTTTGACGGAGTGGGGCGGCCTTTTTTCGGCTGGCTCTCGGATCAAATCGGCCGCGAATACACCATGGCATTGGCATTCACCATCGGCGCGATTGCGCTGTTCTCTTTGAGCCAGTCGGGAGGCAATCCTCCGGTGTATGTACTTCTGACCGCGTTGTATTTCGGGGTTTACGGCGAAATATTCAGCTTATTTCCGGCGACCCAGGGCGACACGTTCGGCTCAAAGTTCGCGGCGGCCAACAACGGCATGCTGTACACCGCCAAGGGCATGGGATCGCTGCTCGTTCCGATCGCAGCCCTGATCGCGAAGAGCTTCGGCTGGAACACCGTGTTCGCGATATTCGTCACCTGCAACCTCATCGCTGCGCTCATGGCGCTGTTCGTGCTGAAGCCCATGCGCGTTCGGCACTTCGCCAAGAGCCGCGCAGCACATCCGCAATCGGCCGCGATCGGCACCGCTATCCGCGAAACCTAAAGGCCGGGCGTCAATTCAAGCATTTGGAGCAAATATGGCAACCGTAAATCCCATCTCGAGTCCGCCCAAGGCCACGACGGCCGAAGACACTCTGCAACGAAAGAGCCGCGACGCGAGCGTGATCTCCGGTGGCCACCTGGTCGCCAAGGCGCTTAAGAATGAAGGTGTGGACACCATTTTCACGCTGTGCGGCGGCCACATCATCGACATTTACGACGGCTGCGTCGATGAAGGCATTCGCATCATCGACGTGCGTCACGAGCAGGTTGCAGCCCACGCTGCCGATGGCTACGCACGGCAAACCGGCAAGCTGGGCTGCGTCGTCACCACCGCAGGACCCGGGTGCACGAATGCCGTCACGGGTGTGGCCACCGCATTCCGATCCGAGAGCCCGATATTGCACATCGGCGGCCAGGGCGCATTGACGCAGCACAAGATGGGATCGCTGCAAGACCTGCCGCATGTGGAATTGATGTCGCCGATCACCAAATTCGCGGCTTCCGTTTCGAGCACCGAGCGCGTGGCGGACATGATTTCCATGGCTGCGCGTGAGGCGTTCAACGGTGCCACCGGACCTGTGTATCTGGAGATCCCACGCGACGTTCTCGATCGCGAAGTGGATATCACCAAGGCCGTCGTGCCCCAGCCGGGAAAGTATCGGGCATCGACCAAATCGATCGGCGATCCGCGCGACATCGAAAAATTGGCAGACTTGCTGGTCAACGCCGAACGGCCGGCCATTCTGTACGGGCAGCAGGTGTGGACCGCCCGAGGTCATAAGGAAGCCATTGCGCTGCTGCGCGGACTGGACATCCCCGGTTACTTCAACGGCGCGAGCCGGGGTCTTTTGCCGCCGGGCGACCCGCATCATTTCGATCGAACTCGAACGCAGGCGTTCGCCAATGCCGACGTCCTGGTGATCGTCGGAACTCCCTTCGATTTCCGCATGGGATATGGCAAGCGGATCAGCAAGGATTTGAAGCTGGTGCAGATCGACATGGACTACCGCACGGTAGGTAAGAACAGGGACATCGATCTTGGTCTGGTCGGTGATCCGGGCGCGATACTGGGCGCGGTGCTGGCGGCTGCGGGCGGCCGGATCAAGGGCGACAAGCGCCAGGCGCGCCAGCAGTGGCTGAAGCAGCTCGGCGATGCGGAAGTCGTCGCCGGCGAAAAGCTCATGCCCTTGTTCAAGTCCAACAGTGTGCCCATTCATCCTTATCGCGTGGCTTATGAGTTGAATGAGTTTCTCGCTGACAATACGATTTACATCGGCGACGGCGGCGATGTGGTCACCATCTCCGCTCAAGCGGTGCGCCCGCGTGGTCCGGGCCAGTGGATGGATCCAGGCGCGCTCGGCTCGCTCGGCGTGGGCACCGGCTTTGCGATCGCCGCCGGCCTCGCGAACCCGCAAAAAGAGGTTCTGTGCTACTACGGCGATGGCTCGTTCGGCATGACGGCCTTCGACATGGAGACCGCGAACCGATTCGGCGTGCCCTACATCGCGGTCATCGGCAACAACTCCGCCATGAACCAGATTCGCTATGGCCAGCTCGCGAAATACGGCGAGCAACGCGGCAATGTCGGCAATTTGCTGGGCGATGTGCCGTTCGGCAAGTTCGCCGAAATGCTCGGCGGCTACGGCGAGGAAGTTCGCGATCCGGCGCAAATCGCGCCGGCATTGAAGCGGGCCCGGGAGTCGGTGCATAAGTTGCGCAAGTCGGCTGTGATCAACATCTGGGTGGATCCGCGCGAATACGCCCCAGGCACAAAAAATCAGACCATGTACAAGTGATCGGTCGCTGGAGTTTTCCATGGGTAAGGCGTTAGACGGCGTACGGATTCTCGATTTCACCCACGTTCAATCGGGGCCGACGTGCACTCAATTGCTGGCGTGGTTCGGTGCCGATGTCATCAAGGTGGAGAAGGCTGGTGCCGGAGACGTCACGCGCGAACAATTGCGCGACATACCGGACGTGGACAGTCTGTATTTCACCATGCTCAATCACAACAAGCGGTCGGTGACGCTTGACACCAAGAGCGAGCAAGGCAAGCAGGTGCTGGAGAAACTGGTCAAGCACTGCGATGTGCTGGTGGAGAATTTCGCGCCCGGAGCGCTCGATCGCATGGGCTTCACCTGGGAGCGCATCCAAGAGCTCAATCCGCGCATGATCGTGGCCTCTGTCAAAGGCTTCGGCCCCGGACCCTACGAAGAATGCAAGGTTTATGAAAACGTGGCTCAGTGCGCCGGCGGATCGGCATCGACCACCGGATTCGACGACGGGCCGCCACTGGTGACCGGCGCTCAGATCGGCGACAGCGGCACGGGATTGCATCTTGCGCTCGGTATCGTGACCGCGCTGTATCAGCGCAATGCCACCGGGCGCGGCCAGAAGGTGCTGGCCGCGATGCAGGACGGCGTGCTCAATCTGTGCCGCGTGAAGCTGCGCGATCAGCAGCGACTGGAGCGAACCCAAGTCATGAAGGAATATCCGCAGTTTCCGAACGGCAAATTCGGCAGCGCCGTCCCGCGCGCCGCCAATGCGTCGGGCGGCGGACAGCCGGGAACGATTGTCAAATGCAAGGGCTGGGAGACCGATCCCAATGCCTATCTTTATTTCATCGCGCAGGCACCGGTCTGGAAGGCCATCTGCAATGTCATCGGCAAGGAGTCATGGATCACGGATCCGGATTTCGCCACGCCAAATGCAAGACTGCCGCGGCTCAAAGAAGTTTTTGCAGCCGTGGAAGCGTGGACCTCGACCAAGACCAAGTTCGAGGCCATGGCGCTGCTCAACGAGCATGACATCCCCTGCGGCCCGATACTCTCGATGGAAGAGCTGGCGCACGAGCCTTCGCTGCGCAAGACCGGGACGATCGTCGAGATCGACCACCCGAAGCGCGGCAAATATTTGAGCGTGGGGAATCCGATCAAATTGAGCGACAGCCCCACGCAGGTCACCCGCTCGCCCCTGCTCGGCGAACACACGGACGAGGTGCTCGCAGAGTTGGGATACGCGGCGGCGGATGTGGCCGCGCTAAGAATGAAAAAAGTCATCTGATTTCGTTTGGGACTCCCGGCGTAACGCCGCGAGTCCGCGCATAGCCTCCGAGGAAACCCAAGACATGTCACACGATAAAAGCGCCGTCCGCAAAATTCTCGATCAAGCCAAGGCCGCCGGGCGCGAGGCCTTGACCGCGCCGGAGGCCCGCGGAGTTTGCGAGGCGTACGGCATCACGATTCCCAAAGAAGGTGTCGCAGCTTCTGCGGACGAAGCCGCCAAGCTGGCCGCAGGAATCGGCTTTCCGGTTGTGATGAAAATCGTCTCACCGCAAATTCTGCACAAAACAGAAGCCGGCGGCGTCATCGTCGGAGTCAAATCGGCCGAACAGGCCAAAGAGGCGTATTCAAGCATCGTGGCCAACGCTCGCAAGTATGACGGCAAGGCGGAAATTCTCGGCGTTCAAGTCCAGCAAATGCTGGCCGGCGGCCAGGAGGTCATCATCGGCGCGGTGACCGATCCGGCATTCGGCAAACTCGTCGCCTTTGGGCTCGGGGGCATTCTGGTGGAGGTCCTCAAAGACATCACCTTCAGGCTCGCCCCGGCATCCAAGGAAGATGCCCTGTCGATGCTCGATGGGATTCAGGCAGCCGAAATATTGCGCGGTGTTCGCGGCGCGAAGCCGGTGGACCGCGCCGCGCTGTCCGGCATGATCGAGCGGGTCTCGGCGCTGGTTGCGGACTTCCCGGAAATCTCGGAGATGGACTTGAATCCCGTGTTCGCCACCGAGCGCGGCGCAACCGCTGCCGACGTCCGGATCGTCCTGAATTTCAATCCCGCCCCGCCGCGCGATCGGCCGAGCCAGGCGGCGATCGTCGAGAAAATGAACCGCATCATGAAGCCCAAGGCGGTGGCGGTGATCGGCGCATCGGCCGAGAACGGCAAGATCGGCAATTCGGTGATGAAGAACTTGATCAACGGCGGCTATAAGGGTGAGATCTACCCGATCCATCCCAGCGCCACTGAAATCATGGGTAAGAAGGCCTACAAGAGCGTCAAGGATGTGCCCGGCGACATCGATGTCGCGGTGTTCGCGATTCCCGCAAAATTTGTGGCCCAGGCCTTGACCGAGGTCGGCGAGAAGAAGATCGCCGGCGCCATCTTGATTCCTTCGGGGTTTGCCGAGACCGGCAATGTCGCCGGACAGAACGAATTGGTGGAAATCGGCCGCAAGTACGGCGTGCGCCTGATGGGTCCCAATATCTATGGGTTTTATTACACGCCCAGCAATCTGTGCGCCACGTTTTGCACCGCTTACGATGTCAAGGGCCACGCCGCACTGTCCTCGCAGTCCGGCGGCATCGGCATGGCGATCATCGGCTTCTCGCGCTCCGCCAAAATGGGCGTGTCCGCCATCGTCGGCGTCGGCAACAAATCCGACATCGATGAGGATGATTTGCTGACGTTCTTCGAGCAGGACGACAACACCACCATCATCGCCCAGCACTGCGAGGACTTGAAGGACGGCCGCGCCTTCGCCGAAGTGGCCAAGCGCGTGTCGAAGAAGAAACCCATAGTCGTGCTGAAGGCCGGACGCACCAGCATGGGCGCGCGCGCCGCCAGCTCGCACACCGGCGCGCTGGCCGGCAACGACAAGATTTATGAGGACGTATTCAAGCAATCCGGCGTCATTCGCGCGCGATCCTTGCGCGACCTGCTCGATTTCGCGCGCGGCATTCCGGTGTTGCCGACGCCGAAGGGCAACAACGTGGTGATCATCACCGGCGCCGGCGGCTCAGGCGTGCTGCTGTCGGACGCGTGCGTCGACAACGGCCTGTCGTTGATGGCGATGCCGGCCGACCTTGATGCGGCATTCCGCAAGTTCATTCCGCCGTTTGGCGCCGCGGGCAATCCGGTGGACATCACCGGCGGCGAACCGCCGGCAACGTATCAAAATACCGTGCGCCTCGGCCTGCAAGATCCGCGCATCCACGCGCTGATTCTCGGCTATTGGCACACCATCATCACGCCGCCGATGGTTTTTGCGAAGCTGATGGTCGAAGTGGTGGCCGAAATGCGCGCCAAGGGCATCGAGAAGCCCGTGGTCGCCTCGCTCGCAGGCGACGTCGAAGTCGAGGAGGCGGCCGAGTATCTCTATCAGCACGGCATCCCGGCCTATGCCTATTCAACCGAAATCCCCGTGGCGGTTCTCGGCGCCAAGTACAAGTGGGCGCGCGGCGCAGGATTGATCCCTAGCATCTAGGCGCGTCAGGTGCCTTGTAGGACGAGACTCCGTCCAAAGGCGGGCGGCGGGTCGGTGTAACGCCGGCCGCAGCCATGCAGACTGCCTTCGAAAATTGTGACGAGGCGGCGGCCCATGAAAATAGCGATTATCGGAGTCGGTGCCATCGGCGGGTACGTGGGGACTCGGCTGGCGCTTGCCGGCGAGGACGTCAGTTTCATCGCACGCGGAGCCAATCTCGAGGCGCTGCGCAGTCGAGGAATCCGACTGCTCAATAATGACGGCACCGAGGAGAGTGTGCCGCACGTCAATGCGACCGATAGCTATGCCGGCTTGGGACCTCAGGACTTGGTCATATTGGCCATGAAAGCGCATCAAGTTGAAGCGGTGGCCGCCGACGTGCCGAAGCTGTTCGGCCCGAGGACTGTCGTGATTCCCATGCAGAACGGCATACCCTATTGGTATTTCCACGCTCACGGCGGCGCCTACGCGGGAATGCGCGTGAAGAGCGTCGATCCGAGCGGTGCGATTTACGACAAAATTCCGTGTGACCGGGTCATCGGCTGCGTGGTGTATCCAGCCGCCGAATTGATTGCGCCCGGCGTGATCAGGCATGTCGAGGGCAACCGTTTCCCACTGGGTGAGCCCGACGGCACGACCAGCGAGCGGGTCGCGCATGTCGCGCGCTGCTTTGTCAACGCCGGGATGCAGGCGCCCATCTTGAGCGACATCCGATCGGAAATTTGGCTGAAGCTGTGGGGCAATCTGACTTTCAATCCCATCAGCGCCTTATCTCGGGCGACATTGGCCGGGATTTGCCAATACCCTCCCAGCCGCGCAATCGCGGCGGCGATGATGAGCGAGGCGCAAAGCGTTGCCAATCAGCTGGGTGTCAAATTCAGGGTCTCGCTGGAAAAACGCATCGCGGGTGCGGAAAAGGTCGGCCATCATAAGACCTCTATGCTGCAGGATGTCGAGGCTGCGCGTACTCTTGAGGTCGATGCGCTGCTAGGATCGGTCGTGGAGCTTGCCAGGAGCACCCACACGCCGACGCCGCACATTGATACGGTCTACGCGCTGACCAAGCTGCTGGCAAAAACTTTGGAAGAAGGAATATAGATGCGGGGTTCAAATAGGCCATGAATGTTCACGAGTATCAAGGCAAGGAAATTCTGCGCAAGTTCGGCGTCGCCACGCCTCGCGGAGTGCCGTGCTTTTCGGTCGAGGAGGCCGATGCGGCGGCGCGCCAACTGGGCGGCAAGGTGTGGGTGGTCAAGGCGCAGATTCATGCAGGCGGACGCGGCAAAGGCGGCGGCGTCAAGGTCGCCAAGTCTTTGCAAGAGGTGCACGATTTTGCCTCCAAGATCTTAGGCATGACGCTCGTCACGCATCAGACCGGGCCTGAAGGCCGGCTGGTTAAGCGCCTGCTGGTGGAAGAGGGCGCCGACATCCGCAAAGAGCTTTATGTCGGCATGGTCGTCGATCGCTCGACGCAGCGGGTAACCCTAATGGCAAGCTCGGAAGGCGGCATGGAGATCGAGGAGGTCGCTGCGCACAATCCGGAAAAAATACATAAGGTCGCGATCGATCCGGATGCAGGACTTACCGACGCGCAGGCCGACCAGACCGCGCGCAAAATCGGCGTACCCGACGCATCGATCGCGCAAGCTCGAAAGTTCATGCAAAGCCTGTATCGCGCCTTCGTCGAATGCGATGCCTCGCTCGCGGAGATCAATCCGCTGATCATCGCGGGGGGCGGCGAAGTTCTCGCCCTCGACGCCAAATTGAATTTTGATTCGAACGCCTTGTTCCGCCATCCGGATATCGTGGCCATGAGGGATTTGGACGAGGAAGATCCCGCCGAGGTCGAAGCCTCGAAATACGATCTTTCCTATATCTCGTTGGGGGGCAACATTGGGTGCCTGGTGAATGGCGCGGGCCTCGCGATGGCGACGATGGATACCATCAAGCTCTTCGGCGCCGAGCCGGCGAATTTTCTCGACGTCGGCGGCGGTGCAACTGCGCAAAAAGTTACCGAGGCATTCAAGCTGATGCTGAAGAATCCGGCGGTGAAGGGCATTTTGGTGAACATCTTCGGCGGCATCATGCGCTGCGATACGATCGCGGAAGGGGTGATTGCCGCGGCAAAAGAGGTAAGGCTCAACGTGCCGCTGGTTGTGCGCATGAAGGGCACGAATGAAGAGCTGGGCCGGAAGGCTCTCAAGGCCTCCGGGCTGCCGATCATTTCCGCCGACAACATGGCCGACGCCGCCAAGAAAATTGTCGCTGCGGTCAATGGCGAGCGGAGTCGGCGCGCATGAGCATTTTAATCGACAGAAATACCAAGGTGATGACGCAGGGAATCACGGGCAAGACGGGCGCGTTTCACACGCGTTTATGCCGCGACTACGCCAACGGCAAAGGCTGCTTTGTCGCGGGCGTGAATCCCAGCAAGGCTGGCGGCAATTTCGACGGGATCCCGATTTACGGCACCGTGCGCGAAGCGAAACAGCAAACGGGTGCGACAGTTTCCGTGATCTACGTGCCGCCGCCTTTCGCGGCAAGCGCCATCGATGAGGCGGTGGATGCCGATCTTGACTTGGTCATTTGCATCACCGAAGGAGTGCCGGTGCGCGACATGATTGCGACACGCAATCGCATGCGCGGCAAGCAGACCATCCTGGTCGGCCCAAACTGTCCGGGCGTCATTACGCCGGATGAGATCAAAATCGGCATCATGCCCGGCCACATTCATAAAAAGGGCCGCATCGGCGTCGTCTCGCGCTCGGGCACGCTCACTTACGAGGCTGTCGGGCAGTTGATGGATCTTGGCTTGGGACAGTCGACTTGCGTCGGCATCGGCGGTGATCCGGTCAACGGACTGAAGCACGTCGATGTCATGCGGCTCTTCAACGATGATCCGGAAACGGATGCGGTCATCATGGTGGGCGAGATCGGCGGCGACGATGAAGAGACCTGTGCCCGCTGGATCAAGGCGTACATGAAGAAGCCCGTCGTAGGCTTCATCGCGGGCGTGACGGCTCCGCCGGGCAAGCGCATGGGGCATGCGGGTGCCATCATATCGGGCGGCAAGGGCACGGCAACGGAAAAGCTCGCCGTCATGGAAGAGTGCGGCATCAAGGTCACGCGCAATCCAGCAGAGATGGCCGCATTGCTCAAGTCGGTGCTGTGACCATCGAGAGCAGCCTTGCATTCGGGCGACGCTAAAGCGCTGCTGCGGCGCATGTTCGACGCGGCTATCGCGTCCGCACAAGCGGCAGTCTGCGTTCCCCCGCATCTTCCCGATCCGCCGCGCGGCAGGCTGATCGTTGTCGGTGCGGGCAAGGCCTCCGCCGCAATGGCCCGCGCGGTTGAATTGAATTGGCGCGGACCCTTGTCGGGACTGGTCGTGACTCGCTATGGTTACGCCGTGCCCTGCACGCAGATTGAGATCGCCGAGGCAGCGCATCCGGTCCCGGATGCGTCAGGGATGCAGGCGGCCGAGCGCATTCTCAAGCTCGTCGCGAACCTGCGGGAAGACGATCTGGTGCTGTGCCTGATCTCCGGCGGCGGCTCCGCGCTGCTGCCTTTGCCGGCTGAGGGCTTGACGCTCGATCTTAAGCAGGAAGTGAGCCGGGCGCTGCTGGCTTCGGGAGCCAGCATCAGCGAAATAAACTGCGTGCGGCGCCATTTGTCGGCCATCAAGGGCGGGCGGTTGGCGGCCGCCTGTCATCCGGCGCAAGTGCTGACGCTCTTGATCTCCGATGTGCCGGGCGATCGGCCGGTCGACATCGCATCAGGTCCGACCGTGGGGGACCCCACCACTTCCGCGGAAGCACTGAACATCGTGCGCCGCTATGGCATTGAACTGCCGCGGGCCGTGCTCGATCTGCTCCGAAGCGGGCGCTCGGAGTCGGTGAAGCCTGATGATCCACGGCTTCGACGTGCTGCTGTGCGCACGATCGCCACGCCGCAACTGGCTCTGGAAGCTGCGGCCGCCGTGGCGCGCGAAGCCGGTACCGCAGTTCATATTATGAGCGATGCTATCGAGGGGGAAGCCCGCGATGTCGGCAAGGTGTTTGCTGCCATCGCACGGCAAATCGCAGAGCGCCGGCAACCGTTCGGCGCGCCCTGCATCTTATTGTCGGGCGGCGAGACCACCGTGACGGTGCGCGGCGACGGGAGGGGAGGCCGCAACGTGGAGTACTTGTTGTCCCTCGCCATCGCGCTGGAGGGGCATCCCGGCATCCATGCGCTGGCGGGCGACACCGACGGCGTCGATGGGCAAGAGGAAATCGCCGGTGCCTATGTGGGGCCGCATTCGCTCGCTCGAGCCGAGTCGCTGGGGCTAAAGCCCAAGGACATGTTGGCCGACAACGACGCGCACAGCTTTTTCAAGGCGCTCGATGATTCGGTGATAACCGGGCCCACATTGACCAACGTCAACGACTTTCGCGCCATCATGATCGGTTGAGACCGCGCAAACGATTCGATACCTGCCATCGTTTGGCAGGTATCTGTGCTAGCCTCGAAAAATGCTGGCGAGCCGCCTCCTGTCCGCACTCATGCTGCTGCAAACCCGCGGCCGCATGACGGCACCCGATCTCGCTCGGGAATTGGAAGTTTCAATCCGCACCGTCTATCGCGACATCGACCAGCTGAGCGCTGCCGGCATCCCGGTGACCGCCGAGCGCGGGCGCAGCGGCGGATTCGAATTGCTGAATGGATTCCGCACGCAGCTGACCGGGCTCACGCAACCGGAAGCAGAAGCACTGATGCTGGCGGGGCTGCCCGGCCCTGCGGCGGAACTGGGCTTGGCCGACAGGATGGCGTCTGCCCAGCTGAAATTGATGGCGGCCCTGCCCGCGGGCATGCGCGCCGAACGCGTGGCAACCCGCTTTCATTTGGATCTCGCCGGTTGGTTCCGAGCGACCGAACCCGCCGCGCTGTTGCCGATCTTGGCGGGCGCAGTGTGGAATGAGCGCTTCGTCAAAATCCGCTACCGCCAAGGCGAGAATTCCAATGAGGCCAAGCTCGGGCCTCTGGGACTGGTTCTCAAGGCCGGCGTTTGGTACTTGGTTGCCCAGCGAGGCGCGGCAATTCGAACCTACCGGGCGGCAAATATCTTGGCGGCTGAAGTCCTCGATGAATCATTCGCACGGCCGGCGGATTTCGATCTCGCCGCGCACTGGGCGAGATCCTCGCGCGAATACGAGCTCGGCAACTATCGCGGACACGCGGTGGTGCGGCTGTCGGCGCGCGGACGCGCGCTCATCAATCTGCTGGGCCCATACGTTGCCGCCGCCGTCGAAAAGACAGCGGAGGCTCCCGATAAGCGAGGCTGGCAACGTTGCACGATTCCGGTGGAGTCAGGCGACTACGGAATCCGGGAATTGCTGCGCCTGGGAGAGGAATTGGAAGTGATTGCTCCGGCGGCTCTCCGTGCGCAGACGCGGCGGGCGCTGCGCAAGGTTCTACGCCACTATGAAGGCCGCCGCTCGGGTTGAAAAGCAATGACAACCGCGGATGCGACCAGTATTGCGGCCGAGACCTGCAGCCCCAATCGCACTCCTTCCGGCCCGTCTGACAGATAGCCGCTCAAGACAGGCCCCACGCACTGCCCGATCCCGAACGCAACCGTGAGCGCTGCAATGGCTCGGGTCCACGCCTCGGGAGGCGCGGCACGCCGCGCAAATGAGGTGACGGCTGTTATCGTTGAGAGAAACGATCCGCCGAATAGGAATGCCGATAGGTAAGCCAGCTCGCGGCTGTTGGACATAAGCGGCAGCGCAGCGCCTAAGGCGACCACGGCAATCACGGCAGCGGCCCCACGTCCGCCCTTCAGGCGCGCGAGAATCGGACCCCAGACGAATGCGCCGCCGATGGCCGCAGAGCCGAGAAGCGCCCAAAAAAGCACGACTTCTTCCGAAGAGAACCTGGAATTGGTGCGTAGCTGTGCAATGATGAAAGTGGCGTAGGCGATGTAACCCGCGCCGAACAACACATAGCCAAGCAGCTCGATCAAGATTGTTCGCGGCGACCAGGAGGATGTCTTCGAGGGGGCTGCCTGCTCCGCCGGCAAGGGAGCGCGCGACAGCGCCGGCAATGCAATGGCGGTTGCCAGCAAGGCCAATCCTCCCAGCAACAGCCAGCCTCCCTTCCAGCCCAAGGCGTCCAGCAGCAGCGGCACCGTAAGGGCGGACATGGCCACCCCAAGTCCGCCGCCCGCAAAATAAACTCCCAGCGCCACGGTGGCTCGCGCTGCCGAACCGCGGACCGCCGCGGTCATGGAGCCGCCGGCAACGAACGCCAACGCTCCAGTGAGTCCTGCCGCGAGCCTTAGGTCCAAGAGCAGCGAGAACCGCGATGTGAGACCCGAGGCGCCTATGCCGATCGCAGTGAGCAAAATCGCCGCGAGAAAGGTCTGCTTGACGCCGAGCCGCCGGGCGATTGGTGCTGCAATCAATGCTCCGCCAAGATAGCCCGCGGCGTTTGCCGCGTTCATGGCTCCGGCACTGGCATAACTCCAGCCCAAATCCGTGCGCATGGCAGGCAGCAGCAGCGCATATGCAAACCGCGCCAACCCAAGCGCAATCGCCGGTCCCATGGCGAGTCCCGCCACTATCCATAATGAAGTTGCGGCCGTTTGCGACGCTTTCTTAGACGGCATGCGAAGACTCGAACATGGCTGTCAATCTGGTACGCTTTGGCTCATGGAGACGCCGCTCACACCCCTCGAGTTCGCGCGCCGCGCACGCAAGCTGCATGGTCAGCGCGAAGCCGTTGTCGACGGCGCATTGCGATTTACGTACAGTCAATTCGGCGCGCGATGCGACCGGTGGAGCACCGCGCTCGCGAAGTTGGGCGTCGGCAAGGGTGACCGTGTTGCGACGATTGCTCCGAACACGCATCAACATTTGGAGCAATTCTACGCGATACCGCAACTCGGCGCGGTGATTGTGCCGATCAATTATCGCCTGTCGGCCGATGACTTCGTTTACGTGACGACGCACAGCGGCGCCAAGGTGCTGTGCGTTCACGCCGACTATCTGGACGCCGTAGATAGCGTTCGCGCGCGCATGCCGAACGTTGAGCACTTCGTCGCGCTGGAGGGCGAGAAGGCGGGCTGGTTGGGGTACGAATCCTTGCTCGAGGCAAGCAGCGGACCGGTTGAGATTAAGGATATTGTCGAGACGGACATCATCTCGATCAATTACACCAGCGGCACGACGTCCCGGCCAAAGGGCGTGATGATCACGCATCGCAATGCTTGGATGAACTCCGTCGGAGCGCTGGCGCATTGGCCCATGACGCCCGTAGACCGGTATCTGTGGACGTTGCCGATGTTTCACGCCAACGGCTGGACCTTTGTGTGGACCGTGACCGCCGCCGGCGCAACGCATGTCTGCCTGCGCGCAGTCGACGCTGCCGCCGTCTATGAATCCGTGCGGCGCCAGCGCATCACGCATCTCTGCGCCGCCCCTACGGTGCTGATCAGCATCGCCAACGGACCCGAGGACAAGCGCAAGCACCTGCCGCGCAGCGTGCGCGTCATTACAGCCGGTGCACCTCCCGCCGCCGCGACCATAGAGCGCATGGAATCGGAGCTCGGCTGGGAGGTCTTGCAGGTCTACGGGCTCACCGAAACTGCGCCCTTCATCAGCATTTGCGAGCCGCTGCCGGAACACGCGGCGCTGTCCAATCCCGAACGCGCGACGGTAAAAGCCCGCCAGGGAGTCGAGTTGATAACTTCAGGCGAGCTGCGCGTCGTGGACGGCGATATGCGCGACGTGCCGCGCGACGGCGCGACCATGGGCGAAATCGTTGCCAAAGGCAACGTCGTCATGCACGGCTACTACAACGATCCACAGGCGACCGCGGCGGCATTCGCGGGCGGCTGGTTTCATTCCGGGGACGGCGCTGTCGTGCATCCTGACGGCTACATCGAAATCCGTGATCGCTTCAAGGACGTGATCATCAGCGGCGGCGAAAACATTTCCTCGATCGAGGTCGAGGGCGCGCTGCTGCGGCATCCGGCGGTGCTCGAAGTGGCGGTCGTCGGCATGCCGCATGAGAAGTGGGGAGAATCGCCGCACGCCTTTGTGGTTCTGAGGCAGGGTGCGTCCGCCGAGGAAAATGAAATGCGGGATTTCGCGCGCACGGCTCTTGCGCATTTCAAAGTTCCCAGCGCATTTCATTTCGTGACCGAATTGCCGAAAACTGCGACCGGCAAGATCCAAAAATTTGTGCTGCGAGGTAGGCGCCCTGCGATAATGCATCAATGATTTGCGCGGAGCCTCGATCTTGACGACAGCCCATTTCACCGACGCTGAGCGGCGCATAACGATCATCGGCGTGATGATCGTGTTTTTGCTGTCCGCCTTGGACCAGACCATCGTGGCAACAGCGATGCCGGTCATCATCAGCCAATTGCACGGCCTCGAGCTGTATGCGTGGGTGACGACCGCATATCTTCTGTCCTCGACGGTAATGGTGCCCGTCTGGGGGAAGTTGGGCGACCTGTATGGTCGCAAGCCCGTGCTGCTGGCCGGGATCGGACTCTTTCTTTTCGGATCGTGGCTGTCCGGGCTCGCCGGCGAATTCGGCACGCTGCCGCTTTTGGGCGGCGGGATGGTGCAGCTCATCGTCTTCCGTGCCGTTCAAGGTCTCGGCGGAGGCGCGCTATTCACCACGGCCTTCGCCATCATTGCCGATCTGTTTCCGCCGCGGGAGCGCGGCAGATTCGCGGGTCTTTTCGGCGGCGTGTTTGGTCTTGCGAGCGCGATCGGGCCGCTGCTCGGCGGCTACTTTACCGATCACGGCACCGTGACCCTCGCGGGCCACACGGTCGAGGGCTGGCGTTGGGTGTTTTATCTGAACCTGCCGATGGGCTTGATTGCCTTGTTCATGGTGATTGCCAAGATGCCCAAGTTGTCGCATGCCTCCAAGGGCAACATCGACTACCTTGGTGCCGTGCTGATCGTGTCAGCCTGCGTGCCGCTGCTGCTGGCACTGACGTTCGGCGGGCAAAAGTATGCCTGGGGCTCGCCGGTAGTCGTCGGGTTGTTTTCGATTTTTTTGATCTGCACGGTTCTGTTCGTGATCGTCGAAAGGCGGGTTCAGGATCCGATCATCCATATGGAGCTGTTCAGCAACAAGGTGTTCACGTGGGCGAATGTCGCGGGCTTTTTCTCATCGATGTCCTTCCTCAGCGTCGTCGCCTTCCTGCCCTTGTTCATGCAGCTCGGGCAGGGAGTTGAAGCCACGACCAGCGGACTGTCGACGCTGCCTCTGATGATAGGTTTGATCGTTGCGGCGACGGTGAGCGGGCGCCTGGTGACCCGTACCGGCCGCTACAAGCCGTTCATGCTGTGCGGAATGATCGTGCTGTTCATTTCCACCTTTCTGATGAGCCAGATGACCTATCACACGACGCGGCTCGATCTGGGCTGGCGCATGGCGCTCCTCGGCGTGGGCTTGGGACCTCTGCAAAGCCTGTACAGCGTTGCGATCCAGAACGCCGTGCCGATGAATCGCATCGGCGTCGTCACCAGCGCCAATCAGTTCTTCCGGCAAATCGGCTCCACCGTGGGCGTGGCGATCTTCGGCACGCTGTTGACCAACGGCCTCAATTCCAAGCTTACAGCATGGGCTGCGTCCATGGGGTTGCCGGCCATGAACCTATCGAAGCTGCGCAGCTTGTCGATCGACGCGCAAGTTCATGCCGGGGTGATGGACCTTCCGGTTGCGATCCGTGTTCTGATCGCAGACTCGGTGACGCACGTGATTCTGCTGAGCATGATTGTCGTGGTCATCGCTCTCAGCGCAACCGCGATGATTCCGGAGCTGCCGATGCGCGGGCGGCCCACGGTGCCGCCGAAGGATGCCGTGCCCTCGGACGCGCACTTATGAACAGCTTGCCCGGCGCTTACGGCGCGGCGGGCAGCAACGCCTGAAAGTTCTCGCTATAGAACCGGGTCTTGGCGTCCTCTGAAATTCCACTAAGCGTGCGCTCGAATCGGCCGATCGGATCGTCGGTGCCCTCGGGATGTGGATAATCGCTCGAAAACATGAACAGTTCCGCGCCTGCTTCCCGAATGAGGCGGCCGACATCCTCGCCTGGGAACGGCGTGAATTTTACGGCGCGGCGGATGTATTCGGACGCCTTCATCGGCAGTGCCTCCACCGACGGGTCGGTGCGCTTGAAGATCTTCTGGCTCAAGTCAAGCGAGCGCAAGTACTCGGGTACCCAGCCGGCGCCGAGCTCGATGACACCGCCGCGCAAGCCGGGGAATCGTGCAAACACGCCGTCGAACACCAGTGCCGTGAGAAATTGCTGGGGACCGACCGAAAGCAGCATGAAGTCGCGCACCCGTAGGTTCTCGCCGCCTTCAGCCCCTGTGATGTCCTTCGGCCGCGGCTGGCCGTTGTTTTCATAGGCGGCAATCTTCATTGGGCTGTTTGGGCCGACATGCAGCAGGAACGGCAGATTCAGATCGCAGAACGACTGCCAAACCATGTCGAAGTCGCGATGCCCAGGGGATCTTTCTCCAACCGGCATTCCCGGAATCCAAAATGCACCGCAGCCCAGGCGCGCCCCTTCGGCCATTTCGGCGACGCAGCGCTTGGGATCCGCGAGAGACAACTGGCCCGCCGCGATGAGGCGCCGATCCTGAGCGCAAAATGCCGCCATGGCGCGGTTGTGCGCCCGGATCCCGCCGTAGCGCACGTCCATGTCCTCGTGGTGCAGGTACTGCGACGCGGAAAAGGTCGAGAACACGAGTTGACGCTTGAAGCCCAGGTCGTCGAGCGCCGCCTTCCGCTCCGCGGGGTCAAATGCACCGGGTGCGTTCCATCCCTTTTGGCCCTTCACGACATCGACCGTCTCGGTGCCGAGCGCAAATCGCTGCTGCTGCTTCAGCACCGCTTCGTTGATGATGTCGAAACTCTTGGTTCCCGACTTCAGCAAGCTCATCTCGGGCAGCTTGGGTCGAATCTGGGGATCGGTGAATTTGGAGATCCAATCCCGCGTCTCCATGATGTGGCTGTCGGCGTCGTAACAGGGGCGATCGGTCGCGTAGGGCATGGCCGCTCCAATTGAGGTCATGGACTCGAGGTCCTATTAGACTCAAGTTATAATTACGCGCAACGCAAGTCAAGAATGCGGCTTCTTCCTGCGTCTTTTCACCGGCTTACGCGCGCCGTATTTCAACTGCAGGGCATTGTTGCCGCCGATGATGAAGTCGCTCCAAATCTCCGCGGCACGGTGTGCGGCGATGCCGTTGCGGCGCAAGGCGCGAGCCGACAAAATCGGCGCGTTCACCGTCATGATCGAACAGACGCGCGCGACATCGCGCGGAAAGCCGTAGACATCGGCGCATCTCTTGGTGAAATAGTCGATCATCACGCCGCGTTCGTCGCGATCCTGCCGCTTCGCCAGACCCGCTATCGACGGGTCGCTCGCGAGCAATCGCATGATCGGGCCGCGCTCGTACAGATATTCCATGGATTGCAAATTCGAGCGGTGAATCACTTCTTCATAGGGCAGGTTTCTCGGTAGGACTCCGAGGCCTCGACCGCGCAGGAAACGATACTCGCGCTCCACCAACGCCTTGAACAGGTCGGCAAGACGCGGAAAGTACTTGTAGATGAGCGGCTTGCTAATGCGCGCCTCCGCGGCAACGACTTCGAGGGTGCAGCTCGACAGTCCGCGGCTGACGATGAGCGCGACTGCGCTGTCCATTATCTGCTCGCGTCGCTTATCGGGCGACATGCGCTGCGCGCGCTTTCTAACGGGCATGGACTAAGGATCTCCCCGAACCGATCTTGAGTATTAAAACCATTCTACGCCACTCCGCGCACGTATTCATTTTGTACACCCAAGAGTTGACGATGCGACCGACAGAGAATGCTAATAAAAGGCAAATTATGCTAATTGTTTTCAGTTGCGGCGGCCTTGCCGCGGGCAGTAAATACATCCACGCATCGACTCAAGTCGAGCCGCTCCACATAACACCGCGTCGTTGGGGAGATAGGGATGAAAAAGCTTTTGGCGTTGGCTTCGGTGCTGCTATTTTCTGCGGCGTTGGCATTCCCGGACATTGCGCTTTCGCAAACCGATCCCGGGGTTCGCCCGGGGCCCATCAACGGGCAGCCGGACGCAACTCAAGGCAGCCCGCTGCCGCTGGCATCCGTCGCTTCGGACAGTCCGGCCGGAATTCTCGATTTCTATGACAACGGTCTCGGCCGCTTTCAGGAAGAGGAGGTGGTGTCCGGCGGAGCCAACAACGGCCTGGGCCCGCGGTTTAACTTCAACAGCTGTTCCGGTTGCCATGCGCAGCCCGCCGTCGGCGGCAGCAGTCCGGCCAACAATCCGCAATTCCAAACCATTACCCAGGGAATAGCCTCGGGATCTACCAACACGTTGCCGCCATTCGTCACACCGCACGGACCGGCGTTGGTGGCGCGCTTCCCGTTCTTCACCAATTCCAGTGGTGCGCCCAACAGGAATGCGCCGAACGGCGGTGTGGAGGCGTTCTTCACGGTCTCGGGCCGCGCCGATGCCGGAAGTTGCAATTTGCATCAGCCTGATTTCCACCACGCGCTGCAGACCAATAACATCATATTTCGGATACCGACGCCGACATTCGGCGCAGGCCTCGTTGAGTACATCGACGATTCAACGCTGATCGCCAATCAACAGGCCCAGGCCGCCAACAACTTTGGCATCGGGGGCGCGTTCAACCGCAATGGCAACGACGGCACGATCGCGCGATTCGGCTGGAAAGCGCAGAACAAGTCGCTGCTGCTCTTTGCGGGCGAGGCTTACAACGTAGAGATGGGCATCACCAACGAATTGTTCGCCCAAGAACGGCCGCTGCCGGAGGAAGAACAGGATGACGGGTTGCCGGCGAACTGCCTGAACCTCGCCGGGCGCGGATATCCGGAGGATGCCACCAACTTCAAGGTCGCGGCGAGTTCGGATCAGAGCGCGCAGAATGCGCAGGTACCGGCGGATATCGTATTGTTCGCGGAATTCATGCGCCTGCTTGCGCCGCCGGTGCCCTCGACTCGCACTCCGGGCGGTCCGCAGTCGATTTCAAACGGTTTTGCGGTGTTCAAAGCCATCGGCTGCGGCACTTGCCATACGCCCGCCATTCGCTCCACTCAAGCCTCCAACATTACGCCGTCGTTGGGCAACGCCATCGTGCGAGCGTTTTCGGATTTCGAGATTCATCACATGGGCAGCGGTCTGGCCGACAATGTCTCGCAAGGCGGCGCGGGCGGCGATCAATTCCGCTCAGCCCCGCTCTGGGGGCTCGGTCAGCGCATCTTTTTCCTGCATGACGGGCGGGCCACCAACTTGGTGGCAGCCATCACCGCGCATCGCAGTAACGGTTCAGAAGCGACGCAGGTGGAGGAGAATTTCGCGTCGCTGTCGAAAGGCCAACAACAGGATGTGTTGAACTTTCTGCGTTCGCTGTAATCGCCCGTGGCGACGCGCAGATGAGTTCGAGGGTATCGGGGCTCCGGCTGTTTCTTGCGCCGTTTGTATTGCTGGGCGGCAGCGCGCTCGGCGCCGCTGCGAGCGGACCGGTGCCGGGCAATGTGATTTTGGTGAAGGGTGCCTGGTCCGGCACCGCGGGATTGCCGAGCCCGTTGCCGGAAGACGGTGCCGTCTCAAACGGCAAATACGACAACGCCTACTTTGGTCTCGAGTATGCCTTCGGCGCGGACTGGACCCAGAGATACGAAGGCCCACCGCCCTCTGAAAGCGGCTATTACGTTTTGGCGCAGATAGAGCAGCAAAGGCCGGCCCAGGCCTTTGGCCAATCCCATATGCTGATTGCGGCCCAGGATCTATTTTTCTCATTGATCCCCGCCCACAATGCAATCGAGCTGATTCGCTACTACCAGGACCATTTGGGACCCGAATATCGAGTTCAGCGAGCGCCCCGCACAGTGCGGCTCGCGAATCGGGACTTCGTCAGGTTCGACTATATTTCTCCGGCGGCGGGTTTGCAGTGGCATGTGTTGGCGACCGAGATCCGCTGCCATGTGGTTCTATTCACCTTCACCGGATCGGACGCCGGCACTGCGCGGCGGCTCATCGACAGCATCAATGCGATGCCGCGGCCCCCCGGCAGCACGCCGCTGTGCGTAAAGGATTACGTGAGCTCTGAGACGGTGACGGAACGGGAAAATCCGGTCCTGACCGAGGCGCGCTTCAATCCGGTTCCCGTGCGCATCGTCATCGATTCGGAAGGTAAGGTGAAACACATTCACTTCCTCAGCGCTTTTCCGGACCAGGTAAGGAGCATCGCCGACGCAGTCTCGAAATGGCGCTTCAAGCCCCTAGTTATCGACGGTCAACCGACCGAAGTTGAAACCGGGCTCACGTTCGGCAGGCCGCCGCGCCCGAGCGCCGCAGGTCTGCACTAGCCTTGTAGGAACCGCATGTCGCGCTCGGACGACAGATGCACTTCTGGCGCCACCTTGTGTAGCGTGTGTCCACCTGGAGAACGCCATGCGCCATAGACTGGATATAAGCCGGGATTCGGCAATTTCGCTGCTGCTGTTGAGGGACAGCTCCTTGGAAAGACGAGTCTTGAGAATTTTAGAGATGGTGGAGTCTGGCACCACTTTCGCGATCCGCGATTTGGCTGCGGAGTTTCGGCTCAGTCCGGCGTACCTGCAGCGGCTGTTCAAGCACGAGACCGGCATTTGCATGGGAGAATGGTTGAGCGAGCAGCGTCTCCAGCGAGCTGCGTACCTGTTGTCGAACAGCTATCTTAGTATCAAGGAAATTACCCACGTCGTCGGCTACGAGCACACCTCCAGTTTCGTCCGCGCCTTCGAGCGCCGATTCCTGCAAGCCCCCGCGCGATATCGAAAACAGAAGGACGGCAAGTTCGACACCCACACAGCGAAGGGTAGTCGCGCCGCCTGAACGCCGGGCCCCGGCGAATATCGCGCTTCTCTGCTGACGTATACTAGCGGGCTGCTGCCTCACTACGGATGTTGAACTTGAAACACGCATTTCCGCGTCTCGCAGGCCTTATTTTGCCGGCGATCATGGCCGGTGCCGCTGTCCACGCCGCCGATTTCGGACCCGCCAATCCATTCTATGCACCGAGCAAGCTGCCATTTGGCGCGCCGCCCTTCGATAGAATCAAGGACGAGGACTATCAGCCGGCAATTGAAGCGGGCATGGCGCAAGAGCTCGTCGAAATGAATCGAATAGCGAGCAATCCCGCGGCGCCGACCTTCGAGAATACGTTGGTCGCGATGGAGCGCGGCGGCCGCCTCCTGGCGCGCGCCTCGGCGGCCTTCAGCGGCGTAAGCCAGGCGAACACCAATCCCGTGTTGCAGAAGGCCAGGACTGCGTTGGCGCCGCAATACGCTGCGCATCAAGATGCCATTCATTTGAATAAAAAGCTGTTTGCGCGAATCGCCGTGATTTACAAGAACCGCGCTTCGCTGAAGCTCGATCCCGAATCGCTGCGTTTGGTCGAAAGGCAGTACGACGAGTTTGTTCACTCGGGAGCAAATCTTTCGGACGCCGACAAGGAACGGCTCAAGCAGCTCAATAAGGAGATTTCCTCTCTCTCGGATGCGTTCTCCAAAAAGCTCCTTGCCGCGACCAAGGCGGGCGGTTACGCGACCGCGGACAAGAACGCTTTGACGGGGTTGAGCGATTCACAGATTGCCGCGGCGGCTCAAGCGGCCAAGAGCCGTGGCGTCGACGGGTATGTAATACCGCTGCAGAACACCACCCAGCAGCCGGTGCTCGCGTCGCTCAAGATGCGTGCAATCCGCGAGGCGATTTTTGCGAATTCGTGGAACCGCGCTGAACGCGGCAATGAGGACGACACGCGCGATATCCTGGCGCATATCGCACAGTTGCGTGCGCAGCGGGCACGCCTGCTCGGCTTCGCGAGTCACGCGGCCTGGAAGCTCGAAGACCAGATGGCCAAGACCCCCCAAGCGGCGCTGCAGTTCATGAATGCGCTGGTGCCCGTGGCCACCGCCAAGGCGGCGACCGAGGCTCAGGCTATCCAGGCTGTCATCGACGCGCAGAAGGGCGGTTTTACGCTTAAGCCCTGGGACTGGGACTTGTACGCGCAACAGGTGCGCAAAGCGCAATACGATCTGAACGATGCCGACATCAAGCCCTACTTCGAGCTCGACAACGTGCTCGAGAACGGCGTGTTTTTCGCCGCCAACCAGCTATACGGCGTTACATTCAAGGAGAGAAAGGACATCCCCGTGTATCAGCCCGATATGCGCGTGTTCGAGGTCAGCGATGTCGATGGCAAGCCGCTGGCGCTTTTTTATTGCGATTACTTCAAGCGGGACAACAAAAACGGCGGTGCGTGGATGTCCGAATTCGTCGGCCAGTCCAAGCTGCTAAAGACTCTGCCGGTCATCTACAACGTTGCAAACCTGCCCAAGCCGGCGCCGGGCGAGCCGGCGCTGATCAGCTTCTCCGACGTCACGACCATGTTTCATGAATTCGGCCATGCCTTGCACGGAATGTTTTCCAATACCCGCTACCCGACCCTGTCCGGCACCTCGACGGCGCGCGATTTCGTGGAATTTCCATCTCAATTCAATGAGCACTGGGCGATCTATCCGACGGTCTTCAATCATTATGCCAAGCACTATCAAACCGGCGCGCCCATGCCTCAAGCTTTGGCGGAGAAGATCAAGAAAGCCAAGAATTTCGCGGAGGGCTACGATCTGACCGAGCTTTTGGCGGCGGCCGAACTCGATATGCAGTGGCATGTGCTGGCGGCGGACGCGCCGTTGCAAAATGCCGACGAGTTCGAAACGCAGGCGCTTGCGAAAACACATCTAAACTTGCCCGCGGTGCCTCCGCGATATCGCTCCAGCTATTTCAGCCACATCTGGGCAAGCGGCTACTCGGCCGGTTACTACGCCTACCTGTGGACGCAAATGCTGGATGACGATGCCTATCAATGGTTCGATGAGCACGGCGGACTCAGCCGCGCAAACGGCGATCGCTTTCGGCGGATGGTTCTTTCACGCGGCAATACCGAAGATCTGTCGGCACTCTATGTTGCGTGGCGCGGCAAGCCGCCGAGCATCGACGCAATGATGAAGTACCGCGGTCTGACTCCGACTCCGTAGCAGCGAAGCGCAGGCCGGCGCCGGGCGATCATTGCCCGATGCTGGCGAACCCTTTGCCTTCCGCCACCAGCTTCTCCAGCAGCGGCGATACCTTGAGCCACTTGCCGCCGGTGGCGGCACTGTATTTCTTGAGCTTCTCCAGCGCGGTGCTCAAGCCTACCGAGTTTTCGGCCCAGAACATCGGACCGCCGCGATATGCGGGGAAGCCATAGCCGTACAAGTAGACAATATCGATGTCGCTGGAGCGCGATGCCACGCCCTCGCTAAGGACATCGCAACCGACGTTCATGAGCGCTAGAAAGCAGCGCTCGACGATTTCTTCGTCGGTAAACTGCCGCCGCGTGATGCCGTATTCCTTCGAAACCTGCTCGATGATGCCGGCCACCACCGGCGAGGCCCGAGGCGTTCGGTCGCCAGGTGCATAGTCATAAAATCCAGCCTGGGTCTTTTGTCCCTTTCGTCCCATTTCCACCAGTAGATCGGCGGAACGCGACACGCGCCCGTCAAAAGTCGCCGGGTCGCGGTCCTTGCGCGACTTGTACCCCACATCGAGGCCCGCTAGGTCGCTCATCTGCAGCACTCCCATGGGCATCCCGAAATTGCGCAGGGCTGCGTCAACTTGTTCCGGCATGGCGCCTTCCAGCACCATCAGGGATGCCTGATAGGCGTATCCGCCGAGCATGCGGTTGCCGATGAAGCCGTCGCGATTTCCGCAGACCACGCCGACCTTGTTGATCCGCTTCGCGATGTCGACGACGGTAACGAGAACATCCTGCGCCGTTCTGGCGCCGCGAACGATCTCGAGCAGGCGCATCACGTTGGCAGGCGAGAAGAAATGCATGCCGACCACATCGCTTGGCCGCGAAGTCGAATCGGCGATTTCGTCAATGGAGAGGTAAGACGTGTTTGAAGCCAGGATTGCGCCCTTTTTTGCCGCCTGATCGAGTTTCGCAAACACTTCTTTCTTGATGGCCATGGTTTCGAACACGGCTTCGATGACCAAATCAGCGTCGCGCAAATCGCCGTAAGCGAGCGTGGGTTTCAGCAAGCCCATGCGCTGTTGAACTTGCTCCATGGTGAGCTTGCCCTTGGACGCGGTGTTTTCGTAATTCTTACGAATCACCCCGACACCGCGATCGAGCGCTTCTTGCGTCATCTCCAGCAACGTGACCGGGACGCCCACGTTCAGAAAATTCATGGCAATTCCGCCGCCCATGGTGCCGGCGCCGATAATACCCACCGCCTTGATGTCCCGCTTGGTCACATTCTTGTCGAGATTCGGCACGTTGGCAGCCTTGCGTTCCGCGAAGAACACGTGCTGCAGCGCCTTGGATTGGCTGTTTTGTGCGCACTGAAGAAATAGCTCACGTTCGCGCGCCATGCCCTTTTCGAAGGGCAGTGTGGCGGCCGCCTCCAGCGCGTCGACGATGCGCTGGGGGGCAAAGAGATTTTTTTTCTCCTTCGCGATGCGCTTGCGCGCTTCATCGAAGTATCCAGCGGGAACCTTGCCGGCGTCGACCGCGATGTCGCGAACTTTTCGCAGGGGCGCCTTCCGTTCGGCGAGCTCGCGGGCGTATCCGACGGCGCCCTCGAGCAGATCTCCTTCGATGATTTTGTCGATGACGCCGGCCTTTGCGGCAGCAGTCGCCGCCACGGGATCGCCTGAAACAATGATTGCCAGGGCGGCGTCAATGCCGATCAAGCGGGGCAAGCGCTGCGTGCCGCCCGCACCCGGCAGCAAGCCCAGCTTGACTTCGGGCAATCCTACCTTGGCTCCCGCGATGGCGACGCGATACTGGCAACCTAGCGCCACTTCCAGCCCTCCGCCGAAAGCGGTGCCATGAATGGCCGCAACAATGGGCTTTCCCGAGCTTTCCACCGCGTTTATCGCATCATGCAGGCTGGGAGAAAGCGGAGGCTTGCCGAATTCGGTGATATCGGCTCCCGCCATGAAAGTGCGCCCTTCGCAGGCCAGAACCCCGATCTTTAGCTCCGGGTCCTCGGCTAGTTTCGCGACGCCGTCGATGATGGCGGCGCGCACGCCTACGCTGATGGCATTGACCGGCGGATTGTTGATCCAGATGACGCCGACATTGCCGCGCTTTTCAAATCTGCCTTGCATGGGGAACTCCAAATGGAATAGGAAAGCTTATCAAAGCAACGCCGCTGCGCGCATCCGGCGGTGGCGCAGCGTGCGTCCGGTCTATCTGCCGACTCGCCGGCCGCCGTCAACCAGGTGCACTTCGCCGGTGGTCTTCGTGGCGACGGCGCCCAAATAGAAAATGGTCTCGGCGACGTCTTCGGGTTGCACCAATGAGTTGAGCGCCGAGGTCGACTCATAGTGACGCAGCATCGCGTCGAACTTTTCCGGTCCCAAGCCGTTGCGGAGCCAGGGTGAATCCACCATGCCTGGAGCCACGACGTTCAGCCTGATTTGCGGACCCAGCACTCGGGCCAACACCAGCGTCAGTGCGTTGAGGGCGCCCTTCGATGCGATGTACGCCACGCTCGAGCCGCCGCCGATCAAAGGGGCAATCGACGACACATTGACTACCGCGGCGCTCCTGGCGTCTTTGAGCAGGGGCGCGAACGCCCGGACCATCTGAAAGGGTCCGATGACATTGACCGCATAGATCTTTTGAAAGTCCGCCGCGCTCAGGCCGTCCAAGTCCTTCAAGTCGACGAACTTGGTAGTGCCCGCGTTGTTCACGAGCGTGTCGCAGCGTCCGAAGCGGTCCTTGACGCGCGCAGCCAGTGCAACACACTGCGCGTCGTCGGATACGTCCGCACGTTCGATGAGCGCATCCGCTCCGTGACTCTTGCAGATGGCGGCGACCTTTTCGGCAGGCTTCGGGTCTTTCGAATAGTTGACGCACACGTCCCAGCCGCGCCGCGAGAACAGGATCGCGGCGGCCGCTCCGATGCCGGATGATGATCCGGTGATGACACATACTTTCTTGTCCACATTGGTTCCTTGGAGTCTTGGTCCAATAAATATCCCAGCGGGTTGATGCAATAGTCGCACGCTCTGCGGCGCCGGTACATGGATGTCGTTGACTGATACGAGCGGAACGCCGCACACTTGAGACCGGCGAGGGGCGGCAACAACGATAAACGCCCCAGGGAGAAATCATGGATTCGTCTGTCCGCTCGGTCTTTCTTGGGCTGCTCTTTCTTGCGCCGCTGGTTTTCGCAGAGCCGGCGAGCGCGCAAGCACAATCCGCACCGGCCGCAGCTCCGGCGCCGAAGCCGACTCAAGCTCGGCCGCGTTTCCTACCGCAGCTGACACCCGAGCAGATCGCCGCGCTGCCTAAGTGGACTGAAGTGACCATGACCGCCCGCGACGGCGTCAAGCTCGCGGCCAATGTTTTCTTGCCGGCGGGGCAGGGGCCTTTCCCGGTGGTGTTGTCGCGAACGCCTTATCTCAAGGACGCGCTGGGCGATTTGGCCGGCTATTCGGCCAAAAAATACACCGATGCCGGCTTTGCCTTCGTCATGCAGGACGTGCGCGGCAAGGGCCGCTCGGAAGGGTTCTATGAAGCCTTCATTCCCGATCTCGAGGACGGTTACGACACGGTCGAGTGGGTTGCCAAGCAG
The DNA here is from genome assembly GCA_036493935.1 of Steroidobacteraceae bacterium. Classification (GTDB taxonomy): domain Bacteria; phylum Pseudomonadota; class Gammaproteobacteria; order Steroidobacterales; family Steroidobacteraceae; genus Bog-1198. Next base: position 11,462 of record DASXOY010000037.1, on the reverse strand, counting down.
TCTTGGTCGAACGGCCGCGTCGGCATGGTCGGTGGTTCGGCGCTGGGGATCACCACCAATTTGGCCGCGATGGGAGCACCGCCGCACCTCGTGGCCGCCTACGTCATTGTCGCGCCCTATGATCAACTCCTTAATACCTTCCCCGGCGGTGTATTGAAGGATGAGGACACGCTCGGCTGGTTGAAGGGTCAAGGTGAGACTCAGGCGCAGTTGGATGTCGTCAGGGGAAGCGCCGCCAATTCTGCATTCTGGAACGAGCACGCGATGACCACGCAGCGCAAGTTCATTCGCATACCCATGTATAACCAGGGCGCCTGGTATGACATTTTCAATGACGGCAACGTCGAAAATTTTCGTTGGCTGCAAAATTTTGGGTCGAAGGGTGCGCGCGGCAATCAAAAGCTCTATATGGTGCCGGCAGGTCATGGCGGGTTGGGCGGAGACAAGAGCGATGTTGAGTACAATCAGCCCGGCGCCTTGGTGCCGCCCACCGAAGAAATGCGATGGTGGGATTATTGGTTGAAAGGCATCGACAACGGCATCATGAAGGAGCCGCCCGTCACACTCTTCATGATGGCCGCCGGACGCAAGAACCATCCTTCTGCGGCGAGTCATGTGTTCAAGTCGCCGAACTGGCCACCTGCCAATCATCCGACCGCTTACTACCTGACCGGCGGCATGCATCTGTCGACAAAGGCGCCGACGGCGCCGGATGCGAAGATCAGCTACAAGTTCGACCCGGCGAATCCGGTGAAGACCTATGGCGGCTCGAATTTGCTGCAGACCGCGGGTCCGCTGGATCAGCGGCCGATTGGCCAGCGTCAGGACTATCTAAGATTCGAGACGGCGGTTCTCGACAAGAACGTGGCGATTGCCGGCCATGTGGACATGACTCTGTGGGCAGCGACCGACGGGCTCGACACCGATTTCATGGTGAAGCTGGTGGATGTTTACCCCGACGGATACGAGCAGATCATTCTCGACAATCCAATTCGCACTCGCTATCGCCACGGCCGTGATCCGGATGATGTGGCGCTGATGACGCCGAGTAAGGCGGAAGAGCTGCACATCGACCTGTGGAACACCGCTTTCACTTTCGAAAAGGGCCACAAGATCCAAGTGACCGTGACCTCGTCGAACGCGACCAAATTCGAAGTCAATCCAAATACCGGCGAGCCATTCGGCGTTCCGACCAATACGCCGCCGCGCATCGCAACCAACACGGTCTATTTCGACAAGCGTCACCCCTCGGCAATGATCTTGCCGGTGCTCAACGCCGCGCCATAGCCGCGGGTTCGCTGACCCCGGCGGGTTCGATGGCGCGTGGATCGATGCGATCGGCGTATAGGTCGGCGACATCATTCGCGCGCCGTTCCATGACCAGTCTTTGGTTGATGGAGCGCTTGTCGGTGATTTCGCCCGCTTCGGGGGATGGAGGCTCTTTCAAGATCAGGAGCCGCATGACGGTGTCGGCGCTCCCCTGGCGAGCCTGATTGAATTCGGCAAGCTTTTGAGCCAGGCCGGTACGCAGCTTCGCATCGTCCGGTGCCGCCAGCCAGATGAGTGCACCCAGCCAAGGTTGGTTCGGCCCGCAGATCACGGCATCGCTGAGGTATGGCTGCAAAGCCTCAACCAAGTCACGGCGCACGATGCTCGCTTGAACCCATGTTCCGGACAGCAACTTGAAATCTTCCGCCATGCGGCCCGCGAACTCGAGGCCCTCGATTGGCCGCGCTGGGTCAACCCATCGGACCGAGTCTCCGGTTCGAAAGTAGCCTTCCTCGTCGAAGGCGGCGGCATTCAGCGCGTCCGCTCGGTAGTAACCTCTCATGATGTGCGGACCTTTGATCCGAAGCTCCATCCGATCTCCCGTTGGCACGAGCTTCAGCATCGAGCCAGGCTGAGGAAGCCCCAGAAGGCCGGTTCGCTCGGTGTTCCAATACGCTGCAACGCCTGTGGCGGTCGTCTCCGTCATTCCCCATCCGGTGCCGAAGGGCAATTGTTCGCCGATCTCTTGCACAGCCACCCTTTGCATGCGCTCCCAGATGGGTTGAGGCAGCAAGGCACCGCCGTAGCCCAGCGAACGCATATTCTTGAAAAACTTTTTACATAGATCGGCATCGCGTTCGAGCGCAGCCGCGAGCGATCCAAAAGCCGCAGGCACGCAGCCGAAGCTTGTCGGCGAAATTTCCCGCAGGTTCTCGATGGTCGCCTCGAACTGGCCTGGAACCGGCCGGCCATTATCGATGTACAGGGTTCCCGCCAGCGCCAGAATGCCGTTGAACTGGGCGTTTCCGCCGAAGGCGTGATGCCAAGGAAGCCAATCGACTATGGTGTTGATTCGGTCTTCCTTGAAAGGCTCGCCCACCATGCGAAACATCTGCACTGAGGCGGCAATATTGCCGTGGGTATTGATCACCCCTTTGGGCCGTCCCGTGGATCCGGAGGTGAGCAAGATCTTCGCAATGGTGTCGTCCGTGATCAGCCGGCGCCGCGCGGCAACCGCCTCGGCGTCGATGGCTTGCAGCAGATCGGAGAAGTCATCGCCGGCGATGGTGATGGTGCCGGGTGCCTTGACCTTTACATATTCAAGCGCGGCGCCGTAACGAACCGCGTCGACCGCATACACCAACGACGGTTGCGTGAGCTCCAGAGCGTAACCCAAACGCGCGAGGTCCTTGCCGAAGGAGTAGGTGGGAGACACCGGAACAACCGCGCTTCCGGCGCGCATGGCACCCAGCATCAGCAAGGCATGCTCAATGGTGTTCTCGGACAGGATCATCACCGCTGGGCTGTCGGGCCCGAAACCCTTGCGAATGAGCCAGGTTGCAACCGCGGCCGAATCGCGCCAGGCGGCGCCATAGGTCAATCGTCGCCACTGCTTCGAGCTATCGCGTTGGGCCAAAAATGTTGTATCGGGGCGCAGCTGCGCGGCACGCGCCAGATAATCGATTAGGGATGGCAGGCCGGGCTCGTAGGGCAGCCCGCACGTCAAATAGACAATGCCATTTGCGGCGTGCCGCACTTCCACGCTGGGTGCAGGCCGATCGAGCTTGCGCATCGAATATTCATTCAAGGGTCGCAGCATCATGTGCAGTTTCGGCCGAATGGCGTCCGAATGGAAGCGGTGCATCGGGGTGGTCGACAAGGACCACCTTCGCCGCTAGGATCGGCCAAGGCCACGGGGAATATCACAAATGCAATGGACCAAAAGTCAAAAGAATGTCGTGGTGGCCGCCTATCTCGGCTGGACCCTGGACGCCTTTGATTTCTTTCTCATGGTGTTCATGTTCAAGGACATCGCAGCGACGTTCCACGTCGATGTGAAGGAAGTCAGCGAGGCAGTGTTCTTGACCTTGGCGGCCAGGCCCGTCGGCGCCTTTATTTTCGGCCGTCTCGCGGACCGCTTCGGCCGCAAGCCCACGCTCATGTGGAATATCCTGGCCTTCTCGATCTTGGAGGGCGCTTCCGGATTCGCCCCATCGCTGTGGTCGTTCTTGATGCTTCGCTGTCTCTTCGGCGTCGCCATGGGAGGAGAATGGGGGATCGGCTCCGCGCTAACCTTCGAAACCATACCGGCCCGTGCCCGAGGCGTGGTGTCGGGTTTGTTGCAGGCAGGCTACCCCAGCGGGTATTTCGTAGCCTCGATCGCCACCTTCTTTTTCTATGACGCATTGGGCTGGCGCTACATGTTCCTCTTGGGCATCGTTCCGGCAATTCTGGTGTTTTTCATCCGCATGGGTGTCGATGAGTCTCCCGCCTTTATCGAAAAGCGGATCAAGAGGGAGGAGCAGGGACTGCTCAAGGTCATCGGCCGAGAATGGAAGCTCGCGCTGTATGCGATCGTGCTCATGACGGCGTTTAATTTCTTCAGCCATGGCTCTCAGGACGCCTACCCGAACCTATTCTTGAAGGGCCAGCTTCACTTCGATACGCACGGATCGTCAATTATTGCGGCGATCATGAACGTCGGCGCGATCTTGGGCGGCATCGGCTTTGGATTTCTGTCCGAGCGTATCGGCAGACGTCGCGCGATTGTCTTCGCCTCATTGTTGGCCCTGCCGGTAATCCCCTTCTGGACGGGGGCCGTTGCGACCACGCCCGTCGTTCTGGCCATCGGGGCCTTCCTCATGCAGGTGTCGGTGCAGGGTGCCTGGGGCATAATCCCCGTGCATTTGAACGAACTATCACCCCCGGAGATTCGCGCCACCTTTCCGGGCGTCGTCTATCAGCTCGGCAATCTCATTGCCTCCAGAAACCTGCCGATTCAAATCATGATCGCGGAGGCGCATGGCAATAACTACGGGCTGGCCATGGGGAGCGTAGTCGGTACCGTCGTGATTGTTATCATTTTGCTGGTTCTGTGGGGCCCTGAACGCCGCGGCATCGCCATGGCGGATGCGCAGAGGGCACCGGCACCCGCGTAGCCCTTACAGAATGTCCGTCGGGGCCGCTTGGTAAAAATACTTAGTAGAATAAGAGTATGCTCGCACGGCTTCCGCCCGCGGGAGGCCTCAAGAACAATGATATAGGCGTATCAATCGAGCTCGGGGGTTTGATGGCAACGCAGTCCAGCGTCAGCGGCACGGCCGGCAGCGACCCGTCGTACCCGTCTTCTTTTGCCGCGTGGTACAGCGTTGCTGTACTGATGCTGATGTACATATTTTCCTTCATCGACCGGACTACGATTTCATTGATCGTGGAACCCATGAAGCGGGATTTGCATATCAGCGACACGCAAATAGGCATGCTCCAGGGTTTGGCGTTCGCGCTGCTCTATACGTTTTTGGGCCTGCCGATCGCCCGGCTTTCGGATCGCTACAGCAGACGCCGCATCATCGCCGCAGGCGTATTTATCTGGTCGATCATGGCCACTCTGTGCGGATTGGCGCGCACGGCGCTTCAACTGTTTATCGCGCGCATCGGGGTGGGAGTCGGTGAAGCGGCGCTTTCGCCCGCGGCCTATTCGATCATTACCGATAGCTTTCCCCGTTCGAAGTTGGGCCGCGCATTCGGTCTCTACAACATCGGCATCACCATCGGCGCCGGAATCGCTTTTCTGGTTGGCGGCATCGTCGTGGCAGCGGTGTCTCACGCCGGCGCAAGCTATACGCTGCCGCTGCTCGGTGAGGTGCGGGCCTGGCAAATGGTCTTCATCGTCACGGGTGCGCCAGGTATCCTGCTGCCGCTCCTATTACTGACATTTCGCGAACCGGCACGTCGTGGATTGCTGCGGACTCAGGCGGCCGCGGAAGCGCCGCCCGGAGCACCACTAAAACCACCTCTGAGAGAAGTGCTCGACTACGTATGGGCCAATCGCGAGTTTTACGGGCGGCACTTCGTTGCGCTCGCGCTGCTGTCCATGTGCGGCTATTGTGTGGCCGCGTGGCTGCCCACGGCCATTATTCGCGCCTACGGCGTGAGCTACGGGCAGGTGGGCAAGGTGCTCGGAGTCTCGACGGCTGTTATGAATTCCACCGGCATGCTCCTGGCGGGAATTCTATGCGACCGCCTGACCCGCAGGGGGAGCAAGGACGCGCCGATTTTGGTTGCCGCGATTTCGGGCTGTGGAATTGCGGTGTTTGCCAGTCTGCCTACGCTCATGCCCACCGTGATGATGGTGTGGGTGGCAATATTCGTCTCAGGACTCACCTTCAATGCCTATAACGGTGTCGGCCCCATGGCCGTCAATCAGGTCACCCCGAATCAATATCGCGCACAAGTCTCGGCAGTCTATTTATTCGTCGTCAATGCCTTGGGACTGGGCGTCGGACCGACGCTCGTGCCGCTGCTGAATGACTATCTATTTCACGATCCGCTGAAAATCCGCTACAGCCTGATCATCGTCGTGTTCTGCTCCGCCTTGGCCGCCATCGCCTTGTTGCTCTCGGTTCGTCCGATGTACCGGCAGAAGGTTATCGAAGCGGAGCAATGGCAATAGTATAGTGGGCTTATATTAATTATACTGCGCTCAAATCCGGTCGATGGAGGGAGCCGCCGATGAAAACATCCATTCGTGCGATAGGCCGTGCGCTGACGAGCTTGGCCATCTTCGCGGCGGCGCCGGGGATGGCGCAGCAAGCCCACACGCTGCTCGGCGTGAATTGCGCGGCACCGCCGGCCTATCATTGCCCCGATGCGGAGTGTCCGGGTCCAACCGTGACGCAGCCGGGCGATACGGTCGAATTGAAGACGCGCCGGACCTTCTTTCTCGACTGTCCGGCCGACTATAAAGCCGGCGATAAGGTCAACATCGTATTGAGCCTGCACGGCTACGGCTCGTACGCAAATTGGCAGCGGAACTATTTCCCGGCCATGGATGTGAAAGACAAGTACAAGCTGATCGTGATCACCCCAGGCTCGCCCGTGCGTTATTGGAGCGATGCGGACGACGAATATCTGCACAATATCGTCGATTTGGTTGTGGGCTCAGTGGGAAAGGAGAACGTGCAGCACTTCATCCTTGCAGGCCATAGCCAGGGTGGCCTGACTTCGAGCCGGCTGGTTTGCACTGATTATTTCAAAGACAAAGTCGATGTGCGCATTAGCTTGTCGGGCGGCCGCGTGGGGCCTGTGACCCGTGCCGATCGCGGCTTTTTCGGCGGCACGCCGGTATACAAGAGCGGCGCTGGGGCGACTGCTCCGCCGCCGCTGCGATTGCCGCCGACGCCGGCCGGGCCCCCGGGGGGCGCCTGCGACTATTCCTTCATTTTCTCGAATGGAGAATACGAGTCCATTCCCGCCGACAGCTCGCCGCTTGCTGATAAATTCGCTTGCGGCAAGCGCGAGGAGTTGCCGGAGGTGCTGGATCCGAAGCCAGGCTATGTCTGGGATCCGACTCGTCAAGATCCGGGTTCCGATGGCTGGGGCCGCTATCCAAAATCGGGTCGTGCCCTCGTTTACGTGTTCCCGAATTGCAAAGACGGCCGCGTTGTCGCCGACGTGGTGAAAATGCAGAAAGGCCACACGGAAGGATACGAACCCAACATCACCGACAAGATCATCGAATTGGCGGTGTCCGCCAAGGGCGGCAAGATCGCGGCGGGTTCCTGGACGCCGCCGCCGCCACCGCCACCGCCGCGCGGACCCTTCGGCTAGGAGCCTGGTTTCAAGGCGTTGCTTAAGCGGCGGAACTGCTGCACGGCTTGCGCAGGTCTTGGGCCAGTCCTTCGCCCATGAGATCGATGAAGTTATCGCAATAGAACCGCTCCACGGCCCGCGGGTTGGTGTGCGACAGCGAATCATTGAAGCGCTTTAGCGGATTTCTACCGCCCTCGACATGCGGGTAATCGGATGAGAATAGGCACACCTCTTCACCCGCATTGGCAATGATCCAGCCCGTATCTTCATGCGGATAGGGCGTGACACGCACCTGCCGCTGTACGAATTCGCTCGGCTTCAGCGACAGCCTTTGCAGGCGTGGTTCGTTTTTGACGAAGGCGGCCGCCGCGGAGTCCATGAAGCGCATCCAGCTCGGCACCCACGATGCACCCAGCTCGATGGCGCCGAATTTCAAGCCAGGAAAACGCTCCAGCACGCCGTCGATGATCAGCGCCGCCAGCGTAATCTGCACGGAGTGCGGAATCGGCATGAAACTCAGGGACGTGAAATTTTCTTCGCCGCCGTGAAAGTCCTTCACGCGCGGCAGCCCGTTATTGAAATAGTCGGACTGCAGCTTTTCCTCTCCGCCTACATGGAACACGACGGGCAGCCGGGCTTCTTGGGCGAGCGCCCACAACGGTTCAAAGCCGATGTGGCTGGGAGAGATGCCCGGAGGACAGCGCGATGGAATCAACAGCGCTTTGCAGCCCAATTGGATGGCCTCATTCGCCGTGGCAAGCGCAGCGCGGAAGTCCACGAGCGGGACATAGCCTGTGCCGAGGAAGCGTCTATCAACAGAACAGAAGCTGCTCATCATGCGATTGTGGGCCCGCGCCACCGCATAGCACAGGTCGACGTGACCCGACTGATCCAGGTCAAAATTACCCAGGCACCAGGTGGTGAAAATCAGTTGGCTCGCAAATCCGAGCTGATCGAGCGCGCGCGGCCGATCTTCGCGCTTGAAGGATCCAAGCGCTTCATAGTTCTTGCGCAGCAAGATGTTTTCGTTTGCGTCCTTGCGAAACAGTGCATCGCTCTGCTGCGCGCGTGCCTTGCCGACATACTCGGCGTCGCGCGGCTGCTTCTTGAGCTTCGGCAGCGCATCGTAACGGGCGCGAAACTCAAGCTCGAGAAATTCATCGAGCGCATCCGGCAATTCCATCAGATGCGAATCGGCATCGTGCACGACGCGATTTTCGACGTAGGGCATAGGCTGCTCCTGTAAATGGCTGCGCCCAACCGGCGCTTGCCAGCACTACCAAGCATCGATCCAGCGAAGCTTTTTATCAACCCGTTTAGGCGGCTTCGGCACGGTGCGCAGGCCGGCCGCAATCCAGCGGCGCGTGTCGGCCGGATCAATCACCTCGTCGATGTGATAAGTCGACGCTTGGTTCAACGCCTTGCCGTGTTCGTAAGCCGCAGCCACCATCTCGTCGAACTTCGCGCGGCGCGCCGCCGGATCGGCAATTGCGGCCAACTCGTTGCGGTAGCCGAGCTTAACGGAGCCTTCGAGGCCCATGCCGCCGAATTCGCCGGTAGGCCAAGCGACCGCAAACAGCGAAGCCGGATAGCTGCCGCCGGTCATCGCGAGGGCCCCCAACCCATAGCTCTTGCGCAGCACGACGCTGAACATCGGGACGCTCAAATTCGCGCCGATGATAAATAGGCGTGAACAGTGCCTAACCAGCGCGGTTTTCTCGACCTCGGGTCCCACCATCATGCCCGGCGTGTCGGACAGCGATAAAACCGGGATGTCGAATGCCTCGCAAATTTGCAGGAAACGTGCAGCCTTGTCCGATCCATCCGAGTCAATGGCGCCTCCCAAGACCTTCGGGTTGTTGGCAATGACTCCCATGGGCCTGCCTTCGATGCGAATCAGCGCGGCGATCATGGTCGTGCCGAATTTGGGCCGCAGTTCCAGCACCGAGGCGGCATCCGCGAGTGTCTCGATCAGCTGCCGGATGTCGTAAACACGCACACGGTTTTCGGGAATCATTTGGCGCAGCAGCCGCTGATCGGCGCAGGCCCATTGGGTCACGGTGCCTTGAAAGTACGCCAGGTACTGCTTCGCGATCCGCACGGCGTGAGCTTCATCGTCGGCGAGGATATCGATGACGCCGTTGGGCTGCTGCACCTCGACGGGACCGATCTCTTCGGGCTTGAATATGCCCAGACCGCCGCCTTCGATCATCGCCGGACCGCCCATGCCGATCGAGGCATTTTGGGTAGCGATGATGACGTCGCAGCAGCCGAGCATCGCAGCATTGCCGGCAAAGCAATAGCCGGAGACGATGCCAATCACCGGGACCAGGCCGGACAGTTTTGCGAATTGCACGAAGGACGGCCCGTCGAGGCCGGTCATGCCGAGCCGGTCGGTATCGCCGGGCCGGCCGCCGCCGCCCTCGGCGTAGAACACCAGCGGCATGCGCCATTGCTCTGATAGCCCCAGCATGCGGTCGATCTTCTTGTGGTTCATGTGGCCCTGGGTTCCCGCCAGCACGGTGTAGTCGTAGGAGATCACCATGCAGCGCGCGGCATCAGCGCCGAACTTGTCGGCGTTGACGGTGGCGACGCCCGAGATCAGGCCGTCGGCCGGCGTATTCCTGATGAGATCGTCGATCTTGCGCCGCCGGCGCTGGGCGGCAATCGCAAGCGAGCCGTATTCCACGAACGAACCCTCATCGACGAGATGCGCAACGTTCTCTCGCGCGGTGCGCTGGTTGGTCTTGCGTCGGCGTTCGACCGAAGTCGGCCGGTTCGCGTCCAGTGTGATGGCGTGGCGCGCGATCAGCTCGGCGAGATCAGGGCGGATATGATCGAGGTCGACGGTCTCCTCTTCCGCGGCGTCATGGCCGTCAATATCGGCCGGCTCGAGAAACAGAATCGGTTCGCCATGCATCAGCGTGACGCCATTGCCCGCGGCGACCCTGGTCACCTTGCCGCCATGGGGTGCGGTGACGAGATGCTCCATCTTCATGGATTCCAGCACGGCGATCTGCTGGCCCGGTCGGACGATGTCGCCTGGCGCGACGTTAATAGCAACGATGGTGCCTTGCAGTGGGGCGGGCACTGGCACGGAGCCCTCTGGCGCCGCTTCGGCGGCGTGAGACTTTGTCGTTGTGCCGGCAGCATTGGCTGCTTCAATCGACAGCAAGTCGCGGACCTCTTCCGCCGCGCCGACAAGCGCAGCAACATGGGCATCGATGAAGCCGGTCGAGATGCGGTTGGCGGCAAAATCCGGATGCAACAACACCGCGCCGAGGAACGGGACGTTGGTGGCGACGCCGCCGATGCGGAATTCGCGCAAGGCACGCACGCCTTTCTGCACGACGTCGGCCCAGTTCGGGCTTGGCGAATGCACGATCACCTTGGCGAGCAGGGAATCGAAGGCCGCGCTGGTTTTGTAGCCGGTGTAACCAAACGTATCGACACGGACGCCGGGGCCGGACGGCAGGTCGAACACCGAAAGCGTGCCGCCGGTCGGCTTTGTCACGCCCTTCTCGTCCATGACTTCCATGTTGACACGAAGCTGCATCGCGTAGCCGCGCGGCGACGGAACCGAGGCCTGCGCAAGCCCGAGCGAGGCCAGCGTCGCGCCCGATGCGACCGCAAGCTGCGACTTGACGAGATCGACGCCGAGCACTTCCTCGGTCACGGTGTGCTCGACCTGGAGCCGCGGATTGGCCTCGATGAAGGCGAACGCGCCCTCGCCTGATTTAGCGTCGTCATCGACCAGGAATTCGAAGGTACCGAGATTGTCGTAGCGCGCGGCGGCGGCGAGTTGCTTCGCGGCTTCGATGATGCGTGATCGCAAGGCCTCGCTCAACGACGGGCTCGGCGCCACCTCGATCAGTTTCTGATTGCGGCGCTGGATGGTGCATTCGCGCTCCCAGAGATGGCTGATCGCACCATGGCGGTCGCCGATGATCTGCACTTCGATATGGCGGGCTTTGCAAATCAGCCGCTCGACATAGACATCGCCGCTGCCAAACGCGGCCTTGGCCTCGGATTGGCAACGGGCGTAAGCCTCGTCCAACCTGGATGCGTCCTCGACGACGCGCATGCCTCGCCCGCCGCCGCCGGCGATCGCCTTGATCATGACCGCGCCGCCGGTACCGAGCACGGCAAAGAACGCTTTTGCTTCGTCTAGCGTAGTGGGGCCGCCGGTGCCCTGGATGATGGGAACGCCACACTTCTTGGCCAGCGCTTTTGCTTTCGCCTTGTCGCCGAACAGATCCAGTGCCTCCGGCGACGGTCCGATGAAAACGATCCGCTCCTCGGCACAGCGACGCGCGAGCACGGCGTTCTCGCTGAGGAAACCGTAACCCGGATGCAGCGCGTCGCACCCGCTCGCTTTGGCG
>DASXOY010000036.1:0-138870 GCA_036493935.1 Steroidobacteraceae bacterium | reverse complement strand
GATCAGCATCGTGCCAAGCTCTTAGGAAGCACGACCTTCGGCAAGGGTTCGGTGCAGACCATCATCCCGCTGTCCGATGACCGCGCGGTGAAGCTGACCACATCTCTTTATTACACGCCGTCGGGCGTCTCCATCAATCATCGCGGCATTGCACCGGATATCGAGCTCGAGCGCGACGCAAAAGCGCCGCCGGCGCCGGACAGCGCGCCCTTGCAACAGCGTGATCCCGGGGTAAAGCGCGCGCTCGAGGAGTTGAAGATGTCGCCAAGCACCCACCCCGGCGCGGTGACGACCGCGGCCGCCCTTTAAGCAATGCGCAGCACGCGTTCCATCGAAATCCTGTGTTTGGTGCTTGCGGCTTTGGTGCTGATCTGGTCCGGGGCGCTGGCCGAACAAATGTGGCCGGTTCTAGGGCTGCTCGCGGCCTTCGCGCTGGCCATTGTCGGCTTTCGCGGCCGCCGCTTTTTGCCCGGCCGCACCCGTTCCAAGCTGTTGATCGAGTCGTGGTCGATGGTGGTGTTCATCACCGGCGTGCTGTGGTTTACCGGCAAGGGCGGAAGCCCGCTGTTCAATCTGTATTTTCTGCCCATCATATTGAGCGCGTTGACGCTGGGACGCGTGATCACGCTGCTGCAGGTGGCAGCCATTGCGGTCTGCCATCTGTTGTTGGCGATCACGACCCCCGGATTGGACGTGATCTCGCTGTTTTACGCCAGCCAAGTCGTCGGGCAGCTGGCGCCGTTTCTCTTGGTGGCCTATCTCACCACCACGTTGTCGGCGGACATCACCGAAGCCCGCGAGCGGATCGAGAATCTGGCGCAGACCGATTCGTTGACGGGGCTCTACAACGTGCGCATGTTCAACGAAGTGTGGCAGCGCGAGCACGACGGTTGCGAGCGCAACCGCGGCGTGTATGCACTGCTCATGATCGACATGGACAAGCTCAAGGAGATCAATGACGTCTTCGGCCTGGAGGCTGGGAATAGCGCCATCACCTTGGTTGCGCAGTGCCTGCAGAGAAGCATTCGCGCGACCGACCATGCCGCGCGACTCGGCGGCGATGAATTCGCGGTGCTTCTGCCGGGTGCATCGGCCGAAGTGGCCGAGGCTGTCATCAAACGCGTGCGGCACAATGTCTACAAGACCACGCTCGATCTGCGATCGCGCATGATTCGATGCAGCGTCAGCATCGGCGTCGTGAATTATCCTAAGGATGCGCGCGACATGCGCGACCTTCGAAGCCTCGCGGATGACCGAATGTACCGCGATAAAGAGCTGCGGCGGATGCCGGGGGCTGAAGCTAACGCTTGAATCCTTTCCGCCAAAGGCTTGAAACTGCTGGACTTTCCTAAAAATAATGGCAAAGTTAGTCCTGCATCACGGCGGGGCAGGCTTTACATATGGTCAGCTTGTCTTCTTTTCGCGTGGTTTAGAGAGGGTTAATGCGGTCAGTCAATCGAAGAACGTCGCTCCCGCGCGTAGCGCGGCGGCTTTCCAAGCTCGCGTTAGCCACGCTTTTCCTAGGTTTTCTAACGTTTCAGGCCACCGCCAAGGGCGTCAACGCCCCTAAGCTTAAATCCAGCTCCGTGTTCATCGTCGATCAAAACGATTCCACGGTCCTGTACTCGCGCAATTCCGATGTGGCCGCCCCCATCGCATCCATCACCAAGCTCATGACGGCCCTGGTGGTGCTCGATGCCAAGCAACCACTGGACGAACCTATCCAGATCACCGAGGCGGATCGCGACTACCCCAAGGGGGCCTATTCTAGGCTCACCGTCGGCACGACCTTGACCCGGGGCGACTTGATGCACCTTGCGTTGATGGCATCCGAGAACCGCGCCGCCCACGCACTCGGCAACAACTATCCCGGCGGCATGCCCGCCATCGTGGCGGCGATGAATGCCAAGGCGAAGGCGCTCGGCATGACCAGCGCGCACTTCGTCGAGCCGACCGGCCTTTCCAGCCAGAATGTGGCAAGTCCGGAGGATCTGTCGAAGCTGGTGATCGCCGCTTCGAAGAATCGCACCATCCGTGAATTCTCGACCGACAAGAATTATGCCGTGCGCGTGCACAGGCATTTGGTGGAGTTCCGCAACACCGACAATCTGGTCGCAAACCCCACCTGGAACATCATTGTGCAGAAGACGGGCTACATTGCCGAAGCCGGCAAGTGCCTGGTGATGGCCGCGGTCATCGAGGGCCGCTCGGTCGTCATCGTGCTGCTGGATTCATTCGGCAAGTACACCCGCGTGGCCGACGCGCAGCGCATCAAGACCTGGATGGCGAACTCCTCCAATCCGCGCTTCCAGGTGTCGATCCGCTAGCGAGATTCGCGCTCTTCTAAGTCGATGCCAATTCGCGGGCTGCCGCGAGCGTTGCACTCATGGGATCCATGTTTTTCTCGAGATGCGGCACCGCCTCCTGCGCCGTGGCTTTCGCCTTAGCTGCTTCACCCAACGCAGCTTCCGCGCGGGCGCGCCAGGAGAGCGCCTCGCCGATGAAGGCCGAGGATTTCGGATCGATGGCCGTTCTGCGCGAGAATTCCAGCGCAGCCTCGGATTGCCGCTTAACTTCGGCATAGTTGTGAGTTGCGAACGCAATCTGGGCTCGAAAAATGGACACGAGCCGGTCATCACTGGTGGTTTGACGGTGCGCCGCCATCTTTGACGCCATGTCGTCAATCAAGCGGGAAGCGCCCTCGTAGTTGCCCCGCAATATTTCCAGCTTTGCGTGCGACAGCAGCACTGCCGCAACCTCCAGCCCGCTGCGCTTCGATTTCAGCATCTCTTGCTCGATTGATGCCAGCGGCGCCCAGCCTGCATCGGCGGCGGCGAGATCGTTCCGATTGATTGCGAGGCTGGTCAAGGCAGCGTAATACGAGACGGTCATGTGCTGCATGCCCGACGACGTCAGGGCCTTTGCGTTTCGCCTCAAGCTGGCTTCCAAATCGGCACTCACATCACCGGCCGTTATGCGGGCCAAGTCCCGGCACGCTTCCAGGAAGTAGGGGACATCGATATCGGCGCCGCCGCTGCGGGCGTCCGCAATGGTCGATGCGACGAACTCCACCGCGGCCTTGGGCTGACCACCGCTTCGAAAGACGGCGCATCCGAGCGAAGCGATCGCAAAGTAAGTCGAGGTGTCTTTCAGCCCTTGGGCCTTCAGCACCTCGAGTATGTGCCGATCAACTTCGAGGGCTCCGCGATAATCCGCCGAGAGCCCGAGAGCGCTCGCAAGTCCGTAAGCCGCTGCGACCCAGGAATCGGAACTGTTGTCGCCGTCCTCTTCCATGCTGGCAACCAACGTTCGGTATTGTGTGATCGCCGTGGCGATGTCGCCCTCGGCTTGCGCCACGCGCGCGGCAGGTTCGGCGCAAGTCACGCGCAAACCAGACGAGACGACTCGCAGCTTGTGCATGTTCGCCACCGCCGATTCGAGCTGCGCGCGGGCGGCCTGCAAGTCGCCCGCGACCGCCAGGTCTTGCGCCGTGCCGCAGGCGATATCGGCGTTCATGTAAGGATCGTTGTATAGGCGCGCGATCTCCTCCGCGCTCTTGCGAACCTCCAGGGCCGACTTGGCGTCGCCTACGTCGATATAGCGTTGGCGAAGGCTCAAAAACAGCGCCGCAGCGATATCGGGATCGCCGCGATACTGCCGCTCGATGAATTCGCGCGCGCGATCCAAGCGTTTATGCACGGCGTCTTCAGGAGATTGACGCACAGTGTCATTGAAGAGGAAACCCATCATGACGTCGTGGCCATGAGCTCTGCGACCCTCGGAGATCGCCATGTCCCGGTCGGCGCGCGCCTCGCGCAATTCCCAAAGCGCAAACGCAGTCGTGCCGATCAACGCGATGGTCACGAGCAGTGCGCTCAAGACACCGCCCTGATGCCGCCGAACGAATTTGCCGACCCGGTATGCCATGGTGTCGGGTCTCGCTTGAACGGGTTCGTGCGTGAGGTAACGCCGGAGATCGTCGGAGAATGCGCCTGCGGAAGCGTAGCGCTCGTTCGGGTCCTTTTTAAGGGCCTTGCGCAAGATGTTGTCCAGGTCTCCCTCGAGCGAACGCGGCCGTATCGTTGGCACGGTGGAGACTGTCGATGCCCGTGCGGGCTCCTGGGTGAGCACCGCGCGCATGAACTCTGCGCTCGAGCGGCTGTCCGCGGCAATTGGATGGGCTCCCGTCAGCAGTACATACAGCACCAACCCCAGGGAATACACGTCGGTCACCGTGGTGACGGGTTTTCCCAGCAACTGCTCGGGTGCCGCAAACTGAGGCGTCAGCGGCACGGCGCTCGACTGTGTCAACGCCGCGGCGCCGCCGTCGTCCTCCAACAGCTTCGCGATCCCGAAATCCAACAGTTTGACCACGCCGCCGCGCGTGACGAAGATGTTGCCGGGCTTGATGTCGCGGTGGACGATGAGATGGCTGTGCGCATGGGCCACCGCTGCGAGCACGCCTAAAAATAGATTGATGCGCGCATCCAAGCCGAGCTTCTCGCGCTCGCAATAACTATCGATGGATTCGCCCTCGATATACTCCAGGATCAGGTAGGGCTGGCCGGCGAGCACACCGGCGTCGATGAGCCGCGCGATGTTGGGGTGATCGAGCCTGCCGAGTAGATTCCCTTCGACGCGGAAGCGCTGTTCACCCTCGCGCCCAATCCAGGCGGAATGCACGAACTTAACGGCGACCGTGCCCTCGTAGAGCCCATCCGTGCGGTGCGCTTTCCAAACGCTGCCCATCCCGCCGCGGCCGATTTCCGCGTCGATGACATAGGGCCCAACGTGTCGACCGACCAGGGTCGCAGCCTCCGGGTCCGGCAGAGGCAGCGGCGGTCCGCCTTGCAGGAAGCCGCTATATCCCTCGCGTTCCCGCGCCGCAAGCGCCGCCGACACCCGCTCGGCCATTTGGGGATCGCTTTTTGCAAGCAACTCGAGCCAGCGGGTTCGCTCCTCGCCCTCAAGATCGAGGGCTTGATCGAGATGCGAGCTCAAGGATTGCCACTTGTCGGTGAATTCTGGGGGCATCTGAGACCTTCCGACGGGCGGTTGTCTTAATAAATCGTATTCCAACCCCGAAAATAGTCATCCCCCGATAAAGGATGGTCAACAGTCAGTATTATCCGGGCAACTATGGAAGGCTGGAGGTGGGTATGCGTGTACGGCTCCTTTGCATAGCGTGGATGGCGTGGTTCCTCGTCCAACCGGCCTCGGCCGCAGATCGGGCGCTGTCGGTGACGATTTATAACGACAACCTGGCGCTGGTTCAGGATCTTAGGGACATAGAGGTCAAGGGCGGCCGCCAGCGCATCGAATTCCAAGATGTGTCGGCTCAAATTCGCCCCGAGACCGTGTCGCTGTCGGCGGCGGACATCAGCATCGTGGAGCAGAACTTCGACTTCGATCTGCTCACTCCCGCCAAGCTCATGGAGAAGGCGGTCGGCCAAGAGGTCACCATTGTCCGCGTGAATCCGGCAACGGGTGCCGAGACGCGCGAGCAAGCCCAGGTTCTCGCCACCAACGGCGGCGTGGTCTTAAAAATCGGCCAGCGCATCGAGGTGCTGCGCGACGACGGTTTGCCGGTGCGGGTGATTTTCAACAAGGTGCCGGACAATCTGCGGGCGAAGCCCACGCTCTCGGTCAGCGTCAACGGCTCGCGTGCGGGAACTCGCCGCGCGACGCTGAGCTATCTCACCCCCGGGCTCGGGTGGAAAGCTGATTACGTAGCGCTGTACAACGAGACAGACAGCAAAATTGACGTGCAGGGCTGGGTGACGCTGACCAATTCCAGCGGCACGACCTATGACAATGCGCAAACACTGCTGGTCGCCGGCTCGCCCAGCCAGCTCGACGGCGCCGGTCAAACGATCGGCTATCGTCCGCCGGTGCGCCGCCAGACATTGCAGCAACCGGGCACTGAAAGCGGCAGCCGTGAGCGGCTGGGCGACTTCTACCTCTATCCGCTGGCGGAACGCACCACCATTGCCAACCAGCAAACCAAGCAGGTGAGTTTTCTCGATGTGCACGACGTCCCGGCGGAGCATGGCTACGAGTTCCGCAATCGTTGGTTGGGGACTGCGGAAACGCCGCTCAGCGCCCAGAGCATTTACAGCTTCTCGACCAGCGCCCATGCCGGCTTGGGCGATCAGCTGCCCGCCGGCACGTTGCGCTTCTACATGAAGGACAAACGCGGCGATCCGCAATTCATCGGCGAAAACCGGATCGATCACACGCCCATGGGTTCCACGCTGTCGTTGGCAACCGGCGATGCCTTCGACGTCAAGGTGCACGCAGTCGTGGAAAAGCGAACGCGCATTTCGACCTTCGATTGGCAGACCGACATGCGCTACGAATTGACCAACGCATTGCCCCGTGCGGTCGTCGTGAAGCTGCGCCAGGAAGGGTTGTGGGGCGACTCGAGCATCAAGGCTGAAAGCCAAAAAAGCACGAGGCGCAGCGCAGAAGTGGCCGAATGGCCGGTAACCGTGCCCGCCAACGGCAAGGCAACGGTCACGGCCACGTTCGAAACACGGTACTAAAGCCATGCGCGCGGCGGCGCTCTTCGGGCTAGGGCTTGCGGCCGCGAGCACAGTCAGCTCTGCAGCGGAACCGCAGATCACGGCGGACCCACCCTCCGCTCTTATCGTGACCGTCTATCGCGCTCCTTATCGCAATACGGGCTCGATCGACCTGAATTACCTGAACGGCTTTGCATTGGTCAGCGAAACGCGCACGGTGCGCTTGCCTGCCGGCGAAAGCCGTCTGCGCTTCGAGGGCGTGGCTGACGGCATCGAATCCGTAAGTGCCATCGTCACGGGCCTCCCGGCCGGGGTCATCGAAAAAAATCGCGACGCCAGATTGTTGAGTCCATCGGCGCTCCTCGACGCGACCGTCGGCAAAGCGGTACAGCTGATGCGTACCAATCGCAAAACCGGAAAAACCGAACGGTTGTCCGGCACGCTGCTGTCGGATGCACAGGGAGGCGTGGTGTTTCAGGGCGAGCAGGGCATTGAAGCGTTGCGCTGCTCGGGTCTCCCGGAAACTTTCAGCTTCGAGCCCGTCGCCGGACTGTCGGCTCATCCCACGCTGTCCGTCGTGGTTCGCAGCCCCGTTGCTATGACACGCCAGGTGACGCTGTCGTACCTATCGCGAGGTTTCGACTGGGCGGCCGATTACAGCGCCGTCCTATCGGCCGATGCGAAGAGCATCGATTTGGGCGCCTGGGTCACGCTCGCGAATTCAAACGGCACGGGATTTCCGTCAGCGCACACACAAGTGGTGGCCGGCAGGGTGAGCCACAACGGGGACTTCGTTCCGATCGAAATGGGCCGCCCTATCCTGGCTCGTTGCTGGCCCCGCGGCTCGACCAGCGATCAACCGATGCTTGTGAGTCTTTCCGACGAAGCCGAGTACGAAAGGACGCATCGCATGTTCAAGAAGAGCGTGGCGAGGGACGCAGCGCCGATGATGAGCCTGGCGGCCGCGCCCGCCGCGCAAGTCCAGCAAGAGCAACTCGGCGATTTAAAACTCTACCGCGTGCCGGAGCGCACGACCCTCGCGAGCCGCCAGTCCAAGCAGGTGCGGCTGATGGATCGGTCGGGAATTCCCGTCACGGCGATTTATGGCGTGGACTTTGCGGCCGATAACGCGACATTCACGGGACCGGCGCATCGCTGGCTGCGCACCAAGAACAGCGCCGCGAACCATTTAGGATTGCCGCTGCCTTCCGGAACCGTTGCCGTCTTCGTCGACCATGAAGGCGGCCGATTGCTGCAGCATGAATCGGGCATCCGCGACACCGCCGTCGATGAAGAAGTCGAGATCGATCAGGGCGAGAGTGCGGATGTGCAGGTGTCGAAGACCGACGAGGGCACCGGTATCGATTCCGCACACGCCAAGCTTTTGCCGCTCGTGCCAGGCGTGGCTCTTCGCTCCGTGAAAGTCGATGACATCCGGCGCGTCGAAGTCAGCAATGCGCGCGCGGGGGAAATCGATTTCGAACTGCGGCTGCGGCTTCCGGAAGGGGCGCGCATCGTGCGCGCCGACCATCCGCTTGAGGCCGAGAACGGCAGACCCATTTTCCGCTTCAAGGTTCCCGCCAATCAAACGGTGGCGGTGCGCTTTCAAACCCAGCGGATCGACGATGGAATTCTGCGGACTCGATAGCGGTTGGCGGGCTCTTAACTAGCTTACAATCGCCCCATGCCGGGAATCCGTGACCGAAAAGCTGGGCCGAAATGGTGAGAAGCCGCCAATCGCGGATCAAAAACTATTTCGCGGAGAACCGGCTGTTCACGATCAGGAGCATCGTCGCAGGCGTTTTCGCCGCCGTCTTGCTGCTGGCGGTCGCGGGCCGGCTGTTCTACCTGCAGGTGGTGAAGTTCGACTATTACTCCGGGCTGTCGCAGGGCAACAGCATCCGTACCGAGCCCATTCCGCCGAGCCGCGGATTGATCCTGGACCGGCACGGCGTGGTGCTGGCGGACAATATGCCGGCATTCAACATCGAGCTCGTCCGCGAACAGGTCGGGGACTCCAAGGCTCTTGATGCCACATTGGCCCAATTGGTGAGTATCGGACTGTTGCGTCCCGAAGAGGTCGGCAACATCCGCCGCACCATCCTGCTGCACAAAGTTTACGAGAGCGTGCCGGTCAAGCTCTCGCTGAACGAAGAGGAGATGGCGCGGTTCGCCGTGCACCGCTACCAATTCGCGGGCGTGGACATCCGCGCGCGGCTCGCCCGGCACTATCCCTTGCGCGAGATGGGCGTTCACGCCATCGGCTACGTCAGCGCCATCAACGAGCAGGACCTGAAGCAAATCGACAGCGCCGAATACGCGGGCACCAGCCTCATCGGCAAGCTGGGCGTGGAAGGTGCCTACGAGGCGCAGCTGCATGGCAAGCCAGGGTTCCGCGAAATAGAAGTCAACGCCGCGGGCCGGCCGGTCGAGAAGCAAGGAGGCTACGCCTCGAAGCTCAATACTCGTCCGCCGGTGGCGGGAGAGGATCTGATACTGGGAATGGACGTCAAGGTGCAGAAGGTCGCCGAGGAGTCGCTGGCGGGCAAGCGTGGCTCGGTGGTGGCGCTCGATCCAAAAACCGGGGACATCATTGCGCTGGCCAGTACACCGGGATTCGATCCCAATGACTTCGTTCGCGGCCTGTCGGTCGCTCAGTATTCGGCGCTCTCGAACAATATCGATGTCCCGCTGCTGAATCGCGCGCTGCGCGGCGCCTATCCGCCCGGGTCGACCGTGAAGCCTTTGTACGCACTGGCGGCACAGAAGTACGGGATCATGACTCCGCAGCAAACGACCTATTGTCCCGGATACTTCACCTTGCCGGGCAGCAGCAATAAGTATCGCGATGACGAGGTGCATCACGACGTGGATATGCGCAGCGCCATTTCGCGATCCTGCGACGTGTATTTCTACAGGCTGGCCGAGAAAATGGGCATCGACCGGATGCACGAATTCATGAGTGCATTCGGATACGGAGAATTGACCGGCATCGACATCCCGGGCGAGAAGCCCGGCCTGTATGCCTCGCCCGAATGGAAACGCAAGGTGTTCAAGCGCAAGGCCGACCAGGTATGGTTTCCGGGCGAAACCGTCAGCATGGGCATCGGCCAGGGTCCGATCACCGTAACGCCGCTGCAGCAGGCGCACTTTGCAGCGGAGATTGCCGAGCGCGGTCAAATCATCGCCACGCCGAGACTGGTGGCCGCCACGCGCGCACCCGGCACGGTCATCGTCGTGCCGCGCAGCCCCACCTTCATGAAGCCGGTGAACATCGCGACCGACGAACAATGGAGCGTGATCTTCGACGGCATGGAAGGAACAGTCAGTCCCAGCGGCACCGCACATGTGGCGGGCGCGGGGGCGAAATACAAATGGGCCGGAAAGACGGGCACTGCGCAGGTCGTGACCGTGAAACAAACCGAAAGCACCAAGCACAAGGATGCCGACGAGCGTAAGCGCGAGCACGCATGGTTCATTGCCTTTGCGCCCGCCGATGATCCGAAGATCGCCATTTCGGTGCTGGTTGAAAACGCGGGATTCGGCGCATCCAACGCCGCGCCCATCGCCCGCAAGGTGATCGACTCTTATTTGCTCCCGGACGATGCTGCCGCGGAGCCGAAGAAAAATTCCGGAGAACTCGGCAGCGCCACCAACGCCCGCTAGAACCGCAGCGTCAGGTGCACGCCCCAATTTCTCGGCTCTCCCAACTGCACATAGAGCTTGTTGGCGAAGTCCGGCGGTTCATTTCCGAAGTAAAATCCGCGCACCGTGTAATTCTTGTCGAGAAGATTCCGGCCCCAAAGGTAGGCTTCCCAGCGGGAGTTTTCCCAGCCTAACTTGCCGTTGACTTTGGCATATCCGCTGGAGCGCGTGTCGTTCGGCGGCAGGTCATAAAAGAACGGGCCCGTGCCGGTCACATCCAATCGCGCGTACGGTCCGCGTGGATCTCGCCACGTGGCATTGAGTGCGGCCTGCCAAGGCGCCGCATGAGGCAGTGCGCGGTCCGGGAGTGTCACGTCGTTCTGCACGAAGCCGTGGTACTGAGTCCGCAGCAAGCCCAAGGAGCCGCCGAATGTCAGTGCAGGTGTGGCCGCCCAGTTCACGGTGCTTTCCAGACCATAGTTGAAGCCGGATTTGGCGTTGCCGGTAAAGAAGATGAAGGTGTCGGGGTTGCTCGGGTCCAGCTGTTCGCCGGTGAGCAACTGCTCATGGTGGCGCACCATGTAAAAGAGCGACGTTTCGACTTGCAGCCGCCCGTCCGACAGTTGCGCTTTGTGACCGACTTCCAGATTCAGGTCGGATTCGGGTCCGAATTGCAATTGGCTCGCCGGCAATCCGGCACTTAAGTTGAAGCCGCTCGCCTTGTAGCCGCGCGCGATGAGTGCATATAAATGCTGACCGTCTGCCACCTGAAAATCGATCGAAACTTGGCCGCCCCACAGGCTGTCGGCCGGTCCAAAATCATTCGCAGTGGCCGGCGCATCGAGGTTCGTGGTCATATCGTTGTAGCGGCTGGTATGGCGCTCGCCGCGCAATCCTACCGACCAGCGCGCCCTAGGCCCAAAATCACCCTCGAGTTGCCCGTACACCGCGCCGTTGCGTGAGCGGTAGTCGCTGGAGACGACGCTCAGGGAATCGGAGCTTTGCGTCGAGTCGAAGGGATCGACATAGGTCCCAGCCATGGTGTCGGTCAACGTCTCGCGCAGCTCAAAGGCATAGACGCCGACCAGCCACGAGAGTCCGTGCTGCACCCCGGTCGTGGCCGTGTCGCCCAGACGAAATTCCAAGCTGCGTGTCGAACGGTGGCGCACCTGGTACTCGGTAAAATCATAGGTGTAGGGCGCCCAAAGCACCGGGTTGCCCCAGTCGCCGTCGAAGCCATAGTTGACCTTGGTATCCGCATAGGTTGCGATGGTGGTGAGCGTCGCCGTGCCCAGGCCTGAATAGGTCGAGCGCGCCGACAGCCCCGTGGAATATTGCCGATCGACGCTGGGATGGTCCGATTCCGTGGTGCGGCTGTTATCGATGGCGAAAGCATCGTATCCATTGTCGATTTGCGCGCGCAGCAAAGTCAGGTCCACGTGCCATTGGTCGCTCGGCTCATAGCGCCATTTGCCGCGCAAGGTGAACTCGTCGCGATTGTCGGTGTTGCTGCGGCCCAAATAGGCGTTGTGATAAAAGCCGTCGCTGGTGTAGCGCTGGACGGCCAGCCTAAACGCGGAATCGAGACTGCTCACCGGGCCGGTGAGCACCGCACCATAGGAATGCTCGTTGTAGTCGCCCACATCGAATTCGGCGCGGCCGCCGAATTGTTCCGCCGGGTCGGCGCTCTTGACGTAGATCAGCCCTGCCAGCGCGTTGGCGCCGTAGAGCGTGCCCTGCGGACCGCGCAGCACTTCAATGTGATCGACGTCAAACAATGTGGCGGCTGACCCTAAGCCGCTGAAATCGATGTCGTCGATCAAGAATCCGACCGAAGGGTTCGGGGCGCCCTGGTATTGCTGTAGTTCCCCAATGCCGCGGATCTGAAAGTAACGCGGCCGCGAGGTATCGCCGGCCCAGTTCAGGTTGGGCACCAAGGGCAGCACGTCCTCGAAATGCTCCTGGCCGGCGTCGCGCAGCGTCTTTCCCGTCAGGACCGCAGCGCTCCCCGGCAAATCCTCGAGAGCGACCGATCTTAGAGTAGCTGTGACCACGATCTCATCGAGCGGCTGATTGTCCGGACTTAGAGCGTGTGCCGAAGCGGCCAGGGCGAATGCCGAGAACAGACACCAAAGCGCGGAATGACGATTACCCATGCTCCCTCCGCCGGTATTAGCCGGATCAGGTTCAATGGGTTTGCTGGTGGGCGATAAGCTGCCAGCATCTCAGGCCCTCAAGGCCACCCCAGCGTATGTTTAAGAAGTCTTAAGTCAAAAAATTACGTGAAAAATTGCGCCCGAACCGCGCCGATCAAGCCGCCCACGACCAGGATCACCATGGGCAAAAAAGTCATGCCGTAGCCCACTTCTCGCTTGGCCGGATCCTTGACGTACGTGTAGGCGTAGAGTTCCCGGCCGATCAAATAAACGACTCCGAGAGCCGCCGCAACCAAGGGGCTGAAGTAGTGCGAGAACAGGTAAATACCGGGCAAAAAAGCAATTAACTGCTCCAAGGTATTTTGCTGGACGCGGAAAAGGCGCTCGAATATCTCGTTGCCCGCGATGGCCGGCGCCTTCACGCCGTAGCGGCCCCGGGCCGCGCCGACTTTGAAGCCGAACACAATGAACTGCAGAAGTGCGAGCGCAGTCACGATATCGACATAAGCCATGGAACTTCCTCCCCTGTTATTGGATTCTAGCACTCCGTCGCCGGCAGTTTTCCGTCAGGATCGAGATGCAATGAGCTTACCCCGTAAATCCTCCCGAAATGGCACTCGTGGCTATGCCCACCTGGTCGAGATCGACGTCCCGGTCGCGCGCGTGTGGCGGGCGTTGACCGAACCGGGGCTGATCAAAATTTGGTCAGGTCAAGAGGCGGAGATCGATCCGCGCCAGGGCGGCATGTATCGCATCGGCAAGCGCAGCGGCAGCGCGCGGGAAGCGCACATCGACGTTTTTGACGTGAATCGGCGCCTGCGGCTGATCTATCTCAACGGCAAGGACTCACCCCCGAGCGACAGCGCGGCGGTGGATGACTTCATCCTCGATACACGGCGCGGCGAGGGCAAGACTTCGCTGCGATTGCTGGGATCGGGCATTCCGGAAACGCCTGAGTGGGACCGAAGCTATGCGAGCATTCGCATGGGCTGGGAGCGCTTCATGGCGCGCATCAAGGTGACGCTGGAAAGTCCGCCCGTCGCGAAAAAACCCGTAAAAATTACACCCAAGGATCCTCCCCTTCCCGGGCTTGATTATTGACAGAGCGCCCCGACGCTGCTCCTTGATATGCTTGTGGTCGCCTGGCGGCTACGAAGGAACAAGGAGAGGGGCAATGCTAGGGTTTCTCATTCGTGCAGCGCTGGTCGCGCTGGGACTTTGGCTGGCGACCGACTGGGTTCCCGGCGTCTCGATCGACACCCCTTCCACCTTGATTCTCGCAGGCATTTTGTTGGGCGTGGTGAATTCCATCATCCGGCCCATCGCCATTTTATTGACCCTGCCGATGACCATTCTCACCCTCGGCCTGTTTCTGCTGGTCATCAACGCCGGCATGGTTGCGTTGGTGGCGTGGATAGTGCCGGGAATGCACATCGCGGGATTCGCTGCCGCATTTTGGACATCGATTTTAGTGAGCTTGGTGAGCTTCGTCGGATCCTGGTTTGTGGGCGGCAAAGGCCGAGTCGAAATAATCAGAAGGCGCAGCTGATCCTATTGCGTCTTGGGTTCCGCCAACGTCTTCGGATCGGTGAGGCTTCCGCCGGGCACCGTCAAAATGCACACGCCGACGATGATGATTGCCATTCCGATGAGCTGCAACCCGGATAGATGCTCATGCAGCACCAGCCACCCTAAGAATGCGGCGATGGCGGGGTTCACGTAGCTGTAAGTGCCGATGACGGTCGGCGTGGTGTGCATCGTGAGCCAGCCGTACGCGGTATAGGCGAGCCCGGAACTCAAGAAAGTGAGGTAGCACAGCGAGATGAGTCCGGGCGCGCTCGGCGGCCACGGCATCGAGTCGCCGCGCGCCAATGCGAAAGCCAGCAGCATCAAGCCGCCCATGAGCATTTGCAGCGCCATGAACATCACGGACCCCAGCTGCGTCGTGATGCTGCGGTAATACAGCGTGCCCAAAGCCCAGGACGCGCTCGCACCCAAAATTCCCGCTTGGGCGACAGAGCCTTGGGAGAAAATTGGTCCTTTGGGAACCAGCATCAGAGCCGCGCCGATGAATCCAATCACCAGGCCCACGACGGCCGAGCGCGTCAGCGGGTGGCCGCGCTTGCCGAACACGCCTAAGCCTGCGATCCAAAATGCCGAGGTGCTGTTGAGCAGTGCCGCCTCGTTGCTGCCGAGAAATTGTATGGACCAGGTATTCAGGCCATTGCTGACGAACACCATGAAGAATCCGGCGATGGTGACGTGGCGCCACTCGATCAGGCGCCTCGGCAGGCGGCTATGGCCATGTATCTCCGCGATCAAGGCCAGCAGCACCCCGGCCGTCACGAAGCGAACCCCGGCGAACAGTGCCGGCGGCAGGTTCTCGACCGCTATTTTGGTGAATAAAAAAGAGGATCCCCACACCAGATAAACGATGAGGAGGCACAAGAAGACTTTCGTGGAATGACGCGAGTCGCGCAATCTACGCCGCGCGGCGCTGCCGGCGCGTCATTCGACGTTGCCCATGAGCTTTTTCACGGGTCGGCTGATGATCAACATGACCGCGCCCACGCCCACGGTGATATAAACGATGTGCATGTACTGGCCGGACATGGCCGGGATGTTGTTGGCGTCGAATTCTCCTGCAATCAACCCGGCGACGAGATTCCCGAGCGAGGTCGCCAAGAACCACATGCCCATCATCTGGCCCACGAAGCGCTTGGGGGCCAATTTCGTGTAATAGCTCAACCCGACCGGGCTCAGGCAAAGTTCACCGAAGGTGTGCAACAAATAAGTCATCAGCAGCCAATACGGCAACACCTTCGAGCCGTGAGCAACGATTGCCGCCGCCGCCGCCATGACCAGAAATCCGGATCCCATCAGCATCAACCCGAGCGCGAATTTGGCCGGCGCGGAGGGATTTAAATTGCGCCGCGCCAATGCGATCCACAGCCACGCAAAAAAGGGCGCGCATAAAACGATGAAAATGGAATTCAGCGACTGAAACCAGCCGGTCGGGATCTCGAAATGCAGCCACTGGATCATCCGGTCCGTATAGCGGTCCGCGAATAGATTGAGGGACGAACCGGCCTGCTCGAATCCCGAGAAAAACAGCGCACAACCGACGAATAGCACGACCAGCACGACGCCGCGCTTGCGCTCTTCGATGGTGAGATCCGCGAACAGGAAGTAGTAGCCGAAGTACAGGATTCCCGTGCCGGCGATGATGTAGGCGGCGGCATGACCCAGCTGCAGCGCATTCATCGGTATCCAGCCGGCGGTGGCGCCGATCACCGCGAGCGCCAGCACGGCCACGCCGATCCATAATCGCAGCCACTCCTTCGAGCGCGGCACGGTGCGGGTGTCGCTGCCTGCAGCGTGCACGGTCGAGGCGCGCAATCCGGACGTTCCCAGATACTTTCTGGTGAAATAAAACTGCACCACGCCGATGATCATGAACAGGGCGCCGGCGCCAAATCCAGCCCGCAGCCCGAAGAGATTCTGTGCCAGAGGGATGATCAACGGGCCCGCTGCGCCGCCAATATTGATGCCGATATAAAAGATCGTGAATGCCGAATCGAGACGTGCGCCGCCTTCGGGATACAAGCCGGCCACAATGGCGCTGGCATTGGGTTTCAGCAACCCGACACCGAGGACGATGACCAAGAGGCCGATGTAGAAACCTGCCGGGCTGGTCGAAATCGCCAACAGCAGGTTGCCGGCGGTGATCAACAGGCCGCCGATCATCACGGCTCGCTGTGCGCCGATCAGTCGGTCTGCGACCCATCCGCCGGGCAGCGCCGCGAGATAGACGGCGCCGTTGTACAGTCCGTAGATCGCGGCGGCGGTCTTGTCGTCGAGGCCGAGGCCGCCCGTCGCCACCGAGGCGACCAAGAAGAGGATGAGAACGGCCCGCATGCCGTAGAACGTGAACCGTTCCCACATCTCCGTGAGGAACAGCGTGGCCAGCCCGCGTGGGTGACCAAAAAACGTGGCGGCCATTTAAGCCCCGGCTTCGCGCTGAGCTTGCTCCGCTGCCTCTTTCTCGCGTGCCGCTATTTTTTCTTTGAGCAACAGTCCGGCCATGATGATCCCTATTTCGTAGAGCAAGTACATCGGCACCGCCATGGCACTTTGCGACACCGCATCGGGTGGCGTGACAAAGGCGGCAAAGATGAATATCCCCAACAGCACAAAACCGCGATTCTTCTTCAAGGTCTTGAGATTCACGAAGCCCGTCCAGACCAATAGTACAGTAGCCACGGGGACTTCGAAGGCCAACCCGAAGGCCAACAAGAGCACCATGACGAAATCAAGATAGGCACTCATGTCCGTCATCATTTGCACGCCGTGAGGCGTGGTGGCGACGAAAAAGCTCAGCATGACGGGAAAGACCGCGTAGTAGGCGAATGCGGCGCCGAGATAGAAAAGAACGATGCTGGACACAAGCAGCGGCACGGCGAGCTTTTTCTCGTGCTTATAGAGCCCCGGTGCGACGAATGCCCAGGCTTGATAAAGCACGAAAGGCATCGCCAATCCGACCGCCAGCAGCAGCGCCATTTTGAAAGGCACGGTGAATGGGGCAACGACGCTGGTGGCGATGAGCGTGGCACCGCTCGGCAGCTTGTGGATCAACGGCTCCGCCACGAACGTGAACAGCTGATTCATGTAATACGCGCAGGGCACGAAGCAGATGCCCACCGCCAACATAGCCTTCAGCAGGCGATCGCGCAGCTCCAGCAGATGCGAGATCAGCGTCCCTTCGGCGAGATCGCTGGGGTTCTCCTTCTCCGGCTCATTCATTGGCTGCTTTGTTTTCTGGCGGATTCGGATGCCAGTCTGCACCGTGAACGGTTGCCGCGGCGTCCGGCGTGTACACGGGCGCCGGCGCTGTCGCTGATGGCGGCGTGCTGGCGGGCGGCGGGGTTACCACGGGAGGCGGATCGTTCGGCACATACGAGGTGTCAAAAGCCGCAGGCGCCGAACTCGGTGCAGCGGGGGAACTATTCGAGGCAGTCGATTTGGTTTGCTTCAGCAGCTCTTCGGCGCTGACTTCGCGTTCCAATTGTTCGGTCAATTGCCGCGCCATGGCGCGGGCTCTCCCGACCCAGTTGCCGACTTGCCGCGCAACCTTGGGAAGTTTCTCCGGACCCAACACGATGAGTGCTATGGCCGAGGTGAGCAGTATCTCCGAGAACCCAACATCAAGCATGCGGAATCAAGCGTTCGTTTTCGGCGGAACCTTAGCATCGCTTTGCGCGTTCGCGCCGGAGCTAAAATCCGCATCCTTGTCTTGCTTGAGCTGCTTGGCGGCCTCTTCGGATTCGCCCTCATTCATCGCTGATTTGAAGCCTTTAACGGCCGCGCCCAAATCCGAGCCGATGCTGCGCAAGCGCTTGGTGCCGAAAATGACCAAGGCGATCAGCAATACGACTATCAGCATTTTTGAATCGAACATCTCGCTTCTCCGATTCCACGTGTAACTAATTGGGCGCCAATGATACGCCAAAGATATTATGACATTTGACAGCGCAGCCCCGATGCGTGTTCGGTCGCATTTGAGGCTTTAATCAACTTTCCAGCCAAATGGTTACGGGCCCATCGTTGATCAAGGACACCTGCATATGCGCGCCGAACTCGCCGGTTTGCACCGTCCCAAGCTCCTCGCGCGCCATCCGCACCAAGGCATCGAACAAGCGGCGGCCCTGCTCCGGCGGCGCGGCGGTCGAAAAGCCGGGTCTTAAGCCCTTGGCGGTATCGGCGGCGAGGGTAAATTGAGGCACCAGCAGCAGTTGGCCTTTCACCTGCGTTAGGCTCAAGTTCATCTTCCCCGCCTCGTCCGGAAATATCCGGTATTGCAGCAGGCGCGCCAGCAGCCGCCTGGCGCTCGCCTCATCGTCCAGAGGTCGCACGCCGACGAGAACCAGCAGTCCTGCGCCAATCGCCCCCACGCGCTGGCCGCCTACGCTGACATCCGCACCAGAAACGCGCTGCAGCAGGCCGATCATGAAGCAATATTTCCCACTCTAGCCATCAATATGGCCATATTTTTAGTCATCAACTCCACTTCTCGACATAAAGGGTCGTCTTTGATCGACCCAAACGCTGAATCCGAAATTCGACAGTAAAGTGGGATAGATATCCAGTATCAAGCTGTTTTCTCCGCCAAATTTGGATTATTAACCCGTGAAGCCGGCCCTTCCGTCGTAATTCTACCCCGATGCCTATCAATTCCTGCCCCGCAAGCAGTTCCGCGATGAATTTGGGAAGATGAAGGTCAACCCACCCTTCCTACTCGGAGCGCAAGATTGCCAACATCCTACAGAGAAACGATTTGGGCCAGCCATGATGGATTGCGCCTTTACGCGCGTATTTACGAGGGCCCGAAGAGCACTGCAGGGACGGTACTTTGCCTGCATGGTTTGACGCGAAATAGCCGTGACTTCGAAGATCTTGCGCCGCACCTTCAGAGCCGTTATCGCGTCATCGTGCCCGATGTGCGCGGCCGCGGCCGCTCCGCGAGGGACCCTAATCCACAAAACTATCAACCGGCGATCTACCTGCAAGACATTCTCGGGTTGATGGACACCGCCGGCGCCGACCACGCGAGCATCATCGGGACCTCGATGGGCGGACTCCTCGCCATGATGATGGGCATGGGTCAGAGGCAGCGAGTTACAGCGATGGTGCTGAACGATATGGGGCCCGAGGTCGATCCCGTCGGACTCGCGCGCATCAAGGGCTACGCCGGCCGGCTGCCTCCACCGAAAAGTTGGCAAGACGCGGTTGCGCAATCTCAAACGCTGTTTGGCGATGCGTGGCCCAATCTTTCCGCCGGCCGTTGGTCAGAGCTCGCGCGACGCGCCTATCGCGAGAAGGCAGACGGCACTCTCGAAGTCGATGCCGATCCGATGATCGGGGAAGTTTTGCGCGCGGCGCCCGCCACGGCCGTCGATCTATGGCCTTTCTGGAAGGCGCTGCGTGGAATCCCGACGCTCGTCATCCGCGGTGCACAGTCCGATATCTTGAGCGCAGCCACCTTTGCCAGGATGAAGGCGGAGAATCCGGAACTCAAGCAGCTCGAAGTTGCGCAGCGCGGTCACGCGCCCCTGCTGGACGAGCCGGAGTGTGTCGCGGCGATCGACGCGTTCCTGGCGTCATTTACGCCACAGAGTGGGGGTGAATAGCACCAGGATGGTGAACACTTCCAAGCGGCCCAGCAGCATCGCTGCCGAGCAGACCCAGGTTTGAAAATCCGTAAGCACGCCATAGTTGCTGCCGGGGCCCACCAGCCCTAAGCCAGGACCCGCGTTGTTGATACAGGCGATGATGGCTGAAAAGGAGGTCATGAAATCCAGGCCGCTCGCCAGCTGCAAGAAAATCAGCGTAACGATGCTCATGAAGTACAGGAACACAAAGGCCAGCACGGCGAATACCACCCGGTTAGCGATGACGGTGCCGCCGACCTTCAACGGCCGCACCATGTTCGGATGCACCAGTTGATTCAATTCGCGGTGAGCCTGCTTGGCGAGCACCAGCGTGCGGATCATTTTGATGCCGCCGCCGGTGGATCCGGAGCTCGCGACCAGGCAGCTCAAGAACATCATCCACATGGGCGCGAATATCGGCCAGCGCGAATAATCCTGCGTATGCAAGCCGCTGTCGGTGGCGATCGAGACCAAGTTGAAAACGGTATTGCGCAGTGATGAGCCGTAATCGGGGTAGGTCCCCTTGTAGAACAAGAACAGCGATACACCGATGCAGCTCCCCGCCAATACGCCCAATATGGCCTTGGCTTCGGCATCCCGAAAATAGGCCTGCACGCCGCGTTGACTCCAGGCGAGAAAGTGGGTGGCAAAATTCAGCGCGGCCAGAATCGAGAATGCGGTCATGACCAGCTCGATCGGCAGCGAATTGAAATGACCGATGCTCGCGTCGTAGGTCGAGAAGCCGCCCAGCGACAGCGCGGAGAAACCGTGGCACACGGCGTCGAACCAGTTCATCCCCGCAAATTTCAGGAAAAGGATGCAGACCCCCGTCAAGCCGGTGTACACGGCCCACAGCAGCTTGGCGGTTTGCCCGATGCGCGGCGTTAGCTTGCTGTCCTTCATCGGTCCCGGCATTTCGGCGCGGTAAATCTGCATGCCGCCGACGCCGAGCATCGGCAGAATGGCAACGGCGAGCACGATGATGCCCATGCCGCCCAGCCAGCTCAAAAGATGTCGCCAGAGATTGATGGACCGCGGCAGGAATTCGAGCCCGGATAGCACCGTGCCGCCCGTGGTGGTGAGGCCGGATGCCGCTTCGAAATAGGCATCCGTGAAGTTGATCGGCAGGTAATTCCATAAAGGAAAGCCTGCCACCGCGGGTAATGCCACCCAGGTGAGCGCCACCAGCATCAATCCATCGCGGGTCTTGAGCTCACGCTTGAAGCGCCGCGTCGCAAGCCAGAGCAGCGCGCCGAGAACGAAAGTCGCCAAGGCGGAAATGATGAAGGACTTGAGCGCATCGTCCAGTTCCCAGATCGCCATGACCAAGGGCGCGAGCATGGTCGCCGCGAACACCATCATGACGAGGGCGAATACGTGAGCGACCGGCAGTAAAATGTCTTTCACAGAAAGGAGGCGGAGCCTTGGAAGAGTTTTTCGACGGCTTCGATATGGCGGCGATCGGTTAAAAACAGGATCAAGTGATCATCGGGCTGCACGGTGGTGTCATGATGCGCGATGATGACCTCGTCGCCCCGCACCACGGCGCCCAGCGTCGTTCCTTCGGGCAACGAGATATCTTCGATGCGCCGGCCGATCACTTTGGAGCTGTCCGCATCGCCGTGCACCACGACTTCGAGCGCCTCGGCTGCACCCCGGCGCAACGAGTGCACGCGGACCACGTCGCCGCGCCGCACGTGCGCCAGCAGCGATCCGATCGTGACGGTCTGCGGCGATATCGCCACATCGATGGAACCGCTTTCGATCAGCTCGGCGTAAGACGGCTTGTTGATCAAGGCCATGACCTTGTGCGCGCCCAAGCGCTTGGCGAGCATGGCTGACAGGATATTGGCTTCCTCCGAGTTCGTCAGCGCGGCGAAAATGTCCGCACTGTCGATGTTCTCCTCGAGCAGCAACTCCTCATCGGCGGCATCGCCATGCAGCACCGTGGTGCTCTTCAATTGTTCCGAAACGCGGCGCGCCCGCTTGCTGTCGCGCTCGATGAGCTTGACCTGATTCTTGCCTTCCAATTCATTGGCCAGCCTAAGTCCGATATTGCCGCCGCCGGCGATGACCACGCGCCTCGCAGGCGCTTCTTCGCGGCGCAATTCCTTCATCACGACGCGGATGTTCTCGCGGGCCGCGAGGAAGAACACTTCGTCGGCGTCTTCGATGACCGTGGTGCCTTCAGGTTTGATGCTCTTGCCGGCGCGATAGATGGCCGCGACCCGCGCATCGGCCGAGGGTATGTGCTTGCGCAAGGTGCTCAAGGTTTGGCCCACCAGCGGACCGCCCTGCAGGGCCCTTATGCCGACCAAGCGCACGCGGCCGTCGGCGAAATCCAGCACCTGCAGGGCGCCGGGGTAGCGGATCAGCCGGGCCACGTACTCGGTCACCAATTGCTCGGGGCTGATCCAGACATCGACCGCGATGCCGTTCTCTCCAAACAGCTTGTCGCGCTCGGTGTAATCGGCGGAGCGCACGCGCGCGATTTTTTTCGGCGTGCGGTACAAGGTCCACGCGATGTGGCAGGCCAGCATGTTGACTTCGTCGCTGTTGGTGAGCGCGACGAGAATATCCGTGGTTGCGACGCCGGCAGCCTCGAGAATGCGCGGGCTCGAGGCGTTGCCGTTGACCGTGCGGATGTCGAGCCGATCCTGAAGATCGCGCAGAACGTCGTCGTTCTGGTCGATGACGGTGACGTCGTTCGCTTCCTCGCGCGACAGGTGATACGCCGCCGTGCGGCCCACCTGCCCGGCACCTAGAATGATTATTTTCACAGCGGCGTTACTCTACACGACCTCGAGATTGGCGTAAGACAGCATCAACCACTTCGTGCCCTGCCTCTCAAAATTGACCTGGATGCGGGCATGCGGGCCATTCCCCTCGAAATTCAATACCACACCGTCGCCGAACTTCGAATGCCGGACGCGGCTGCCCATGCGCATTCCGGCCGCCGGCGTCTCGTCCAGGGTGCTGCTGCGCTTGATGAACACCGGACGGGATACCTGCAATCGAGGCCGGATTTCCTCAATGAGATCGGGCGGCAGTTCACCGATGAAGCGGGACGGCTGTCCATAGGTGTCCACCCCATATAGCCGGCGCTGTTCCGCATAGGTGACATAGAGCTGGCGCATCGCGCGCGTCGCGCCGACGTAGCAGAGGCGGCGCTCCTCCTCCAAGCCGGCCAAGTCGGCTACCGAGCGCTGATGCGGAAACAGCCCGTCTTCCATGCCGGCGAGGAACACGACCGGGAATTCCAGCCCTTTGGCCGAATGCAGGGTCATCATCTGCACGCAATCGTCATAGGGGTCGGCTTGACCCTCGCCGGATTCGAGCACGGCGTGTGCGAGAAAGGATTCGAGCGGCGACAGCTCAGCCTCGGCCTCGGTTTCCGGCGAGAAGCCGCGCGCTGCGCTGACCAGTTCCAACAGGTTCTCGATGCGTCCCTCGCCGCGCTCGCCTTTTTCCTTCTTGTAATGCTCGATGAGTCCGCTCATCTGAATGACGTGATCGACCTGCTCGTGCAGCTCGAGCCCGTTGACCTCACGCGCCAGCTTGTCGATGAGCTCCATGAAGGATTGCAAAGCCTGCGCGGCCCTTTGCGGCAGCGCGCCTTGGGTACAGGCGATGGCGCCGTTCCAGAGCGAGGTTGTGTTGGAGCGCGCCGTGTCGCGCACCAAATCCATGGTCTTGGCGCCGATGCCCCGTACCGGCAGGTTCACCACACGCTCGAATGAGGTGTCATCGGCGCGGCTCGAGACCAGACGCAGATAGGCCAACGCATCCTTGATTTCGGCGCGCTCGAAGAAACGCAGGCCGCCGTACACGCGATAGGGCATGCGCGCATTCAGGAATGCTTCTTCGAAAACCCGCGACTGCGCATTCGAGCGATACAGCACCGCGACCTCCCGCCGTGCCCCGCCGCGCGCCACCCATTCGCGGATGCGATTGACCACAAAATCTGCTTCATCGCGCTCGTTGAAGGCCGCATACAGTTTGACGCGATCGCCGTCCTCGCCGCTGGTCCAAAGCGTTTTGCCCAAGCGGCCGGCATTGTTGGCGATCAGAGCATTGGCGGCCTTCAATATGGTGCCGGTGGAACGATAGTTCTGCTCCAGCTTGTAGAGCACGGCCTGGGGAAAATCGCGCCGAAATTGATTTAAGTTTTCGACGCGCGCTCCGCGCCAGCGGTAAATCGAATTGTGCGTAACGACGCCGCCGGCAACGAAGTTGTGCGTGCGCTCCACATTGATGTCGTAGACCTCCGCATCGCAAGTCTCGCGCTCGATGCGCTCGACGACGTCGAACCTGCCCGAATCGACCGCCATAACCATGCCGGACCTGATGCTCGACGCCGTGACAAAGGGCAGCGACTCCTCCAGCATGTGCCCCTGCAGGACGAAGCGGCCGTCGAGGCGCTCCCGTATGGAGCGCGCAATCGACATCAGCTCGCCGAAGTCCGCGCGCACGGTTTCATAGCGCCAGCTGCCGCCGTGCGACTTCGCGGCGCGGACAGATAAACCCATGGCCGCAAGAACAGCACGGTCCTTCAAGCTGACGCCCGCGACCGAGATCCGATGCATCGGTGTGCCGCCGCGCGTGTCGCCGCATAAGGTGATGACGATGTTGCGCCGGTTCGAATTGCGGCCCTGTGGCTGGTGATGCGGGCGGTCGATGTCCAGACCCACCTCTTCGAGCAGCCGTTCTGCGGACACGAGCGTATCGAAACCATTGCGTGATGTGCCCTTGCGCGGCACGAACGGGCAGGTCGGCAGGCCGAATCGCAGCGAGGTCAGCACCGCGTCGATGCGGGCCTCGTTCTCGCTTGAGTGCGTGCGGACGATCCAAAGCGCATCGGCGCGCTCCTGCAAGGCGCGCTGCTTGAATCCCACCATGGGTTTGGCCTGTCCCTGGGTGTACACCTGCGACGTGCCCAGTCTAAAACCCACGCCCTCCTTGTGCATGAGATACAGGAAGTAAGTCTGGGGTGTCTCGCCCAATACGTAGCCCGCGAAATGCACGTGCTCTGGAGTGCTCTTTATGACGGCGCCGGAGCGCAGGTGGAGGCAGACGAGTTGTCCCTGGCGGCGCTTCGCAAAGCACTCGGTCACGCGCGCCGGACGCAGGTCTCCGCCGCCGTAATTCGACAGCACGAAATCACCCGCGACGATCGACTCGATGGAACGCTTCGCGCCGTCGCCCATCGTCACCTGGGTGCCGGCTGCAAGGCATTGATCGTCATCGCCCACCACGAACGGCATGCCGTCGGGTTTGGCGAGCAACATGAGCCATTTGTATTGGATGGCATTGGTATCCTGGAATTCATCCACCAGCACATGCTGGAAGCGCGTGCGGTAGTGCTGCAGCAATGCCGGGTTGTCGCGCCAAAGTTCATAGGCGCGCAGCAGCAGCTCGGCGAAGTCCACGACACCCGCCCGCTGACAGGCTTCCTCGTAGGCCTGATAGATTTTGATCAGCTGCCGCCGGGTCGGATCGCCGTCGTCCTTGATGTGCTTCGGCCGGTGTCCTTCGTCCTTCTGCGCGTTGATGAACCAGAGAATTTCGCGCGGAATCCAGCGTGTTTCGTCAAGTTCGAGCGCCTTCAACACTTTGCGCAGCACCCGCGCCTGATCCTCGGAATCCAAGATCTGAAAGCTCTGCGGCAATCCGGCTTCGCGCCAATGGATGCGCAGCAAGCGATGGGCCAAGCCGTGAAAGGTTCCCAGCCACATCGCGCCGCTCGGCAGGCCCAGCAGGGTTTCGATGCGGCTGCGCATTTCGGCGGCGGCCTTGTTGGTGAAGGTCACGGCCAAAATGCTGTGCGGCGAGGCGCCTTCGACCTGGATCAACCACGCGACGCGATGCACCAGCACCCGAGTCTTGCCGCTGCCGGCTCCCGCGAGCACCAGCGCCGACCCCAAGGGCGAGCCAACGGCTTGCCGCTGGTCCTCGTTGAGGCCGTCGAGAAGGTGTGAAACGTCCATAAGGGCGCGGATTGTACTGCACGCCGCCCTTCCGCAGCCGCTTGCGTTTTAAGAGATTTTCAGGCGACTTTCTTCAGCAAATTCAATGAGGGCCAAGGCCAGGGAAAGTATTACAGGGCCCGCGATCACGCCGATGGCACCGAATGCCGGGATGCCGCCCAAAACACCGACGAATACCGCCAAAGCAGAGATTCGTGCCCGCCCGGAAATCAAGAATGGGCGCACCACATTGTCCAGGCCGCTCAAGGCGGAGCCCCACACGAGCAAAAATATGCCCCAGCCCCAGTGCTTGTCGACGAACAGCCAGATGACGGCGGGTATCCACACAAAAGCGGAGCCGCCGACCGGCAACAACGAAAGCAGGGCCGCGAGCACGCCGAACACCACCGGAGAAGGCAGCCCGGCAATCGCGAAGCCGACCCCGAGCATGAGTCCCTGCAGCATCGCCGTCACGGTGGTGCCGAATACGATGGCGCGGGTGACCGCGCCCAGCTGGGTGAACAGGCGCTCCTTGCGGTCCTCCGCCATCGGAATCAAGCGCCGCGCGCGCGCGATCATGGCGTCGCCGTCGCGCAGAAAAAAGAACAAGAGAAATAGCATGATCGCGAAAGCCAGCAAGGAGCCGAGCGCCCCCAAGAAAAACGACCCACCCCAGCTCGCCGCGCGCTGCATCACATCGCGTGTCGCGGAGACCAGCCAGGATTGCACCTGCTCGGCGGAGATATCGGCGTGCGTTTGCAGCCAGCTGTTGATCCGGGCGATCCAGGGAAATTGCTGCAGGTCAGAGAATGACTTGATGTCCATGTCGGTCGCGGATTTCTGCAGCTGCTTCAGCAACACGGAAATTTGCGACACGAACTGGACCGACAGCGCGCTCAACGGCAGCAGGATGACAATGGGCGCAAGCACCGTCAGAACACCGGCGGCGATCGATTTGCGCTTGAGGCGGCGGCGCCAGCGAATATTGACGGGGAACAGCAGAAAGGCGAGAAATGCCGCCCAGGTCATGGGCAGCGCAAAGGGTTTGAAAATCAGCAGCAGCGCATAACCTAAGATCGCCGCGACGGCAAGCGCAAATACCCGGGAGTAAAAACTTGATGTGGCGGGCATGAGAACATCCTAACATTCAGTGTGCCACCGAGGAGCCACACATTAACAGCCTCACGCGTTTCCGATACACCGTCGCGAGCTGCGGCGCCCTCCTATTCCTGGCCGCGGTGCCGAGCTTGAGCGCGCAGTCGAGTGCCGCACCGACCGCGGCACCTTATGGGTCATGGGCCTCGCCCTTGAGCGCGGAGGCCCTCGCGGCCGGCGGAATCAGCTTCGGCGACCTGCGCAGCGCCAACGGCCGCCTGTACTGGACCGAGAACGTGCCTGCCCGCGCAGGTGCAATTTCCCTGTTCAGCCTGGCCCGCGACGTAACCTCGCAAGTGACGCCGGATGACGCCTATGTGCGCACGCGCGTGCACGAGTATGGCGGAGCGCCCTTCATCGTGGACGGCGATACCGTGTACTACAGTCAGTTCTCGGACCAGCGCCTCTATGCGCTCAAAAATGGCGGCAAGCCGGTTGCCGTGACGCCTCCGAAGTATCGCTATGCCGATTGTGTCGCGCTGCCGGGAGCGACGCCAGGCTCCGCCGCGCTGATTTGCGTGCGCGAGGATCACACCGATCCTGCCCACGTGCGCAATGCGCTGGTGCGCCTGCCTCTGCCGGTGTCCGGCGCGGGCGAGGTGCTGTTCGACGGCAGCGATTTCGTTTCCTACCCGCGCGTGAGTCCCGACGGCCGGCGGATCGCGTTCATTACCTGGAATCACCCCAACATGCCTTGGGACGGGACGGAGCTGCGGGTCGCGGAATTGACGCCGCAGGGGTTGCACGCAGCGCGGGTCGCCGCCGGAGGCGCAACCGAGTCCGTGCTAGAACCGCAGTGGGACAGCGACGGCACGCTGTACTTCATTTCCGATCGCAGCGGCTTTTGGAATCTGTATGCGGAGCGTGCCGGCGGCGCGCACGCGGTGTGGCCGAAGGCGGCCGAGTTCGCGGCGCCGCTATGGTCGTTCGGCCAAGCGAACTATGTGCTCTTGGGCGACGGTCGGGCCGTGGTGAATTTCAGGGACAAAGGCATCTCGCGTCTCGCGGTTCTCGATCTGAAGGCAGGAACGGGCCGCGAGCTGGATCTTCCGTATGTGGATTTCAGCCACCTGACCAAAATTGATTCACGCCACATCGCGGCTGTCGCGGGCGCGTCGAAATCGCCTCTATCCATCGTGAGCATCGATATCGCGAACGCCAAAGTCACGACATTGCGCACGGCCGGCAAATCGCCCTTGGAGGCCGATGCCATTTCGGCCGCGGTTCCCATCGATTTTCCGAGCGCGCATGGCCGCACTTCGCACGCTTTCTATTACGCACCCACCAATCCTCGCTACCGGGGAACGCCCGGCACGTTGCCGCCGCTGCTGACGCTGGTGCACGGCGGTCCCACCTCTCAGTCATCGGCGGCGTTGCGTTCAGGCATTCAATACTGGACCAGCCGCGGTTTCGCGGTGGTGGACGTGAACTACGGCGGCAGCTCCGGCTACGGCCGCGCGTATCGCCGTGAGCTCAACGGCAATTGGGGCGTCGTCGATGTCGAGGATGTGATCGCGGCGGTCCGCTTTCTCGTCGACACGAAGCGCGCCGACCCCAAGCGCACCGCCATCAGCGGCGGCAGTGCCGGCGGTTATACCGTGCTGGTGGCGCTCTCCACCAGCGATGTGTTTCGCGCCGGCGCGGATCACTTCGGCGTCTCGGACATGACCGCGCTCGCGCGCGATACGCACAAGTTCGAGAGCCGCTATTTGGATTCGATGATAGGGCCGCTGCCGCAGGCGCAGGCGGTTTACGACAGCCGTTCACCGCTCAATCACCTGGACGGATTCAAGGTGCCGGTGCTCGTGCTGCAGGGTGCCGAGGATCCCATCGTTCCTCCCAATCAGTCGCAGCGCATCGTCGACGCGCTGCGCGCGCGGCATGTGCCGGTGGCCTACGTGCTGTATCCGGGCGAAGGCCATGGCTTCCGCAATCCGGAGCACATCATCAATTCATTGCAGGCCGAATTGTCGTTCTATGGACAGGTGTTCGGATTCAAGCCGGCGGATCAGCTGCCGCCGTTGAGAGTCGAAGGTTTGGCACCCGGCGCATAGGGGACGCTCTGTCCTGAGAGCCATGCTTCGATCATGGCATTGACGGTGTCGGGCGCTTCCTGCTGCACCCAGTGGGACACTTGAGGCAGGTAGCGCAAGGTCAAATTGCTTACATAGCGATCGGTTCCGTAGGTGAGCTCCTTGCCGAGCGCCGTGTCGACCTCACCCCAGATCATGAGCGTGGGAACATTGATCTTTGCAGTGCCGCGGCGGCGATTGACGCGAAACCCCCGCAGCAGGGCCCGATAATAATTGAGCATCGCCGTGAGCGCGCCCGGGATGGAGGCCGCCTCGCGATAGACGCGCAATACCTCATCCGGAAATCGCGATTTGTCCACGGCCATGCCGCGAAATGCGCGGCCGATGGCTTCGCAGCCGTTGCGCGCGAGGCCCCACTCCGGAAGCCACGGGAGCTGGAAGAAAAAAATGTACCAGGATTTCTTCAGCTGCCGCAGCGTGCGAAGGCCCTTCTCGGCCAACGCGGGATGCGGAACATTCATGATGATGAGCCTCGAGATCGGCACGCGGCCGAACATCGCGTAATACCAAGCGATGAGAGCGCCCCAATCGTGGCCCACGAGCACCACCTCCTTCGCCCCCGATGCCTCGATCAGCGCGGCCACATCTTCCTCGAGGTGCCTCAATGCGTATGCGCCGACACCGAGCGGCCGCGTGCTGGCGCCATAGCCGCGCAAGTCCGGGGCCCACGCGCGATACCCTAGGCGTGCGAGCAGCGGTAGCTGGTGACGCCAAGAAAACGAAGACTCGGGGAATCCGTGCAAGCACAGCGCGAGCCGCGCACCGGAACCCGCCATCGCC
Organism: Steroidobacteraceae bacterium; assembly: GCA_036493935.1. GTDB lineage: Bacteria > Pseudomonadota > Gammaproteobacteria > Steroidobacterales > Steroidobacteraceae > Bog-1198. Next base: position 109,343 of record DASXOY010000036.1, on the reverse strand, counting down.
ATATGGAAGTCGATGCCGTTGGCTCGAATCGTCTGGCGTTCGATGCTGTCCATGTGCAGGTGTCGCCTGCGCCTACCTTTTGGGCAGCAGATCCATGACCGTTTCCGACGGCCTGCAGAGCTTGACGCCGCGGGGTGTCACGACAATCGGACGGTTGATCAATATCGGATGCGCGATCATCTGGCCGATCAATTCCGAGTCGGTCCAGTGCTCGGCGCCCAGGCCCAGCTCCGCATACGGCGTTCCCTTCTCGCGCAGCAGATCCCGAGGCCGCATTTTCATCCGTGTGAGCAGCGATTCAAGCGTCGCCCGGTCGGGCGGATTTTTCAGGTACTCGACCACGGTGGGTTCGACGCCGGCATCACGGATGAGAGCCAGCACGTTGCGCGAGGTGCCGCAGGCGGGATTGTGGTAAATGGTAATTTGCGTCATGACGACGGCCTCGGGTCGATGTACGATCGTTGGACGATCATTGTGATGCAAATTATAAGAAATGGGAGATCAAGCACCATGATTCGACTTCATGCATTGGTTGCCGGCGCGGTTTTGCTGCTGATGGCCGGCTGCGCACCGCCTCCCTTCGATGCCGCGGCCGAGGGCGCCAAGCTTGCGCAGCGGGATGCCGATTGGTCCAAGGCATCCTATGAAGGCAAGGATATCGAGAAAATCGTCTCCTATTGGAGCGACGACGCGCATGTGCTGCAGCCGGGCCTGCCGCCGATCGAGGGCAAGGCCGCCATTCGCGCCTTTGTTACGGCCAGCTTGAAGATCCCCGGCTTCAAGATTCAATGGGCGTCGCAGAAACCGGTGTTTTCGCCGGACGGAAAGATGGCTTACCTATTGAGCACCGTCGAGACGACGGCACCGGGGGCCAACGGGGCGCTCGAAAGCACGCATGGCCGCTCAGTGACGGTGTGGCGGCGCGACGGGGACGGCGACTGGCGCTGTGTGGTCGATATTTCCAACGATGCACCGCAGGCATGATCGGCTCGACCATCAATGGCGCGGCGCTGGCGCGCTCATCGATACTCGGCGTTTGCCTGCTGCTCGGGGCGCCTGCCTTCGCGGAGACCTACGACATCGTGCTGAGCGGTGGGCGCGTGATGGATCCGGAGACCGGCGCCGACGCGGTGCGCAACGTGGGCATTACCCACGGCCAGGTGATGCGCATATCGCAGGAGACGCTCGCCGGTAAACGCCTCATCGACGTCAAGGGACTGGTCGTTGCTCCCGGCTTCATCGACCTGCACGAGCATGGACAGGACGCCGCCAGCGGCCGCCTCAAAGCGTTCGACGGCGTTACGACCGCGCTGGAAATGGAAATCGGCGTTCCGGACGTCGCCGTATTTCTGGAAAAGAAGCAGGGGCACTCGCTGATCAATTACGGCACGACGGCGAGTCATCTTGCGGCGCGTGCGCTTGCTTTCGGCGAACCCATCCATGATCCCACCATTCTTCCGCAGTCGGGTCCTGCGACCAATCAACCGGCAACCCCGGAGCAGCTGCAGAAAATCGAAGGCCGGCTGAACGAGGAACTCAACGCCGGGGCGCTCGGCATCGGCATGGGAATTCAATATGCGCCCGGTGCGACCCGCCACGAAGTGATCGACATGTTTCGACTGGCTGCTTCGCGCCGCGTGCCGGTATTCACCCATGTGCGCAGCTTTGGCCGACTCGAGCCCGGATCGAGCATCGAAGCCATCAGCGAGGTCATCGGCGCCGCCGCCATTTCCGGCGCCTCATTGCACATCGTGCACATCAACAGCAGCTGCAATCAGGACGGGCTCGAGTGTGTCTCGATGGTGGCGGGTGCGCGCGCTCGGGGGCTCGACATCACCACCGAGGCGTATCCCTATATCGCCGGCATGACGGCGATCAATTCAGCGCTGTTCAATCCGGGTTGGAGGGAAAAGCTCGGGGTTGGATATGACGCGCTGCAGCTTCCCGACACCGGAGAGAAGCTCACGAAAGAGCGATTCGATGAATTGCATGCGGCGCCCGGCGACAGGACGGTGCTGCTGTTCACCAATACACAGGAAATGGTCGACGCCGTCATCGCCGAGCCCTTGGTCATGATCGCGAGCGACGGAGCCGATGGCCATCCGCGCAACGCGGGCACTTACTCGCACATCCTGGCGCGATACGTGCGCGAGCGCAGCAGCATTACATTGATGGATGCCATCCGAAAGATGGCTCTCATGCCGGCTCAACGCTTGGAGAAGTCGACGCCGGCCGCACGCCGCAAGGGGCGCCTGCAGGAAGGCGCGGATGCCGACATCGTCGTGTTCGATCCGCGCACGATTGTGGATCACGCCACTTTCGCGGCGCCTCGCGAGCAGAGCACGGGCATGAAGTTCGTAATCGTCGGCGGCAGCGTGCTCATCGATCAGGGCAAGCTGCAGCCGGGAACATTCCCGGGCAAGGCTCTGGTACGCGCGCCGTGAAGGAACCACGCCACGCCTAAAAGCGCTAGGCGGGAAAGTAGAGGTAGTGATCGACGATCAGTGCCGCGAACAGCAGCATCAAATAGGTGATGGAAAATCTAAAGGTTCGGATCGGCAATTCCGGCCGTGTTCCCTTGTTGAGCGCCATCACGAAATATAACAAGCGCGCGTTCAGTGCTATCGCCGCGGCCAGGTATACCAAGCCGCTCATGCCGGTGAGAAAGGGCAGCAGCGTCGTCAGGACCAGCAGAATGGTGTACAGCACGATCTGCAGGCGGGTATAGGGAATGCCGTGAGTGACGGGCAACATCGGAATGCCCACCTTGGCGTAATCGTCTCGCCGCGCGATCGCCAGCGCCCAGAAATGCGGCGGCGTCCACGTGAATACGATCAGGAACAAGACCAGCGCATTGGGGTCGATGGTGTTGGTCACCGCGGCCCAGCCGAGTATCGGTGGGGCTGCACCCGCGGCGCCGCCGATCACGATGTTCTGCGGCGTCGCGCGCTTCAACCACATCGTGTACACGATTGCATAGCCGATCAATGAACAGAACGTGAGCGCGGCCGTCAGCGCGTTCACGCCGGCCCACAAAATCAGCATCGATGCCGTGCCGAGAAAGATGGCAAAGACGAGCGCGTGACGTTCCTGCATGTGGCCCGTAGGCAGCGGCCGGCGCCGCGTGCGGTTCATTTGACCGTCGATGCGCCGATCCAAAATATGATTGAAAGCAGCCGCCGACCCTGAGGCCATGGCGATTCCGATGGAACCCAAGATCAGCGCGTTGAGCGGTATCCAACCCGGCGAAGCCAGCACCATGCCGACGATGGCGGTGAACACGATGAGCAGGCTCACCTTGGGCTTGGTGAGCTCCAAATAATCCCGCCAGCCGCCATGGACGGCGCCGGCAATCGGCGGGTTATCGGGTACGGTGGGCATGGCCGCAAGGGTAACACGCCTGCCTCAAGGTTCCGGCTGCAGCAACCGCAGCAGCGTCACTGTACAAATTACCAACAGAGCAGCTCCGGCATTGTGTGCGGTCGCCGCCATCAAAGGCATCCCGAGGCGCACCATGGTGATTCCGATGCCGATCTGCAGCACCACGGCGCCGATCAACAGAGTCCCTATGATCCTTAAACCGCGGCGCCGGCCGCGAGCGGCAGTCATGGTCCCCACCAGGATCAGAATCGAACCGGCGACCAGTGCGCCGATCCGATGGGTTACGTGAATGGCGATCCGCGCCGGATTTGCGAGCACGCCGCCGGTGTAGTCGATATCGAGGCCGCGCCACAGCACGAAGGCGTCGCGAAAATCCATGTGCGGCCACCAGGATTGCTGGCAGGTGGGGAAATCCGGACAGGCCACCGCCGCGTAGTTGCTGCTGGTCCAGCCGCCGAGCGCGATTTGCAGCGCGAGCGCCGCAAGCGCCAGCAGCGCAAACTTGCGCAGCCGCAACTCCCGCGTCGTTTCCCGCGCTGCAAGGTCATGCCGCGGAGGCGTGAGCGACAGCCACCACAGGACCCCCAACGTGGTAAGGCCGCCCAGCAGGTGTGCGGTCACGATCAAGGGCTTGAGCAGCAAAGTGACCGTCAAGGCGCCGAGCGCGCCTTGCAGGCAAACGAGAATGAACAGCAGCACGACCAAAGTCAGCGGTTGGCCGCGGATCTTGCGATTCCACACCGCCCACACCAGCAGCCCCGCGATGATCGCGCCCAGGGTGCTTGCGAAGTAGCGATGAATCATCTCGTGGATGGCTTTGCTGAAATGCTGATCCGCTTGCGGATAGATGTGCCCATAGCAGCCCGGCCAATCCGGGCAGCCGAGACCTGCATCCGTGAGGCGCACCCAAGCACCCAGAACCACAACCGTCGCGGCGAGCGCGGCGCCGGCAAGCGCCAGCCGCCGAAACCAAAGCAGGCGTCGTTGGGCGTCCATGCTTCAGCCGATCGAAGACAGGCGCAGCAGACGCTTCATGTCCTCGAGCATGCCCTTCGACTTTGCATCGGCCGCATAGAACATCATGGCGTTTCCCAACGGGTCGATGAGATAAACGCGGTGAGAATTCGTTGCGCCCGAGCGCATCGGCAACAAGGCGAGCAGCGGCGCATCGGCGGGATTCGCGCGGATCATGATCAAATCCGGATGCGCCTGCTTGAGCTCCGCGAAATCGCAGCAATCGGCATCGCCGATGAACACCCGCTGCACACGATCCATCTCGCGGTCGAGGGCGAGGCGCACCTGGCGCGTGTCGTACAGATGCTTGCGGCATTCATCGTCGCAGCGCCCGTTCTGCACATACAGCAAAGTCCATTTGCCCTTGAGAAATTGCGGCTTGGTCTGTGCATCGCCTTCCGCGAGCGGCAATGTCAATGCGGGCAGCGGCCGTGCGGGCTGGATCAATTCGCCGGCATTGACGCGGCCGCCGGGATGCCACCCCATGCCGTAGTACAAATAGAAGGCGAGCGCCAGCGGCGCGAAAAAGACCAACGCCACGCCGATCAGCATGCGCCGCTGCCTGCGATCGTGTGCGCTGCGTTCGCTCACGCTCGTTTCTCCGGGGTGAGCCTGAAGTTCGTGACCACGTAAATCACTGCCAAGGCCAGCGCCAATCCGAACCATTGCACCGCGTAGCCGATGTGGCGCATGGGAGGAAAGCCCGGCGGTGACCAATTGCGCACATAGCCGTCGGCCTCGGCCGAATCGAGCAGGATCGAGTCGGCGGCGGAGGTCCACTCGTTCTCTTTGAGCAGCTGCGCGATATCTACGCGGCTGGGGAAACTTGCAACCACGGGATAGGGCGGCGCGAGCGGCGCCGGTACCCCTAAGCGAATGCCGGGACTCGGCAAATTGTCGGCGCGTCCATGGATGACCCGGCTGTCGGCGGCGACCGGAATGGCCGGCCGGTCGGCGCGGCTCCTGCCCAAGGGGACCCAGCCTCGATTGACCAGCACCCATCCGCCGCCTTGCAGCGCGAAGGGCGTGATCACGAAATACCCGGGGCGTTCGCCGTTGACCATGTTGTCGATCAGGATCTGGCGCGTGTCGTCGTAGTGGCCGGCAGCCTCAACGTGCTGGTAGCGAGGCAGTTTCGGAGTCTTGAGGTCGATCGGTCGCGTCGCATCGCTGCCGGCCGCGAAGGAGTCGAACAAGGCGCGCTTCTCGTCGGCGCGATGCAGTTGCCATCGGCCCAGCGAGGCGAGAAATACGATCAAGGCTATGGTCAGCAGCGTCGTGAACGCCTTCGGGGCGAAGGTGCGATTACCGACTTGGATGGGCACGGTATACTGCAGGTCCTTAAAAGGCCTAGATGCGCCAAATGGCACTCAAATATCTCATCTTAGCGATGCTGGTGCTGATTCTGATCAGCCTGGGCAAGGCGCTGTTCCACTTGTCCAGCAACCGAGAGGACGACGGGAAAAAAATGGTCGTGGCCCTGGCGTGGCGAATCGGCCTCTCGGTGGCGTTGTTCGTGCTGCTAATCGTCGCCTATTACAGCGGCTGGATCGAGCCGCTGCACCTGTCGCATCACAGCCAATAGACGAAGAAGAACAAGCCAAGCCAGACCACGTCGACGAAGTGCCAATACCAGGCGACGGCTTCGAATCCAAAATGCCGCTTCGGCGTGAAATGCCCGTTCATCACTCTGAACCAGATCACCGTGAGCATGATGGCGCCCACGGTCACGTGCAGGCCATGAAACCCGGTCAGCATGAAAAACGTGGTTCCATAAATGCCGGTGCGCAGCTGCAGGCCAAACTCGGTGTAGGCCTCGTGATACTCGGTCGCCTGCAGGAATACGAAGGAAAAGCCCAGGAGAAAGGTCATCGCCAGAAAAATCTTCAATCGGGTGCGATGCCCGGTGATCAGCGCATGGTGTGCAATCGTTACCGTGACGCTGCTCGAGAGCAGGATGGCCGTATTGACCAAGGGCAAGCCGAGCGCCGGAATCGTCTCGAACGTGCCGTCGGCGCGCGGACCTAAGGTTGCCGGCCCATTTGAGGGCCAGTCGCCGCCATAGTCGTTCCACAGCAGCAGCTTGGTGAAAATCTTCACGCCGTCGCCCGAGAGCCAGGGGACGGAAAAGTTGCGGGCGTAGAACAGCGCGCCGAAGAAGGCGGCGAAGAACATGACCTCCGAAAAGATGAACCACATCATCCCCATGCGGAACGACCGGTCCACCGCGAGGTTGTAAATCCCTTTCTGGTTCTCGCCGATGACCGTGTGGAACCACAAAATGAACAGCATCGCCAGCATCAAAAAGCCCGGCAGCAGGAACCACGCGGGACCCCAGTCGTTGAGAAAGATGACGGCGCCGGACATCAGCGTGAACAGCGTGACCGACCCATAGATGGGCCACGGGCTGCTGTGGGGAACGTAGTAGTGGTTGTGGTCTTCCAGGGACACTTTCGCCATATTCAAATCTCTAACGGTTTAGGAACGGAAGTTTAGCAACGGAAATAGTTTAGCGGCTGCTTTCAACGTCGTGTTGTGGATTCTTGGGTCGTATCGTAGAAGGTGTATGCCAGCGTGAGCCGGTCGACATTCTCCGGCAGTTTCGGATCGACGATGAATCGCACGGGCATGTCGCGGCCTTCGCCCACGCCGAACTTTTGCGGGCTGAAGCAAAAGCACTCGGTCTTGTGGAAATACTGCGACGTGCCGGTTGGCGAAATGCTGGGAACGGCCTGCGCAACGGAAGGCACCGAGGTCAGATTCTTCGCATAGAACTCGGTCTCATAAAGCTTGCCGGGGTGCACCTTCATCGAGGCAACCTTGGGCCGGAACTCGTAGCTGCCCACCGAAGCGGGCGAGGCGACGAATTCGATGGTGACTTCGCGATTCGGGTCGATCGCTTCTTTGACGGCGGCAGGACCTGCCTTGGCTTCAGCGTTGCCGATGCCCGTTGCACGGCAAAACACGTCGTATAGCGGCACCAGCGCCCAGCCGAATGCAAAGCTGGCGGCGGTCATGATCAGCAGCCCCCAGACCAGCTTGCGATTGGCGCGCTTGCGATCCATCAATGGTGGCTGCGGAAGATCAGCAGCGCGATGAATCCGAAGTAGAACGCCGCGGCCAAGGTGGCGAGCCCCAAGGCCGCGTTCCTGATCCGCAATTTTCGCGCGTCCGGGGTCCGGCGCGCGTGCTCCGTTGCGCTCACTTGATTTCGGGTGCCGTGGTGAAGCTGTGATAGGGCGGCGGCGAGGAAAGCGTCCACTCCAAGCCGTTGGGCCGTGCGTCGTCCCATACTTTGGCGCTTGCCTTCTTGCCGCCGCGTATGCACTGCACGATCACGATCGCAAACAAGATCTGCGATGCTCCAAAGCAGAAGCCGCCGATCGAGGAGACCATGTTCCAGTCGGTGAATTGCACGGCGTAGTCAGGAATGCGCCGCGGCATGCCGGCGAGCCCTAAGAAGTGCTGCGGGAAGAAAAGCACATTGACGAAAATCGTCGACAGCCAGAAATGCCACTTGGCCAGAGTCATGTTGTACATGTGGCCGGTCCACTTCGGGATCCAGTAGTACACCCCCGCCATGATGCCGAATATGGCGCCGGGCACCAGCACATAGTGGAAATGCGCGACCACGAAGTAGGTCTGGTTGTACTGAAAGTCCACGGGAACTATGGCCAGCATCAATCCCGAGAAGCCGCCGATGCTGAACAGAAAAAGGAACGACAACGCGAACAGCATCGGAGGCTCGAAGGAGAGCGAGCCCTTCCACAATGTCGCCGTCCAGTTGAACACCTTCACGCCCGTCGGCACGGCGATGAGCATGGTGGACATCATGTAGAACAATTGCGCGGCCACCGGCATGCCGTCGACGAACATGTGGTGTCCCCACACGATGAATGACAGAAATGCGATCGAGGCGATGGCGTAGATCATCGAGGTTGCGCCGAACAGCGGCTTGCGCGCAAACGTCGGCAGGACCTCCGAGATGATGCCGAAGGCCGGCAATATCATGATGTACACCTCGGGGTGCCCGAAGAACCAGAAGATGTGCTCGAACATCATCGGGTCGCCGCCGCCCGCCGCGTTGAAGAAACTGGTGCCGAAGAAATGGTCGGTGAGCAGCATGGTGACCGCGCCCGCGAGCACCGGCATCACCGCGATCAGCAGGTATGCGGTGATCAGCCAGGACCAGGTAAACAGCGGCATGCTCAGCAGGGGCATGCCGGGTGCGCGCATGTTCATGATGGTGACGATGATATTGATCGCACCCATGATCGAGGAGGCACCCATCATGTGTATCGCGAATATCAGCATCGGAAAGGCGTCGCCGGTCTGCAAGGACAAGGGCGGGTACAGCGTCCAGCCCGCCGCCGCCATGCCGCCCGGCACGAAATAGGTGGACAAGAGCAAGGTAAAGGCGAAGGGCAGGATCCAGAAGCTGAAATTATTCATGCGCGGCAGCGCCATGTCGGGCGCGCCGACTTGCAGGGGCACCATCCAATTCGCCAATCCGACGAAGGCGGGCATGACCGCGCCGAATATCATGATCAGCGCGTGATTGGTGGTCATCTGATTGAAGAACACAGGATCCATGAGCTGCAGGCCGGGCTTGAACAGTTCGGCTCGGATCAGCATGGCCATCGTGCCACCGACGAAGAACATGATCAGGCTGAACACCAGATACATCGTGCCGATGTCTTTGTGGTTGGTAGCAAAGATCCACCGCTTGATGCCCGTAGCCGGACCATGATGATCATGATCGTCATGCGCGTGATCGTGATGGTGCGCGGTGTTGCTAGCGTGAACATTGGCCATAGTCAGATCGCTCTCTTGAATAATTGCTGCGTGTAAATTTACGGCTGTGCTTGCGCGGTGGGCGGCGGGGCGGCCGGCGCGAGCGCTGTTGCCGATGGTGCGGGCGAGTTCGCCGGCAGGGCTGCCTGCTTCGCGGCCGCCTTCTGCGTCTCCACCCACTTCTTGAACTCGTCGGGCGTGCGCACATCCACCACCACCGGCATGAAGCCGTGGTCGCGCCCGCAAAGCGCCGCGCATTGTCCGCGATAAATTCCTTCCTTGCCGGGATCGACTTTGAACCACAGTTCATTGACGAAACCCGGAATCGCGGCGCGCTTGGCGCCGAAATCCGGCACCCACCAGGCATGGATCACGTCCTGGGATGTGAGGAGCAACCGGACCTTGGTGCCGCTCGGGATCACCAGCGGCTTGTCGACCTCCAACAGATAGTTGGGGACCGATTTGGGATCGATGCCGGAACCTACCTGGCGTGCAAAATTCGAGTCGCGAGCGAGCGTGGAGAAGAAATCCACACCCTCTGCCGCGTCCATGTAGGCGTATTCCCATTTCCACTGGTACCCGGTCACACGGATGGACAACTCGGAATTGCGGGTATCTTCCTGCTTGAGGATGAGCTCGGCCGCCGGGATGGCCATGAACACCAGAATCAGCACCGGAACGATGGTCCAGATGATTTCCACCTTGGTGCTGTGAAGCATGGTGGTGTCGGCTACCGCGCCCTGCGAGTGGCGAAATTTCACCAGCGCATAAATCATGGCGCCGAACACGACGACCGCGATGGCGACGCAGATCCAAAAGACCTCCATGTGCAGGCCGTACATGTCGCGCGCCAGGTCGGTCACACCGGTCGGCAAGTTGTAGCCGTCGGAAGTATTGGCAGCGGCGTTGCCGGCCAATCCAACAGCGGCCGCGCAAAGCACCCCTGCGCACTTCAGCCCGCGCTGCCAAGAAGTGCTGCGATCGATACTGCCTCTGATAAGTCTCATCTAAACGGATCCCCTATTTCGCAACTTCGAGCGGCGGCGATTCATTCACGCCGCCGACTAATCTACCCAAACGCTCCGCCAACACGCGGCGATCCTCTTCGGTGAGGAAGCGGCCGATCTCGTAAGCCCGGCCGTGGCTCTCGATGGTGAGCCGGCTCACACCATGACGCCGTGGCGGACTGCGAAGTCTAACCTTCGCCCAATGCCTCGCAAACTCCTGTTTTGCCTCGCCATGGCGGGAACGGGTCACGAGGCTCACCTGAGAATCGGTGATCAACACCGTCTGGCTGTAATTTCGCCTTTGCATGCTGGCGTGCAAGGCTATCCCAAGGGCCAGCATCTCTAAAGCCCAAAACACCAAAACCGGCCAAAATCCCTGTAGGACAAAGAATAACGCAAAGCCTAAGGAAAACAGGCAGGTAGCGCCGAAAAACAGCCTTGCTCCCGAGACCGTCAGCGAGCAATTTGGCACGAGCGTTATGCGCTGTTCCATGCTCCCAAGAATATCGTAGCGCAGGCTGCGCGGGCATCGGCGAGGACCTTATTTGTCGCGCCGAGCTCGCAATTCTCGCTTGATTTCTTCCAGGGAGACGCTCGCCGGCTCTGCGGCAGCGCGCCGCGGCGCGTGCGCAGGGACCCACGCATGCGCGAACACCACTTCATAGGTGGCCGGCAGCCGGCCTTCTTCGCGGAAGCGCTCGTACGCCGCCTGCATGGCCGCGAACTTGCGCGGGCCGGTGAGGCCCTTCGCCCGGCCCACGGTGGCATTTCGCGCACCCGTCGCCTTCAGATCCGCCGCCACTTTGCGCACGTCCAGATAGCGCAGCGTGAATCGCTCGACATCGAGCACGGGAGCGGCAAAGCCGTTGCGGACCAAGGCATCGCCCAGATCGTGCATGTCGATGAATTGATGCACATGGCTGTACGCGTCGACCTGACTCCAGGCGCTGCGCAGTTCACGCAGCGTGTCGGGCCCGAAGGCGCTGAAGCTGAGCAATCCTTGCGGAGCGAGGACGCGGCGAAACTCGGCGAAGGCGGCGTCGGGGTTGCACCATTGCAGCATCAGGTTGCTGACGATGAGATCCACGCTGCCATCGCCCAATGGCAAGAGCTCGGCATCGGCGCAGACGCGCTCGAACTTGCGCCGCCAGGATTGCTGCCGGGCTGCCGTCTTCAACATCTGCGGCGAGGAGTCGAGCGCCACCACCACCGCGCCGGGGTATCGGCGCTTGAGTGCACGGCTGCCATGGCCCGTTCCGGCGCCGGCGTCCAAGACCACGCGCGGCTCGAGCTTGGTGAACTGCAGCCGCTGCAGCAGATTTTCCCTGACTTCCGTGTGAAGGACGGCCGCCGCGTCGAAAGTGGATGCCGCACGATCAAAGGAGCGTCTGACCCAGCGGGATTCGAGGGCGTACGCACCGATTTCATCGCTCATAAGCGATTACGATGCCACAGAAGCTCCCGCGGCGTGCGAGAAGGCGCCGGCGCCGCGCGTTGTCGGGAGAGCGTCGTCGGGCGGCGCTTCGGCGCGGATTTTCAGGCGGCGAAATAACTCCTGATCGTGCAGGGTGTCGGGATTGCCGGTGGTGAGCAGCTTCTCGCCGTAAAAAATCGAATTCGCGCCCGCCATGAAGCACAGGGCCTGAAGCTCATCGCTCATTTCAGCTCGTCCCGCCGACAGGCGCACGTGGCTTGCCGGCATGAGAATGCGCGCCACCGCGATCATGCGCACGAAATCGAACGGATCCAGCGCCGCGGCGTCCGCCAACGGCGTTCCCGCGACCCGCACCAGTTGATTGATCGGGACGCTTTGCGGATGCTCGGGCAGGGTCGCGAGCGTGTGCAGCAGCTCGATGCGATCTTGAGGGTTTTCGCCCATGCCGACGATGCCGCCGCAGCAGACATGGATGCCGGCGTCGCGGACCGACTGCAGCGTGTCCAGACGATCTTGGTACGTGCGGGTGCTGATGATCTTCTCGTAGTATCGCGACGAGGTGTCCAAATTGTGATTGTAGAAATCGAGGCCGGCCGCCTTGAGCTCGAGCGCCTGATCGCTGCTCAGCATGCCGAGGGTGGCGCAGGTCTCCAGTCCTAATTCCTTAACGGCGCGGATCATGGCCACGACTTTTCGCAGGTCCTTCGGCTTCGGCGAGCGGTAGGCCGCGCCCATGCAGAAGCGCGTCGCGCCGGCATCTTTGGCGGCGCGCGCTCGAGCGGCAACCTCTTCGAGCTCCAGCAATTCCGACGCTTCGAGTCCGGTGTCGAATCGCACGCTCTGTGGGCAGTACGCGCAGTCCTCAGGGCAGGCTCCGGTCTTGATGCTGAGCAGCGTGCTGACCTGCACAGTGTTGGGCGCTTGAAAGCGGCGGTGGACCTCGTGCGCCTTGAATACTAAGTCCATGAAAGGTAAAACAAAAAGATCGCTCACCTCGGCCAGTGTCCAATCGTTGCGTAAGCTCACGTCGCCTCCTAGCTTGGTGGCGTCAGTATTCGGGCACGGCTCTCTCTAGTCAACCGCTTGAGGTGCAGCGAGTTTACCAATCGCCCTGCCGGCAAGCGGCTAAAATCGCGCCGCGTCAAGCCAGCTAAAATTCCGGGGAAGTCCAAATGACATCAGGGCGATTGGAGCGCCGATTCGAGCGTCCGGGTGGTTGGCTCCAGTACGAAGTGGCCGGCGCCGGCGATCCCGTGGTGTTCTTGCACGGGTTCGGGCTCGACGCCGCGATGTGGGATCCGCAATGGCCGGTCTTTGCAGCTGCTCACCGCGTGATCCGTTACGACTTGCGCGGCTATGGCGCGTCGAGCACGCCGCAAGAGCCGTACTCGCACGTCGATGATTTCCTGGCGCTGAGCGAATTCCTGCGCGCGCGTCCGGCGCATCTCGTGGGCCTGTCGATGGGTGGCCGCTTTGCATTGCGCATTGCTGCGCAACACCCTCAGGCAGTGCGCTCGCTCACGCTGGTGGATACCGCACTTGATGGACATTCGTGGAGCAAGGAATGGTTGCAGCGCTGGCAGCAGATCACGCAGGCCGCGAGGCAGCAGGATATTCCCGCGGCGAGGCAATATTGGCTTGAGCATCCCTTGTTTGACCCGGCGCGCAATCAACCAGCCGTGGCCGCGCCGCTTCATGAAATGGTCGCGCGCTATTCGGGCTGGCACTGGCGGCAACAAGATCCGGACGTGACGCCCACCCCGCCTTCGGCCCAGATACTGGCGAGCATCGCCGTGCCGACGCTCATGATTGTCGGCGAGCTCGACCTGCCTGATTTTCAGGACATCGCGCAGCGCATCGCTTCCGGCATGCCGCAAGCGACCTTGCGGGCTATCCTTGCGGCCGGGCACATGGCCAACATGGAAGCGCCGCGCGAATTCAATCAGTTGGTTCTCGAGCATCTGCGGCGCTGCTGAAGCGGCGCGTGGCTTTGGCCGCCCTAGCTCAAGCGCGCGAACTGATACTCCAGCGCCAGCCCGATGAACACGGACATGCCGAAATAATTGTTGTTGAGGAAGGCGCGAAAGCACCCTTCCCGGTCCCGGGCGCGGATCAGCCAGAGCTGATACATAAAAAATAGCGCTCCCGCTACCAAGCCTGCGTTGTACCACGCGCCCGCGCGAATGGTCTTGCCCACCAAGTACAGCGTCACCAGCGTCATGACCTGCAGCACTGCGATGATGTGCCGATCCGAATCGCCGAACAGGATGGCGGTCGATCGCACGCCGATTTTCATGTCGTCGTTGCGGTCCACCATGGCGTACATGGTGTCGTACACCGTCACCCACAGCACATTGGCGAGCAGCAGCAGCCACGCGACGCGCGGCACGGATTCGATCTGCGCGGCGAATGCCATGGGAATCCCGGCGCCGAAGGCCAACCCAAGGTACAGCTGCGGCACCGACAAGAATCGCTTCACGAACGGATATGTCACCGCGATGAACGCGCCGGCCACCGCCCACAACAGCGTGAGGCGATTGAGCTGCAACGCCAGCACCAGGGCTGCCAGCGACAGAATGGCGAACAGCACCAAGGCTTCCAGCGTCGAGAGACGGCCGGCGGCCAAGGGCCGATCCTTGGTGCGCGCGACTTGCGGATCGAAACTGCGGTCGGCGTAGTCGTTGATGGCGCAGCCGGCGGATCTCATGAGCACGGTTCCCGCCACGAAGATGATGAGTATCAGCGGCTTCGGTTGCCCGCGGCTACCGATCCACACCGCCCACAGCGTCGGCCACAACAGCAGCCAAATGCCGATCGGGCGGTCGAGACGGGTGAGCCGGATGTAGTCGTGGACGGTGCCGAGAATTTTCGGCAGCTCGTCCGTTGTCCAGGGATGAAAGCGGATGCGGTAGGCGTACCACCGCAGCCGCGCCATGATCATCTGCGCCAGTTCATCGCCGTTGCGTGGCAGTGGCACGCGGGAAGTTGCCTAGACGCGGCCCATGGCGGGCAGAAACAATTCTTGCATCAGCAACGGCGCGCCGCGCAGAGTGATGCGGGCACGCCGGGCCCAAAGCCCCGCGGGCTTGATCTCGGCATCGCGCAGCGCACGCGACGTCACGGCTTCTTCCGCAGGGAGCCAGGCGTACTCGAAGGAGCTGCGTTCGACGCCGGAGAGATCGCTCAAGGTCTCGCCCAGCGCCGAATCGCCGAGTTCCGCAAGCCAGGGATGCGCGGAGAGCGTGCAGTCCGGCACGACGGTCTGCCCGAACACCCAAACGCTCTCGCCGCAGCACATCTCCACGTCGCGAAACAAGCCGGCGTTGTCCTCGAGCCGCAGCGCAGCCTTATGCGACGCGCTCAAGAGTCCCGTCCATTGATCCACCAGGCGCAGCGCGAAACGATTGCCGCAGGCTTCACGCAGACGCAGCGTCAACAGTCCCTTGCCGATGAGCCACGGGCGCAGTTGCGCATCCATGGACAATTGCCCCACCCGCTCCTGGGGTTGCCATTGAATGGATTCGATCGGACGTGTGTTGCTTCGGCTCATCCGCTCGATTCTACCCCACGCGGCCGTATTGCTCTGCATGGCCCACCCATCGGCGAATGAGCGGCGCGACATTCTTCGGCCAGTCGCGGAGCAGGGTCTCTGCCGCGATTTGCACCCGCGGCAACAAATCCGCATCGCGTAACAAATCGGCAACACGCATTTGCGCAAGTCCCGTTTGCCGGGTTCCCATGAGCTCGCCGGGTCCACGCAGTTCCAGATCGCGCCGTGCCACCTCGAAGCCGTCATTGGTATCGCGCATGACGCCCAAGCGCTGGCGCGCCAGCGCCGACAATGGCGCGCGGTACAGAAGTAAGCAGGTGCTGGCGTGCTGGCCGCGGCCGACGCGGCCGCGAAGCTGATGCAGTTGCGCCAAGCCCAAGCGTTCCGCGTTTTCGATCACCATCAGCGTCGCATTCGGCACGTCCACGCCGACCTCGATGACCGTGGTGGCGACCAGCAGCTGTATTTGTCCGTCCTTGAAGCGGCGCATGGTTCCTTCCTTGGCCTGCGGCGGCATACGCCCGTGCACCAATCCCACTTTGAGTTCAGGAAGCGCGGCGGCAAGCGCGGCCGCGGTTTCCTCGGCGGCCTGATAGGGCATCTCCTCGGATTCGTCGATGAGCGGGCAAACCCAATAGGCTTGCCGTCCTTCCAGACATGCGGTGCGAATTCGCTGCACCACTTCGTCACGCCGCGTCTCGGCGAGCACCACGGTCTTCACCGGTGTGCGTCCCGGCGGCATTTCATCGATCACGGACACGTCGAGATCGGCATAGGCCGTCATCGCCAGCGTGCGCGGAATCGGCGTCGCGGTCATGATGAGCTGATGCGGCTGATGGCCGTCCGCCGCACCTTTTTCTCGCAGGCTCAAGCGTTGATGCACGCCGAAGCGGTGCTGCTCATCGACCACGACCAGTGCCAGTGACGAGAACTCGACGCTCTCTTGAAACAACGCATGCGTGCCGATGACGATGGGGGCGTGGCCCAAGCGAATGCCCTCGAGCACGGTGCTGCGTGCCTTGCCGGTAAGGCGGCCGCTCAGCAAGGCGACGGCCACATGCAAGGGCTCGAACCAGCGCCGAAAATTTTGCGCGTGCTGATCGGCCAGCAACTCCGTGGGTGCCATCAGCGCGACCTGCCGTCCCATTTGGATGGCTTGGGCAGCCGCCAACGCCGCAACCAAGGTTTTGCCGCAGCCCACGTCGCCCTGAACCAGGCGCAGCATGGGTTTAGGGAGACTCAAGTCGTCCTCTATCTCGAGCAGCACGCGCCGTTGCGCGGCCGTCATGCGATAAGGCAGCGCATTCAAAAAGCGGGTTTTCAAGTCACCCGCTGCCGTCAGCGGCCAGCCCGGGTCGCTCTGTATCTTTTGTCTCAGCAGCTTGAGCGACAATTGATGCGCGAGCAATTCCTCGAATGCCAAGCGGCGCTGGGCTGGGTGACGATAACTCAAGAGCAAGTCCACCGGCGCGTCGGTGGGCGGCCGGTGCACGTAGAGCAGGGCTTCGCGCAGCGACGGTAGGCGCGAATCGGCGAGCACAGCCGGCGGCAACCAATCCTTGGGGTCTTCAGGTCCGGTCTGCTCCAGCGCCAATTTCACCAGCAGGCGCAGCCGCCCCTGTGTCACGCCTTCCGTGGCGGGATAGATCGGCGTGAGATGTTCCTCGGGCGCTTGAGGTACATTAGGGTCGACGCGCCGGTATTCCGGATGCACGAATTCCAGCCCTTTAGGTCCCCGTCGCGCCTCGCCGAAGCAGCGCACGCGGGCGCCCCGCGCCAAGCCCTGCTGCTGCTGCGCGGTGAAATAAAAGAAACGCAGCGTCAGGAAGCCCGAGCCGTCGGCAATGCGACAGAGCATTTGGCGCCGGCCGCGAAATGCGACCTCGGTGAGCAGCACCTCGCCTTCCACGGAGGCGCGTTGCCCGAGACGAAGCTCGCCCAAGGGTACGATGCGCGTCCGGTCTTCGTAGCGCAGCGGCAATAGGAACAGAAGATCCTGGGTCGTCTCCACACCCAAGGTACGCAGGCGCGCGGCAAGCGATTCACCGACGCCGCGCAGCACCGTGACCGGCTTTACGTCGATCACAGGGCGACGATGCACTCCACTTCGAATTGAGCGCCTTTCGGCAGTGAAGCCACCCCGACCGCCGCGCGCGCCGGATACGGCTCGCGGAAATACTCTGCCATGATCTTGTTCACCAGCGCGAAGTGGGACAGATCGGTCATGAAAATATTCGCCTTGACCACATCGTCGAGCGTGGCGCCGCCGGCGAGGACGATGGCCTTCAAGTTCTCGAAAGCCCGCCGAATCTGAGCCTCCATGTCACCGTTCACCAATTCCTTGGTGGCTGGATCCAGCGGAATCTGGCCGGAAACCCAAATGGTGTTTCCCACCCTGGCCGCCTGCGAGTAGGTGCCGATGGCGGCGGGCGCATTGCTGGTCGAAATGATTTGTTTGCTCATAGGCTCTGATGATAAAGATTGTTGAAGACGGCAGCAGCGGTACTTTTTAGGCCAAGGTGCGAGATACGCGCTGCACGTCCGGCATTCGCCGCACCGTGCGGATGACGCGCGCGAGGTGCTTGCGATCGCGGACCTGCACTTGGAACTTCAAGGATGAACTGTTCACGTCGCGCTCTTCCAGCGATACCTGGTCGATGTTGGTCTCGGTGCCGGCGATGCTCGAGGCCACCGCTGCCAGCACGCCCACGCGATTGTTGATTTCCAATTGGATCTCTGAACTAAACAAGCGGCCTTTCGTCGATTCCCAGGCGACCGACAGCCACTTGTCGGGCTGCTTGCGGTACTCCGCCAGGTTACCGCAATTCTGCCGATGGATCATGACGCCGCGGCCGGCGCTCAAGTAAGCCATGATGGGATCGTTGGGGATGGGAAAGCAGCAGCGCGCGTAGGTCACCAACAAGCCTTCGGTGCCGGCGATCATGAGCGGGCCGCCGCCGTTGGCGCTGGGCTCGCCGTTCGCCTGTGCGGGCTGCAAGCGCCGTGCGACCAGCGGCGCCAAGCGCTCGCCCAAGCCGATCTTTTCATAAAGCTCATCCGCGTCGCGCAGATTGAGCTCCTTGACCACCGCATCGATTTCCGCCGCGGGAATCTTCTTCAGGTTCAGCGAGAATTCCTCGAGCGCGAGTCCCAGCAAGCGGCGGCCGAGCTCGAGCGCGTCGCCTTTCTTCAAGTTCTTCAGGTATTGGCGGATCGCGGCGCGCGCTTTCGCCGTCACCAGGAAGCTCGACCAGGACGGATTCGGTTTGGCACCCTTCGCGGTGATGATTTCCACGGTTTGCCCGTTGCGCAGCGGCGTGCGCAGCGGCACCAAGCGCCGGTCCACCTTGGCCGCGACGCAGCGATTACCGACGTCGGTGTGGATGGCATAGGCAAAGTCCACGGTGGTGGCGCCGGTCGGCAGGCGCAGTATTTTGCCCTTGGGCGTGAAGACGTAAACCTTGTCCGGAAACAGGTCGACCTTGACGCTCTCCAAGAACTCTTCCGAGCTGCCGCCCTCTTGGATTTGCACCAGGCTCGCGAGCCACTCGCGCGCCCGATCGTGTTCCACGCCGCCGAAGGTATCGCCGCCGGATTTGTACTTCCAGTGGGCGGCGATGCCGGACTCCGCCACACGATGCATATGCTCGGATCGGATTTGCACTTCGATCGGCACGCCATTCGGGCCGAACAAAGTGGTGTGCAGCGACTGATAGCCATTGACGCGCGGAATGGCGATGTAATCCTTGAATCGCCCCGGCATGGGCTTGTAGACACTGTGCACGAGCCCCAGGGCGCGATAGCACACGTCCGCGTTCTCGACGATGATGCGAAAGCCGTAAACATCGACCATTTCGTTGAGCGAGATCTTCTTGTTCTGCATCTTCTTGTAGATGCTGTACAAGTGCTTTTCGCGGCCCTCCACCGCGCCTTCGATGCTTGCCTTCGTGAGTGCGCCCTTGAAGGTTTCGGCGATCTTTTTGATGAATTCTTTTTGGTTGCCGCGCGCGCGCTTCAGCTCGCGCTCGAGAACCTTATAGCGATATGGGTAGAGTGCGCGAAAGCCTAAGTCCTCGAGTTCCAGCTTGACCGCATACAATCCTAAGCGCTCGGCGATGGGCGCGTAGATTTCGAGGGTTTCGCGGGCGGTGCGCCGCCGTTTGACCGGCGGCATGGCGCCCAAGGTGCGCATGTTATGCATGCGGTCGGCGAGCTTGACCATGATGACGCGAATGTCGCGCACCATGGCCAGCAGCATTTTGCGGAAGCTCTCGGCCTGGGCCTCTTGACGGTTCTTGAACTGGATTTGGTCCAGCTTGCTGACCCCGTCGACCAGCTCGGCGACCACCTGGCCGAAGATCGAGGCTATCTCGGCCTTCGCCGTGGGGGTGTCTTCGATGACATCGTGCAGGATCGCCGCCACCAAGGTGTCGGCATCCAAACGCAGGTCCGCGAGAATATCCGCCACCGCCACCGGATGCGTGATGTAGGGCTCGCCCGAGACGCGCTTCTGTCCTTGGTGTTTTTCCGCGCCGAAGTCGTAGGCTTCGCGAACCCGCTCCACTTGGGCGGGCGATAGATAGGCTTCGAGCTTGTCTAAGAGCTGACTGATCCCGGTGGACCGTCTTCCACCAGGCAAGAAACCGAGTATGGAAGACGCATAGTCCATCGTCGCTCTTATGTGGGGCCGGCTGTGCTAGTCCCCAAGCCCGAGTTGCGGAGCACGGAAATCAGACGGTATGTCGAGCTCGCTCACCGGCGGCTGGGCCGGCTCCTCGGGCTCTTCCAACATTTCCAGCGTGATGTTTCCGGCAGCGATCTCGCGGAGCGCTACCACGGTCGGCTTGTCGTTTTCCCATTCCACGGTCGCTTCCGCGCCGTTCGCCAGGCGCCGGGCGCGTTTAGCCGCCAGCAACACCAGGTTGAATAGGTTAGGTTCATTTTGAAGGCAGTCTTCGACTGTGATACGCGCCATGCTTGAGGTTCTTCCAATGGAGGGAAAAGAAATCATAGCAGAAATGGCGCCCTTCTCGCCAGCCGCGAGGCGTGCACCGCACTGTAAAATGGCCTTATTTCGGCCTAATTGCTGAAGTCTTGCTCAAGGATTGACCAGTCCCGCCGCCAGCTCGAGCACTTCCGGGCGAGTGGCCGCCAGCGCGCCGCCGCGATCTTCGACGATGGCCTGCAGGTCAGCCAGGGCTTTTTCGAAGCGGTCGTTGATGACGACGTAGTCGAATTCGCGCCAATGGCCCAAATCCTCGGCGGCATCGCGCAATCGCCGCTGAATGACTTCGTCCGAATCGGTGCTGCGCCCTTTGAGGCGCTGCTCGAGTGCCGTGCGCGAGGGCGGCAGGATGAAAATGCTCACAGCCTCGGGAAGCCTGGCGCGCACCTGGCGCGCGCCCTGCCAATCGATTTCCAGCAGCAGCTGTTCGCCGTTCGACAAGGCTTCCTGGACGGTGTGCACGCCCGTGCCATAGCAGTTATCGAATACCTGGGCGTGCTCCAGAAACTCTTGGTTCGCGATCATCTCTCGAAAGCGTTCCATGCCGACGAAATGATAGTCGCGCCCGGGAATTTCGTTGGGCCGGGGTTTGCGGGTGGTATAGGAGACCGAAAACCGGATGCGCGGCTCGCACTCCATCAAGGCCTTCACCAAACTGGTTTTGCCGGCGCCGGACGGTGCCGCAACTACGTAAAGGCGTCCTTGTGGCATCGATCGCTACGAGAGTTGGGCACGGTTTGCCCAACCCTGAATCTAACATATAGGTAGCGTCGAAGCCGAGGAAGCGCCGATCAGGCCACGCGAAAATCAGCCGGCAAAATTCGTCGTGGCGCGGTACGGGATGCGCGGTGCGGCGCGCCGCTTGGGGCGCGACGCCACGAACGCGTAGACCGCGAACAGCAGCGCGCACCCTGCATTCAAGAAAAATACGGTAGCGCCGGGACCGGAGCTGAGAGGAAGATCGTCGAGTGGAACATCGAGCGATCCGCTCAAAGCGGATGCCGGATCGAGCTCACTTGCCGAGGCGGGAGCGCTCAGCGCAGAGACCAACCCAACAAACGTAAACGCAGCTGACGCTACCGTGTGAAATCGTGGACGCATGACATCTCCCCTTTATGCGACGCCTACCGAATAAATCGCAGAAGCGGGCGCAAAAGGGACAGGCCGCGATTGCAAAGTTGGGTCAAGGAATACATCGGACGCGGTTCGCGTACCTCCGGTAAGCTTGGTGAATGGCTGATGCGCCAAATCCCGGCCGCCGAACGTTCACCCGCCGCTGCGGTGGACTCGCTGCGGTGCTGCTTGTCCAGGAAATGCCTATCTCCCGGGCGCTCGCGGCGGCCGGCGAAAACCCAAGCGCAGCCGCCCAGCTGCATGCTTTCCTGGAGGATTTTGCGGCCTCAAGGGCGGCAGAGGAATCGCTCGATCTCAGCGCCGCCGCGTTTCGGCGCAAGCTCAAGTCGACTTCCGCAAAGCTTCAGCGCCTGCGTGCGATCGACCGGAATGCAATAAAGGGCGACGATCTTCTGAACTATCGCTTCGCCGAGAGCCTGCTGGTCGGCCAAGTATTGGCGCAGGAGCGAATGTTGTGGAGCATGGATCCTCGCGTCTACCTGCCCTTCGCAGAACTATCGCAGCTCACCGAGAACCCCGACGCCACGGAGGCGGATTCCGCCAAGGCCTTAGGCCTCCTCAAAGCGCTGCCCGCTCAACTGGCGGATGGGCAGCGGAATCTTAAGGTCAATGTTCCGCGCTTTCGCGAACTTGCCATGTTCATGGCGGATGGAGCGCGGGGAGTCCTCGCGGCGGTTCCCGCGTTCGCGGCAAAGCATCCGGCCCGCAAAACCGCGCTCCTCGCGGCCGCTTCCCGCGCCTCGGCCGCGCTCGATGAATTCCGCGCGTTCCTAAAAGATCGCCTCCCCACCCTGCCGCGCGGCGACTATGCCATGGGCAAGGCGGCCTACGATCGGATGCTGAAAGAACAGTATCTGCTCGACCATGATGCGGATTCGCTGTACGCCTACGGGCGGCGGCAATTCGACGCGACGGTGCACGAGCTCGAGCAGGTCGCCGCACGGATCGATCCCAAGAAGACATGGAAGGAACTGGCGGCAGAAATCAAGAACTCAGGTCCGGAACCCGCCCGCATGATTGAGGCTCACCAAGAGTGGGTCGACAAGGCGAAGGCGCACGTCATCGACAAGAAACTGGTGCCCATTCCGTGGAAGGAGCGGGTGGAAGTGGTGGCCCGAGCGCAGTTTCAGCGCAAGAACAGCTACTACGGCGACTTCGATGGAGCCAAGGGCCCGAATGCAGACGGCGTCTGGGTGGGGCATTGGCGCATCAACCCTTTCGAAGACCAATGGGATGAAGAGACGAAGCGCCAGTACCTCACCGAGCACGATTGGGGCGTCATCATCGACACCGCACCGCACGAGACTTACGCCGGTCACCACGTGCAGGAGCTATACCAGGCGCACAATCCATACAAGCTGCGCCAAAAGTTCGGTATCGCCATCTTCTCGGAGGGCTGGGGCCTCTATAACGAGACTCTGATGTACGAGACCGGCTTTTTCCCGAACGACCGAATCCATCTGCGCCAGCTGCAACTTCGGCTGTGGCGCATCGCCCGGGTAATCTGGGACGTGGGCTTGAACACCGGCAAGCTGACCTATGATGAGTGCGTGTCGCTGCTCGCGGATGGCGTCGGGTTTCTGCGCTGGGCTGCGGAACTCGAGGTCGACGGCTCGGCTACGGAGCCGGGATATCGGATCGGCTACTTCATGGGCGCATCGGAGATCATGCGTATGCGCGAGGAAGCAAAGGCGCGGCTGGGCGCGCGATTCACGCTCTCTGACTTTCACGAGCGCCTATTGAAGGTCGGCAATATGCCGCCTGCGTTGATGCGCGAGGGATTGATGCAGAGCTACAAGGCTTGACCGGCTCAGAGCCCGGTCTATTCGATATTCTGAACCTGCTCGCGCATCTGCTCGATGAGCACTTTCATATCCACCGCGGCGCGCGTGGTTTCGATGTCCTGAGACTTCGATGACAACGTGTTGGCTTCGCGGTTAAGTTCCTGCATGAGGAAGTCCAGCCGCCTGCCCGCGGGCTCCTGGCCGCTGAAGGTCTTGCGCACTTCCGCGACGTGGCCGCGCAAGCGATCGATCTCTTCATCGACGTCCAGCCGCTGCGCAAGGATGGCAAGCTCCTGCTCGAGCCGGTCCTGATCGACATCGCTGACGAGCTGCGCGATGCGATCAAGCAGCTTTGCGCGCATGCGGCTGCGGATCTCGGGCAGTCGTTCGGTAACCCGCCCGGAAAACTCCAACAAGCCGTCGCAGCGCTGCTCCAATGCGTCGCGGAGCCGGCCGCCCTCGCTGTCGCGGGAGCGGCTCAGGTCGGACAGGGCCTCGCCGAGCAGCCCTTGCGCGGCGGCAATCATGGGCGCGCTGTCGCGCGTGCCGTCGCGGATCACACCGGGCCAGCGCAGCAAATCCAACACGTCGATGCGTGCCGCGATGCCCGCCTGCGCGGCGACCTGCTGCGCTCGGGATGTGAGGCTCCCGAGCAATTCGGCATCGACTTCGAGCGCGGTGGCCGCGACCGCGGGCTTGAAATGCAGCGAACACTCGACCTTGCCCCGGCGCACGGCGGCGGCGATAGCGGCCCGGAAATCCGCTTCGGCGGAACGGAATTCCTCGGGCAATCGGCAGCCCAACTCCAAAAATCGGTGATTGACGGTCTTGAGTTCCCAGGCCAGCCGTCCCCAAGGGAACTGCCGCTCGCGTCGGGCAAAGCCGGTCATGCTACGAATCATGGGGGTCGTCGCTGAAATCGGCGATACTACAGGATCGCAAGCCAGACGAGGAGCAGGCATTGCAGATCGAAACCGCGGACGTGAGCCTCATCGGGCACCGCGAAGAAAATCAGGACCGGGTCGCGATCGCGGCCGCGGAGCAAGCCGTGCTCTTGGTGGTCATTGACGGCATGGGCGGCCATGCGGACGGGGCGCGCGCCGCGGAAACCGCGCTTTCGACCATGCTGGAACTTTTTTGGCAAACGCCGCATCCGATTTTCGATCCCTTGGGCTTTTTGCACTTATCGCTGGGGCGCGCGCATGAAGAAGTGGTGAAGCTCGGGGCATCTCTGAGCGCCGAAGCGCGGCCGCGCGCAACCTGCGCCGTCTGCCTGGTGCAGGATTCAGCGGCCTATTGGGCGCATGTGGGCGATAGCCGGATTTACCAACTGCGCCAGGCGCAGGTGCTGGAGCGCACCCGCGACCACAGCCATGTGGAGGTGCTGTTGCGCGAGGGGTTGATCACGGAAGCGGAAGTGCATGGCCACCCCATGAGAAATTATGTCGAATGTTGTTTGGGCGGCGATGCCGCATTGCCTGAAATGACCATTTCGTCGCGGCGCAAGCTGAAGACCGGCGACGTGCTGCTGCTCTGCACCGACGGCCTGTGGGCGAATTTGCGCGACCAGGATTTCGTGCGCTTCGCGCAGAATCAGGGCAAACCGTTGCGCGACACCTTGAATGACCTGGGCGAACAGGCGGTGGAGGCATCTGCGCCGTACAGCGATAACACCAGTGCCGCCGCGCTGCGCTGGAAAGCGGCGTGAGCATTCGTCCCAGCGGGCGCGCGGCCGATGAGCTGCGCGAATTGAAATTCGAACGCGGCTTCACCCGTCACGCCGAAGGCTCGGTGCTGGTGAGTTTCGGCGCCACCCGCGTGCTTTGCACCGCCAGCATCGAAGACAGCGTGCCGGGATTTCTGCGCGGCGCGGGTCAAGGCTGGGTAACCGCCGAGTACGGCATGCTGCCGCGGGCCACGCACACCCGGTCGGCGCGGGAAGCCGCGCGCGGCAAGCAATCCGGCCGCACGCAGGAGATTCAGCGTTTGATCGGGCGGGCCTTGCGCGCGGTGGTTGACCTGAAGGCCTTGGGAGAGCGCACCGTCACCATCGACTGCGATGTCTTGCAGGCCGACGGTGGCACGCGCACCGCAGCCATCACCGGCGGTTTCGTGGCTCTGGCGGATGCCGTCGACACTCTGCTTCAGAAACGAATGATCGCTGCGAACCCGCTGCACGGACAGGTGGCCGCGGTGTCGGTGGGCATCTATCGCGGCACGCCCGTGCTCGATTTGGACTATGCCGAGGATTCGAACGCCGAAACCGACATGAATGTCGTGATGAACAGCGGCGGCGCATTCGTCGAAGTGCAGGGAACGGCGGAAGGCCACGCATTTCGCCGTCATGAGCTGGACCAATTGCTGGACCTCGCGACCCATGGGATCGCGCAGCTGCATGCCGCACAGCTCAAGTCGCGCGCCGCTTAAGGATGCAAAGCCAAGTAGGCGGTTGGTTGTTGCGACCGCCAATCCCGGCAAGCTGCGCGAATTCCGCTCGCTGCTCGAAGGCTTGCCTTTCGAGCTGACCAGCCTGGCTGAGCTTCGGCTGCCCTCGCCCGATGAAACCGGCCGCAGCTTTTTGGAAAACGCGCTGTTGAAGGCGCGCCACGCCGCGGATTTGAGCGGAAGCGCGGCGGTGGCCGACGATTCAGGGCTCGAAGTCGATGCCCTGAACGGCGCACCCGGCATCTATTCGGCCCGGTACGCGGGTTCCGGTGCGGACGATCGGGCAAACAACGCGAAACTGATGCAGGCGCTCGAGGGGGTGCCGCGGGATAAGCGGCAGGCACGCTACCGCTGCGCGCTCGTATTGATCGAAAATGCCCAGGATGCCGCGCCGTTGGTCGCGGAAGCCGATTGGGAGGGTCTCATGCTGGATGCGCCGCGAGGCGCCGGCGGTTTTGGCTATGACCCGTACTTTTGGCTGCCGGAGCTCGGCAAAAGCGCGGCCGAGTTGCCGCCCGCGGAGAAGAACCGCTTGAGCCACCGCGGCAAGGCCATGCTTGATCTGCGCCGGCAATTGGTGGCGCGCGGAAAACTTGCGGTGCCGCAGTAATGGATGCGTCGCTCGCCTTGTATGTGCACCTGCCGTGGTGCGTGCGCAAATGCCCGTACTGCGATTTCAACTCGCATCAGCTGAAGTCGGGGCAGCCCGATGCCGCCTACATCGATGCCCTGATCCGGGATTTCGATATGGAATCGCCCCGGCTTGATGGGCGCCGCATCGACACGGTTTTTTTCGGCGGCGGCACGCCAAGCTTGTTTGCGCCTGCGGATTTCGCGCGCCTGCTCGGCGCGCTCAAGCAGCGCATCGCCTTTGCGGACGACGCCGAGATCACATTGGAGGCGAACCCAGGGACGATCGAGCGAGGCCGATTCTTAGGCTACGCCGAAGCCGGCATCAATCGCGTTTCTCTGGGCGCTCAAAGCTTCGATGCGCGGGCGCTCTCGGTCTTGGGCAGGATCCATTCGCCCGAGGACACGCTGCGCGCGGTCGAGGAGCTCAAGGGAGCGAAGCTCGAAAATTTCAATCTCGATCTCATGTATGCGCTGCCGGGCCAGTCGTTGGAAGAGGCGGAGCGCGATGTGCGGATCGCGTGTTCGCTGGCGCCTGCGCATATTTCCTATTATCAGCTGACGCTCGAGCCGGGAACGGTATTTCATTCGCGTCCGCCGGTCCTGCCGGACGAGGATGCCGCCTGGCAGATTCAACTTGCGGGCCAAAAGCTGCTGCAGGAAGCGGGCTACGCGCAATACGAAGTGTCAGCCTATGCCAGGCCGGGTGCACGCTGCCGGCACAACCTGAACTACTGGCTGTTCGGCGACTACGCCGGGATCGGCGCGGGAGCTCACGGCAAGATCAGCTTAAGGGTGCCGGACAAAATTTTGCGCACCGTAAAGCCCAAGCAGCCGCGCGACTATCAGGACCGTCTCGCGCAGGCTGCCAATTCGGCGGGCGAGAGCAGCTGTATCGCTCCGGCGGACCTGCCGTTTGAGTTCATGCTTAACGCGCTGCGTCTAAATGATGGATTCAGCGCCGCCTGCTACCGCGCGAGGACCGGCCTCGAGCTGGAATTTCTCGATGAAAAGATCGCGCGCGCCCAGGATCGGGGTCTGCTCGAACCTATCGCCGGTGGATGGCGTCCCACCGAGCGGGGAAGGACCTTTCTCAACGATCTTCAGGCCAGTTTCCTGGCCTAGATTTATACACACCGGCCGGCGGGTCCCGCACAAAGTGAGACCTACAGCACATTGCATCTGCAGTAGGTCAGGTGCGTCCGCTAAGTTATTGAATAATCAAGTGAAACTAGCCTGGCTATTTTTTGATCAAATTAACAATTACGCGAATTTCCGCTGTAGCAATCCCCTCGGCGGGATGCCGTCCACAGACTTATCCACAGTTATTGTGGACAAATATGTGCAATGAATAACGCTTGTCGGCAAGTGAGGGTGCGCATATGATGCGCGGCCCTGTTTTTGGCATTGATTTCTTGCGATCTAGCCAACACGTTAAGGGTCTTAAGGCGTGGCGATGCGGTTTTTAAAGAAGCGCTTCGATTCTGCCGCAACTGCGAGTAAGAGGTTCCTATGAAAGCCGGCATCCATCCCGAATACAAACAGATCACGGTCACCTGCACCTGCGGGAACAAGTTCGAGACGCGTTCGACCATCGGTCAGGATTTACAAGTCGAAGTTTGTTCCAACTGTCACCCGTTCTACACGGGCAAGCAGAAGATCGTGGACACCGGCGGCCGCGTCGATAAGTTCCGCAAGAAATACGCGACGGCCGCAAAGCCTTAAGCAGTTTTCCCATCGTGTGCGCGGCGCTCTCGCCGCGCTTCTTGAAAATGCAATTGCGAACTCGCTCGCGAACTCGCGACGAGGATCTCGCTTCGGCGACGTATGCGCTTGATTCCGTTGTGACGCCGTGCAAGGCTGCGGACTGAAACAATCGAAACATACCCGTCGGAACAGCGAATGAGCACGAAATACGAACTCAAGAATCTCACGACCGGAAAGACGAGCCAGCTAGACGCCATCTCCGGGACCATCGGCCCCGATGTGCTCAACATCTCGAATCTGACCAAGGATCAAGGCGTTTTCACCTTCGATCCGGGGTTCATGGCCACCGCCAGCACTGAAAGCAAGATCACCTATATCGACGGCGACGCCGGCGTGCTTCTGTACCGCGGCTATCCGGTGGAGCAGCTCGCCGAGAAGTCGAGCTTCCTCGAAGTCGCGACCCTGCTCATCAACGGATCGCTGCCGACCAAGACCGAACTCGACGCCTTCACCAACTCGATCATGCGTCACACCATGGTCAACGAACAATTGCTCGGGTTTTTCAAGGGTTTCCACCACGACGCCCACCCGATGGCGATGGTATCGGCGGTGGTGGCATCGATGGCGGCGTTCTATCACGACACCACGCATATAGGCGATCCGCGGCACCGCGAGATCTTCGCGCATCGGATCATCGCGAAACTGCCGACCATCGCGGCCGCGGCGTACAAGCACACGCTGGGGCAGCCTTTCATCTATCCGCGCAACGACCTGCGCTACTGCGCCAACATGCTCAACATGTTCTTCGCGGTTCCCTGCGAACCCTACGCGATCGACCCGGTCGCGGCCGAAGCGCTCGATCTCTTATTCATCCTGCACGCGGATCACGAACAAAACGCCAGCACCTCGACGGTACGGCTGGCAGGCAGCACGGGCTGCAACCCTTATGCCGCGATCTCAGCGGGCGTGTCGGCGCTGTGGGGCCCGGCACACGGCGGCGCCAACGAGGCGGTGCTCGACATGCTGGACAGTATCGGCTCGGTCGCCAACATCGATAAGTTCCTTGCCCGGGTGAAGGACAAGAACGACAGCGTGCGGCTGATGGGATTCGGCCACCGCGTTTACAAGAACTTCGATCCGCGCGCGAAAATCATCCGCGGCATGTGCTATCGGGTGCTTGAGAAGATGGGCAAGGGGAACAATCCGCTGTTCGACCTGTCTCTCAAGCTGGAAGAAATCGCACTAAAGGACGACTACTTCGTATCACGCAAGCTCTATCCCAATGTCGATTTCTATTCCGGCATCATTTACAGCGCCTTGGGTATTCCCCGCTCGATGTTCACCGTGATGTTTGCGATTGCGCGCACCGCTGGTTGGGTGGCGCATTGGCAAGAAATGGTTTCGGATCCGCAAATGAAAATCGGCCGCCCGCGTCAGCTCTATACCGGTCCCACCAAGCGAGACTACCAGCCGATCGACAAGCGCTGATGGCGGCTTCAGTTCCGGTCTTCAAGTGCGCGCCGCTCTTGGCTCTGATCGGCAGCATCACCGCCGCAGCCCAGGAAGCGCCCAGCGCCCCGCCACCTCAGGCGGCTACTGCGCAGGTTCCCGCGACACTTTTACCTGAGAAGAACATTTGCGCGGCTCGCGCGGACCCTGTGGCCGTGGGCAGCGTGCAGTGGAACGGCTGGGGCCGCGACCTTTCCAACACGCGCTATCAGCCGGAACCCGCGATTCGAGCCACCGACGTGCCGAAGCTCGCGCTCAAATGGGCTTTTGGGTATCAAGGGGGCACGGAATTCGGCCAGCCCACCCTGGTCGACGGCCGATTGTTCGTCGCAAGCTCGGCGGGCCGCATCTACGCCCTCGACGCCAAGAGCGGCTGCACCTTTTGGACTTACGACGCACCTGCGGGCAGCCGCACGGCGATCTCGATCGGCGAGCTGGGGCAGGCGAAGCGGGCGGCCATTCCGCGCCGATTGAAACGCACGCTCGCCCACCTTGACGTCATCAAGGCACCAAGCGCCGCGTTCTTCGGCGACGACAGCGGCGCGGTGTATGCGCTGGATGCGCAAAAGGGAACCCTGCTGTGGAAAACGCAGGTGGATACGCACGCATCGGCGCGCATCATCGGCGCGCCCACCTTGTACAAAGAACGGCTGTATGTCGCCGTGGGTTCGAACGAGGATAAAAAATCCGCCGACTCGAACTACAGCTGCTGCACGTTTCGCGGCAGCGTCGCTGCGCTCGACATCGCCAGCGGCCGGCTTCTATGGAAAACCTATACCGTGCTCGAGGAGCCGCAACCGACGCAAAAGAACTCAGCCGGCATTCAGGAATTCGGCCCCGCGGGCGCGGCAGTCTCTTCGCCGCCCACCATCGATCCGAAGCGCGGCGTGCTGTACGTGGGCACCGGCCGCTCCACGACCTCCCAGGAGTTGTCCCTTACCGATTCGATTGCGGCATTCGACTTAAACGACGGCAAGCTGCGCTGGGTCAAGCAATTGACGGTAAAGGGGACGCCGGGCATCAGCGGCTTTACCAGTCCGCCGGTGCTGCGCAGCTTGAGCAGCGGCAATGACATCCTGCTGGCGGCACAGATGTCGGGCGTGGTGTATGGGCTCGATCCCGATCATGGCGGCGATATCCTGTGGCAAAACCGGCTCGGCGCGGATGCGGACGCCGGCGGCATTGCGTGGGGCACCGCGGCCGATTACCGCAGCCTGTTCGTTGCCCTCGCGGGCTCCTTGGCGCAGCCGGGCAACAGCAAGGGAAGCCTGTGGGCGCTCGACCCGAAAACCGGCATCGCGCGCTGGCATACACCGGCGCCGACCCCGGTGTGTTCGGCGGGCGAAGCACCCTGCTCGCACGCGCAGTCGCAAGCCGTCACCGTCATGCCGGGCGGCGTCTTTTCAGGGTCGCTGGACGGGCACCTGCGCGCCTACTCGACCATCAACGGCAAAATCCTCTGGGACTTCGACACGGCGAAGGCTTATCAAACGCTGAACACGGTTCGCGCGAGCGGCGGTCCGCTGGATCACGGCGGGGCGACCATCGTGAACGGCAGCGTGTACGTCAATTCGGGCAACGCGCTCTTGGCGTTTTCAGTGGACGGAAAATAGGGCGCACGTAAATAAGGACGCAATCAAATTTCATGGGGCAATTAAAGTTCAAAGCTCGTTCTGCGCGGCTGCCTTGGTCGGCTTGGCTGGCAGCCGGCGTCTGCTTCGCCGGAGCCGCGAGTGGGCGCTCGGCCGATCAGACCCAGCCGGCGGCGCTGGAAAATTCGGTGGTCAAGATTTTCTCGACCATGCGTTATCCGGATCCTTTCAAGCCCTGGACCAAGCAAGCGCCCAGCGAAGCCACGGCCTCCGGTGTGGTCATCGAAGGCAAGCGCATTTTGACCAACGCTCACGCTGTGCTGTATGCCAGCCAGGTGCAAATTCAGGCGAATGCCGCCGGCGATAAGCTGCCGGCGACCGTGCTCGCCGTCGCGCCCGGTATCGACCTCGCGGTGCTGCAGCTCGATGATCCGAGCTTCTTCGACACGCATCCTCCCGTCGCGCGCGCCAGCAAGCTGCCGCAGATCAAGGATCCGGTGCTGGCGTATGGATTTCCGACCGGCGGCTCATCGCTGTCCATTACCAAGGGCATCGTCTCGCGCATCGAATTCGCCTCGTACAACTATCCGGTATCGGGGCTGCGAATTCAGATCGATGCGGCCATCAACCCGGGCAACAGCGGC
The DNA here is from genome assembly GCA_036493935.1 of Steroidobacteraceae bacterium. Lineage (GTDB taxonomy): Bacteria > Pseudomonadota > Gammaproteobacteria > Steroidobacterales > Steroidobacteraceae > Bog-1198. The sequence goes on along the minus strand of DASXOY010000036.1, from coordinate 77,712 downwards.
GGCCCGGCCATTGCCGGCGACAAGATGATCGGCCTGGCATTCAGCCGCCTGGGTGGCGACAGCCAGAACATCGGCTACATCATTCCGAACGAAGAGGTCGATCTTTTTCTCAAGGGCATTGCCGGCGGCCACTACATCGGCAAGGCGAGCCTGCACGATGACCTGCAGACGCTGGAGAATCCGGCGCTGCGTGAATACCTAAAGCTGGACAAGAGCGTGGAAGGCATGGTCGTGCACCGGCCGGATAAGACCGACGCAGGCTATCCGTTAAAGGAATGGGATGTGATCACGCATATCGGCAGCACGCCTATCGACAATCAGGGGATGGTCAAGATAGACAAGGACCTGCGCGTGCACTTCACCTACATGATTCAGAAGCTCGCCAGCGACGGCAAGCTGCCCCTCACGGTGGTGCGCGCCGGCAAGACGCTGAAAGTGGAGCTGCCGGTCTCGGCGGAATACCCGACGCTGGTGCCGGACCTGCACGGCCAGTATCCGTCTTACTTCGTTTATGGTCCGCTGGTATTTTCGCGCGCGACCCGTGAATTTTTGGCAGGTGTCGAGAACAACGCCGGTGTGCTGAGGCTGCTGGGATTTCTCAAGAATCCGCTGATCACGCGGGCTTTCGACCCGCCGAGTGACGATCTGCAAGAGCTGGTGGTCATTTCCTCACCGTTTTTTCCGCACAAGCTCGCCAACGGCTATTCGAATCCGGCCGGCTCGGTGGTCAGTTCGGTCAACGGCACGCCCATAAAAAGCCTCAAGCATTTGGTGGAACTGCTGCGCGACCTGAAAGATCCGTTCGTGACGCTCGAATTTGCCGGCAAGAGCGGCGAGGGCTTGGTTTTCTCGCGTGCGGCGCTGGTCGCGGCGACCGATGACATCCTGACCGACAACGGCGTGCGCGCACAGGGCTCGCCGGACATGTTGGCGGTGTGGCAGGCCAAGCCGGGCACTTAGCTTATTTGGCGTCGACCAGTTCGGACACTTCACGCGCGTCCGCGCGCTTCATGGGCCGGCCGTCCACGGGGGAATAGGGCGATTGGCGGATGCCATCCACCGGGAACACGGTGGCATCGACCGTGCGGCCGTTGGCTTCGAAGCGCAGCGCCGGATAATTCACACTGCGTTCTGCATCCATTTTGACGCGCCGTTCGTAGAACTCATGCGGCACGCCGATTTCCAGCAGCCGGATCGCGACTGATTCGGAGGCGTCCGCGAACAGGTGCAGATTGATGTCGCTGTAATTCGTTGCCGTGCCGGTGAGCACGGAGCCCACCAAGCGCGGCTGAAACTCCGCCAAGATCCGCATGGTGTCGAGCGCGATGCGGCGCTGTTCCTTGAGGGTGTGATCGTGGGTATCGCGCCCGAACAGGCGTTGATGCGCGCGCAGCGCATCCTCGATCTCGATGTTTTTAGGCAGTACCGCGACGTCGTTGACGCCGAGGCGATCGGCCGCCTTGCGCTTGGCTTGCAGGAAATCTTCAATGCCATGTTCGGCCATGATTCTCGCGGCCTCTTGTGCAAGAGCGCGGCGCAGATCTTCGGCACGTTGCGAAAACTTCTTAGGCATCTAGTGAAATGCTCGGACGGGCTCCCCACCTAGAATATCGGTTTATCGCTGTCCGGGTTGTTCGGGTTCTGGCCCTCATACAGCTCGGCCTTCGGTAAATTTCCCTCGATGAACTTTTCCATGATGCCGTTGGGGTCATCGGAGCTTGCGAGTAATCCGGTTTTCGGCGAGATACGCACGCTGACGATGCCGTCCGGGATGGGCACGCCATGCCGCGCCGTGCCGGCCAGAGCCTCTTTCATGAAGTAGGTCCAGGTGGGAACCGACACGCGTGCGCCCTGCTCGCCCTCTCCCAAGGTGCGGTCTTGGTCGAAACCGGTCCAGACCGTGGTGACGAGGTCGCCGTTGAAGCCGTTGAACCACGCGTCGTGGAAGTCGCTGGTCGTTCCCGTTTTGCCGGCGATGTCTTCGCGGTTCAAGGTGCGGGCGCGCTGGCCCGTGCCGCGCTTGATGACATCCGCCATCATGTCGGCCAGCAGGTAAGAGATCTGCGGGCTGATGATCTGCGGAGCCAGATTCTTCGCGGGAATCAAGGTCTTGCCATCGTGCGGAGCCTCGTCCATGGTGGCGGCGCGGCCCCCGCCGGCGATGCTCTTTGGAACAGGGCCCTGGCTCGGCCGGCCGCATTGCGGGCAGGCAATGGCGGGGTTCGCCTGTTGCAGTACCTTGCCGTTCGCATCCTCGATCCGATCGATGTAGTACGAGCTGACCTTGAAGCCGCCGTTGGCGAAGGCGGAGTAGCCGATGGCAACCTGCAGCGGACTTAATTCCGCCGTGCCCAAGGCCAGCGTCAGATCGTTCGGCAATTGCGATTTATCGAATCCAAAACGGGTCACGTAGTTGCGGGCGTAGTCGCCGCCAATGGCGCGCATCAAGCGTACCGACACCAAATTGTGAGAACGCACCAGCGCGTCGCGCAAGCGCTCCGGCCCGTAGAAGCGATCCGTGTCCTCATGAGGGCGCCACGCCTGTTCCTTACCCTCCTCGTCGATGACCACCGGAGCGTCCAAAACCACGCTCGCGGGCGTAAATCCCTTGTCGAAAGCCGCGGCATAGATGAAGGGCTTGAATCCAGAACCCGGCTGGCGGCGCGCTTGCGTGACGCGGTTGAATTTGCTCTGGAAAAAATCGAAGCCGCCGACCAAGGCGACCACCGCGCCGTCCTTCGGATCCACCGACACCAAGGCGCTCTGGGCTTCGGGCACTTGCACGAACAGCAGCGAGTCGGCCGTACGTCCCACGGTGTAGATGACGTCGCCGCGGTTCAAGATTTCCGAGGCCTGGGTGGGTGCACTGTCGACCTTCTCTTCGGGCAGCTGGCGCCTGGCCCAGACCAGCTTTTCCCAAGGCAGCGTCACCACCCCTAAGTCCTTGACGTAAATCTTGGCGCTCCTGGCTTCAACCTGCTGCACGATGGCCGGTTTCAGGCCGCCGATGACGGGGAACTCCTCCAGTTGGGCGTCGAACTGGGCGGCCGTGACGATTTTCGACATGTCGACCTTGGCGGTCGCACCCCGAAATCCATGGCGCATGTCGTATTCCAGAAGACCGGTCCGCAACGCCACGGTCGCCGCCGCCTGCAGACGCGAGTCCAGGGTCGTATAAACCTTGTAGCCGGCGGTATAGACGGCATCGCCATACTTACTCTGCATGTCGTTTCGGACCATTTCCGCCACGTAAGGGGCGTCGACCTCGATGGCGGCGCCATGCAGGCGCGATTCCATCGGACTGCTCTTGGCCTGGTCGTATTCCCCCTGGTTGATGTAGCCAAGCTCGAGCATTCGGCCCAAAACGTGCGCCCGGCGCACCTTGGCGGCCTCGGCGCTGGCGACCGGATTGACCATCGAGGGCGCCGTGGGAATACCGGCCAGCGTCGCCATCTCGGCAATGCTCAGTTGATCCAAGCTCTTGCCGAAATACACTTCGGCCGCGGCGCCCACGCCATAGGCGCGCTGCCCTAGAAAGATCTTGTTGACGTACAAGGAGAATATTTCCTCCTTGGTGAATTCGGCCTCCATGAGCAGGGAAATGTAGATTTCGCTCATTTTCCGCTTCATGTCGCGGCGCGGGGTTAGGAACATGTCCCGCGACACCTGCATGGTGATGGTGCTCGCCCCCTGGCGGATGCCGCCGGCCCGCAAATTGGCCACGGCGGCCCTTAAAATGCCCTGCCAATCGACTCCGTGATGGCGGAAAAACCGGTCATCCTCGGTCGCCAAAAAGGCTTGAATCAGCTTCAGGGGAAGTTGGTCGTAGCGCACCGGGATGCGCCGCTGCTCCCCGATCGACTGGATCAGCTTGCCGTCCCGGGAGTAGATGCGCAGGGGCACCTGCAGCTGTACCTCCCGGAGGCTGGCCACGTCAGGCAAGGCCGGCCTCAAGTAAACATAAGCACACACATTGGCGAAGACAATCAGGGCTATTGAGCCAACTAAGACTGCACAAATGCGCGAGATGAGAACTAGATAACGTCTGGGCACAGAAAACCGTTCTAACTTATTGCGTCGGCGGACATGGGCAGCATATTACCGCCGGTGACGAGGGCATACTCATCGAAAGATGAGGACGCAAAGCCACCGATCCTTAAGCTGGGTTAGACCCCTTAAGGACAGCGGGGTTGCCAGACCAGAGGTTATTTAAGCGCGCTTAAGGCTACCCCTTTAGGCGATGAGGTCTGAACGGATGACTCGACGCCTCCTAGGAAGCTACGAAACTGTCGTAGGTCTCACTTTGCCGACTTGGGGGGCCCAGGCGGTCATTACCGTGAGTAGTTTCACGTTCCATTTAACAGTTTCTTGCTAAGTTTGCTTGTCATAGCTAATCTCATGCACGCGTTTCGACCTACAAGGTATTGAGCAAAAAGGGAAAAAATTTGTGTGGTCGTTAGGTAAAAGATATCGTCCGCTTTTGGGACTTGACATAACCACTTCGTCGGTGAAGCTCATCGAGCTCACGATGTCGGGTGGCCAATATCGCGTTGAGTCGTACGCGGCGGAACCGACGCCGCACAACGCCATCAACGAAAAAGCCATCGTCGACGCGGAAGCTGTCGGCGAAGCAATTCGCCGCGCTGTGAAACGCTCGGGTGCGAAGAGCCGCCTCGCGGCCATCGCAATCTCCGGCGACGCCGCGATCACCAAGGTCATTCAGATGCCGAAGAGTCTCGGCGAGAATGAATTGGAAGGTCAGGTCGAAATGCAGGCCGACCAGTACATTCCCTTTCCCATGGAAGAAGTCAGCTACGACTACCAGGTCGTCGGACCTTCCGAAAAAGATCCCGATATGCTCGATGTGCTTCTGGTCGCGACGCGAACCGAGAACGTCGAGCAGCGCCAGGCTGCGGTTCAAGCCTCAGGGTTGACCGCTCACCTGGTCGATGTCGAGGCGTTTGCGTTGGAAAACGCCTGCGCCCTGATGCGCCACCAGATGCCCGACGGCGGCGTCGACCGCACCGTGGCAGTGGTGGATTTCGGCGCCAGCAGCACCACATTCAGCGTGCTGCGCGACCTGCGCGTGATCTATACCCGCGATTTCGCTTTCGGCGGCCAGCAATTGACCGAAGAAATCATGCGCACCTACGGCTTGAGCATGGAAGAGGCGGGGCGCGCCAAGAAAGAAGGCGGCCTGCCCAGCAACTATCAGCCCGAAGTGCTCGATCCGTTCATCGACGACATGACCCAGCAGGTCAGCCGTTCGCTGCAGTTTTATCTGGCCTCCGGCAGCGGCCGCGCGCAGCCGGATCAAATTTTGATTTGCGGCGGCTGCGCCAACATACCGGGCGTGGCCGACGTCATCTCCAGCCGCGTCGGCGTGCCGGCGGACAAAGGTGATCCGCTCGGCAACATGAAGGTGTCGTCCAAGGCCAAAGCCCAAGCAGTGGCACGCGACGCCACCGCATTACTCACAGCCTGCGGCCTAGCGCTGCGCAGCTTCGACTAAAGAGTAGCCATGCCGCGTATTAATCTACTTCCCTGGCGCGAACAAGAACGTAAAGTCCGACGTCGCGAATTCGTGGTCGCCTTAGGCGGCGCGGCAATTGCCGCCGTCATCTTCGTCTTGGGCGGCAAGCTCTTATATTCCAGCTGGATCGACTCGCAGAACGCGAAGAACAATCTCCTGAAAAAGGAGATCGTCAAGCTCGATGCACAGATCGCGGACATTCAGGATCTCGAGAACCGCAAGCAACGCCTGGTTGCGCGCATGGAAATCATCGAGAAGCTGCAGCGCAAGCGGCCCGAGATCGTGCATCTGTTCGATGAACTCGTGAAGACGGTTCCAGAGGGCATCTATCTCACGCAGATCAAGGAAACCGGCAAGAAGCTCGAGATGAAGGGCGTCGCCCAATCGAGCACCCGCGTATCGACCTTCATGCGCAATATCGACTCCTCTTCGTGGATGGACAACCCGCAGCTGCAGGTGGTCGAGGTCGCCAAGGACTCGCCCACGGGCGGTTCGAGCTTCACCCTCACCAGCGATGTGGTCGGCGTGGACGTGGACAACGGCGGCGAAACAACGGTTAAGAAGGTTGCGGCGAAATGAACTTTTTCGATCAACTTCGCAGTATCGATCCGCGCGACGTCGGCCGCTGGCCGCTCGCCGTTCGCGGATTCTTCATCATCCTAGGCTTCGCCGTGGTCGCTGCCTTCGGCTGGTACATGTTCGTGTGGAACGACGACCGGCCGCTGCTGCAGAAGGCGCAGGCCGACGAACAGGACCTGCGCGCGCAATTCGAAAGCAAGCAGCAGCGCGCCGCGAATCTCGACGCCTACAAGGCGCAGCTCGCGGAAATGGAGCGCAGTTTCGGCGCCATGCTGCGGCAGTTGCCCGGCAAGACTGAAGTGCCGAACCTGCTGGTCGATATTTCCCAGACCGGTCTGGCCGCCGGGCTGACCGAGAAATTGTTCCAGCCGGGCAGCGAGAAGAGCAACGGCTTCTACGCCGAGCTGCCGATCAAAATCAAATTAGTGGGCAGCTATCATGATTTCGGCCGCTTCGTCAGCGGCATCGCCGCGCTGCCGCGCATCGTTACCCTGAACGACATTCAGATTTCGCCGGTTGATACCAAAGGCGGCGGCTACGACAACCTGACCATGGACGTGACCGCCAAGACTTACCGCTACATCGAAGACCAAGGCGGCGCGAAACCGGCGGCGAAGAAAGCGGCGGCGGGAGGCAAGACGTGAGACAGATATCGGGTATTGGCGTCATCGGCGTCGTGCTTGCGGCATTGGTCGCGGCCGGCTGTTCGGGCGGCCAATCTGATTTGCAGAAGTGGATCGAGGCCACCAAGAAAAAGCCGGGCGGCCGCATTCAGCCTCTGCCCGAAGTGAAGCCGTACGAAACATACGTGTACGCGGCCGGCAACCTGCGCTCGCCCTTCCAGCCGCAAGGACCGAATGCAAGCAACGGGCTCGCCAGCGCTCGCGCCAACACGCGCCGCAACCGCGAATTCTTGGAAGGCTTCTCGCTGGACACATTGAAAATGGTCGGCACTTTCAAGGTCGGCAACAATTTTTACGGGCTGGTGCAATCCAAAGACGGCCTTGTTCACAAGGTTCAGCCCGGCAACTACATGGGGCAGAACGACGGCAAAGTGACGGAAATAACCGGCGGAAGAATTAGCCTGGTCGAAATCATTCCGGATGGTCTCGGCGGCTACATTGAGCGACCGGCTTCATTGGCATTGGCCAATTGAAGCCACAGGGAGATGACAGCATGATTAGAATTCAATTACGAACGGCGATGATGTGCGCGACAGCCTTCTTCGCATTGGCTGCGGTCAGTTTCACGGCGCGAGCCGCTGATCCGGTCCAGCTAACGTCAGTCGACGTTCAAACTCTGTCGGGTCAGCAGGTGCAGCTCAAGCTGCACATGAGCGGTCCGGCGCCGGAGCCGCTGCCGTTCACCATCGACAAGCCCGCGCGCATCGCGTTCGACCTGCCGAACACCACGCTTGCACTCGCTTCGCGCCGTTTCGACGTGCGTTCGGGCGGAGTCGACACCGTGCTCGCAGCCGAGGCCAATGGCCGGGCGCGCCTGGTCGTGAACGTGGATAACCTGATGCCGTACACCACCAAGGTGGACGGCAACGACATCATCGTGACGTTGGGCCAACAGCCCGGCGCCGACGTAGGCAAGCCCGCCGCCGCACGTGCCGCGGCGACTCAGGCCTCGAATCCCGCCGAGCGCGCGATTCGAACCATCGATTTCAGGCGCGGTGCCGATGGCACGGGCCGGGTGATCGTGCAGCTGACCGACCCGCGCACGCCGGTGAACGTGCGCCAGGAAGGCCAGCAAATCGTCGTCGACTTCGCCGGCACCGTGATGCCGAAGAACCTGATGCGGCGCTACGATGTCATGGACTTCGCGACGCCGGTGCAAACCGTCGATGCCATCCGGGTGGACGGCAGCTCGCGCTTGGTGATCAGCTCGCAAGGCGACTTCGAGCAGCTTGCCTATCAATCCGACAATCAGTACACGGTTGAAATCAAGGCTTCCACCAAGCGTACCGCCGGCGCGGACGAGAAGAAGGAATACACCGGTGAACGGCTGACCTTGAATTTCCAGGACATCGACGTGCGTTCGGTGCTGCAGCTGCTGGCCGATACCAGCGGCCAGAACATCGTCGTGAGCGATTCGGTGTCGGGCAACCTGACCCTGAGATTGCAGAACGTGCCCTGGGACCAGGCGTTGGACATCGTGCTGCGCACCAAGGGCTTGGACAAGCGCCGCCAGGACAACGTCATCATCATCGGACCGACGGAAGAGCTGGCCACGCGTGAAAAGGCGGAACTCGCCGCGCACAAAGAGGTGCAAGAGCTCTCGCCGACCCATACGGAATTCATGCAGGTCAATTACGCCAAGGTCGCTGACCTTGCGAAACTGATCAAGACCACGAACGCCAAGGACTCCATGTTGTCGGCGCGCGGCAGCCTGTCGATCGACGAGCGCACCAACACGCTGCTGGTGCAAGACACCTCGGACAAGCTGGCGGACATTCGCCGCCTGGTGCAAACCTTGGACGTGCCGGTTAAGCAGGTACTCATCGAAGCGCGCATCGTGATCGTCAGCGATACCTTTGAGCGCGACTTGGGCGCCCGATTCGGCGTGTCCACTGCGCAGCAGAACGGTCCGGGCGGCCTGTTGTCCGTGAGCGGCAACGGCGCCGGCGCGAACTCGATCTTGGGCACCGGCTTGGGCGGCGCCTCCTTGTCGGGGACGACTCTGGATAACCGCTATCAGGTCAATACGCCGGCGGCGAATACCAATGGCAGCATCGGTATTTCACTGCTGGGCGGCAGCTACCTGGTCGATCTGGAACTGTCCGCGGCGCAGAACGAAGGCAAGAGCGAAACCATCTCCTCGCCGCGCGTCATTACCGCGAACCAGAAGCAAGCCACGATCATGCAAGGTGTCGAAATTCCCTATCAGGAATCGGCATCGAGCGGCGCCACCACCACGCAGTTCAAGGACGCTGTGCTGAAGCTTAAAGTGACGCCGCTGATCACGCCGGACAACCGGGTGATCTTGGATCTGGACGTGTCCGACGACTCCGTCGGTCAGCAAGTCACGAGCGCCACCGGCGGCAGCGTGCCTTCGATCGACACGCGCCAAATCATCACGCAGGTGCTGGTCAATGACGGCCAGACCGTGGTGCTCGGCGGCATTCTCGACACCACCAAGTCGAAGGCCGCCAACAAGGTGCCGTTTTTCGGCGATATTCCGTTCCTCGGAGCTCTTTTCAGGAGCACGACGGATATCAACAACAAGACCGAGCTGTTGATTTTCATCACGCCGAAGATTTTGCGTGAGGGATCGAATCTTTACTAATACCGCTCGCGGGTTGGTCGACACATGCAGGGGCGCCTCTCGGCGCCCCTTATTTTTGCGGGAGGCGTCCGGGGCGGCCGCGCCGTCCGCTATGATCGGCGGCGATCATGCTTACCAAGCGCAACATCTTTTTGATAGGGCCGATGGGGTCGGGCAAGACAGCCGTCGGACGGCACCTCGCGCGCCTGTTTCATTACACCTTTCATGACAGCGACGCGGACATCGAGGCAAAAACCGGCGTGGACATTGCATTCATTTTCGAAAAAGAAGGTGAAGCCGGGTTTCGGATCCGCGAACGGGAATCCATCGACCGGCTGACCCGGCTGGAGTCCATCGTCTTGGCGACCGGCGGCGGCGCCGTGCTCGATCCGGCGAACCGGAGCGCGCTCGCTGAACGCGGCGCCGTGGTCTACCTGGCCACCTCCGTGAATCAGCAGATCGAACGCACCCGCCATGGCCGTCACCGGCCGCTTTTGCACGACACCGATCCTGAGCAGAAGCTCAAGGAGTTGATGGCGCGCCGCGCCGTTCTGTATGCCGAGATTGCCGACCTGACCATCACCACCGACGGGCGGCGCGTGCAGCTCGTTGCTGAAGAAATCCACCACGAATTGCGGCGGACGCAGCCACCCTAAGTGTTCGTATAATTACATCGTGCAAATCCTGCAAGTAGACTTGGGCGCCTCCAGTTACCCCATCACCATCGGATCGGGGCTGCTGACGGACCGCAATCTGCTGGACGCCCAAATCCCGGGCCGCGACCTGCTCATCGTGACCAATACCACCGTCGCCAAGCTGTACCTGGCGAAGGTGACCGGCAGCTTCTCTCAACGGCACATCGCGGATTGCATCCTGCCGGACGGTGAACAGCACAAGACCTTGCAGACCGCCGGTTGGGTGCTGGATGCGTTGGTCGCAAACAAAATGAATCGGGATGCCACGGTGCTGGCCCTGGGCGGCGGCGTGATCGGCGATGTCGCGGGCTTTGCCGCCTCTTGCTATCAGCGCGGCATAGGCTACGTGCAATTGCCCACGACGCTGCTGGCGCAGGTCGACTCCTCCGTCGGGGGCAAGACCGGAGTGAATCATTTAGGCGGCAAGAATCTCATCGGCGCTTTCTATCAGCCGCAGGCCGTCATTGCCGACACCGACGTGCTGGTTTCGCTGCCCGACCGCGAATTGAAGTCGGGCCTCGCCGAGGTGATCAAGCATGGGCTGGTTTGGGACCCGCTGCTTTTCGCCTGGCTGGAACGCAAGATTCCGCAGTTGCTGGAGCGGGAGCCCGAAGCGTTGAGCTATGCGATCAGCCGGTCCTGCGAAATCAAGGCTACGATAGTCGGGCGCGACGAGCGCGAGCACAACCTGCGCGCCATCTTGAATTTCGGCCACACCTTTGGTCACGCCATCGAGGCGGCAACCTCTTATGAAAAATACTTGCACGGCGAGGCCGTGGCCCTCGGCATGATCATCGCCATGGATTTGTCTTGCCGGTTGGGATTGATCGACGCGAGCGTCAAGGAACGCCTGCGCGAAATGCTGGTGCGCGCCGGGTTGCCGATCGAAGCCCCACGCATCGGCGCGGCGAAAGCCTTCGAATTGATGCAAATGGACAAGAAGGTCTTGGGCGGCGCCGTACGCTTGGTGCTGCTGGAGAAGCTCGGGCGAGCCATCGTCACCGACCAATACTCCAAAGCAGCGCTGGAGGCCACGCTTGCCGAGCATTTCAAATGAATGCCGAATCTTCCAAATGAGGCAGCACGCTCCATGAACGGGCTCGCGGCCTATGCCGCCCATGCCGAGCACTCGCGCGGCCGCCGCCACCCGGAACCCAAACCGGCATACCGGTCGGAATACCAGCGCGACCGCGACCGGATCGTCCATTCCACCGCCTTTCGCCGCCTGGTCTACAAAACCCAGGTGTTCGTCAATCACGAAGGCGACTTGTACCGGACCCGATTGACGCATTCGCTCGAAGTCGCGCAAATCGCCCGCACGGCTGCGCGCGCCCTGAACCTGAACGAAGAGCTTTCCGAGGCCATTTCCCTCGCCCATGATCTCGGGCACACGCCCTTCGGTCATGCAGGGCAGGATGCCTTGAACGAATGCATGAAGGATTTCGGCGGTTTCGAGCACAACTTGCAGTCCCTGCGCGTCGTCGATGAGTTGGAAGAGCACTATGCGGAATTCGACGGCTTGAACCTCACCTTTGAATGCCGCGAGGGCATACTCAAGCATTGCTCCTATAACAACGCCGTGCTGCTCGGGGACGTGGGAGAACGCTTTATCAATCGGCAGCAGCCCGGCCTGGAAGCGCAGCTCGCGAATTTCGCGGATGAGATCGCCTACAACAATCATGATGTCGAGGACGGCATTCGCGCCGGCTTGATCAGCGTCGAACAGCTGCTCGACGTGCCGCTGTTCCGCGGCTATCACGACGAGGTGCAGGCGAAATTTCCGGAAGCAGCGGGGCGCCGCCTTATTTACGAGATTTTGCGGCGCATGATCAATCATCTGGTGAGCGACCTGATCCATTCTTCCGCCGAGCGGCTAAGTGCTTCGGGCGTGCGTTCGATCGCCGAAGTCCGATCGCAATCCAAGGCGCTGATCGGCTTCAGCGACGCGACGCGCGAGATGAATTACGCCCTGAAGGCGTTTCTGCGCGAGCAGCTCTACAAGCATTACAAGGTGCGGCGCATGACGGCCAAGGCGCGCCGCATCGTGCGTGAATTGTTCGATGCATTTTTCAACGATCCCGGATTGATGCCCGACGAGCATGAGGCGCGCACGCGCATGGACTTGGTCAAGGGTCCCGCGGGGCGGGCCCGCGCCGTGGCCGATTACATCGCCGGCATGACCGATCGCTACGCCATACTCGAGCACAACCGGCTGTTCGACCCCAGCGAGCGAACATGAGCGCGGCACTGAAGAACGATCTGTTGCTGCGTGCCCTGCTGCGTGAGCCCACGCCGCGCCGGCCGATTTGGCTGATGCGCCAGGCCGGCCGATATCTGCCGGAATACCGAGCGACCCGCACGCGTGCCGGCGGCTTCTTGGAAATGTGCACCAATCCGGAGATCGCCTGCGAAATCACGTTGCAGCCGGTCGACCGCTATCCGCTCGATGCCGCCATCTTATTTTCGGACATTCTGACGATTCCCAACGCGATGAATCTGGGATTGGAGTTCGAGGCCGGCGAGGGCCCCACATTCGAGCGGCCGGTGCGAACGCCCGCGGACATCGACCGGCTCGGCGTGCCCGACCCGGGGCGGGAATTGAAGTACGTGACCGATGCCGTCGCACGCGTGCGCCGCGAGCTGAACGGCCGTGTGCCCCTGATCGGTTTTGCGGGCAGCCCGTGGACGGTGGCGACCTATATGGTCGAAGGCGGCAGCAGCAAGACCTTCGGTGTGATCAAACGCATGATGTACGAGTCGCCGCTCGAGCTGCACCGGCTGCTGGAGGTCTTGACCAAGGCCACGATCCTTTACTTGAACGCGCAGATCGCGGCGGGCGCGCAAGCGGTCATGCTGTTCGATACCTGGGGCGGCGTGCTGACACCCGCACAGTATGAGGAGTTTTCCTTGCGTCACATGGCGCAGGTGATCGATGCGTTGACCCGCAAGTCGGAAGGACGCCGAGTTCCCAATATCGTCTTCACCAAGGGCGGCGGGGCGTGGCTCGCGAAAATTGCAGGGATTGGCTGCGATGCCGCGGGCGTCGATTGGACCACGGACTTGAGCGAGGCGCGAAAGGCAGTGGACGGGCGCATCGCGCTGCAGGGCAATCTCGATCCCTCCGCTTTGTTCGCGCCGCCGGAAACCTTGCGCGCCGAAACCTTGCGGGTGCTGGACAGCTACGGCTCCGGGGCGGGGCATGTGTTCAATTTAGGGCACGGCATTACGCCGGATGTCGATCCGGAACGAGTTGCGTTGCTGGTCGAGACGGTTCAGAGCTACAAGCTCGCGTAGCAAGAGCAGGCTCAGCTGAGGCTGAGACGCCGGCGCCTCGCCGACCGCACGGTCAAGCGTCAATTTTCACGCGATTGTGCAGATTTACGTGCAGCATCCGGGCCGGCAGCATCCTTGCCCGCGGCCGCCGGCGGCGCGTTTCGCAACTCGTCGCGCAGTGCGCGGCGCAAAATCTTGCCCACATTGGTCTTGGGCAGCTCGGTGCGGAAATACACATGCTTCGGGATCTTGTAGCCGGTAAGTTCCTTGCGGCAAAAAGCAATCAATGCTTCGGCGGTAAGATTAGGGTCTTTCTTCACCACGAAGAGCGCCACGCTCTCGCCGGAATTCTCATCCGGCTGCGCGACCGCGGCGACCTCGAGCACTCCTGGATTTGCCGCCACAACGCTTTCGATCTCGTTCGGGTAGACATTGAACCCCGACACTAAAATCATGTCCTTCTTGCGGTCCTCGATGTAGACGAAACCCTTCTCGTCCATGCGGCCGATGTCGCCGGTGCGCAGCCAATCGCCGAACATCACCTTCTCGGTTTCGTCGGGACGGTTCCAGTAGCCGCGCATGACCTGCGGTCCGAAGACGCAGATTTCACCAACGCCGTTCACGGGCTGCTCCTGGCCGGCATCGTCTCGAATGGAAACGTCGGTCGAGGATACCGGCAGCCCCACGGAGCCGTTGAAAGGCAAGCCGATGGGGTTGGCGGTCACCATCGGCGCGGTCTCGGTGAGTCCCCAGCCTTGCGCCACCGTGTTGCCGGTGACTTCCTTCCAGCGCGCCGCCACCACCGGCTGCACCGCCATGCCGCCGGCGAACGTGGCGCGCAAGCCGCTGAAGTCCACCGATGCAAACCCTGGGGTGTGCAGCAGGGCGTTGAGCAGCGTGTTCACGCCGCTGATGAAATTGAATTTGTACTTCTTCAGCTCCGCCACGAAGCCGGGGAAATCCCGGGGATTCGTGATCAGCACATTGCGGGCTCCCAAGGGCAGGAATGCCAGGCAATTACTGGTCAGCGCAAAAATGTGATACAGCGGCAACGCCGTAATGACGATGCGGCCGCCGCCCGCTTGCAGCGCCGGCCGAATCCACGCCAGCGATTGCAGCAGGTTGGCGACCATGTTGCGGTGGGTGAGCACCGCGGCCTTGGCGACACCCGTGGTGCCGCCGGTGTATTGCAAGAAGGCGATGTCCTCCGATCCCAGGGTTACGGGATCGAGCTTCAGTCCCAATCCGCTTCCCAAAATCGTCTTGAAGGAAACCGAGCCGGGAATTCTCCACGGCGGCACTTGCTTGCGCACATGGCGCAATACGAAATTCACAATGAAGCCCTTGGGCACGGCCAGCAGGTCGCCGACGCCCGTGACCAACACGTTTTTCAAATCCGTGCGCGCGAGCACTTGCTGCAGCACATGCGCAAAGTTCTCGACGATGACGATGGCCTTCGCACCGGAATCTTTCAGTTGATGCTCGAGCTCGCGCGGCGTGTACAAGGGATTGGTATTGACCACCACCATGCCGGCACGCAGTGTCCCGAACAAGGCGATGGGGTATTGCAAGATATTGGGCATCATCAAGGCGACGCGATCGCCGGGAACCAGCCCCGACTTGTGCTGCAGCCACGCAGCAAAGGCGCGGCTGAGCTCGTCGAGCTGGGCGTAGGTCAGGGTGGCGCCCATGTTGGTGAATGCGGGCAGTTGGCGATAGGTCGAAAAAGCCTCTTCAATCGCCTCCTTGAGCGAAGGATAGGCGTCGGGATCGATATCCGCGGGGACTCCGGGCGGGTAGTTGTTCAACCAATTTCGATCCAAGCGGGCGTGCCTCTCAATTTGTAACGCGTGTATAGCATCCGGTCGGGACGCCAGCAACGTGCCCGCACCCTGCAGGTACACTAGGCACATGAATTCCCGGGATTCGCGCG
The DNA here is from genome assembly GCA_036493935.1 of Steroidobacteraceae bacterium. Taxonomy (GTDB): domain Bacteria; phylum Pseudomonadota; class Gammaproteobacteria; order Steroidobacterales; family Steroidobacteraceae; genus Bog-1198. The sequence goes on along the minus strand of DASXOY010000036.1, from coordinate 62,429 downwards.
AACAAGAGATTATTCGATCCTGGCATGCCAATGCCGCACCTTGGAGCGAGGCGATTCGCTCGGCAAGCATCGCCAGCCGCAAGCTCGTCACCGATCAGGCGATCATCGACGCCGTCAAAAAAGCCACCACCAGCGCGAGCCTTGCAGACGTCTTCGGACCGCGTGTCTTGGACGTTGGCTGCGGCGAGGGCTGGCTGGCGCGAGCCTTGTGTGAACTCGGCATGAGGGTGACCGGCGTCGACATCGTGCCCGACCTGATCGCGCAGGCGGTGGCATTGAAAGATGCGGCATCGCTCGGGCCGCCGTTCAGAGACTTGCAGATCCCCGGTGTTCAGATTGGTAAGACTTGGGGCACCGTGGCCTTTCAGGTGCAAGACTACGAGTCGATCGCGAGCCGGCATTGGCGCGCCGGTCCGTTCGATGCCGCGGTGTGCAATTTTTCCTTATTGGGGGGCGAGTCGGTCGACTCGCTGATCGCGGCACTGCCGTTTTATCTCGCGGAGAACGGCTACCTGGTCATTCAGACGCTGCACCCGGTCGCGGCGTGCGGCGCGCTGCCTTACCAAGATGGCTGGCGCGAGGGCAGCTGGCAGGGATTCAGCGGCGCCTTCCGCACTCCGGCTCCCTGGTATTTTCGCACGCTCGAGAGTTGGAGGACGCTGCTCGAGCGCTGCGGTTTCGACATTCTGGAATGCCGCGAGCCCAAAGCGCCGGGGGCGGTAACACCGTCATCCGTTATTTGGATAGGCAAGCGGCGGCAGGCGGTGCAGACTTGAGCAATGGAGCTTAGAACGATGAGAACCGTGCGCCTCCTGATCAGCGCGGGACTTTGCGTCCTGATGTCCGGCTGCGTCATCGGCAGCGGTCCGTGCCTGTGGCTGCAGGTCAGGCATGATTTTACGGGACGGGTGCACTTCCGCGAATTTCCGCGCAGCGACGGGGTCGACACGGTGCCGATTCTGATTCTGGACAAAACCCAGTACATGTACGCGCCGCCGCAGAGCTTTCAGTGCCTGGCGGCGAATGATGTGCAGCTGATCGGCATGACGGAATTTCCGAGCAGCATCGGCGAGAATTCGCACGTCATCGTCGACGGCAAAATGATCGAGGGCGTGACGCCAGATCAGCACACCGGATTTGTCATCAATGTGATCAGCATCTTGCCGCTTGCGCCGAAGCATTGACGGTGATCGCATTCGACGCCAATCGGTTTACAATCAGCGTTCCGGACCCGAAATAAACTAAGGGAGTGACGATCATGAGAAATTTAACTGTCGCGGGCTTGGTTGCTGCGCCTTTGCTGGCATTCGCGCTGGCGATGCCGAGCTTCGCAGCCGACCCCGTTCCGACCACCTGTAAGGATGGAACCACCACCACTTCGACCGGCAAAGGTACATGCAGCGGTCACGGCGGCGTGCAAAAGGCAGCCAAGGCCGCCCCGGCGGCGGCGGCACCTGCGGCACCCGCGGCGGGCGCGACCACGACCTGCACCGACGGCACGACCTCAACGTCGACCGGCAAGGGGACCTGCAGCGGTCATGGCGGGGTACAAAAGGCGACGAAGGCCAAGCCGGCCACTGCGGCTGCGACTGCCGCTCCGGCTGCTGCGGCAGCGCCGGCCGCTGCGCCTGCAGCCTCCTCAACCGCAGCCAAGACCGCGACTGCAACCAAGTCAGCGCCGACCGCGACGGCGAGCAATACCGATCCCACGGGTGCGACGGCGAAGTGCAAGGACGGCACGTATTCCAAGTCCGCACATCGCAGCGGCACCTGCTCCAGCCACGGCGGCGTTGCAGAGTGGCTGACTCCCGCGAAGTAAGAGGGCGCCCGCCAAGTAAGGGGCGGATCGGCACGTTTGGGTGAGAACGAGGGCGGCAATGCCGCCGCCCTCTAAATTGTTTGCGGCGCCCGTGATTATTTCTGAAGCAAGGGCTTGAGTGCCGGCCAGACGTTGTCGAGCAAGATGGGCTGCCCGAGCTCGTTCGGGTGAATGTCGTCGCCCTGCAGCAGACTCGGCGAGAGGGCGATATCGGTCAGCAGGAAAGGGACCACAGGTATCTTCTTGTCGCGTGCCAAATCGCTGAAAACCATGGCAAATTGCTCGGTGTACTGCGGCCCATAATTGGGCGGCATCCGCATTCCGAGCAGCAGCACTTTGGCGCCGGCGGCAGAGGCGAGCGCCACCATTTGGGTCAAGTTGGCGCGCATTTGCGGGATCGGCAGCGCGCGCAGTCCATCGTTGCCGCCGAGTTCCAGGATCACGATGCGCGGATGATGTACCTCGAGCGCGCGCGGCAATCGGGCAAGACCCCCCGCGGTCGTTTCGCCGCTGACGCTGGCATTGACGACTTGGTAACCGTAACCTTGTGACTTGAGCCTCGTCTTGAGCAATTCCACCCAGCCTTGTTCTACGCGCGGCAGCCCGTAGCCGGCGCTGATGCTATCGCCGAATACGAGAATCACGGGTGCTTCGGCGTGAGCCGCGGCGGTTGCAACGATCAAGACGAATAGGGCGAAAAGCCGTTTCACGAGCGCTCCTGATGCAAGATCAAATCGTTCTCGAAGCCAAAAATGTCTCGAAGACTGTCGTAAGCCCCGATGGGCCTTTGACCATTCTCGCCGATGTGAGCCTGACTGTGCGAACCGGCGAGACCTTGGCCATTGTCGGCGCATCGGGTGCGGGTAAATCGACCTTGCTGGCGCTGCTTGCGGGACTCGATGCGCCGAGCACGGGCCGCGTGCTGATTGCGGGCACGGATCTCACCGAGCTCGACGAGGATGGGCGCGCAGCCATCCGCGGCAAGCATGTCGGGTTCGTATTCCAATCCTTTCATCTCATTCCCTCGCTCACCGCGATTGAAAACGTCATGTTGCCGCTGGAGCTGGGCGGACGTCGCGACGCGCGCCAAGCGGCGGCGGCGGCGCTCTCGCAGGTCGGGCTCACGCCGCGCCTCACGCACTACCCCAAGCAACTATCAGGCGGGGAGCAGCAGCGGGTCGCGATCGCGCGCGCGTTCGTGACGCATCCCGCGGTGCTGTTTGCCGATGAACCCACGGGAAACCTGGATACCGCCACGGGTCAGCGCGTCACCGATCTCTTGTTCGAACTGAATCGCAGCGCCCGCAGCACGCTGGTGCTGGTCACGCACGACCGCGGCCTCGCGAAACGCTGCAGCCGAATGCTGGAGCTCGATGCGGGGCATACGGTGAACGGTCGCGCGGAACGCGAAGCGGTGAATTGATGCAAGCGCTGCGATTCGCACTGCGAAATCTCTGGCGCGACGTCAAGTCGGGAGAGCTGTCGGTGCTGCTGCTGGCGCTGCTGGTGGCGGTGCTGTCCTTGACCGCCGTGGGTTTTTTCACCAGCCGCATCTCGCAAGGCGTGCGCGCACAAGCGGCTGAGGTGCTGGCGGCGGATTTGCGGCTCGAGGCGCCGACGCCGATTCCGCAGCGCTATTTCGACGAGGCGCACAAGCGGGGCCTGCGCAGCGCGCAGGTGGTGGCATTTCCGACCGCCATTTTCAGCGGCGACTTAAGCCAGCTGGCGGCGCTCAACGCGGTGACGGCCGACTATCCGTTGCGCGGACATTTGCGAATCGCGGATGCGCCCTTCGGCACGCCCAGAACCACCGACCATATTCCAGGCAGCGGCGAGGTATGGATCGATGCGCGCATCATCGCGCAGCTGAAGCTGGAGCTCGGCGCCATGTTACGCATCGGCGAGAAGTCCTTTCGGGTTACCGAAGTGCTCGATTACCGGCCGGATCAAGGCACCGGTTTCGTGAACCTCGCGCCTGCGGCGCTGCTCAACTATGAGGACATCGCGGCGACGCAGCTGATTCAGCCGGGCAGCCGCGCCACCTATGCGGCGCTGTTCGCGGGGCCGCCGGCCGCCGTCGCGGATTTCCGCGAATATTTGAGCCAGGCGAAGACGCCCGGCGAACGCTTGCGCGATGTCGAAGAGTCCAGCCGGCAATTGAATTCCGCCATTGACCGCGCTAGCCGTTTTTTGAATCTGGCGAGCCTGGCCTCGGTGCTGCTGGCCGCGGTGGCGGTGGTGATGGGCGCACGCCGCTATGCCGCGCGCCACATCGATGCGGTCGCGTTGATGAAATGCATGGGGGCTGCGCAGAGTTTCGTGCTGTCCATTTCCATCATCGAATTGACGCTGCTGGCCTTGTTTGCCGTCGCCATCGGGACCGCGCTCGGCTATTTGGCGCAATCCGGATTGGTGCTGCTGCTCAAGAGTCTCATCCGAAATGAGCTGCCGCCCGCCTCGTTGGCGCCGCTGCCGATTGCGCTGGTGACGGTGCTGGCCATGCTCATCGGTTTCGCGCTGCCGCCGCTGCTGCAATTAAAGAGCACGCCGCCTGCGCGGGTGCTGCGCAAGACCATGACGGCGCCGCCGCTGCGCTACGGCGTGAGCTACCTGCTGGCGCTCGCCGCGCTGTTCGCGATTCTGTGGAGCATGGTGCGGGACACGGAACTGGTGCTCTCCGTGCTGGCCGGCGTGCTCGCCGTGGGCGCGGTGCTGACCGTGGCGGGCTACGCGCTGGTGAGGCTGACCAGCCGGTTGCGCGGAGGAGTCGGTGTCGCCTGGCGCTACGGCCTCGCCAATGTGTCGCGGCGCGGCACCGGCAGCGTGGTGCAAATCGTGGCGTTCGGTTTGGGGCTGATGGTGCTGTTGCTGCTCGCGGTGGTGCGGGGCGACCTGCTGGCCGACTGGCGCCGCAGCCTGCCGAACGACGTGCCCAACAATTTCCTGGTCAATATCCGCCCCGAGCAGCGCCAGGCCCTGCAGGATTTTTTGACCTCGCACGGCTTCGGCTCGCCGCAAATGTATCCCATGGTGCGCGCGCGCATCACCGCCATCAATTCGGAATCGCCTGAAGTCCTCAAGCTGCGGGGCGACGCCTCGCGCGGCTTCGTGGAGCGCGAACAGAATCTGACCTGGTCCGCCGACATGATGGCGGACAATCAGCTGGTGGCCGGGCGATGGTGGACGGCGGCCGATGCCGGCAAGCCGCTGGTGTCCATCTCGTCGGAATACGCGGACGGCTTGCACTTGAAGGTGGGCGACAAGCTCAGCTTCGATGTCGCGGGCGAGCCGTTGACGGTGCAGGTGGCGAGCATTCGCAAAATCCGCTGGGACAGCTTCCGGCCGAATTTTTTCCTGGTGTTTCCTCCCGGCCTGCTCGACGGCGCGGCGGGAACCTACATGACCAGCTTGTACCTGACCGCGGCGCAGCGGCCTTCTCTGGCGGACTTGGTGCGGCAATTCCCGACGATTTCGGTGTTCGACGTCGATGCCATCTTGAAGCAAATCCGCGACATCATGGATCGCGCATCCCTGGCCGTGCAGTACGTATTCCTGTTCACGCTCGCCGCCGGAATCGTGGTGCTACTGGCCGCCGTGCAGGCGACCCGCGACGAGCGGCGCTACGAAAGCGCGATGCTTCGGACCTTGGGCGCAAGCCGCGGCACGGTGCTGCAGGGCGTGGCGGCGGAATTTTCGGCGCTGGGCTTTTTGTCGGGCACACTGGCGGCGTTCGGGGCCACCGCCATCGGATGGTTATTGGCGCAGCGCTTGTTCTCGCTCGAGTACAGTCTCGATCCGATGGTGTGGGTTGCCGGGTTGGTATGCGGCACCGTGCTCGTCGGCTTGAGCGGAACGCTGGCGACGCGCAGCGTGGTGAACACGCCGCCCATCGTCACCTTGCGGGACGATTGATCACTCGACCTCGAGCAGCAGCCAGCCGATGGCGATCGGAATGCCACGCGGCGGCAGCGCTTCGATGCGTACCGTATAGGTGCCCGCGGACAGGCCGGTGGAATTCAACGTCATGCGCAGCTCGCCGTTGGAATCCTTCAGCAAGTTGTTCAAGACCATTGCGCGGCCCTGATCTTTCTTGTCGACGAACATGCGAAATTGCACCAGCTTTTGCGTGTAGCCCAAGTCGATGTGCACATCCATCAGCAGCGGCGCCGCGCGGTTCAACTTGATCTTTGCGTGGTCTATTCCGGGCGCATGGTCCGGAGAAATGTAGAGGGTTTTTTCGACCGCGGGCTGCACCAGCGGCCCTTGGGTGAGCGCGTGCTTGGTGTCTTCGAGCTTTCCTTGCAGCAGCACGTACTTTCCGGCGAGGGACCAGAAGCCCACCAAGCAGATAAATGCGACCGAGGCGAGACCGATGAGCACGTAGATGCTCTTCCACCACGGCGGCTTCTCTTCGCCCAAGTCCTGCGGCTTGCCGCTGGCCTCCAATAGCTTGAGGCTCGCGTGCGTGCGCGCCGACAGCTTGAGTTCATTCAAATAGTCCGGATGGGCACGGCACCATTGCTCGAGATCCCGGGCGCCTTTAAAGGGCAGCTTGTTATCGAGATACTTCTCGATCAGCTGGTGATCTTCGATGAATTTACGATCGAAGCGCGGCGAGATGGGCGCTGGTTTTCCTCGATCTATGGTGCGGGCGTTCATGGCGGAGTATTCCTTGAGCGGCTATTTTGCCGCGTCCTACGCGCGCAATATGTGAAATGATCGGCATCTGCGCCGGGCGGCGCACCGGGGCTGAGACCCGCGTCACGCTTCCATGAGGTCGCAAACCGCGGCGATGGCCGCTTCGCGCGTGCTGGATTTGCGCCATACGGCGCCGACCGTGCGCGAGGGCTTGGGTTTCTGGAACTGCCGAATAACCAAGCCGCGCTGCGAGCCATACGGCGATTCCACCGCCATCTCGGGCAGCAAGGTGACACCTAACCCCGCGACCACCATCTGGCGCAGGGTCTCCAAGCTCGTGGCGCGAAAATCTTGCGCCTCGTGCACGTCGACGCGGCTGCAGACCTCCAGCGCCTGGTCGCGCAGGCAGTGGCCATCCTCGAGCAACAGCAGAGTTTGGCCCTTGAGGTCCGAGACCTTGATGGTGCTTTTGGCGGCCAGCGGATGGTGCACGGGGAGTGCCACTGTAAAGGCCTCGTCGTACAGCGCGCGCGACTCCAAGCCTTCGCCCAGCACCGGCAGAGCCATGATTCCTAGATCGATCTCGCCGTCGCGCAGGCGCTTCAGCAACGCTTCAGTCTGGTATTCGTAGAGCATCAGACTCAACTGCGGCACCGTTTTGCGGATCTTCGGCATGACGCGCGGCAACAAGTAAGGCCCGATGGTGGGAATCAGCCCCATCTTCAGCTTGCCGGCGAAAGGGTCGGTGTTGCTGCGCGCCAGTGCGATGATCTCCTCGCCCTCATCCAGCATGCGCCGCGCGCGCACCACGATCTGCTTGCCCACTTCGGTGAGCTGCATGTTCTTCGGCTGCCGTTCCACCAATTTCACGCCCAGGAACTCTTCCAGCTTCTTCAGCTGCGCCGACAAGGTCGGCTGGCTGACGAAGGTGCGTTCGGCCGCCTTGCCGAAATGTCCCGTGTCGGCCAGCGCCACCAGATACTTCAGGTCCTTGAGATTCATCGGCTTAAACCCATAGACAGAGTCTATCAGTTTCATCATTACAATCAATATGACTAATATATCACCCGCTGCTACCATCGCTCTCAGTTCTGGAAAAAACCTGTTTGAGGAGTGTGCCCATGTCTCTGATCAATACCGAAATCAAGCCATTCAAGGCGACCGCCTATCACAACGGCAAGTTCGTGCCCGTGAGCAACGAAACGCTCAAAGGCAAGTGGTCCGTGTTCGTGTTTTATCCCGCGGATTTCACCTTCGTTTGTCCCACCGAGCTAGGCGACCTCGCCGACAACTACGCCGAGTTCAAGAAATTGGGCGTCGAGGTCTACGGCGTGTCCACCGATACGCATTTCGCCCACAAGGCCTGGCATGACACCTCGGACACCATCAAGAAAGTGCAGTACCCGCTGGTCGGCGATCCGACCGCGACGCTGGCGCGAAATTTCGAAGTCTTGATCGAGGAGCAGGGACTCGCGTACCGCGGCACTTTCGTGATCGATCCGGAAGGCAAGATCAAAGTCATGGAAGTGCATGACAACGGCATCGGCCGCGACGCCAAGGAATTGCTGCGCAAGGTCAAGGCAGCGCAATACGTGGCATCGCATCCGGGCGAAGTGTGTCCGGCGAAGTGGACCCCGGGCTCCGACACGCTCAAGCCTTCCTTGGACCTGGTCGGCAAGATCTAAGATAGAAGGGGCGCAACATGCTCGATACCAACTTGAAAACTCAACTGCAGGGGTATCTTTCGCGGATTTCGCAGCCGGTGGAAATCATCGCGTCGCCGGACGACAGCGATAAGTCACGCGAAATGCTCGAGCTGCTGCGGGATATCGAGTCGGTCTCCAGCCTGGTGACGGTGGATCCGCAGCACGACAGTGCGCAGGTGAAGCCGTCATTTGCCCTGCGCCGTCCCGGCGCTTTAGCGCAGGTGCGGTTTGCGGGCGTGCCGATGGGACATGAATTCACGTCCCTGGTGCTGGCATTGCTGCAAACCGGCGGCTATCCGCCGAAAATAGATGACGCCGTAGCCGAGCAAATCCGCGGCCTGGACGGCGACTACAGCTTCGAGACCTTCGTGTCGCTGACCTGTCAGAGCTGCCCGGACGTGGTGCAGGCGCTGAATGCCATGGCGGCGCTCAATCCGAAGATTCGCCATACGATGATCGATGGCGCGGTGTTTCAAGACGAAGTTGAGCGGCGCGAAGTGATGGCGGTGCCTGCGGTTTTCCTGAATGGACAACCCTTCGGCCAGGGCCGCATGGAGCTCAACGAGATCATCCAAAAGCTGGATTCCGGCGCCGCCAAGCGTGAAGCGCAGAAATTGAATGCCAAGGCGCCCTATGATGTGCTGGTGGTCGGCGGCGGCCCCGCGGGCGCGGCCGCGGCGATTTATGCGGCGCGCAAGGGCATCCGCACCGGCATTGCGGCGGAACGTTTGGGAGGCCAGTTGCTGGACACGGTCGGCATCGAGAATTTCATCTCGGTCAAGGAGACTCAGGGCCATAAATTGGCCTCCGGTTTCGAGCAGCATGTAACCACCTACGATGTGGACGTGATGAATTTGCAGCGCGCGGAAGCCTTGGTTCCCGGCGAGCTCATCGAGGTTAAGCTTCAAGGCGGCGCCTCGCTCAAGGCGCGCTCAGTGGTCATTGCCACCGGCGCGCGCTGGCGCGAAATCAATGTGCCCGGCGAGCGTGAATACCGCAATCGCGGCGTGGCCTACTGCCCGCACTGCGACGGACCGCTGTTCAAGGGCAAGCGAGTCGCCGTGATCGGCGGCGGCAATTCCGGGGTCGAAGCGGCCATCGATCTTGCCGGTTTGGTCAGCCATGTCACGCTCATCGAGTTCGATCCGCAGCTGCGGGCCGACGCGATCTTGACCCGCAAGCTGATGAGCCTGTCCAATGTGACCGTGATTACCGGAGCGCAAACCACGGAAGTGATCGGCGATGGCCAGCGCGTCATCGGCCTCAAGTACAAGGATCGCGCCAGCGGCGAGATGCGCGACGTCGAGCTCGCGGGGGTGTTCGTGCAAATAGGCTTGATCCCCAACACCGATTGGCTGAAGGGTACGCTCAAGCTCTCGCCGCGGGGCGAGGTTGAAGTGGACGCGCGCGGGCAGACTTCCGTGCCCGGCGTTTTCGCCGCCGGCGATTGCACCGTCGTTCCCTACAAGCAGATCGTGATTGCGGTGGGCGAAGGCGCCAAGGCATCGTTGAGCGCCTTCGATCATCTCATTCGGTCACCCCTGCCGGCGGCTGCCTAAGGCATGGCGGAAACTGCTCCACTCCGTCGATTTTCCGCAGGCGTCGTTGTAGTGCATTTGGCCGGGGCGGCTGTGCAATACCTGTTGCTGCGCGCCTATAAGAATTGGGATTTCCCGAAAGGCTTGGTCGAACGCGGTGAGGAACCGTTGGACGCGGCGCTGCGCGAGGTGCGCGAGGAAACGACGCTGGAGAATTTGGTGTTCGATTGGGGATTGGGATACATGGACACGGGGCCCTATAACAAGGGGAAGATTTCCCGTTACTACGTGGCGCGCAGCCATGCGACGAAAGTGCACCTGCCCATCAATCCGGAGCTGGGTTTCCCGGAACATCAAGAGGCGCGCTGGGTGGGCTTCGATACGGCGATTGCGATGGTATCGCCCCGACTCAAGCCGGTGATTCAGTGGGCCAGCGACATCATCGCCGCGCCGGCTGCCGGCACTTCATCCGGCCAGCCGCTCGTCAAAGAGTAATCGTGCCCCTGCCGATTTCGAGGACGTCGCCGCCGACCTGCACCTGACGCTCAGGCGTCACATCGAGAAACAGCGTGGATGGACGGCCGACGTATTCTCCCTGCGAAATCTGCAGACGCGCGGGCAGCTTGCGTTGCATTGCGAGATGCCAGGCGCCGAAATTCGCGGTAGCGGAGCCGGTGGCGGGATCCTCGAGAATCGCGCTGCCGACGGGAAAGAAAAACCGCCCTAACACTGCGGTGCGGCCCTTCTCGAGGCTGCCGCCGACCTCGCCGCCGCGGCTTTCGCCGCTGATGCTGAATATGTAGGCCATGCTGAGGCCGTCTTCGCTGCGGACCTTGTCCATCGCGGACGGCTCGGGCGCTGCGCGGCGCACGGCCTCGATTGAGGTGAGCGGCACCACCAGCTGTTCCTTGCCGGCCTTTACCCACAACGGACGCTCGCCGATGTCGTGTTCCTTGAGACCCAGCGCCGCGGCCAGCGTTGCGCGCGGCACATCCAGCTCGCGTGAGGTGGCGCTCAACGCAGTCAAGGTCCAGCGATCGCCTGCGGCGCGCACGGGAACCAGGCCGGCCTGCATTTCAAGAACCAGTGTGTCGCCACCCAATTTCAAGGCGCGGCAAACATGCGAGCTGCCGAGCGTCGGATGCCCCGCGAACGCCATTTCATAGGCGGGCGTGAAAATCCGCACGCGCGCATTGGCCCGCGTGGAAGGCAGAATGAAAGTGGTTTCAGAGAGATTGAACTGGCGCGCCAGCGACTGCATGTCGTCGCTGCTTATGCCTTCGCCGTTTTCGAAGACGCAGAGCGGGTTGCCGGTGAACGGACCCTTGCCTTGGGTGAACACATTGACGATGCGGAACGAGTGAGTTGCCATCTGCGCATTATCTCACCCGTCCGCGACCGCCGGTCATATCGCTATGGCATGACCATATTAGCGATGAGGATTATCGGAAGGGGCGCACCACCACGACGGGTGCAGGTGCCACCACCGCCACACGCGGGCCGTAGTATCCGCGGTGGTAACCATAAGGCGCCACCACGCAGCCGCTGAGGGCAATAATACTCATAGGAATCAATAACATAAATAGCCTACGCATGACATCCTCCTAGACGTTTCTGTGCTCTTCCGGGAGGTCAACGCGGCAGCGCCGGAGGCGATGACGGAGATGAATAAACCTTAAGACGGGCTCGCTATGCCAGCGTGTGGAAAACCTTTTGCACGTCGTCGTCCTGCTCGAGCTTGTCGATCAGTTCCAGCACCTCTTTGGCTTGAGTCTCCGGCAGCTCGGTGGGCACCAGGCAGATGTATTCGTGCTCGGCGGAGAGCGGTGTGATGCCGCGGCGCTCCAAGGCCTCCTGCAGCTTGCCGAAATCGTTGAAGGCACCGCGGATCACGAGCTGCGCTTCGCCCTTGTCGCCGGTGCTGTCGCCCATCTCATCGAGGCCGTAATCGATGAGGTCCAGCTCGAGTTCGTCATGATCCTTGACGTGCGAGGGGTCGACGCGAAATACGCCCATTTTCTTGAATAGAAAGCTGACGCTGCCGGTGGTGCCCATGTTCCCGGCGCCCTTCATGAAAATGTTGCGCAGCGAAGCCACGGTGCGGGTTGGATTGTCGGTGGCGGTTTCCACCAGCAGGGCAACGCCGTGCGGTGCGTAGCCTTCATAGAGAATTTCCGAATAGTTGGCCGCATCCTTGCCCGAGGCGCGGCGGATCGCCGCATCGGTCTTGTCCTTCGGCATGTTGACGGCGCGCGCATTCTGCAGCACGCGGCGCAGCGTCGGATTGGAAGCGGGGTCGGGACCGCCGGCATGCACTGCGATGGCGATGTCCTTGGCGACCCGCGTGAACTGCTTGGCCATGCGGTTCCAGCGGGCGAACATGGCGTGTTTTCTGACTTCAAATATGCGTCCCATGGCGACTATGGTAGCAATACGCGGTCAAACCGCTAGACTTGCGGCTCCTTTCTAAAGGCATCCTAAATGAGCGCGGTCCCCTCTGACGTGATTGAAAATACCGCGAGTTTCCGCGATCTGGCGCTGTCGGAAGCGGTGCTCAAGGCGCTTGCCGATGTGGGCTACGAGTCGCCGTCGCCGATTCAGGCACAGACCATTCCGGTGCTCTTGTCGGGTCGGGACATGCTCGGTCAGGCGCAGACCGGCACGGGCAAGACGGCGGCCTTTGCGCTTCCGGCACTGACGAAAATCGATCTGGCGCGCCACGAGCCGCAAGTGCTGGTGCTGGTTCCCACCCGCGAACTCGCGCTGCAGGTATCGGAAGCCTTCCTGCGCTATGCCGCACACTTGAAGGGTTTCCATGTGCTGCCCATCTACGGCGGCCAGAGCTACCAGCCGCAGTTGAACGCGCTGCGCCGCGGCGTGCACGTGGTGGTGGGCACCCCCGGGCGCGTCATCGACCACATGAATCGCGGCACCTTGAAGCTTTCCGGCCTGACGCTGTTGGTGCTGGATGAAGCCGACGAGATGCTGCGCATGGGGTTCATCGACGCGGTCGAAAGCATTCTCGAGCAGACGCCGCCGCAACGGCAGGTCGCGCTGTTCTCGGCCACCATCCCCGCGCCGATCCGCCGGATTGCCGCAAAGCACCTGCGCACTCCCGTGGAAGTGACGATCAAGAGCAAGACCAGCACCGCGACCAACATCCGCCAGCGCTATTGGATGGTCAGCGGCATGCACAAGCTGGATGCGCTGACGCGCATTCTCGAGGCGGAGAGCTTCGACGGCATGCTGATATTCACCCGCACCAAGCAGTCGACGGTGGAGCTGGCGGAAAAACTCGAGGCCCGCGGTTTCGCGGCCGCGCCGTTGAACGGGGATATCGCGCAGCCGCTGCGCGAACGCACGGTCGCGCGCTTGAAGGCGGGCCAAATCGACATTCTGGTGGCCACCGACGTCGCCGCGCGCGGACTTGACGTGGAGCGCATCGGACATGTGGTGAATTACGACGTGCCCTATGACACCGAATCCTACGTGCACCGCATCGGCCGCACCGGCAGGGCGGGCCGCAAGGGCGAGGCCATCCTGTTCATCGCGCCGCGCGAGCGCAACATGCTGCGAGCCATCGAGCGCGCCACGCGGCAGGTGATCGAACCGATGAACCTGCCGAGCGTCGACGCGGTCAACACCTTGCGGATCGCCAAGTTCAAGCAGCGGATCACCGACACCATCGCCAAGGGCGATGCGAATCTGTATCGCCCCGTGATCGAGCAATTGGAAACTGAATCAGGCGTGGCGCTGATCGACATCGCCGCGGCGCTCGCGAGCCTGGCGCAAGGGAGTACGCCGTTGCTGCTGGCAGGCAAACCCGAGCGGCCGCTGGAAGCGCATGAGGCGCCGAAGGGCCGCGACGCGCATCGCGAAGACCGTCCCCGCAAGTCGGGACCTGCGCAGATGGAAACTTTTCGCATCGAAGTAGGGTCGGTACATGGTATCAAGCCCGGCAATATTGTCGGGGCCATCGCGAACGAGGCGGACATCGAGGGTGTGCACATCGGGAGAGTCGACATTCGCGAGGATCACAGCTACGTGGACTTGCCGGAGGGCATGCCGAAGCCGATATTCAAGCAATTGCAAAAAGTGCGCGTCGCGGGGCGGGAATTGCGGATCAGCCGCGTGACCGAGAAGCCGCCGAAGCCGCCGCGCGCCACGCTCGGGCGGCATTCGGTTGGTTCAAAATCAGTTCGTTCACAACCCAAGAGGAGTTGAGTCATGGGCAAGGGCATGGATCGAAAGAAGGAAGACAAGAAAAAGCCGGCCAAGACGCTGGAAGAGAAGCGCGCCGCGAAGCGCGAGAAGAGAGCGGCCCGGGGCTAAGGATCAAACCACGCGGCCGCGGCGCCCGCCGCTGCGAAAGTCGCGGATGTTGGCGGCCATCTCGTCAATGCAGCGTTGCCGCGCCTCGCGCGCCGCCCAGGCGACGTGAGGCGTCACCAATAGATTGGGAATTCGGCTGTCGATAAGCGGCTCGTCTTCTTGCGGCGGCTCCTGGGGCAGGACATCGATTCCTGCGCCGGCGAGCTGCCCGGCTCTCAAAGCGGCGGCAAGCGCCGCGCCGTCGATGAGGCCGCCGCGCGCCGTGTTGATCAGCAAGGCGTCCGGTTTCATCAGCTTGAGCTCGCGCACGCCGATGAGGCCGCGGGTCGCATCGGTGAGCGGGCAGTGCAGGGAGACGATGTCCGCAATGCCCAAAAGCTCATCGAGGGGCACCCGGCCGGCTTGAGGCGGCGCCCCAGGACGATTGGCGATGACCACCCACATGCCGAAAGCTTCTGCGATGCGCGCCGCGCCGCGCCCGAGCTCGCCCCAACCGATCACGCCGAAGCTGCGGCCTTGAAGTTCTCGGATGGGATGAGAGAGAACGGCGCTGAATTCGCCCCTCGCCCAGGATCCATCCTTGGAGAAGCGCGACAACTCGTACACATGCTGCGTGAGACTCAAGATCAAGCCCCAGACGTGCTGCACCACCGAGGCCGTGCAATAGGCGCGGACATTGCACACCGCGATGCCAAGCTCGCGGGCGGCGGCAAGATCGATATGATTCGTGCCGGTGCCGGCCAGCGCGATCAGCTTCAATTGCGGCGCACCCGACAACAATTCTCGCGACAGCTCGAGCTTGTTGAGCAGCACGACGTCCGCATCGCGAATGCGTTCGGCGGTTTGCGCTTCGCCCATGTCGTAGAGCGTCAAGTTGCCGGACGCTTCGCGCAATCCGGAAAGATCAAGGTCGCCATTCGAGACCGTGTCGTAATCCAAGAAAACGGTTTTCAAGGGACGTGAGTTCATGAGCCGCTAGAATAGGTGAGTCCCAAGAAAATTACCGCATCGGACAGCCGGGAAACCCGTTAGGCTTATCGCATGAACACCAATATTCTCGCCACCGCCGCGTGCACCTTATGCCTTGCCGCCGCGGCCGTTCCCGCCCACGCGGAGTGGGTGAATCGCGTGACCGACGGCATCATGGGGACGCGCATCACCGTGGAACTTTGGTCCGAGGACCGGCGATCGGCCGAAGCAGCCATCGATGCGGTGCTCGACGAGATGCGTCACATCGATGAATCGATGAGCACTTACAAGCCGACCAGCGAGGTGTCGCAGGTCAACGCAAAGGCCGCGGACGGACCGATGCACATCAGCAAGGAATTATTCGACCTGCTGGTGAAGGCCAAGGAGTACTCGGTCATCACCGACGGCGCATTCGACATTACCTATGCCAGCGTCGGCTACATGTACAACTTTCCGAAGCACATCAAGCCGGACGATGCGCAGATCGCCAAGGCGCTGCCGGCGGTCGACTATCACCATGTGATCCTGGATCCGAAAGCTCAGACGGTGAAGTTTTCGCAGAAAGGCGTGCGAATCGATTTGGGCGGCATCGCCAAGGGATATTCGGTCGATTGCGGCATCGATGTGCTCAAGGCGCGCGGGTTCACGCGAGCGTATGTCTCCGCCGGCGGCGACAGCCGCATCATCGGCGATCGCTTCGGCAAGCCATGGATGGTCGGCATTCGAGATCCGCGCAAGGGCGAGGGCGAGGTGATTGCGAGCATTCCGCTGGTGGATGCTGCTATTTCTACCTCGGGCGACTATGAGCGCTTCTTCGACGAAGGCGGCGTTCGATATCATCACATCATCGATCCGCATACCGGGCATTCCGCCAGCAAGGTGCGTAGCGCCACCATCATCGGGCCTTACGCCACGCGCACCGACGGCCTCTCCAAAACGGCGTTCGTCCTGGGGCCCGAAAAGGCCATGGAAATCTACAATCGCATCGAGGACATCGACGCCATCATCGTCAAGCTCGACGGCACGGTGGTCTTTTCGAAGGGCATGCAGCGCGGCAAGGCGGGCGACCCGCCGCCGCCAAAGTAGCCGCAGGCCCTCAGCTCACCGAAACGCGATGATTTTTGCCTCTTCGCAGGCCTTCAAATAATCGCTGACCATGTCCAGCGGAATGGGGCCGAGTTCTCCGGACACGGCGTCGCGGATGTCGGCGACGGTGCGCTTGCCGTCGACGAAATTGACGATTTCGTAGGCGTAAATCGCGCTGCTGTCCTGCACATTCACAAAGCGGCTCGAATCGGCGCTGAGCAGCTTGACCTTGTGCAGCCGCTCCGCCCCTAAGCGATCGCGCAGCACGTCGTCGTTTTGAAACGTCAGCGGACCGAACGCGCCGATGCGATGCGGAACTCGTGCCGCGTCGGGAGCGGCATGCCATGCCGGCACCGCGGCGGAAGCGCGCGTCCCGCGAACCGCGGCCGCTTGAGACAGCCAGCCGTCGAAAGCGTCGGCCTGGGTCTTGAGCGCCCGCGTGAACGGGACGATCTCCTGCGGCCGGCCGTGCGTGAACACCGCGAAAGACTGCAGGGCCGCTGCTTCGCGGTGCAGCGCTTGATTCATGAGGTTGCGGGCCTCGAACAGAGCATCGGCGCCGAGATCCGGCCGCTGCACGAGCTCGAGCGCACGCTTGAATGCCTGCGCGAGCCTCTGCTCCGCGCGCGCCGTAAAGTAGGGCAGCACCGGCGCGGCTTGCAGCGCCTGCAGTGAGGCGTAGCTGTAGCCGGACGCCGCGCCCAATAGAGCCACGCGGCGCAGCTTGGTGGGATCGATCTCAAGCAGCGTGTCGTGATCGGTGTGAATATAAATATCCGGCCAGTCGCGCAAATACAGCGAGGGCACGGCGATGGTGGACGAGTCGTAGTCGTCGTGATCGCTGCCCTCCGCGTAGGGCGTCTCGTCGGCAAAGAAGGCATTGCGCGTGCCGGGTGCGCCGTTGCGATCCTCGATCACGGCCTCTTCCTCATGGGTGCCGTCATCGGTGAAAGCGGTCGCCGCGGTGCGGATTGTCTCGGCGAAGGCAGCGCCTATGTCGGTGATGAAGCTCGGCAACGACCAAGGTGTTTCCGTTACGTGCAGGACCGATTTATTCTTGAATAGATCGCCGCCCACCATGTCCATGTGAACGTCGGCGCGCATCGACGCCTTGATATCGGGGTGGCGGCTCAAATAAGCCATCGTGCCCTCGACTTCCGGACCCCAGATGAAGCGCAATGTCCGGCTGGGCCGCTTCAGGCTGCCGTCGTCGATCAGGCGTGCGAGGACACGCGCGGACTCCAGGATCGTAACGCAGCCGCTGCCGTTATCGTTGGCGCCGGGCCGCTGATGGTCTAGGTGGCAGCTGTAGACGATCTCTCCGGCAGCCGCATCGGTGCCCGGGATGGTGCCGGTGACCACGGTCCAGTGGCCGGCGCCCACTTCCGCCTTGACGTGAGCGCCCAAGCGCACCGGATGTCCCGCTGACATCTGCGCGCGAAGATCGCTCGCCGTGCCGCGCGACACCATGAAGGCAAAGCCTGTCGTCAGTGATCCATCCAGATGGCCCCATCGCACCACGGTGGTATCGAGTCCGGACCAGGCCGTGCTCTGGTTCGGCATGTCGCTGACAATGCCGGCGGCGCCGCGCTTCTCCACCGCCAGGTGCTGCACCGTCGAGAGCACGCCGTCCGCGAGCACGATTTTGCCGCGCACGTCCTTGCCGTCATAGTCCGATTCCGCGGTTCCGGCGCCCACATCCACGAGGGCTGTCTCGACATCGGCGCTGTGGCTGTAGTCGGCCAGCCTTATCGGGTCGGTGGCCCAGTCGCCGAGCAAGGTGTGCTGCGGCTCGATCTGCCAGAGGCGGCCGGCCTCGACATTCCAGGCGATGTGCGAGCGCATCAGGCCGTACTCGATTTTGCCGTCGATGGGAAATTGCTCGGCGTGCACATTCTTAAGGCCGTATTCCTGCGCGCGCTCAAGAATGAAATTCGCCGCCTGATCGAATTCAAGCGTCGCCGGAACGCGGTGCAAACGCGTCAGAGCACGCAGGTTCTCGTAGGGAGCATTGCCGCTGGCTTCATGGCGCAAGCTCGACCACTCGGTATCCGAGAGGAAGGGATGCTGTGCCCACGAGGGGCAGGACGCTGACAACAGCACAAGGGTAAAAACGGATAGGAACAGGCTTCGATTCACGAGAAAGGCCTCGCTGGTTTTTAGGCGCAAGGATACGCGATCGGGCGGATATACTCCCGGCTGCAAGACAAGGAGTGCGCACATTCAAGCGTGGCTGCTTTGGGGTTTGGTCTACGGCTCGATCGGGTTGGGCTTCTTCATTTATGGCCGCAAGCAACGAGCGCCTGTTCCCCTCATATGCGGGGTGGTTTTGATGGTGTTTCCTTATTTCGTGCGCAATGTGTGGCTGCTGGCGGCGATAGGTGCCGTGCTCATCGCAATACCCTATTTCTTTCGAGATTAGGGCCCGTTGTTCCCGTGGGAATAAAATCGGCACCCCATGAGTCTTAACCCTATGGATGACAAGCGCGCTCGATTCGAGGGGCAGGTACTGCCTCATCTCGACGCCGCGTATCGGTTCGCTCGGTGGCTGTGCCGCTCCGGCGAGGCCGAGGACGTGGTGCAGGATGCCGTTTTGCGCGCTTTTCGAAGTTTCGATGCTCTGCGGGGCTCCGACGCGAAGGCATGGCTGCTGACCATTGTGCGCAATTGCCATCTGACGGCGGCCAAGCAGCAGCAGCGGCGAGCCCTGGTGCCGCTTCCGGAAGAGAACGATGCAGCCGATGGTCACGCCATGATCGCCAACAACCCCAATCCGGAGACTGAGACGATTCTTTCCGACCAGAAAAAAGTCCTCGCCAAGCTGGTGGCCTCGCTTCCCGAGGAACATCGCACGGTGTTGATGCTGCGCGAGATCGAGGAAATGGATTATGCGCAGATCGCGGCGGTCACCAATGTGCCCATCGGCACGGTGATGTCGCGTCTTGCGCGCTCGCGCGCAGCGCTAAAGGCCAAGTGGATGCAGGAAGTTGAAGGGGTGCCTCATGCAGTGCGCTGAATCGCTCCGGGTGCAGGCCTATTTCGACGGCGAAGTCGATGCGCTTTCCGCCGCGGAGATCGAGCGGCACGTCGAGCATTGCGGCGAGTGCCGAGCGCTGCTGCAAGATCTTGAGAAAGTGCGAACCGCATTGCGCGGCGGCATCTCGTACGTCGCCGCACCGCCGGCCCTGCGCACGCAAATCCTGCAGGCGCTCGACAATGAGAGCGCCGCGGAAATTAGCTCAGCCTTATCGCGTCCGAGGCAACGGCCGGCGCCCGGGCCCAAGGGCTGGAGCGGACGTTCCTTCTGGACGGGAGCCTTCAGCGGCATCGGCGGCGCCGCGCTCGCCGCAGCCATCGCCTTTTTTGCGGTCATGCCTGCGTTTAGCCCTTTGAGCAACGAGGTGGTCAATGCACACGTGCGCTCGCTGATGCCGGAGCACTTGATCGACGTGGTGTCCACCGACAGGCACACGGTGAAGCCCTGGTTCGCAGGACACGCGGACGTCTCGCCCGTGGTATCCGACTTCGCAGCGCAGGGCTATCGTCTGATCGGCGGGCGCGCGGATTACATCGAGCATCAGCGCTCGGCCGTGGTGGTCTATCAGCACGGCGCGCACGTCATCAACGTATTCACTTGGGCGGCGCATGGGCGCTTACCGGGCAACACCACGCGCAGCGGATACCATCTCGCTTACTGGCAGCAAGGCGATATCCAATATTGCGCGGTGTCGGACACCGGTTGGGACGAGCTCCTAGGTCTCGTGCGGCTGTTGCGCGAGCAACCTTAAGGCCGCGTTCCTTCGGATCCCGGCGGCACGAAAATAGCGACGCCGTGTCCGGTCTTTTTATAGATGCCCAACGATCCGCCGACTCCTACTCCCACCGCGGAGTTGCTCGACACGGAGCTGGATCCGACACCTGATCCGATCGAGCCGGTCTGAGCGTCGGAGAAGCCTTCCAAGATCACGCCGTTCGCACCGACTTTGGCCGCCTGCTCTTTCAAGCCGGCAATGACTTTGTCGACGGTCTTCTGGCCGCCGGTCGTAAAGGCGCTGTTCTTCGACGTATTGAGGATGGCAATTTCCTCGAAGGTCACCGGCGGGCGCCAATAAACCTTCACGTCCGCGGGCGATGTGGCCGGACGCACGTTGCCCGTCACGACAACGGAGTCCGTGGCGCAGCCGACCGCGCTCAATCCGATCATCCCGCAAAGCGCGAGCAAACGGCCCGCGGCTGATTTTGTTTTACTCATGAGTCACTCCTTGAAGCGTAAATCCTGCAACCAAAAGCAACGCAGCGAATTGTGCGCGCCGTGCACGCAATCGGCAGTAGGACAAGCTCCCATAATGGAATAAAACCGGCCGCTCCGCAGTCTCCTTTCCGAACGGCAATTAAAAGGAGCAAGCCATGTCGGATGATCAATCATTGTTATCGCGCCGCACTGCGTTGAAGTGCATGGCGTTCGGCGGGGCGGGAACCCTGTTTGCGCTGTCGGGCGGCGTCTTCACGCCCATCAACTTGGCCTTGGCGGCCGACAACAAGGCGGTCCTAAAACTCGGGCGTCCGCTGTTCGTTCAGATCAGCGACACCCACATCGGCTTCAACAAGGATGCCAATCCGGACGTCAACGGCTCGCTCACGCAAACCATCGATATAGTGAACGGCATGGCGGAGCAGCCGGCGCTCATCATCCACACCGGCGACATCACGCACTTGTCCAAAGCGGCCGAGTTCGACACCGCCCAGCAGCTTTTTACACGCCTGCGCACCACCGAGATGCACACCGTGCCGGGCGAGCACGACACCACCGACCCCACGGTTACGGAATACTTCAACCGCTTCGGCAAGGCTTCCGGCAACAAAGGCTATTACAGCTTCGATCACGCCGGCGTGCACTTTATCGGACTCATCAATGTGCTGGCGTTCAAGCCGGGCGGCCTCGGCAATCTGGGCGCGGAACAATTGACGTGGGTCGCCGCGGATCTCAAAGGCCGTTCCGCCAGCACGCCCATCGTGGTGTTCGCGCACATGCCGCTATGGACCGTTTATGAACCTTGGGGCTGGGGCACGGGCGATGCCGATCAGCTCATGGCGCAGCTGCGCCGCTTCGGATCGGTCACGGTCCTAAACGGACACATTCACCAGATCGTGCAGAAAGTGGAAGGCAATGCCACGTTCCATACGGCGCGATCCACCGCTTATCCGCAGCCGGCCGCCGGCGAAGGCCCCGGTCCCGGCCCCTTAAAGGTGCCCGCGGAACAGCTGTCGAAAATGCTCGGCATCACCAGCGTGTCGGTCGTCAAGCATCCGGCAGCACTGGCGCTTACCGACACGACGATCTCATAAGCCAAACTCATTTTTCAAACTCGAAGGAAACGTCAATGGATCTCACTCGATATCGTTTGCAGCTGGTCGCTGCTGCAATGGCAATGGTGTGCTCGGCTTCACAAGGTGCAGTTCCCAACAGCATCGAAGTGCGGGACTTCATGTTCATGCCGACGACCATTACGGTCAACGCCGGCGACCAGGTGACCTGGGTGAACAAGGACGACGAACCGCACACCGTGGTGAGCGATACGGGAATGTTTCGCTCCGGCGCGATGGATACCGACGAGAGCTTCTCGTTCAAGTTCGACAAGCCGGGCACGTATCACTTCACCTGCTCGATTCACCCGCGCATGGTCGGAACCGTTGTCGTCAAATGATCAGGATGTCGAAATGCACCCTGATTGCCGCCGGCCTAGGGTTGGCAGCGGCGATCGGCGCGGCGTTGTTCATCGAACTGGGGTTCTACGACATCGGCGCCGACGATCACCACACCAAGCTGACCTTCGCGCTCATCGTGGAGTTGCGCGACCGTTCCATCGCGGCGCGCCTCGGCTCCATCCAGCCGCAGCTCAGCGCGACTCCTGCCATGATCAAAGCCGGCGCGCGGCATTATTCGATGCTGTGTGCGGGTTGCCATCTGGCGCCGGGGATGGCGAAATCCGAGCTGCGCACCGGTCTGTATCCGCACCCGCCGAACCTGGGACAAGAGGAGATGCAGGAGTCCCGGCGCGCATTCTGGATAATCAAGCACGGCATCAAGATGTCCGCGATGCCTGCGTGGGCCAAGACCTTGGATGACGATGCGATCTGGGACGTGGTCGCGTTCGTGCGCAAAATGCCGGGCATGAGCCCGGAAGACTATCGACAGCTGGCGCAGCACTAGCCGCGGCCGGCGTGCCGCGCCGGTGCGCTAGTCGCGGAAATTGTTGAACTGCAGCGGTACGCCGACCTCCGCCTTGCGCAAGAAGGCAATCGCCTCCTGCAGGTCGTCGCGCTTCTTGCCCGTCACCCTGACCTTGTCGCCCTGGACTTGCGCCTGAACCTTGAGCTTCGAATCCTTGATCAGGCGCGAGACCTTTCTGCCGGCCTCGGCATCGATGCCGTGCTTCAAGATCACCAGCTGCTTGGCCCGGGCCAGGTTGACTTCCGGATCCTTCACGTCCAGGCAGCCGACATCGATGCCGCGCTTGGCGATGCGCAGCTTCAGGATCTCCAGCATTTGCTTGAGCTGAAATTCCGCGGGCGCCGTCATGGTCACCGTGGTCTCTTCAAGCTCGAAGGCGGCGCCGGTGTCCTTGAAATCAAATCGCTGCGTCAATTCGCGCACCGCTTGGTCCACCGCATTGGTCAGCTCATGCGTGTCGATTTCCGAAACCACGTCGAACGAGGGCACGTCAAGTCTCCGCGAGCAGCTGATCCAAAGTGGTCTTCACCTCGCTCACGAATTGAGTGTAGTGATCGCCTGTGGCGGGCCCGGTGTAGCCGGTGTGGATCTTGCGCACATTGCCCTTGCGGTCGACGAAAACGGTGGTGGGAAACGCCACGAAACTCTTGAGCATGGGCAATTTCTTGGCGGCCTCGTCCTTGTCCGAGATGCCGGCGATCAGCGTCGTGTATTCGATGCCGTAATGCTGGCGGAAACGCTTGGTGGCCTCGACGGCGCGCGGAAAATCGCCGAAGTGCTCGAACTGCAGCGAGACGATTTCCAAGCCCTTGCTGCGATAGTCCTCATAGAGCGGCTCGAGAAACGCCGCTTCGTCATGACAATTCGGACACCAGCTGCCGGCGAGGGCCACGATCAGGACTTTGCCGCGAAATTGCGGATCCTTGGAGGAGACGGTTTTTCCGTCGAGATCCGGGAATGCAAAGTCGAATTGCTTGACGCCCGCCCGCATGGCGGTCACGCCATAGGCATCGGGGAGCTCGGCGGCGGCATCGCGTTTGCCGATCCATTTCTCGTGAAACGCCAACCCCGACCACCAGTCGCCGTCGAGACCGCCATCAGCGGTGATCTTTGCCTTGTAGAGAAACACGTGCGCGCCGTCGAAGGTTGACAGGTACAGCTCATCGCCCTTGACCTGGCCGGCGAGGTAGCGATGATCGCCGGTGGTGGTGAGTATCGTGCCGCTGACGGCATCGTGAGACTGGTTGAATTCGCCGATCGCCACCTCGGGTGTGCCGCTGTCATCGATGAATTTCACCGCCCATCGGCCGGAGACATCCGCGTTGTCGCTCGCAGGAGTCTTGAAGAATCGGTAAGCATCGCCGAGAGTCGCCCGCAGCGGCACATGCTGGTTCTTTTCGTTCAGCTTGACCAGGAAAACCTCGCCCGTAAGCGTATTTCCGGCAGCATCCGCCTTGAGGATATTTTCATAGCCCGGCATGCGTATTTCGAGGTGCGAGCCGTCGATCTTGACCTCGCTCAAGAGCAGCCGCTCCGGGCCGTTGATGAGGTAGCCCACGGGCTTTCCGTCCTTTTGCGCAAGCTCCAGGCCAAAGGGCAGGTCGCCGCCGGGTGTTTGCAGAACGGCGCGATAGCTGCCCATTTTCACGTCATTGCTCACGCTAGGCGCCGCCGTTGCCGGCGCCTCGCTGCGCTGGCAAGCGCACAGAGCCAGTGCACCTAAGGCCATTATCAGCGGCGATTTGAATGTATCCATGTGACGACCCCAAGAGATGCTCTAACGATACCCGCGTGCCTGCAAAGTGAATAGCTTCGCATATTGGCCATCGGCCGCCATCAGCGATTCATGACTGCCGCGCTCGACGATGCGCCCCTCTTCCAGCACCAATATCTGATCCGCCATGCGCACGGTCGAGAAACGATGCGATATGACGATGGCGATGCGGTTGCGGGTCAGCTCGCGGAAGTGCTCGAAGACCTCGGCTTCCGCGCCGGCATCGATGGCTGCGGTGGGCTCATCCAAGACCAGTATGTCGGCGTCGCTGCGCATGAAGGCGCGTGCCAGCGCGATTTTTTGCCACTGCCCGCCGGACAACTCGCGCCCATCCTTGAACCACTTGCCGAGCTGAGCGTGATAAGCGCCGGGAAGCTGTTCCACGAACTCGGCCGCCAAGCCCTTGGTAGCGGCGCTGCGCCAGCGGGCCTCATCATCGAAGGCGCGCACGTCGCCCGCGCCGATATTCTCGCCCACCAGCATTTGGTAGCGGGCGAAGTCCTGGAAAATGACGCCGATGCGCTGGCGCAGCGCCGACTCGTCCCACTCCTTCAGATCAAGTCCGTCGAGCAAGACCCGCCCGCGCGTCGGTTCATACAGCCGCGTCAGAAGCTTGATCAAGGTCGTCTTGCCGGAGCCATTCTGCCCGACCAGCGCCAGGCTCTCGCCCGGACGAACGTGCATGTTGATATCCGAAAGCGCCGGCGCCGCGGCCCCGGGATAGACGAACGCCACATTCTCGAAGCGAATGCCGTCGCCGGGCTCCGGTCCGACGCTCCGGCCGACCTTCGGCGCGCTGCGGCCGACCGGTTGTTCCAGGTACTCGAACAGATTCGACAAATACAGGTTGTCCTCGTACAGGCCGCTGATCGCCGACAACGCGGCACTCACCGCCGCCTGACCCTGCCGGAACAACTGTAGGTACATGGTCATCTGACCGACCGTCATGGCGCCGAGCACGGTTTCGACCGCGATCCACACGTAGCCGCCGTACAGCGTCGCCGTTCCCACCAACCCCAAGCCGAAACCCCAGGCGTCGCGGCGCAAGGTGAGATCGCGGTCCTCGCGATACAGGCGGGTGAAAATATCGCGGTAGCGATCCAAGAGTCTTGGGCCCAGATCGAACAGCTTCACTTCCTTGGCGTAGTCCTCGCGCGCCAATACGGATTCCAAATAAATTTGCATGCGCGACTCCGGCGCGCGCCAGCGAAACAGCCTGAATGCCTCGCCCGAGAACTTGGCCTCCGCGAGGAATGCCGGCAGCCCCGCGAGCACCAAGAGCAGCACGGCCCACGGCGAGAAGCGGTACAGCAATCCGCCGAAGGAGATCAGCGAGACGGCATTCTGGCCCAGTCCAAAGGTGCGCATCACGAGGCTCAACGGACGGCTCGAGGCTTCGCGCCGTGCGCGCGTCAGCTTGTCGTAGAACTCGGAGTCCTCGAATTGGGTCAAGTCGAGCGTCAGCGCTTTTTCCAAGATCATGACGTTGACGCGCTGACCCAATTGCGCGCGCAGCAGAGACTGCGACAGAGAGATGCCTCGTTGCGCCATCGCGGTGGCGGCGATCAGCAGCGCTTCCAGGGCAACATAGCGCACCACATCGGTGAGATAGGTCGTGCCGGTGCGACGATGCAGTTCCGCGGCGTGAATCACCGCATCGACGATTTGCGCGCCGACGAAGGCGACCCCCGCCGGCAGCGCACCTGCCACCAACGTGAGCAACGCCAGCGTGATGCTCAAGGTTTTGTTGGTGCTCCAGACCAAGGACAGAGCGCGGCTGCTGTACTCGAATACGCCGGAGGCTCTTAATTTGGGTTGGGCGCTGATGAAATGTCCCCGAGGTCTATAATAGCCGCTCGCAATCCACTGGTATGGCGGAGTAGCCGTGAAATTCAAGTCCTTGCTCAATCGGTGGAAGAAAACCGCGGCACCGGCGAGGACTGCGAAAGAATACGCCGTGCGCTTAAGTTTGGACGATGCGGCGCGCCTGCATGCCTTGGCCGAGCTCTATCCGGGACAGTCGATCGAGGAAATCGTGACAGATTTGCTCAGCGCCGGGTTGGACGAAATCGCCGCCGCCATTCCCTATGAGAAGGGGCCCAAAGTCATTTCACACGATGATCAGGGCGACCCGGTTTACGAGGATGTCGGCCTTACTCCTCGATTCGTGGAATTGACGCGCAAATACAAGAAAAACCTGGAAACCACCGGGAAAAAGTAGGCTCCGGCGCCTGATTTACAGTTGACGTTGGCCGCTCAAGGCGGCGATACTGGCTTCATGTCGACAGCATGCGCTCTTCGCAACACCTGGTGGTGGCGTCTCCCCTAGGGAGTGGGCTGGCCGTCTAATTTTTTTATCGTTTCTCCAGAACCCATCTCCGCGACAAGTGGCGATGGGTTTTTTATTGCCTTCAATTGTGACCATGCATGAAACCGCCTTTTGACATTGCAGCCGATCTCGATACGCCGGTCTCGGCGTACCTGAAGCTTGCGCCGTTCCGCCCTCGATTCCTCCTGGAAAGCGTCGAGGGCGGCGAGCGCCTCGCGCGCTATTCCTTCATCGGCTTCGGCGATTGTCTCGAGGTCAAGATCGACTCCGCCGGGGTGGACATCGGCGGTTTGAGGTCGCCGCGGCCGAAAGACCGCGAGGAATTCTTGAGCGTGCTGCGCGGGGCATTGACCCGCGCGCCGAGCCCGAGCCCAAAGATTCCCGGAGTGCCTCTGCTGGGCGGACTGGTGGGATACACGGCGTACGATGCCGTGCGCTATTTCGAGCGCCTGCCGCATCGAAGTCTCGATAACACCGAAACACCGCATGCTCACTACGTGGCGCCGCGGTCGCTCTTGGTGTTCGATCATTTGACGCGCGGCGTAGCGCTGCTGCACGACGGCAGCGAGGCCGAGCGGCAGGCCTTGAGGCGCGAGGTGATTCAAGCCCTGCGGGGCGCGGTGCCCGCATCGCATGCGCCGGGAACATTTTCCAAGGCGATACCGTCCTTGACCGAAGAGGCGCATGCGGCCCGCGTGAGGCGCGCACAGGAATACATCGCCGCCGGCGATGTCTACCAGCTGGTGCTCGCGTCGCGATTCGAAGGACGCCACGCGCTTGCGCCGTTCGAGGCCTACCGCGCCCTGCGCCTGCTCAATCCCTCGCCCTATATGTTTTTCTGCGAGCTCGGCGACATCACGGTGGTCGGGTCCTCGCCCGAAGCCTTGGTGAAATGCCACGCTGGACAGGCGCAACTTCGGCCCATCGCGGGTTCGCGGCCGCGGGGCTTGAATGAGGCGAGCGACGCGGCGCTTGAAGCTGAGCTGCGCGAAGATCCCAAGGAAAACGCCGAGCACGTGATGCTGGTGGATCTTGCGCGCAACGATTTGGGCCGCGTCGCGGTCGCCGGCTCGGTATCGGTCGATCCTTACCGCGTGATCGAGCGCTACAGCCACATCATGCACATCGTCAGCGGCGTGAAGGGCCGCTTACGCCAGGGCCAAGACGCGTTCGACCTGTTCGCCGCGACCTTTCCCGCCGGCACCCTGGTGGGCGCGCCCAAGGTTCGGGCGATGCAGCTCATCGACGAGCTCGAACCGGTGGGCCGCCAGCTCTATGGCGGCACCGTGGGCTATTTCGGCCAGCATGGCGACATGGATCAGGCCATCACGATCCGCACGCTGGTCTTTCGCGGCGATACCTACAGCTATCAAGCGGGGGGCGGTATCGTCGCCGACAGTTCTCCGAAAGCCGAATATGACGAGCTGATGGCCAAGAGCGCCGTGCTGCGGCGGGCGCTCGAGCTCGCGGCTGAGGGCCTGTAGATGCCGGCACGGGTGTTACTGATCGACAACTACGATTCCTTCACCTACAACCTGGTGCAGGCGTTCCTCATTTTGGGCGCGGAGGTCGATGTTCGCCGCAATGATGCGATCGGCGTGCAGCAGGCGCTGGCTGGAAAATACACGCACCTGGTCATTTCACCGGGTCCGGGCACGCCGAAGCACGCAGGGGTCTCCATGCAAATGATCGAAGCATTCGCCGGACGCATCCCGATATTCGGCGTCTGTCTCGGCCACCAATCTCTCGTCGAAGTATTCGGCGGCAACGTGGTTCGCGCCGGCCGCTTGATGCATGGCAAGGTGTCGCCGGTGCTGCACGATGGCAAAGGCTTGTACGCGGGCATGCGCCAGAGTTTCGATGCAGGCCGCTATCATTCGCTGATCGCGGAACCTGCCAGCATTCCGGACGCGCTCGAGGTAACCGCGCGAACACCCGAGGGAGAGATCATGGGCGTGCGTCACCGATCGTTGGCAATCGAGGGGGTGCAGTTTCATCCCGAGAGCGTGCTCACCCCGGACGGTCCGATACTCATCGCTAACTTCTTGAAGGCATGACGTGAAGACTTCCCGCCAGATCCTGGAGCAACTCCTCGCGCAGCAGGACTTGAGCGAAGCGGAAGCTGAGTCGCTGTTGCGCCAATTGACGGCGCCGGATCTGCCGCCCGTCATGGCGGGTGCGCTGCTCGCGGCATTGCGGGCCAAGGGAGTCACCGCGGACGAGGTGCGCGGATTCGCCGGCGCCATGCGTGCATTGGCGGTCAAGCCCGCGCTGCCGGTAGGCTTGGATGCCATCGATATCGTCGGCACCGGCGGCGACGGCTCCGGCAGCTTGAATCTGTCCACCGGCGCGGCGTTGCTCGCCGCCGCCTGCGGATTGCCCATCGCCAAGCACGGCAATCGATCGATCTCGAGCCGCAGCGGCAGCGCCGACCTGATCGAGGCCATCGGATTCAAGCTGCCGCTGGATGAAAATCGCGCCGCAGAATGTTTCGTCGCGACCGGATTCACCTTTCTCTTCGCTCCTTACTTTCATCCCGCCATGAAGGCGCTGGCGCCGATCCGCACTGCGCTCGGCGTGCGCACCGTGTTCAATTTGCTGGGACCGTTGACCAACCCGGCGGCGCCGCGTTATTTGCTGGTCGGCGCCTACGACGCACCGACCGCAGAGCTCATGGCAGGCACCCTGGCGGGCATGCCCATCGAACGCGGCTGGGTGGTGCACGGTGCGTCCGGATGGGATGAAGCGACGCCCATCGGGTCCTTTATTGCCTTCGACGTGCAGAACGGGACCGTCACGCGCCGCGAGATCAATCCCGAAGAGTTCGGTATTGCGCGCTGCTCGCCGCGCGAGCTGGCCGGCGGCGATGCGAAGGCGAATCTCAAGGCATTGATCGACGTATTCGAAGGCCGCGATACGGGACCGCATCTCGACACGCTGGTACTGCAATGCGGACTCGCCTTGATGATTGCCGGGCGCGCGCAGTCCATCGCGGGCGGCATTGCGCTGGCGCGCGCCGTCATCGACAGCGGCAAGGCCTTGGCGTGGCTGCAGCGGCTCAAGGCATTTGCGCTGCATTCAGCACAGAAGGCGGCCATATGAGCGGTTTCCTGGACGAGATGGCGCGCTCCAGCACCGAACGCGTGAATCAGGCGATGGCGCTCGAACCGCTTGCGGAGCTCGAGAAGCGCGCGCGCGCCACGCCGCGCGGAGCCCGGCTGAAATTATCGGCCGCCGGATTCGATGTCATCGCGGAGCTCAAGTTGCGATCGCCGGCAGCCGGGCTGTTGGGTTCGCTCAGAGATGACTGGCTCAAGCGAGTGAAGGCCTACGCGGAAGGCGGCGCGGCGGCCGTGTCGGTGTTGACGGAGCCGTCGCGTTTCGACGGCTCGCTCGAGCATCTGAAGCAGGCCTGCGCGGTGCTCGCGCCGCTCCGCGTGCCGGCCATGCGCAAGGATTTCATTGTCGATCCCTACCAGGTGCTGGAGGCGCGCGCCGCGGGAGCCGGCGGTGTGCTGGTGATCATCAGAATGCTGTCGAGCGCGCAGATGATGGAGCTGCTCGATGCGTCGGCCGAGCACCGCCTGTTCGTGCTGCTGGAGGCGTTCGATGGCGCCGATCTGATCGCGGCGCGGGAGCTGCTCGCCGCACGCAGCGGCCGCCTCGGCACGGCCGGCGATGAGATTCTGGTCGGCATCAACAGCCGTGATTTGCAGACGCTGGACGTGGTGCCGGAGCGTTTCGAGGACCTTGCTGCGCAGCTGCCCGGCGACCGGCCTGCGGTGGCGGAGAGCGGCGTGGCCAGCGCGGCGGACGCGCTGCGGATGATGCGGCTGGGCTATCGGCTGGCATTGATCGGCACGGCTCTGATGAGCCGCGACGACCCCGCGCAATTGCTGCGTGAAATATTGACAACGACACGGACAGCTAGAGGCTAAATGGCTACACTTCGCGCCATGTGGATCAAGATATGCGGCATCACCGGTGCGGATGCGGTCAGCGCGGCAGCGGATGCCAACGTCGATGCGATCGGCTTCGTCTTTGCACCGAGTCCGCGCCAAGTCACGCCCGGACAGGCCGCGCAGCTCGCAGCGCTGGCGCCGCCCGGCATTTTGCGCATTGCCGTCGCGCAGCACCCGTTGCAGATGAAGGTCGATGAGATCTGCCGCATCTTGAAGCCGGATTATTTTCAAACCGATGTCGAGGATTTGCGCGAGCTGAAGATTCCCGCGCACATCAAGGTGCTCCCGGTGGTTCGCTTCGGGCGCAAGACACCGAACCCGTTGCCGGGGCGCATGCTGTTCGAGGGTCCGTCGAGCGGCATCGGCGAGCTCGCCGACTGGGGCCGCGCCGCGGAGCTCGCGCGCCAGACCGAAGTGATTTTGGCAGGCGGCCTGTCCGCGCAAAATGTGGCCGAAGCCATCCAAGCCGTGCGGCCGTTCGGCGTCGACGTGAGCAGCGGCGTCGAGTCCGAGCCCGGCGTCAAGGATCCGGCGAAGATTCACGAGTTCGTGCGCGCCGCGCGTGCCGCCGCCGCGCATCTGGAGAAAGAGTGATGAGTTCACCGCAGCGAGCCCGCGCCGCGGCCGCGCCCGTCAATCTGCCCGACGCCAAGGGCCGTTTCGGCGCATTCGGCGGCCGCTACGTGCCCGAAACGCTGGTGCCGGCACTCGACCGGCTGCAGGCCGGCATCGGGCGCTACTTGCATCAAGCTGATTTTCAAGCCGAGTTCATGCACGAGCTCAACACCTGGGTCGGCCGCCCGACGGCGCTGTCGCCCGCACCGGCCTTGAGCAAGCGCTGGGGCGCGCAGGTGTATTTGAAGCGCGAGGATCTCGCGCATACCGGCGCGCACAAGATCAACAATGCCATCGGCCAGACTTTGCTCGCCAAACGCCTCGGCGCCAGACGCATCATCGCGGAAACCGGCGCCGGCCAACATGGCGTCGCGAGCGCGGCGGCGGCCGCGCGCCTCGGCATGCCTTGCACGGTGTACATGGGCGCGGTCGATGTTGAACGCCAGGCGCCGAACGTCGATCGGATGAAACTGCTGGGCGCAACGGTGGTGCCGGTGACGGCCGGCGATCAAACGCTGCGCGCCGCGATCGACGAAGCCTTGCGCGACTGGGTCTCCGATCCCGACGGCACCTACTATTCCATAGGCTCGGCGGTGGGACCGCATCCCTACCCTTACCTGGTGCGCGAGCTACAGTCGGTGATCGGCCGCGAAGCGCGCGCGCAAATGCTGGAAGCCGCGGGCAGGCTGCCCGATGTGGCGGTCGCCTGTGTCGGCGGCGGTTCGAACGCCATCGGCTTGTTCCATCCCTTCCTGGGCGATGCGGCCGTGCGGCTGATCGGCGTCGAGGCCGGCGGGCGCGGCTTGGGGCTGGGCGACAACGCCGCGTCGCTAACCTTGGGTTCCCCCGGCGTTTTACAGGGCAGCTACACATTGATTCTGCAGGACGCCTTCGGCCAGGTGCGCGAAACGCACTCGGTCTCAGCAGGACTGGACTACTCCGGCGTCGGCCCGGAACATGCCTACTTGATGAAGACCGGACGCGTGACGTATGAGTCGGCGACCGATTCGGAATCCTTGGATGCGCTCGCCGAGTGCGCCAAGCATGAAGGCATCCTGCCGGCCATCGAGAGCGCACACGCATTTTTCGGCGCGCGGCGCTATGCGGAGAACAATCCGGGGGCGCAAATTCTCATTGGCTGCTCGGGCCGGGGCGACAAGGACATGCCCATCTTGCAGAACACGCTGCTGAAAGCGCTTTCCTGATGGGGACGATGCCGCGAGAGCTGCGCCAATGACCGCGCCGAGCGAGCGCGTTTCCTCCGCGATCCGCGCCGTCGCCGCGCAAGGCCGGCCTGCGCTGGTGGGCTACTTGACCGCGGGGTTTCCGAGCCGGCGCCAATTCAAGGAAAATCTCGCCGCCGTCGCGGGCGGTTGCGACGTCGTGGAAATCGGCGTGCCCTTCAGCGATCCGATGGCCGACGGCACCACGGTTCAACGTGCCAGCTTCGCCGCCTTGGCGGATGGCGTCACGCTGCCGTGGATTCTCGATGAATTGCGCTCCGTCGAGCCACGCCATCCCGTCCCGATTCTATTGATGAGCTATTTGAATCCGCTGTTGGCGTTTGGCATGGCAGAGCTTCCGCGCGCCGCCGCACAGGCAGGCGTCGCCGGCTTCATCGTGCCTGACCTGCCGTTCGAGGAGAGCGGCGAGCTTCACCAAGCGCTCAACGCCGAAGGCTTGGCGCTGGTGCAGATGGTGACGCCCGTGACGCCGCCCGAACGATTGGCGATGCTGTGCCGCGAAGCCAAGGGTTTCATCTATGCCGTGACCATGACGGGCACGACGGGCAAATCCGCCGACGGCAAATTCGCGGATGTGCCGGTCGAGGTGCTCGAGTACATGGATCGCGTCAAGCAGCTGGCCCGCGTACCGGTCTGTGCCGGATTCGGCATTCGCTCCGCGCGGCAAGTGGCGCGTTTGGCGCCGCACGTCGATGGCGTGGTCGTCGGCTCAGCATTGGTGGAGGTGATGGAGCGGGGCGAGAATGTGGCAGCTTTCTTGAAGTCCTTGCGCTGAAGCGCGTTGGACCGGCCGGATCCAGAGGAACAACGTGAAGCGAGTGTATCGTGCCGCATCGCTCCTGCAGGTCGCGCATGCCCGCAATGTGCTGATCGCGGCGGGCATCGACGCTGAGCTGCGCAACCAGTATCTCGCCGGCGCGCTGGGCGATTTGCCCATGCTGGAAACGTGGCCGCAACTTTGGGTCGCCGATGCGCTCGAAACGGCGGCGCTGCGTGCGCTCAAGGCGGCGGCAGCGGCGCCGTCGGGTGCGCCCTGGACGTGCCCGCAGTGCAGCGAGGAACTCGAGCCGCAATTCACCACCTGTTGGCGCTGCGGTGCGTCCGCGACGAGTGCATAGCGTGTGCCAGCAGTGAAGTGGTGCGACTGCTAGAGCCCGAAGCGCTTCGGAACAGTCCAATACCGCTTTAATATTCAAGCACTTGTAAGCGCGTGTCAGACAAACACCTACGGGATTCAGCGTGAATTCCGAGCTGAGGTTCAGCCCTCAGCCCTGGCGACGATAAGCTGCACAGGTTACAAATTATCGCGTGTGGCGTGTAACGATTACACGAGCGCGATCAGCAGGAGATTTGTAATGAACAGCGTGAGTTATAGCCTTCCCGACCGTCCGGCAGCGCCCCCGATACCCCCTTTGGCACCCATGTCCCCGATGGAGTCTTCCCTAATAGGGAACTCGGCCGCGATGCAGGAAGTGTTTCGCCTGATCGAACGGGTTGGGCCCACCGAGGCCGGCGTTCTACTGACCGGTGAAAGCGGTTCCGGCAAGGAACTCGCGGCGCAGATGATTCATGAATGCAGTCCGCGCCGAAGCAAACCCTTCATCGCCATCAATTGCGGGGCGATCCCGGCAGGCTTGATCGAGGCCGAGTTGTTCGGCTACGAGAAGGGTAGCTTCACGGGTGCGGTGCGCGCGCACGCCGGCGTGTTCGAACGCGCCGAGGGCGGCACGCTGCTCCTCGACGAAGTGATTGAAATGCCCTTGGACATGCAAACGCGGCTGCTGCGCGTGCTTGAATCGCGAAAGTTCTACCGGGTCGGCGCGAGCACCGAATACACCTGCGACGTGCGGGTCATCGCCGCCACCAACCGCTGCCCCTTGACCGCGGTGCAATCCGGCCAGCTGCGCGAGGATCTGCTCTACAGGCTCGCGGTGTTCCCCATCGACATGCCGCCGCTGCGCAATCGCGGCGATGATGTCGAGCTGCTCGCGAGTCATTTCTTGTCGGAACTCAACGCGCAATCGACGACGCAGAAACGCCTCTCAGCGCACGCGCGAATGACGCTCAAGGAGCATTCCTGGCCGGGCAATGTGCGCGAGTTGAGAAACTGCATCGAACGCGCCTTCATTCTCGGCGACAGCGTTTTGGAATTGGCGCCGCTCATCCAGAACACCGCCCGCAACGACGGCGCGGAGCAATTGACGAACGGCGGGATTGCGGGCCGCGAACGCCTGGAGATTCGAGTCGGATCGCGCATTTATGATATGGAGCGCTCCCTGATCGAGGCGACGCTGGACTACTTCAAGGGCAACAAGCGCCGCGCGGCCGACGCACTGGGCTGCAGCCTGAAGACGCTGTATAACAAGCTCAACGGATATTCACAAAGACAGGAGTGCGCCAATTCCTAGGTGCGCGCTTTTTGAGGGGAATTTAACGTGTCAAGAGTACTGATCGCAGACGATCATGCGGTAGTCCGAGCCGGATTCAAGCAATTTCTGGAGGCTGATTCAACCATCAATGCGGTGGGAGAAGCCGCGAGCGGCAATGAGACCCTCGACGCGCTGCGCGAATCGGAATGGGACCTGGTGCTCCTCGACATTCACATGCCCGACCGCAGCGGGCTCGACATCCTGCGCCACATTCAGACCGGCCACCCCAATGTCAGGGTGCTGGTCATGAGCGGCCTGCCGGAACAGCAATACGCCGTGAACGTGCTGCGCGCCGGTGCGAGCGGCTACCTGTCCAAGGACAGCGCGCCCGAAGAATTGATGAAAGCCGTGCGCACCGTGTTGTCCGGCCGGCGCTACGTCAGCGCCGCGCTCGCTGAAATCCTGGTGGCGGATTTGGATGGAGATCCGGACAAACCGCTGCACGCGCGCCTGTCGACGCGAGAGTTTCAAATCTTTTGCAAGCTTGCGGCCGGCCGCGGCGTTTCGGACATCGCCAACGAACTCAGCTTGAGCGTGAAGACCGTCAGCACCTATCGCAGCCGCATACTTGAGAAGATGAGCTTCACCGCCAACGCGGACATCACATCCTACGCGTTGCGCAATGGTCTGATTCAGTAAGGCCGTGATTACCTTTCAAGCCAGCTCCTGCCCTATCAGAGCGACATGTTGATGATGCGCTCTCTGCGGGTTTTGCTGGTCGAGGATTCCAAGGTATTGACCGAGCGCCTGACTGAGGCCATCAAGCAGATCTCCGATGTGGAGTTGATCGGGACGGCGGATAGCGAGACCGCCGCGCTCGCCGCGGTGAAGCGCGATGCCGTTGACGTTATCATCCTCGACCTGCATTTGAAGCAGGGCACCGGCTTCGGCGTCATGCGGGCGCTGGCAACCACTCAGCAAAAGCCCCGCATCATCGTGCTCACCAATTACGACCTGCCTGAATACAAGAACGCCGCGATCGCACTCGGCGCGACACACTTCTTGGACAAGGCGCGCGACTATGGCCGTCTTCCCGAAGTGCTGCACGAAATCTGCGAAGCGCATCTCTCGAAACACTGACTGCACCGTCTTTCTTCCGCTGCTTACGCTGTCGTAGTCGTCCGACATCGGCGTAATTTCTCCCATCGCGTCTAGCAATATCTACACCAAATCCGTTTGAAATTTCCGCGGCCGCGGCAAATGCGGGAGTCGCGCGCGCGGCGATGCGTATTGCGATTGGCACGCAAGTTGCTCCTTCTATTTTCGGTGTAGACACTTTTTTTGGAGGGAAAATGCAGCCGAAATCTCATGCATGCAAGGTGAACGCACTAACTTAAATTAAAGCGGCGCCTTAAGGGACTCCTCTGATCGTCAGGTCCTTACGGGAATTGCCGCGACATCACGAGGAGCAACACATGTCGAAAAGATCATCAAGTTTCATCAAGGGCGCGGGCGTTTGCGCGGCGATGGCGCTGACTGCCGCCGGCTGCGTGACCACGCCGCCGCCCAACGAACAGCTCGCGGTCGCGAAGGCCTCCGTGCAGCGCGCCGAACAAGCGGGAGCACCTGAGCTTGCGCCCGTCGAAATGGCCGCGGCTCGCGACAAGCTGGCGCGCGCCGAAAGCGCGGCGGCTAATCACGACGCGCGGCCGGCGACGCAATTGGCCGAGCAGGCCAACGCGGACGCGCAGCTCGCGGAGGCCACGGCGCAGGAAAAGCGCTCGCGCAAGGCGGCGATGGAAGCCGATGCCAATCTGCAAGCGCTGCGGCAAGAAACGCAACGCAGCTCCCAACCCAATCAATGAGGATGTCAGTCATGAACGCGAAATTACTTACTGGGATAGGCTTGGCGCTGGCCTTGGGGGCCTGTGTGACCGTGCCGCAACCGAATCCGGTGCTAGAGAGTGCACGCGCTGCCGTGCAGACAGCCGAGGCGGATCCGAACGTCAACAAGTACGCGCCGCTCGATCTTGATCGCGCGAAAAAAGATTTGAGCGTGGCCGAGCAGGCTGCGGCCGATCACCGCGATGCCGACGTTCAGCAACCGGCGTATCTGGCCGCGCAGGATGCGCGCATCGCACAGGCCCATGGAGCTGCCAAGGCGGATGATGCGCGGGTTGCCGCGGGCCAGGCCGAACGCGATCGGATCATGCTGGCCTCGCGCACGCGCGAAGCGGAGAGGGCCAAGGCGGAGGCCGCGAACTCCAAAGCCGTGGCAGCCGTCGCGCTCAATCAGCGCGACCAAGCCAACGAAGAGACGGCGAGGGTGCAGGCGGAGCTCGACGCCATGAAGGCAACGCCGACTCCGCGCGGCTTGGTGCTCACCCTGGGCGATGTGATGTTCGATACCGGGAGGTCGGAACTGAAGTCCGGCGGTGCGCGCAAAATAGACCAGTTGGCGCAGTTTTTGATGGAGCATCCGGATCGGCGCGTGCAGATCGACGGCTTCACGGACAGCGTCGGCAGCGATGCGTATAACGAGGAGCTTTCGCAGCGCCGCGCTGACGCCGTCAAGGCAGCGCTGGTCAGCCGGGGTGTGGATCCCGGGCGAATCGGCACCGAGGGCTACGGCAAGGCCTATCCCGTGGCCAGCAACAACGACTCGGGCGGGCGGCAATTGAATCGCCGCGTCGAAGTCGTCATCGGCCGGGATAATTCGGCTATCGCGCCGCGATCGGGCTTTTAAGCAACGGACCGTAACGTCAGCCGCCGGCAGCCTTGGAGGCGAGCGCACGCTCGCCTCCCTCGGCCGCCGACAGCACCGAGGGCACCGGCAGCATTCTCTCCATGGGGATGTGCGCGGTGATCACGGTCCCGCCCGAGCCTGGGCTGCGGATATCCCAGACACCGCCGAGTCCGGAGATGCGATGGCGCATCGAGGCCAGTCCGTGGGACGTGCTGTTTGCCAGGCGGGCAGTTGGAATGCCCTTGCCGTCGTCGGAAACTCTCAAGGTCAGGGTCTTCGCCTCGATGGAAATGAACAGGTCCGCGGACTTCGCTTCCGAGTGTTTCAAAATATTGGTCAGCGCTTCTTGCACGATGCGAAACACGCCGATGGCGGCATCGGGGCTGAATTTCAGCTCGGATTCGGGAATGGTCTCGGTGCACTTGAGGCCGGTGCGGCGGCAGGTTTCCTTGAACTGCCAGCGCAAGGCCGTGAACAGGCCCATGTTGTCGAGCAGCGTGGGGCGCAGCTCCTCGACCACGCGGCGTTTCAGGTCCACGCCGGCGCTCAAGGAATCGTGGATGCGCTTGAAGCGCTGTTCGATGGCTGGATCGGAGGTCAGCAGCCTCTGCTGCAGCCAGGAAAGATCCATGCGCGCCGCGACCAGGAGGCCGCCCAATTCATCGTGCAACTCGCGCGACAGCGCCGATTTTTCTTGCTCGGACACGCCCTGCAGGTGCGTCGAGAGCGCGGCGAGCTCGCGGGTCCGCGCTTCGACCTGCTGCTCCAGTTCCGATTTCTTATCATGCAGGGCTGCGGCTTGGCGCGTGCGGCGCCGCATGTCGCCGTAGACCAGGCGGATCGCGAGCAACACCAGACCGATGTTCAGCACGGCGCCCGCGGCGGACACCCATCGCGAGAGGCGATAGTCGGTTCGCCATTCGGCGTTGGCGGCCGCCGCCTCTGCCGCCTCTTCGCCGCGCATGGTTGCGAGGATGGCCACGATCGAATCCATCGTGCGCTTGCCGACATCGGTTCCCACCACGCTGGCCGCCGCCGGTATGCCGCGCTTCTTGAACAGTGCGATGCCGTCTTCCAGTTCACCCAGCTCCTTGCCGGTCAGAATGCGCAGCTGGTGAAACTCGCTGCTGCTCTCGTCGCCCCCGTAAGCGTCGTGCAGCCGATCAAGCGAACGGCCGACTTCGGTCACCGCCGCGGCGTACGGGGCGAGGTAGCCCGTTTCTCCGGTCAGCAGGTAGCCGCGCTGGGCGGATTCGGCATCGGTGATGAGGCCGGCGAACTCATTGAGCGCCTGTTCCCGAAGCTGCGAGCGATGGGCGCGCTCATTGGTCATGTTGAGCCGCGCCTGGCCGGCGGTGGCCAGGAAGAAAAGGCCGATGAGAAAGCCGATCAGCAGGACGGGCGGCAGCGCGATGTACCAGCGCCCGACGTCACCTAGCTCCTCACCCAGGATTTTCATGTAAAGTGCCCGCGTTGCAGGCGATCAGTCTAACATGTGAGCCTATTCCTACAG
The DNA here is from genome assembly GCA_036493935.1 of Steroidobacteraceae bacterium. GTDB lineage: Bacteria > Pseudomonadota > Gammaproteobacteria > Steroidobacterales > Steroidobacteraceae > Bog-1198. Next base: position 23,557 of record DASXOY010000036.1, on the reverse strand, counting down.
GCAGGCCCGGGACGAACCGATGGTTCCGCACTGCGGGCATCGGCACAGTTGGGCCGGTGCGGTTACGCAACGGGGACCGCTGGCCAACCCACTCGAGGAGACGGAAATGGAAGCGAATTTTGACAACACGGCGGACCAAGTGCGCGCCACGGGTCGCCGCGTGAAGAATGACTTGAACGACGGACTGGGCGACATCAAGAACGCCGCTTCCGGGGAGATCAAAAATCTGATCTCGGATGTCGAAGATCTCATGGCACGGATTGCGGATCTGAAAGATGCCGATGTCGTTCGCGTGCGGGGCAAGGTGCAGCGAGCGGTCGATTCCGCCAAGCAAAGCTTGTCGGACAGCGCGGATTCAATTCGGCGCCAGGCGCAAAACGTCGCCAGCACCGCTGATGACTATGTGCGCGAGAGTCCGTGGCAGGCAATCGGCATTGCGGCACTCGTCGGCGCTGTAGTGGGCATACTGGCGACACGACGTTCCTGAAGATCTAGGCTAAGACAGTGCGAGGGTTATGGTCACTGCCGAAAGCCGCCCCTGCGCTGATGCGCCATATCGGCGCCTATGTCGAATTGGCCGGATTGGATCTCGCGCGCACGCAACGCGAAATCATGGCGCAGGTGGTTGCATCCGCGATCGTCGCCATCTGCGTATTGTTTGCGGTATTTCTGATCTGCCTCGGCGTCATCGCCTATACCTGGAACACGCCTTATCGGGTCGCGGCCATCGCCTGGATGGCGGGGAGCTTCATCGTCGTCGCCATTGCTGCCGCGGTGTACCGCGCGCGCTCGGCGCGCGCCCGTTCGCCTCTCCTCGCCGACGTACGGCGCGAATGGCAGGAAGATCGCGTCCTTCTCGAGCGGATTTTATCCGCGGACGGGGAATGAGGTGGCGGACCGCGACGCCGCTGCGCGCGACCTGATACGCAGCCGGCTCGCGCAGTCGCGCGATGAATTGCGCCTGCTGCTCGATCCGCCCGACACGCCGGGCGAGGGCGGCCAGAGCTCGGCCAACGGACACGCCGGTTTTCCCCGCAGCCGCACCATGCAGATGCTGTTGAGCGGCCGGGGCCTGGGAACATTGGGCGCATTGGCCAGTGGATTACTCATCGCCCGCCCGGCGCTTGCCCTGCGGCTATTGCGGCTGGTGCCCGCCAGCAGCGTTGCCAAAATCCTGATGTCCAAGGTCATCGGCGCGCTCAAGTCCAAGCCGCAGCACGGAGCGTAGCGCTGGTCATCCCAAGGTGATTTCGCCGTAGTGATAACGGCCATCGTCCACCAGCTTGATCCCGCAAGCCGTCCCGCGTTCGCCGCGTCCAGCACCGCCTTCGCCCGGCGACGCGCCGCCCAGGTCCTTGCCGTCGAGCGTCGCTTGCGCAATGCCGCGATTCACGCCGCGCGGATTTTTAACCGTGATGCGATAGCGCGAGTCCCCCATCTTATAAGTGAACTCAAATCCCGCCCAGGCGCGTGGAATGCACGGGTCGATGATGAGCGTGCTGCCGCGCAGCTGGATTCCCAAAATTCCTTCCACGGCGGTGCGGTACATCCAGCTTGCCGAGCCCGTGTACCAAGTCCACCCGCCGCGCCCGACATGCTGCGCCGCAGAGTAGACGTCGGCGCACACCACGTAGGGCTCGACTTTGTAGCGATGGATGCTCGCGCGCGTGCTGGCATGGTTGATCGGATTGAGGAGCGAGAATATTTCGCCTGCCCGGTCGCCCTCGCCCAAGAGCGCAAAGGCCAACGTCGTCCACATCGCTGCGTGCGTGTACTGGCCGCCGTTCTCCCGCAATCCTGCAGGGTAGGCTTTGATGTATCCGGGATCCTTCGCGCTATGATCGAACGGCGGCGTGAACAGCTTTACCAGGCCGTCGCTGCGGCTGACCAGCTGAGTATTGACGGCGGACATGGCACGCTGCGCGCGGCCGCGATCCGCGGCGCCGGAGATGACCGCCCAGGATTGCGCGATTGCATCAATGCGGCATTCATCGCTGGAAACCGAACCCAAAACCGTGCCATCGTCGTAGTAGCCGCGCCGATACCAATCGCCGTCCCATGCTTCACGCTCGATGGCCTGCTGGAGTGCAGTGGCGTGCTTACGCCAGGCATCTGCGGCAGCTCCCGCGCCGCGCGCCGCGGCAATCGGAGCGAAGCGCATCAAGGCGCTGTACAGGAACCAGGCCAGCCACACGCTCTCGCCGCGGCCCAATATCCCGACGCGATTCATGCCGTCGTTCCAATCGCCCGTGCCGAACAGCGGCAGCCCATGTGATCCCAGCGCCAGGCTGGAGTCGAGCGCGCGAACGCAATGCTCGAACAGCGGCTTTGGATCCGCCGGCGGCGGTGCGGAGAAATGCTCCATCTGGCCGGGCTCCAGGGGGCCGCCGCTCAAAAAGGGCACCGGCTCATCGAGCACCTTCAGGTCGCCGGTGACCTCAAGATAGTGGGCGACGACGAACGCCAGCCAGATGCGGTCATCGGACACGCGCGTCTTGATGCCTTGGCCCGAAGTGGGAAGCCACCAATGCTGCACATCGCCGGCCGCGTACTGCTGCGAGGCGGCTCTTAAGATGTGCTCGCGCGCGGTGGCGGGCGAGGATACGCACAAGGCCATGACATCTTGAAGCTGGTCGCGATAGCCGTAAGCGCCGCTCGACTGATAAAACGCGGTGCGCCCCCATACGCGGCAGCTCAAGGTTTGATACAGCAGCCAACCATTGGCCAGAATGTCCATGGATCGATCCGGCGTCTTGACTTGGATGACGCCCAGGGTCCGATCCCAAAAATCCGTCACGCCTTTGAAAACTGCATCGAGATTCTCATTGCGATAGCGTTCGATCAGGGCGAGTGCCGCGGCCTCGGAACTCTCCTCGCCGAGCAGCAGCGTCAGCTCGACGGTTTCGCCTGCATTCAGGCTGACCTTGGTCTGCATCGCGCCGCAAGGGTCCAAGCCCCCGCCGACGCGGTCGGAGAGATTTTGCGGTCCCAACAGCGCCGCCGGTTCGGCCAGCGTGCCGTGGCGTCCGATGAATTCCCTGCGGTCGGCTGTGCAGCTTTGTTGCCGTCCCGCCATGTCCAGGAATGCGACGCGCGACTTGAAGTCCGCCGTCCACGGATTGCGCGCCAGCAGCGCCCCTGTCTTAGGATCGATCGCTGTGACGATGAAGGGCGCCGCGCGGTTGTTCTGGTTGCCCAGCATCCAATCCAGGTAGTGAGTGATCGACAGCCGCCGCGGCCCGTCGGAAGTGTTGACGATCTTGAGCCGCGAAATCTTGATTGAATCTTGCAGCGGCACGAATTGACTCATGTTGAGTGCGATTCCGTGCGAGGTGTGTTCAGTGCGCGTGTAGCCGAAACCGTGACGCACCACATAAACGGAGGTTCGTTCGCGGATGGGCAGCGGCGTGACGCTCCACAAGTCGCCGGAATCCTCATCGCGGACATAGATCGCTTCCGCGGGCGTGTCGCTGACCGGATCGTTGGACCAGGGCGTGATCTGATTTTGTTGCGCGTTCAGCGACCAGGTACTGCCGGCGCCGTCGGCCGAGACCAGGAAGCCGAACTGCGGATTCGCAATCACGTTGATCCAGGGGGCCGGCGTCCACTGGCCGTCATCGAGCACCACGGTGTATTCACGAGCGCCGGCATCGAAGCCGCCCAAGCCATTGAAGTACTCGAGGGCGGGCACCAAGTGCGGTACATGGGTGCGCAATTCCTCTCCGCTGTTCTCGCGCCGCAGGCGGGCACCACCGGCCGGCTCTTCGGGGCGCTCACTCTGCTCGCGCAGCCCGGCGCGTCCGGTGAAAACGGCCCGCGCCGCGATTCGCAGGAAATCCTGTTCTTCGGCCGGCACGGTATCGGCACGCAGCGCGATGACCTTGCCCCGGCCGGAGACATCCTCGCGCCCCTTCGCGGCATTCTGAATGGCGGCATCCACCGCTGCCTGCACGGCCGCCGCCGCGGCGGGCTCGGCCGCGTTCAAGATGACGAGATCCGCCGCGAGGCACTTCGATTGCCAATAGCTTTGCGCCCGCAATAGCTGCCTGACGACGTCGGCACCGCCTTGCTCTTCGATGCTGCACATCACGATGGGCAGGTCTCCGGACACGCCGTGCTTCCACAAGTCGGGCTGGCCAAGCTGATTGCGCGCAAGCAGATCGGGCGGAGCGCGCAGCGACGAGTCGGCATACAGAATGCGCGCGGCAATGTCTTGATACAGCTGCGCGTCCTCGCAACTCAAGGAGAGATCGCGCAGCTGAACCTCCGCCTTGGCCCAGGACAAGGTTTTAGCGCGTTGAAACGCCGCTTCGCTGCCGAGCTTGTCCACCAAGCTCAAAGCTTGAGCACGATTGGCGCCGATCCCGGTCCAGAACGCGGCGTGGATGGTTTCGCCGGGCTCGATGCGGACGCGCCGCCGCAGCGCCAGCACGGGATCCAGGACCGTGCCCACGGTGTTCGACAGGGGCCGTGCATCCATGATGGACACGGCATTGCGCACATCATGGCCGCGCCCGATGAAGCGGGCCCGGTCGGTCTCGAATTGCAAGCCGCCGATCGCTTCACCGTCCAGAGAATTGAAGTGCACCAGCCACGGCTGGCCTTGCCCCGGCTCGCGCGGCCTGCGCGTTGCCAGCAGCGCACCGCGCTCGGCAACGAACTCGGTCTGCACGAACATTTTCGAGAATGCCGGATGCGCGGCATCCGCCGCCGGCGGGCTCAATACGACTTCCGAGTAGGAAGTGAGCTCGATCTCGCGCACGCCGCTGCCCTCGTTGGTGAGCGACAAATGCCGAACCTCCGCGTCGTCCTCGCTCGAGACAAGGATCTCCATGATGGTGCGGATGGGTCCGTCCTTGCGGCGAATCTCCGCGCGGTCCTCGAAGAACGCCGCTTCGTAGAATTCGGATTCCCGGCCGATCGGTTGATAGCCCGCGGACCATACGTGACCGTTGAACACATCGCGCAAAAAAATGTAAGAGCCCCACGGATCGCAGGTGGGATCCTCGCGCCAGCGGGTCAGCGCGATGTCGCGCCAGCGGCTGTATCCGGAGCCAGCGGCGGTGAGCATCAGCGAATAGTTGCCGTTCGACAGCAGCTGCGTGCGCGGGGCCGCGTGGTAGGGAGAGCTGAATCGGCGGGGTGAATCTACCGGCATTGCGCTTAAGTCTACCGGGATATCAAGGCTGCTGCGGCCGGGTACATCGCGCTTGATATCCCACGGGGTAGGGTGCTAATTCCGACCGGCGCAAAAGGTGCGCGCGGAGGGCTTGGCAGAGATTACTTTAGCCCCGGATTCTCGCGGGGATGTACCCGACGCAGCGTCCACAGATTGATGGAAATTCCACAGCCCCGCGATCGGTGCATCGACCCGAGAGAACGTAATCCTATACCTACACACCATCATGGATTCAGTTTCCAAATATCGAGATTGATTGCCGCGGCAAAAGTTACCCACAAGAAGTACGGCACCAGAATGACCGCGGCGGCCGGCCGCACGCGCCCGAACTCGCGGATGGTCCAGCCCACCGCCAGCCAGAGCGCAACGATATCGAACAGGCCGGCACCGATATTTTTCAAGCCGAAGAACAAGGGTGCCCACAGCGCATTGAGGAGCAGCTGCACGGCATAGGCGCCGATCGCAGCGCTGCGTCCGCGATGATAGCGTTCGCGCCAGATGATCCAGGCAGCGACAGCCATCATCGCGTACAGAGCGGTCCAGATGGAAGCAAACCATTTTTGCGGCGGCAACCAATCGGGCTTGGCCAGCGCCGTGTACCAATGCGCGGCTGAGCCTGAGAAGCCGGGCGAGAACAGGGCTCCCAGGGCACCGGCTCCCAAGGCCAGCGCCAGAAACAGCGCCAGCGCCGGAAAATTCGGGCGCGAATTGCGGCCCCGATAACTGGTGGAGCTCTCGATGGGAATTCTCATTCGATCCGCAGCCTGCCCACTTTTAGCCGGACGAATAAAAGAATGGCGGCAATCATTTGCAGGCCGCCGAACCAGTGATACTGCGTGGTCAGCGCCAGCCAGATCAATCCCGACAGCCACAGCACGCCCGCCGCCCATCCCAAGTCGCGACGCAGCGCGGCGGCGCGCATGTCCGCGCGCAGCTGCGCCACCTGCTTGTCGACCGCGGGCGCGGTGCCTTCGGCCGTCTCGCGCACGGCGGCTTGCACAATTTGCGGGATCTGACGCAAGGTGAGCAGCGCGTCCGGCCAGTGCGCACGGATCTCGCGCATGATCGTCCGAGGACTCGTGCGCTCGCGCATCCATTCGCGCAGCACCGGCTGAGCCGTCTTCCAGAGATCCAGCTCAGGATAAAGCTGCCTCCCCAGGCCTTCGATGTTGAACAGCGTCTTTTGCAGCAGAATCAGCTGCGGCTGCACCTGCATGTCGAAGCGCCGCGCCGTCTCGAACAACCGTATCAGCACTTGCGCGAAGGAGATCTGCTTGAGCGGCTTGTTGTAGATGGGCTCGCAGACGGTGCGCACCGCCGATTCGAGCTCATCGACGCGCGTGCCCTTAGGCACCCAGCCGCTCTCGATGTGCAGCTTTGCGATGCGGCCGTAGTCGCGCTTGAAGAAAGCCATGAAATTTTCGGCCAGGTAGTGCTGATCGCGCGGCTGCAGGGTGCCGACGATGCCGAAATCAACCGCCGCATAGCGCGGATTCTTCGGATCATCGATCTGCACGAAGATATTGCCGGGGTGCATGTCGGCATGAAAAAAATTGTGCCGGAACACTTGGGTGAAAAATATCTCGACGCCGTTCTCGGCGAGTTTCGCGATGTCCGTGCCGCGCGCCCGCAACTCCTCGACTTGGCTGACGATGATGCCGTGAATCCGTTCCATCACCATGACGTTCTGGCGGCAATAGTCCCAGTGAATTTGCGGCACGTACAGCAACGAGGAGCCCGCAAAATTGCGTTTCAGCTGGGAGGCATTGCCCGCTTCCCGCATCAGGTCCAATTCGTCGGTGACCGTCTTGCGATATTCGCGCACCACTTCGATCGGCCGGACCGGACGCGCCTCGACCCAGTACTCATCGGCGAGCGCCGCCAACGCATCCAGCACTTCGAGGTCCAGATCGATGACCTCGCGCATGCCCGGGCGCAGCACCTTGACCACCACCTCGTCGCCATTCTTCAAGGTAGCCGCATGCACCTGGGCGATGGAAGCGGCTGCCAGCGGCGAGGCTTCGAAGCTGCCGAAAATTTCGTGGAGCGACCGGCCGAAAGTCTTCTCGATCATCGCGACGGCGATGTCGCCCGGAAAGGGCGGCACGCGGTCTTGCAGTTTTGCCAGCTCGTCCGCAATGTCCACCGGCAGCAGGTCGCGGCGCGTCGATAGCGCCTGGCCGAATTTCACGAAAATTGGACCCAAATCCTCGAGCGCCAAACGCAGGCGCTCGCCGCGCGCGCCGCCGATGCGGCGCTGGAACCAGGTCCAGGGGGAGACAAGAAACAGATAGCGCAGCGGCCGGTGCAGATGCGTGGCGCGCACGAATTCGTCGAGCCGGTGCCTGACCAGCGCCCGCTGAATCTGCAGCAGCCGTGCCAGCACCCGCAGCCGCATCAGCCGCCCTTCATCCGCTGCTCCATCCCCCGCAGGCGAGCTTCGATCCGGTCGACGCTCTCGCGCGCGGAATCGACGCCGCGCAGAAACTCTTCCATTTCCGTCTTGGTGACCAAGTCCCGCCCCTCTTCCTGAAGGTACTCGGCGATGTTCTCGCCGGCGGTGCGCCGAGCGCGGCGCGCCCAAGTCCGCACGCTCTTCGCCAGCTGCGACAAATGCCGCGCCGGCATGTCGCCTACCCAGCGCGACAGCTCTTCCTCCAAGTCCGGGCGTGCCGCGGCGAACAGGTCGCGATACGCATTGGCGATCTCAGCATCACCGCGAATCTGCACCGATGATCGGCCTTCCGCGGGGGACGCGGTTCTGAGTAGCTGCAAGAGCGCGGGCGGAGAACCCGAAATGACCGCGTCCGCGGGCGAGTCATCGCCCTTCAGCAGCGCCAGACGCCCTGCACCGCAGGCGGCGCGAACTCGCGTGATGCCCTCGACATCGACCTGCAGGCTGGTGCCGTCGAGACGCTTGACCAACACTTGGCCTGCCGTCGATGCCGCGATGTTGCGATTCAGGACAGCCTCGGCCGATGCCAACCACGCGGGAGTCGCAGTCATGTCAGATCTTGTAGCCGCGATGCACGGCGACGATGCCGCCGGTGAGGTTGTGGTAGCGCGCTTGGCCGAAGCCTGCGTCGCGCAGCATGCCAAGCAAAGTCTCTTGATCGGGGTGCATGCGGATCGACTCGGCGAGATACCGATAGCTGTCGGCATCTTTCGCGACCAGTTCTCCCAAGAACGGCAGCACTTTGAAAGAGTACGCGTCGTATAGCGGTTTCAGGCCGGGTGCCGTCGGCGTCGAGAACTCGAGCACCAGCAATTGACCGCCCGGCTTCAAGACACGATGCATGGATTTGAGCGCCGCCGCCTTGTCGGTGACATTGCGCAGGCCGAAGCCGATGGTGACGCAGTCGAAGGCGTTGTCCTCGAAAGGCAGGCGCTCAGCGTCGGCGACGATGCACTCGATATTGCCCACGAAGCCTAGGTCGAGCAGACGGTCGCGGCCGATTTCCAGCATGGCCGGATTGACATCCGACAACACCACGCGCCCGGATTTGCCCACCTGGCGCAAGAGTCCGGCGGCAAGATCGCCGGTGCCGCCGGCGACATCCAAGGCGCATTGCCCGGGGCGCAATCCGGTGAGCGACAAGGTGAAGTGTTTCCACAAGCGGTGTGCGCCGAAGGACATCAGGTCATTCATCACATCGTATTTGCCTGCGACGGAGGCAAACACTGCCCTGACGCGCGCGGCCTTGTCGGCCGGTACGACTTTCTCGTAGCCAAAATCCACCGTGTGATCGGAGTCAGCCATGACGCCCTTGCAGCTTTAAGGGGCACATTGTAGCCGACTGGGGCTTAGGGCTTGGGGGCCTTGATATCAGCTGAAATATCAGCCTGGGCGCAGCGTGCTCGATAGCGCGCCCAATTCGCTTCGCGGTCCTTGCCCAGTTGATGCAGGACGCTCCAGGAATACAGCCCCGTATTGTGGCCATCGTCGAAAAACAGGCGCAGCGCATAGTTGCCGACCGGCTCGATGCCGCTGATCCCGACCTGCTGCTTGCCCCGCACCAGCGCGCCCTCGCCGCCGCCGTGGCCTTTGACCTCGGCGGAAGGGGAGAACACGCGCAAATATTCGAACGGCAATTCGAAGTGCGCGCCGTCATCGAAGCGCACATCGAGCAGCCTCGATTCGGTGCGCAGCTTGATATCGGTGGGCTGCGGCGCGCGGGATCCCGGCGGCGCGTTCACAGAATGTACCGCGACAAGTCTTGGTCCTTGACCAGCTCGCCGAGGTTCCCTTCCACGTACTCGCGATTGATCACCACGCGCGTGCCGTTGCGATCGGCCGCATCGAAGGACACGGTCTCGAGCAGGCGCTCCATGACGGTGTGCAGGCGCCGCGCGCCGATGTTCTCGGTGCGCTCGTTCACCTCGAAGGCGACTTCGGCCAGCCGCTGCACGCCGGAGTCCGCGAATTCCAGCGTCAAACCCTCGGTGGCCATCAACGCCGAGTACTGCCGGCACAGCGATGCGTCCGGCTCGGTCAGGATCCGCACGAAATCGCCCACCACCAACGGCTCGAGCTCGACGCGGATCGGCAAGCGCCCCTGCAGCTCAGGAATCAGGTCCGAGGGTTTCGACATATGAAACGCACCGGACGCGATGAACAACACATGATCGGTTTTGACGGTGCCGTACTTGGTGTTCACGGTGCAGCCTTCCACCAAGGGCAGCAGGTCGCGCTGCACGCCCTCGCGCGACACATCCGCGCCCATGGTTTCCTGGCGCCGCGCGATCTTGTCGAGCTCGTCGATGAAGACGATGCCGTTTTGCTCCGCGTTCTCCACCGCGCGCAGCTTCAGTTCCTCCTCGTTGATCATTTTCGAGGCTTCTTCATCGACCAGGAGCTTCAATGCCTCCTTGATCTTCACCTTGCGGCTGCGCGTGCGGCCGCCGCCCAAGTTCTGAAACATTCCCTGCAGCTGCTGGGTCATTTCTTCCATGCCCGGGGGCGCCATGATTTCGACGCCCAACGGCATGGCGCGCACGTCGATCTCGATCTCGCGGTCGTCCAGCTCACCCTCGCGCAGCATCTTGCGGAAGCGCTGGCGCGTGTCGTGATCCTTGGCTGCGGGTTCTCCGTTGAAGCCCGCCTGGGCCCGCGGCAGCAGGATATCGAGCACGCGATCCTCGGCGGAATCCGCAGCACGGTGCCGGACCTTCGCCATCTCCTCTTCTCGCGTCATTTTGACGGAGATCTCGACAAGATCACGGACGATCGAATCAACTTCGCGGCCAACATAGCCCACTTCGGTGAATTTAGTCGCTTCCACCTTGATGAAGGGGGCCTTGGCGAGCCGGGCCAGCCTGCGGGCGATCTCGGTCTTGCCGACGCCGGTGGGACCGATCATGAGGATGTTCTTCGGCGTGATTTCGGGCCGCAGGGCCGCATCGACTTGCTGGCGCCGCCAGCGGTTGCGCAGGGCGATGGCGACCGCGCGCTTGGCCGCTTTTTGGCCGACGATGTGCTTGTCGAGCTCCTCGACGATTTCCCGCGGGGTCATCTGCGACATCAGGCTCCGATGCTCCTAGAGTTCTTCGATGGTGAGGTTGCGGTTGGTGTAAATGCAGATGTCCGCGGCGATGTTGAGCGAGCGCTCGACGATGTCGCGCGCGCTCAAGTCGCTTTGCATGAAGGCGAGCGCCGCCGCTTGCGCGAATCCGCCGCCCGAACCGATGGCGATCAGGTCATGCTCCGGCTCGATCACATCGCCCGTTCCCGAGATCACATAAGTGCTTTCGACATCGGCGACGCAGAGCAGGGCCTCCAAGCGGCGCAGGCTGCGATCACTGCGCCAATCCTTTGCCAGCTCAATGGCCGCGCGCGTGAGATTGCCGAATTTCTCCAGCTTGCCCTCGAAACGCTCGAACAGCGTGAAGGCATCCGCCGTGCCGCCGGCGAATCCGGCCAGCACCTTGCCGCCGTACAGCCGCCGCACCTTACGTGCGTTGGACTTCATGACGCTCTGGCCCAACGTGACTTGGCCGTCGCCGCCGACCGCGACGTGGCCGTTGCGGCGCACGCTAAGAATCGTGGTGCCGTAGATACGATCGGGATCGTGATTCATAGGAATCCTTGTAGCGTGGGGACTAGTCCAGCCGTTTCAAGCCGTGCGGGGTCGGCGACGGGCTCGCGGATGGGCGGCGTCATAAACGCTGGCCAGATGCTGAAAATCCAGGTGCGTGTAGACCTGGGTGGTGCTGATATCCGCATGCCCCAACAGTTCTTGCACGCCGCGCAAGTCGCCGCTCGATTCCAACAAATGCGTCGCAAAGGAGTGGCGAAACATGTGCGGATGCACGTGCTGCGACAGGCCCTGGCGGCGTGCCCAGGTGCTCACGCGCAACTGCACCGCACGAACCGACAGCGGCAGGCCGCTTTTTCCCACGAACATCGGGCCCGCATGCGCCGCCCCCAATCCCGGCTTATCGCGGATGATCGCAGCACGCTCGCCAAGCCAACGCTTCAATGCCTCAACCGCGTGGCGACCGATCGGGACGATGCGTGTTTTGGCGCCCTTGCCCAGCACGCGCACGGTACGATCCTTCAGGTCCACGGCGGCGGTATCGAGCCCCACCAGCTCGCTCAGGCGCAAGCCTGATGAGTAGAACAGCTCCATCATGGCTTTGTCGCGAGCCGAGAGGGAGTCGTCGGCGCGAAAGTCCAGCAGCCGCGCCATCTGATCGGCGTCCAGGGTGGCTGGCAGGCGTTTCTTGGATTTAGGCGCACGCACTTCCTGGGCGGGATTGCTCTTGGCGTGTCCTTCACGAAGCAGGTACTCATAAAAAGAGCGCACGGCCGACAAGCGCCGCTGAATGCTGCGCGGTGCGATGCCGCCGGCATGCTCGGCCGCCGCGAAGGCGCGCACCTGAAAATTATTCAGGTCCGACCAGCGTTGCACTTTGCGGCCCTCGCAAAAGGCCGCAAGGGATTTAAGGTCGTGACGGTAAGCCTCGAGCGTATGGCTGCTCAGCCGGCGCTCGACGTGCAGATGCGAGAGAAATCGCTCGATCCGGCCGCGCTCGCTGGCGTCCAAACGAAACCGTCAGCGCGTCAGTGCGTAGGTCACGAGCTCGCCGATGCGCAGCAAAAATTCGGTGCTCATGCCGGGATGAAAGCGCTCCGCATCGCTGGCGCCGATCGCCAGGATGCCGAGCGCACCTTTTTGCCCCAAGGGAGTCAGGGCCACGGAGCCGATGGCCACCGCATCCTTGCCGAACAGGTAGTCGCGCTGTGCATCGCGAACCTGGCCGCAGCGCGGCTTGCCGGTACTCAACAGCGAGTCAAAGGTCCGCATGTCCTCGTCGATGGGATTGGCGATGCGCAGGAATCGGCCCATCTCCGGCTCCAGTGCGCGAGCTTCCTCCAGAAACAGCACCAAAACCGAATTCATCGCGTCGAAGTCCTCGCGCAGCGAAGTCTCGACCGCGCTGATCGATTCGGCCAGCGTTCGGGTGCGGATCAAGCGCTGGCTAAGGCGGTGGATGCGATCCGCGAGCCCATCATTGGCGCGCGCCACGTCGACCAGCTCTTTGAGCTTTCGCTCCAGCGCCTGGTTGCGTTCGCGCAGCACCTCGACCTGGCGTTCCACCAGGCTCACGGTGGATGCACCCTCGCGCACGTGCGGCAGGCGCAGCTTGGTCAGCAGAGCTGAGTTGCGCTCGAAGAAATCCGGGTAGGTCTGCAAATACTCCGAGACGCTGGTGTCATTGAGGACATCCTGCTTGATCCCGCGCGCGTGACTCGTCGTCATTGTTTGGCTCCCGTGAATCGCGTTAAGTCAATTGAACCTGTGTAAACCGTGGTCGCCGGCCCGGTAAGCCAAATGTGCTGACCTGGGCCTTCCCAAGAAACTTTTGCGGTGCCGCCCGGCAAATCCACCCGCACCTCGTTGTCGAGCAATCCCTGCCGCACGCCCACTGCGACCGCCGCGCATGCGCCGGTGCCGCAGGCCTGAGTCTCGCCGGCGCCGCGCTCGAAGACGCGCAGAAAAATATGATCGCGGTCGATGATCTGCATGAAGCCGACGTTGGCGCGATTGGGAAAATGCGGATGCCGCTGGATGCTCGGTCCCCACAGCTCAACCTGCGCCGTGCGCACATCCGCGACGCGCAGCACTGCGTGGGGATTGCCTAGCGACAACGCGCTCATCGCCAGATCCTTGCCCTCGATGGCCAGCGAAAATTCCGCCGGCTGGTCGAATTGGGGAACGCCCATGTCCACGGACACCAAGCCGTCGTCGCGCACCCGCGCGCGCACCCGGCCGCCCGGGCTGCCCATGATGAGATCGCGCCCCAGCTCGGGGGCGCGGGCGTAGAGCAGCGCAGCGATACAGCGCGCGCCATTGCCGCACTGCTCCACCTCGCTGCCGTCGGAATTGAAAATCCGGTAAAACACGCGGCTTGCAGGATCGCGCGGCGACTCCAACATCAGCGCCTGATCGAAACCCACGCCCGTGTGCCGATCGGCGAGGGCGCGCAGCGTCCTTTCATCCAGGGGAACGTCGGCGGCGAGGGCGGCGGCGTCGAACACCAAAAAATCGTTGCCCAGGCCCTGCATCTTCAGAAACTCGATGCGCATACCTAAGAAGCATAGCCGATGCGGCAAATTTCCGCTCGGGGTTGCCTCGTGTTCGAGTAAAGTTCTACCTTACAAGTACAACAAAGCCTGGGGGATTATGCGCCACGTAATGGTATTGAACGCGAAGGGCGGATGCGGCAAGAGCACGCTCAGCACGAACATTGCCGTCTTCTTTGCCCGCGACGGACACAAGGTTTGCATCGCGGACTATGACCCGCAACGTTCCAGCCTCGATTGGCTCGCCATGCGCCCCGTGGACCTGCCGGCGATCAGCGGCACCGCGGCATTTGATGAGGGGCTTCGCAACGTGCCGCGCAATACCGAAATTCTGGTGATCGATGCGCCGGCCCGCGTTCACGGCACGGAATTGAACGAGCTGGTGCGCCGCGCCGAAACCATCATCGTGCCGGTGCTGCCTTCGAGCATCGACATGAAGGCCTGCGGACATTTCATGACCGAACTCCTCGAAATCGGCAAGGTGTCGCGCAAGCAGGCGCGCCTTGCGGTGCTTGCCAATCGCGTGCGCGAGCACACCCTGGTGTATGAGGAATTGGATCAATATCTGACCAAGCTCAAAGTTCCGTATCTAGGTCATTTGCGCGAAGCGCAAAACTACGTGCGCGCCTACTCGCGCGGCATGGGCGTGCTCGAGCTGCCTGAATATCTCGCCTGGCCGGATTGGAAACAGTGGGAGCCGATTCACGAGTGGCTCGACAGCAAGCGCAGCCAGCCGAGCGCCTAATCGCAACTCGGGTCATCACCCTCGCCAATTCCAGCCGCCGCTTCGAGGCCGCAGCGGATCAGCCGCTGCTCGATGCGGCGCAAGGCGCCGCCTTGAATCTGCCGCACAGCTGCAGGGGCGGCAACTGCGGCGCCTGCAAGGCGCGCCTGATACGGGGCGAGATCCACTATCCCAATGGGCCGCCCTTAGGCTTGTCCGCCGCCGAGATCGCCGAGGGACTCATCCTGCTCTGCCAGGCGCGGGCGCGCAGCGATCTGGTGCTGGAGACTTTCGAGCTGCAAGCTGCGGACAGCGCAACGCGCAAGCGCCTGCCATGCCGCATCGAGCGCGCGGTCCCTTTGTCCCACGACGTCATGGGATTATTTCTGCGCCTGCCGATCGCCGAAACCTTCACCTTCGAAGCCGGCCAGTACATCGACATCCTGCTGCCGGGCGGGCGGCGCCGCAGCTTCTCGATCGCATCGCCGCCGCACGATGCGCGCCCGCTCGAGCTGCACATCCGCCGAGTCGTCGGCGGAGAATTCACCGATCGACTGTTCCACGACGACATGCGCAGCTCCCTGCTGACCATCGAAGGTCCGTTGGGCAGTTTCACCTATCGCCCCGCCGCGAGAGACGCGCCGCCCATGCTCTTGATCGGCGGCGGCACCGGCATCGCTCCGCTCCTCAGCATCCTGCGGCACGTGATCGAAAGCGGCGTGCCGCGGGACATGCGGCTTTTTTGGGGCGTGCGCAGCGAGCAGGACCTGTATGCACAGGCGACGCTCGACGCCTTGGTCCGCCGCGCCGGCACATTGATCGCCGGCGCCTCGGCTTTAAGCTACGCGCCGGTGCTGTCGGAGGCCGGACCCGCCTGGGGCGGACTCAGAGGTTGGGTGCACGAAGCGGCTTTGAAAGATCTCCGCGATCTCGAAGCGGTCGAAGTATATGCCGCCGGGCCGCCGGCGATGATCGCCGCCATTCAGCGCGAGTATGCCGCCCGCGGCAGCGCCACGAGCCGCCTGTACTTCGATTCCTTCGACTACGCGGCGGACACGCTCGAGCGCCAGCGGATGAGCGCGGCGACCAAGTCCTGATCCTCAGCCGAATCCGCCATGAGCTGCGGCGCCTGCAATCCCAGCGCGCGCAAACCCGACGCGACGCGCTCGCTGGGCACGAGCCACTGCACCCGTTCGAACTCGGCACGTAGCGCCGGGGTTGCCAGCTTGAGCAGCGAGTTGCCGATTCCTAAGCTCGTCGCCGTGATGACCTGTATTTCGCCCGCCGCAAATCGCTCCTGCATTTCCGCCAACGTTTCCGCGCTGGGAATCGCCGCGACGCGTTCGTACACGTCGGCGCAAACCACTGTTGCTCCGCGCAGCGTGAGCTCCTGTTGGAGCAAGGCACGGCCGTCGCGCCCCTTTACGACCAAGATGCGGTGCCCGGCGACATGTTCGATGCGAGGATCCTTGAGCAGTCCTTCGGTATCGGAGGAACCATGAGGTTGAATGGCCACGCGGTAGCCCGCTAAGTTCAAGGCGCGCGCCGTCGCCAGCCCTATGGCTGCGAGCGTCAAGTCGCGTTTCTGATCGAGAAAGGAAACGCCGAAGCGGACCGCATTGGCGCTGGTGAAAATGATGACGTCGAAGCGCTCCAGAGGCCCCAGCTTCTCCGCCAGGGCGCGCCTCTCCTTCAGGGCTTTGATTTCGAGAGCCGGCAGGCGAAACGCGCTCGCGCCTTGATGCTCCAACAGGCGGCACAGCGGCATCGCCTGCAGTTCGGGTCTGGTGACGAGGACGCCGACGCCGTGTAAGGGGCGCATCGCTAGCTTAAGCGCAGACGCTCGAGCAACGGTGCGGCGCCGGCGGCCAGCATGCGCTCAGCCAATTGACGTCCCAGCGCTGCCCCGAGCTCCGCGCGCCCCGCAATCACATCGTGCAGCAGCAGCGAACCGTCGGGCTCGGCCACGAGCCCGCGAAGCGTGACCTGATCCGCGTCGAGTTCCGCGTAGGCCGCGATGGGCGACTGACAGCTGCCGCCGAGGCGCGCCGCGAAAGCGCGCTCGGCATTCATGACAATGCGCGTCGGCGGGTCTTCGAGCGCTTTTAAAATTTCGACCGTACGCGCATCGCTTTGACGGCATTCAATTCCGATCACGCCCTGGGTGACCGCCGGCAGGCACACTTTGGGATCAAGGCGCGCGGTAATGCGCGACTCCAGCCCTAAGCGGATGAGGCCGGCGCAGGCCAGGACGATCGCGTCCATGCGCGCCCCGGTCGATCCAGGTGCGTCGAGCTTGCGCAGGCGGGTATCCACGTTGCCGCGCAGCGATTCGATGGAGATATCCGCGCGCAAGGCACGGATCTGCGCCTGCCGCCGCAGACTCGACGTGCCGACCACGGCATTGCGCGGCAGGTCCTCGAGGCGCGCAATCCCTGAGCTCGTCACCAAGGCGTCGCGCGGATCGGCGCGCTTCAGCACGGCAGCGATGAACAAACCCTGCGGGACATCGGCCGGTACGTCTTTCATGGAGTGAACGGCGATGTCGGCGCGCAGCTCTTCCAGCGCAACCTCCAGTTCCTTGATGAATAGGCCCTTGCCGCCGATCGCCGCCAAGGTGCGATCTTGAATGCGATCGCCCTGGGTCAACAGCGGCACCAGCTCTATTTCAAGCCCCGGATGCGCCGCACGCAGCAGCCCCGCCACATGCTCAGCCTGCCAGAGCGCCAATTGACTCTTGCGGGTGGCGATGCGTAGCGGTGCGGTCACTTCGACTCGGGCTTTTCGGGAAAGAGCTTGGACTTCAGCCGATAGATCGCGGAGATGTCCTCGTCGCCGAAACCTTGTGCGATCAACTGTCCGTACTGATCGATCGTGGATTCGACCACCGGCAACACGCCGCCATGCTTGGCCGCCATCTCGCGGCAGATGCGCAAGTCCTTGTCGTGCAGCCGCACGCGAAACCCGGCAGGAAAACTGTTGTTGGCCATGAAGGGCGCGCGATTCACGAAGTACCAGCTGGAGCCTGCGCCCTTGCCCAACACTTCGATCACCTTTCGCAAGTCCACACCTTCCTCGTGCGCGAACGCCATGGCTTCGCCGACCGCCTGGATGATCCCCGCGCACATGATCTGGTTGGTGGCTTTGGTCGCCTGGCCCGAACCGCTGCTGCCCATGTAAGCCACCGCCTTGCCCATTTTTTCCAGGATGGGCAATGCGCGATTGAAGACCGATTCATCGCCGCCGCACATGATGGCGAGCGAAGCCGTTCTCGCGCCTTCCACGCCCCCGCTCACCGGACAATCGAGAAATCCCACGCCCAGCGTATTCAGCTGCGCGTAAATTTCCCGCACAGTGTCCTTGCCGACGGTGGAGCAGTCCATGACGATCATGTTCGGGCTCAAGCCCGGTTCGAGGCCCGCGACGACTTCGCGCAGATCCTTGTCCGCGGACACGCAGATCACCACTGCTTCGCAATTGCCCGCAAGCTCGGTGAGGTTCGCAAAGGCGTGAACTTTCAGTTCCGCGGCGAGCGCCTTGGATTTCTCGGTGGTGCGGTTCCAGACGCCCGTGAGCAGTCCCGCGCGGTGAAGGTTGCGCGCCATGTTCGCTCCCATGGCACCCAATCCAACGAAGCCTGTTTGCATGTGCAATGTCCTTGATTTCGGTCAAAGGACGTTAGCCTAAGGCTTTGCGCGCTCGGCGGCAAAGCACACGAGAGCCCGATCAACGCGGGCGGTGGGGCTTTAAGATCGCGCCTAGGTCGCGCTGTTGCAGATGTTGTCGACGTCGCGCTTGGCGTTGAGCCGCTCGGTGTCGATTTCTTCGGAATTCATGAACTGACGCTCGCCGTCGGGCCCGGTCTTATAGAGCCTGCGGCCTTCGATCAGCTTCTTGTAGCGCTCCTGCGCTTCGGTGCATTGCTTGTCCCGCGTTTGCGCGACGTCCTGTTGCACCGCCTTCTTGTCGTCAGCGTCCTTGTTGGCCGGATTGGCGGCGCCGCTTCGAGCGGCAGCGGGCGGGGCTTGCGAAGCGGCGGCGGGCGCGGTGCGGCCGGCACCGGAATGCGCGACCAGCAACTCGACCACTTCCGCGTGCACTCCATCGGGCGGCCGGTCGCCGTACTGCAACTTACCCTGCGCGTCGACCCACTTGTAGACGACGGCAGAGGCCATGCCCGACCAGGCAATCAAGGCAGCGAACAACAACAGGCGTTTCATCGTCCAGTCCTCGCTTAATTGTTACAGGGCACGCGAGCCGGCCTCGCCGGTACGTATGCGCATCGCTTGGCCCAAATCGGAGACAAAGATTTTTCCGTCACCGATTTTGCCCGTGCGTGCCGTTTCAATTATGGCTTCCACAACCCGGTCGACCTGGTCGTCATCGACGGCCAGCTCCAGCTTCACTTTGGGCAGAAAATCAACGACGTATTCCGCCCCCCGATAAAGCTCAGTGTGGCCCTTTTGACGTCCAAAGCCTTTGACCTCTGTCACGGTAATGCCCTGAATTCCCACTTCGGCCAGGGCGGCACGCACATCATCAAGCTTGAAGGGTTTGATGATGGCGATAACCATTTTCATGCATCGGCTCCGGTTTAAGTTAAACGCAGTTTAGCAGCGGAAATCAAAAGAGAAGTGCTGCGTCGCAGCAAGCAGCATTGAAAAACGGCACGGGCCCTAGGGACCGTGCCGCCGGGATGTCGCACCGACGGGGGAGTTGGCTGGGTTGCCGGCGCGAGATGCTCCCAAATCATCAAATGGCATCCGGGCCGACCTCACCGGTCCGAACCCGCAAAGCCTGTTCCAAATCCACCACCCATACCTTGCCGTCGCCGGCGCCGCCGGTGCGGGCAACGTTGCAGAGCGCTTCCAGCACCTGCTCCGCGATCGAATCATCCACGGCGATTTCGATCTTCGCCTTCGGCAGAAAGTCGATCAGGTAATCAGCACCCCGGTAGCTCTCGACGCGCCCCGGCGATTGCCCGTAGCCGTGCACCTCGGTCACCGTCACGCCTTGAATCCCGATGTCGGTGATCGCCTGGCGGACCTCGTCCAGCTTGAAGGGCTTGACGATCGCGGTGATCAGCTTCATGCATTTGTCCCCGCTTTCAGAGGTTATTCTGACCGACTGGAGCTGCACTTCCGCGTACTATGGTTTGAAGAGAAAGCAGATTCCGTGCCAAGCAGGTCGACGGCGAATCAACAGGTTACGCGGCAACCGGCGGTGCGATGCACCCATGTGGCGCACGACGAACCCGGTTTTGCGTTAGGCAGGTGCGGCTGATTCGAGAAAGCAAGAGATGCGCGAGTCGAGGTAGCAAATGAGTTTCATCAATACGAATGGTTTGGACGAGCTGGCCAAGCGCCTGGCGGATTCCGTGCCCGAATCCTTGCGTGCCTTCGGCAGAGACCTGGAAGGCAATTTCAAAGCCGTGCTGCAAGCTCAGTTGGCGAAGCTCGATTTGGTCACGCGACAGGATTTCGACGTGCAGGCAGCCATCCTCGAACGCACCCAAGCGAAGCTCACCGCCATCGAAGCGCGTCTGAAAGAACTCGAAGCCAAGCTCGCCTCGCAGTAGTACCGTCAAGCCGCGGCCGCACGTCTCAATTTGCTGGGCAATGACGAGCACGGCCAGTCACAAGGAAGTGAGCACGGTTTACAGCCGCGCTCCCGCGGGACTGGAAGCCCCCTTGGTGCGAGTCGAGGTGCACTTAAGTAACGGCCTGCCCGGGTTTGCCTTAGTCGGCCTGCCCGAAGCCGTAGTCCGAGAAAGCAAGGAGCGCGTGCGCGCGGCGTTGCTCACCGCCGGCTATGAATTTCCGCAGCGGCGCATCACCGTCAATTTGGCGCCTGCGGACCTGCCGAAAGAAGGCGGGCGGTTCGACCTGCCGATTGCCGTCGGCATTCTTGCGGCCGACCACAGGATCAAATCAGCGGCGCTCAAGCGGCGCGAGTTTTATGGCGAGCTCTCGCTGGGCGGTGCGCTGCGCGAAACACGCAAGCTCCTGCCCTCGCTCATTGCCGGCGCGAGCGCGGGCAGCGAAATGATTCTACCCGCGGCAAACGCACTCGAAGCCAGCTTGCTGCGCGGCGCAAAGCTGCGATTGTTGAGCAGGCTCGATGAGGTGATCGCCGCGCTGCGCGGCAACGCCGATGGGCAATTCGTTCGCCCGAGCACGCCCATGGCGGCTGTTCCGCCCATCGAGCCGGCGCTCAAGCCGATTCCTGATCTCGCCGAGGTTCGCGGCCAATACGCCGCCAAACGCGCTTTGGAAATTGCCGCGGCGGGAGAGCATGGATTGTTGATGATCGGTCCGCCGGGTGCCGGCAAAACCCTGCTCGCACAACGCTTGCCCGGCTTGCTGCCGCCGCTGTCGGATGCGGAAGTCCTCGAAGTCGCCAGCTTGGAATCAGCCGCCGGGCGCAGGCCGAGCCTCGGCGGCCGCAGGCCGTTTCGCAGTCCGCAGCACACTGCGTCAATGGCCGCCCTGATCGGCGGCGGTGCGCTGCGGCCCGGCGAGCTCTCGCTCGCTCACCTCGGCGTATTGTTCCTGGACGAGCTGCCCGAATTTCCGCGCAACGCACTCGAGGCACTGCGCGAACCCTTGGAAACGGGCTCAGTCGTCGTCGCTCGCCTCAAGCGCACGAGCGAGTTCCCGGCGAGGTTTCAGCTGGTTGCCGCCATGAATCCCTGTCCCTGCGGCTACGCCGGCGATGCGCGCGGCCGTTGTCATTGCACCGCAGAGCAAATCTTGCGCTACCGCAACCGCCTCTCTGGGCCGCTGATCGATCGCATCGACATCCACATTGAACTGGCTGCGCTGCCCGTAGAGCATTTGATGAGCGACACGCCGGACGCGGACGCTCGCGACGCGCCAGCCGGTTGCGCCGGCCCGCCAAACCGCGGCGCCTCGCCAAACCGCCGCGCCTCGCCAATCCGCCGCGCCTCTGCAATGCGAGACACCAGCCATGCCGAATCGACGGCCGCGGTTGCAACGCGGGTGGCCGCAGCGCGAAGCCTGCAGCTGCAGCGCCAAGGAAAGCTCAATGCGCGGCTCACCCCGACAGAGGTCGAGAGCGTTTGTGTGCTCGGCAAGGATTCCCGCGCACTGCTTTCCACCGCGATTGCACGACTGGGACTATCGGCGCGGGCCTACCATCGCGTGCTCAAGATCGCCCGGACCTGTGCGGACCTGAGCGGTGCACCCGATATTCGACTGAACGATTTGGCAGAGGCCGTGAAGCTCCGCGCGCTGGACCGGCCTACTTGTTGAGCGACACCATGTAGTCCACGGTCATGCGGATGGTCGCATCCGGCCAGTTCGTGCCGCCCTTGGGAGGCATGTTGCCCTTGCCCGAGATGGCATATTTGTAGAGCGTGTCCTTTCCCTGAGCAATGCGCGGAGCCCAAGCCGCATGGTCGCCGATCTTCGGTGCGCCGTTCACGCCGGTCGCATGACAGGCAGAACAGACTTGCGTGAACGCCTGCTCGCCGGTGGTGGGAACATTCGCGGCCGGCGCAGCGCCCGCAGGCGAACTCAATGCCGCCAGAGCGGAATTATCCTTGCCGGCAATGGCGACCTGCGCGAACGGAGCAATGTTCTTTTGCACCTTGGCAAGATGCAACGGCTCCAACAGCACGTGCGCCCCCTGACTGTCCGCACCCATGGTGCGCGCAACCGCAAACAAGACGATGGCAAAGGCAACGAGTAAACCGAGCACCATGCTGAAGGAGTTGAAGAACTGTGTATCTGACGATTCTTTCTTGGACACGGTAACTCGCTGGTATCAATGGGAAAAGAGCAACGCGGGCGACAGTATAGCGGCAGGGCGCGATTCTCGAAATAGCACGATTCTCAAATCGAGAACCGCGGGACGTATGCCGATCAAACGGGGCGCGGAGCCCTGGGTCAAGGCGCGAGTGACGCGCTACGCATCCGATCCAGGGGACTTTTGACGCCCATCGCGCCCTTTCCGAGAACATGCGTGTAAATCATGGTCGTACGCACGTCCGCGTGACCCAGCAATTCCTGCACGGTGCGGATGTCACAGCCCGATTCCAGCAGGTGGGTGGCGAAGCAATGGCGAAACGTGTGACAGCTCGCCGGCCGGGTAATGCCGGCCCGACGAACCGCCGCCTGCACGGCGCGCTGGATGGCCTTTTCATGGATGTGATGGCGAATGGGTTTTCCCGTATACGGATCCTCACAGAGCGATGCCGCAGGAAATACGTACTGCCATCCCCATTGCTTGCCATAGTGCGGGAATTTGTGCGCCAGTGCCGAGGGAAGCGATACGCCCGGATCATTCGATCCGAGCTGCTGATTGAAGCGCAGGTGCAGCTTCGCAAGGTGCACCCGCAAGGGATCGACGATCGAGGCCGGCAAGACCGTCACCCGATCGCGGCCGCCCTTCGCGTCGCGAACGATGATCTCCGAACGCTCCACAACCAGATCCTTGACTCGAAGCTGCAGCGCCTCGAGCAAGCGCAGGCCGCTGCCGTAGAGCAAATTTGCAACCAACCATGGCGTCCCCTCCAGTTGTGCCAGCACCGTGTACACCTCCGCGCCGGTCAATACCACGGGCAGCCTTTTGGGGCGGCGCGCTCGAGTTACGTTTTCAAGCCACGGAAGCTCGATCTCCAGCACGTGACGATAAAGAAATAGGAGCGCTTGCAGTGCCTGACTCTGGGTGGAAGCGCTGACATGCGCGTCGACGGCAAGGTGTGTGAGGAAGGATTCCACTTCGTGTGCACCCATTTCGCGCGGATGGCGGCGGCTGTAGAAGTTAACGTAACGCCGCATCCAATGCAGATAGGCCTGCTCGGTTCGATACGCCATGTGCCGCGTGCGCATTTTCTCACGCGCCACTTCGAACAATCCCGGCCTCTCAGCCATGTATAATTACCCCGCGCACTACACGACAAATTCGCCTCCGCATCCAAGGAAATCAGGAACATGCGAAATCAGCCAGCACGTTATCTACCGTCATTGCGCCATTTCGCTCACGTCAACGGTTCTACCGAACGATTTCGTCGAATAATTCGGTCTCATAGATAATCGTTAGA
>DASXOY010000035.1:0-1555 GCA_036493935.1 Steroidobacteraceae bacterium | reverse complement strand
CAAGCGGCGCAGCAGTGCGATCGATGCGCGCACGACCCGCCACATCGGCTACCAGATCTCGCAGACCTGCCGCAAAATGGCCGAATGCATCTTCGGCTGGGGCAAGCAACACGGCACGATGCGCAAAACCAAACATCGAGGCATCGCAGCAGTCTCTGCCGACTTCATGCTCAATCTCATCGCCTACAATCTCGTGCGCATTCCCAAGCTCATCGCCGCCTGAGGCGGAGTCTGCCCGCAACCCAGAAAACCGGCTCAGACAGACCGAAAATCCAACAACAAATGAGGAAACGGCTTGGCTACCACAGGTTTTTCAGCAAACTGCTAGAGCAGATTCCGGTGGATTTCACGCGTAGCCTGCGTGCCTGAAGTAATTGGAAGCTTCACGGGCGGTGAGGGTCGCTGCGAAGCGGCCGATCCGGCGGCGCAGACGCGGAATTGTCCGCTCGGCAGCCTTGCGCAGATCGGCCTTGAGCTTGCTGAAAGGCATCTCGATCGGGTTCAGGTCGGGCGAATATTTGGGCAGATATCGAAGCGTCGCGCCGCGCGCCTCTATCGCCTCGCGAACACCGACAGCCTTGTGTGCCGGCAGGTTGTCGATCATGACGATGTCCTTGCGTTTGAGCGTCGGGGCAAGACATTGTTCGACATATGCAAGGAACTTCTTTCCCGTCATTGAGCCGTCAATGGTCTGCGACGCTCTCATGCCATGTCGACGCAGCGCGGCCACGAAGGTGATCGTCTTCCAGTGCCCCTGCGGCACATGGCCCACCAGCCGCTCGCCGTGGGCGCAACGGCCGTACAGCCGCACCATCTTGGTGTTGGCAGAAGTCTCATCAATGAACACCAGCCGCGCTGGATCAAATATGCACTGTTCTCGCATCCAGCGCCGCCGGGCGCGAGCGACGTCCGTGCGCTCCTGCTCCGCCGCGCGCAGCGCTTTTTTTAAAAGTGAT
Organism: Steroidobacteraceae bacterium; assembly: GCA_036493935.1. Taxonomy (GTDB): domain Bacteria; phylum Pseudomonadota; class Gammaproteobacteria; order Steroidobacterales; family Steroidobacteraceae; genus Bog-1198. Next base: position 599 of record DASXOY010000035.1, on the reverse strand, counting down.
CTTGTGGCGCTGAAAGAACCGCCATACCGCCGTGCGGCTGCCGGGGACCTTGTGCTTGCGCATCACACAAACCGCCTCGTCCAGCGTCAGGTCAGGCTGTTCATCGATCAGAGCAAGCAAAAACTCTCCATGCTCCTCCAGCGGCGAGACGCTCCCGCCCCGCGGCTTGGCGGCACAGCGGCCGCTCTCGCGAAAGCACTTCACCCAGGTCACCGCCGTGCTGGCACTGACTTCGTAATGCTCGGCCGCCTCACGCCGCGACGCACCGCTTTCCACCCGGGCAATAACACGCGCCCTCATGTCCGTTGAATAGGCCCTCGGCATCGTCCCGCTCCCCAAAGCGAATCAGTGCCAATAGAATCCCTCATAGACCGCTTCAGGTGAATCCTCCCGATTCAATCCGGACGAAACATGCTCTAGAACCTATCTCAAAATTGCTGACCGCTGTCGATCCGATATAAATGCGGAATGATTCGGCTCACCGACGAGCAGTGGGAACGTATCCGGGATCATTTTCCGGAGGAGCACATTGCCGATGGACGTCCTGGTCGTAAACCGATTGCGAGCCGGCGCGTGCTTGAGGCGGTGCTGTGGATTCT
>DASXOY010000034.1:0-3692 GCA_036493935.1 Steroidobacteraceae bacterium | reverse complement strand
GCTCATCGGCAACATCATCGAGCGCCTCCTCGCCGACAAAGGCTATCGCGGCCACAATGCGCCGCCCGATTACAAGTTCAGGGTGTTCACCTCAGGCCAGAAGCGGCGGGTGACCCCGAAGATCAAGCGCGAGCTGCGCAGGCGCTCCGCCATCGAGCCGGTGATCGGCCATCTCAAATCCGAACACCGAATGGACCGCAATTATCTCTGGTACCGCCAAGGCGACGCCACCAATGCCGTCCTTGCCGCTGCTGGCTACAACTTCCGCCGCCTCATCCGCTGGCTGGAGTTCTTATTGTCCCAAATGCTCGTCCCGCTGATCGCCCGACTTCAGTCCAGCCCAAGCTGAAATCCAAGTTCTTCACGGACGACTGAATAATCACCGCCGCGGCGACGAGCGGCCCCAAAAAGATCGGCAATTATCGGGAGTACGAGCCGTTCAAGCGGATCGAATTTCTTAAAATCGAGCATGGGCCGCCTGTTCTCTTCTTAGCCGTACCAGAGGTTCGGCGTTAACTCCGAAAATCGATGCTACGTAGGATGATGCCGGGAGGACTGCCCTCAAATTCCCGCGCAAGGAATTTGCGCAACGCGCATTGTTCGATCCGGTCGCGCAAACGCAGGAATTGTTCTTCCCGCTGATTTGGCGCTGTGCGCGCCGCACGTTCAAGATCGTCCATCGCCGCCGCGCTAATGGCGCAAAGTATTTCTTTGGCGCCGTCCATCATGGAAAACAGCAGCACCATGCGGTCGAATTCATAGCCGCCGATGTTGCCGCGCTCAAGCGTCATCTGGCTTGGCTTTCAGCGCATACGGCGATATTCACGCAAAGCTTCTCCATTTATCGTTTCTTGGCCGGCTGGGGATCGATCTCGGCGATCCTGCGCAGGCAGTCGGCTTCGGTATCGTGCGGGCCTGAGACGAAGGTCCCACTGACCTTGGTCGAGTACCAGCCCGACACCACACCGAGGCGGAGCGACTCTTCTATCTTGACGTGCCGGGGCGAGAGATTTTGCATCAGGTGCTTTCGGTTGGCCGTTCGATCCAACATCGAACGAAAAGGTGAAGTTTTCAGTCGTTCATGCCGAATATTTGGCTCGTTCAGTTTTCCCCGCAGAGCCGCGTAAGATCGGAAAGTACCGCCGTCACGAGGTCGCGGTGATGCGTGTCGGTCGGCGCGAGACGCGCCGCGTACAGATTCAAGACGTAACGCGCCTTTGCTCCCGCCTCGGGCCACGAGGTAGCCGGCACGGCAAGCAGTTCGATTTCAGCGACTCCTTGCTGCTCACGCAACAGCTTCGCGTTGGCTTCCACCTCGGAAAGCACGCGCCGGATATCGGTCGCCTTTTGTGCGGCCATGCCGCGATGTTTGTCGAGGTCGATCGGCGTTTCACTCACGAGGGGCGCTCGCGTCAATGCGCTGTGCGTCGGACAGATCGACCGAACTGATCGAGATCATCTCCATCGAGGAATGGCGCGGCGCTACGCCTGGGACCATGATCATGGTTGCGACACGCCGATAGCATGGAAATGAAATGCCTTCGATCATCTCCTCGTCGGTGATCACCTCGTAGGCGCCAGGCGACAGCAGACGATCGATGCCCTTGATCCTGAACGGATGCTTGAAATGAACCGTTTCCCGTCGCGAGCGCATGGTCATGGCGCAGCGTTTCTGCGCAGGTAGCCGTCTGATATTTTGGACATGTGCGGAGCCTGCGCGCATTTGCGGCAATTAGCTATTGTTTTCTTGAACGGGGCGCTTTTGATCGAATATGGCGGTTAAAGCGTTGTATTTAACGGCTTCATAGCCACCTCAAGGGCTTAGTGGCCAAGAAAGTATTTCGAATGAAGATTCGTATCGGATTCGAAATGCTGTACGAGTTCCCCCAGTCGACGCCTATCATCATGGTGTTGGGGACGCACTTTACGCGTGCGTCCGACATCATCGTGCCGGATTTCCTGACCACCAGCCCTTCAGTGGCGATCACGCCCTATCGCGATGTCTTCGGCAATTGGTGCAGCCGCATCGTCGCGCCGGCCGGCTCCATGCGCCTTGCGGCCGATGGCATCGTTCGCGACAGCGGCCTGCCAGATCCGATCTTCGCAGACGCTTGTCAACATGCGGTCGAAGACTTACCCTCGGACACACTCGTCTATCTGCTCGGCAGCCGCTACTGCGAGACCGACCGGCTTTCGGAAATTGCTTGGCAGTTATTTGAGAAGACGCCGCCGGGCTGGCCCCGGGTCCAGGCCATCTGCGATTTTGTCCATCGGCACATCGCTTTCGGATACGGGCACGCGCGCGCGACAAGAACGGCCTGGGAAGCCTACAGCGAAGGTAAGGGCGTATGCCGCGACTATGCCCATCTCGCCATTACGTTCTGCCGCTGCATGAATATTCCGGCGCGCTATTGCACCGGATATCTCAGCGACATCGGTACACCATTGCCTTGGGCCGTAGGGGATTTCGCCGGCTGGTTCGAGGCCTATATCGGCGGGCACTGGCACACCTTCGATCCGCGCAATAACGTGCCCCGGATTGGCCGCATCCTGATCGCGCAGGGGCGCGATGCCTCCGATGTTCCGATTACCCAGACATTCGGACCGAACGCACTGGTCAGTTTCAAGGTATGGACTGACGAGGTCGCCGAATGACAGATCACTTCGCCGCGCTGTGCGCGGATGAATTCAACTCCTTGCTCGAGGTCAGCAAGGGAGAAGCGCAGCGTGAAATTCCGCAAGGGCATTGGGAACGCCTTGTCGGCTTGGGCTACGCGGTACGACGGCTCGGAGAGCTCGGCGTGACCGCATCCGGCATGCGGCGTCTAGCGATGGGTAAATAGTCGATTTGGCCGAGCTCTTCGGGCATTTGCAGAACTGGATCGCTTTGGCTGTTCGCTAGGGCCGATCAGGTGATCGAATAAAGCAGCGGGGATCGGACCGTACGAAACGGACGTGCCAAACACGCCCATGCCTAGCCGTCAATCTCCGCTCGGCCATAGAACCGGAAATTCGGCCCGGTTCAGTCCCGCTGTCCCTAGGAGCGGACGTCGGCTGGCCAAGGCCATTGGCACTCAGCGGAACCGCTAAGAGCGCTACTTAAGGTCCAGTTTTCGGAAGGAGCCTCGCATACCCGCGCCGCTGGTCAATTTTGACCCGTTGGATCGTTTTTGACCTGCGCATACTTGACAGCCTTCTATCTGCCATCCATGTACCATCCACATAGATGTCACACGGATGGTGTAATTGATGGCCGACAATATCCGCGAACTCGCGTCGATCTAATGGTGCAGGAGGGCTTTTACTCGAACCGCACCGATTTCATTCGGACTGCAATCCGCAACCAGCTCGAACGTCATGCCGACGTGGTCAAGCAATCCGCGGCCCGCAAAAGTCTGGATCTCGGCCTGCGGAACTACAGCCGTGATGATCTTGAATCGGTGCGACGAGCCGGAGAAATGCTGCACATCAATGTTCTGGGGCTTGCCACTATCGCCCAGGACGTCACGCCCGAGCTTGCTCGCGCCACCATTGCCTCAGTCTGCGTGCTCGGAGCTTTGCATGCCAGTCCGGCAGTCAAGGCAGCTCTCGCTGATAGGACGCGGTGACGACGATGCTAAAGCAAGACATAGTTCGCGAAGCCACACGCCTCACAGGGGCGGGCAAACTCGTTGAGGCCACCGCGCTCCTTC
>DASXOY010000033.1:0-313756 GCA_036493935.1 Steroidobacteraceae bacterium | reverse complement strand
GTGCAGTTGCAAATCGCGCGGGACTTAATGAAGCAAAAGGCCACGTGTCAAGGCGGCGACATTTGCGGCGGCATCCTTTAGGAGGAACCTGTGCTCATTTCAAAATTCTGTTCGATTGTTTTACTAGGCACGGCCGCGGCGATGGCATGTCCGGTGTATGCGCAGCAGGCCGCGGAGCCCGCGAAAGCTGTGCAGACCGCACAGTCAAGTACGCCGGCCGCCGATACGACCGCCTCGGATAACGCCGAAGCGGCGGCCACTGCCGCGGCAATCGCGAAAGCCAATGCCGCCGCAGCAGCCGCGGCGGCTGGAAAGCCCCCGGCCAAACTCCTCGATGCCGCAAAAATCGCCAAGAAGGCCAAACAAACCGGATGGCGCCCTGAGGTTCAAAACGGCAACACAGTGTATTGCCGCAACGACCCCGAAGTGGGATCGCGATTCTCAACCCGGCGCTGCGTCTCTGAGATCCAACTTGCGAATCTCATCGAGCAGGCGGAATTCGACAAGGATCAACTGAAGCAGCGCGGCTGCAGCGGTAACTGCGGCGGCAAGTAACGACCAAAGGGCTGCCGGATTGAGGAAGGATGGCATGGCGAATTCGACCATTGGCGCTTGCGCCCTAGGTGTTCTGGTCGCGCTCATTGCGGCGCCCGCACTCGCGCAGGAAGCGACTCCCAGCAATGATTCCGCGCCGAATGCTGAGCAGGCTGCGGCGGCGGCGGCCATCGCCAAGGCCAATGCCGCCGCTGCCAAAGCGGCGGAAGCCTCTGCCAACAGCGCGGAAAATAGGGCTTTTACCAAGAAAGCGGTCGCCGCGGGCTGGCGACCCGAGGTGCAGCATGGGCAGATGGTGTACTGCCGCCAGCAAGTCGAGCTGGGCTCGCGATTCAGCAAAAAGGTCTGCGGCACGCAATCGCAGCTCGAGGTGGTGCTGGAGCAGCAGCAATTCGAGCGAGATAAGCTGAAGCAGCGCGGTTGCGGCGGCAACTGCGGTAACTAGTCCCGCTCGCGTCAACAGATAACCCACTCGCGCCCAACATTAAGAAACCGTCATTTTGGGTCCGGGATAGCAAGGCCCCACAGCGGCTGTCGCCTGCTTGAAACAGGCATCAGCTTAGATAATTGGGTAATAATGCGCCGGTTGGCCGGGTCTGTTACATGAGCAGCAATTCCGCTGCGTTCCAAAACTATCGAGGAATCAAAAAATGCAGAGCAATAAACTGTCGAGCGCCGCCATGGCTGCCGCCGCCGCCATGCTGTTCACTTCCGTCATCAGCACCACTGCATTTGCAGCGGATGCCGCCACCGTGAAGTGCCAGGGCGTCAATTCCTGCAAGGGACAATCCGAGTGCAAGTCGGCAAAGAATAGCTGCAAAGGCATGAACAGCTGCAAGGGTCAGGGCTATGTGTCCATGACCAAAGAAGCTTGCGCCGCTGCAAAGGCCAAGGCGAAGAGCTGAAGCATTGACCTAGGGGGCCGGGCGGCAAAGCCCGGCCCCATCTTGATGAAACTCTCCGGCTTCGGCCTCGGCCTGCGAACTCCCCACTATGAGGCCATCCTAAACGAGCCTCATGCGGTCGATTGGCTCGAAGTCATCACTGAAAACTATCTGGTTCCCGGCGGCAAGCCGCTGGATTTTCTCGAACGCGTTCGCGAACGATTTCCGCTGGTGATGCACGGCGTGTCGCTGTCCATCGGCAGCACCGATGCCATCGATTTCGAGTACCTGGCGGAGGTGCGCAGCCTGGCGGCACGCATCCAGCCGCATTGGATTTCCGACCACTTGTGCTGGACCGGCATAGAAGGACGAAATTTGCACGATTTGCTGCCGCTTCCCTACACCGAGGAAGCATTGAACACGGTGGTAAGCCGAGTCGGCCAAGTGCAGGATGCCTTGGGGAGGCAAATCCTGCTGGAGAATGTTTCCAGCTACTTAAGCTTTCACGCCGACGAGATGAGCGAGTGGGAATTCTTGCGCGAGGTCGCTGCGCGCTCAGACTGCAACATTTTGCTCGACATCAACAATATTTACGTCAGCAGCGTCAATCATGGCTTCGACCCCGTCGCATATTTGCAGGCCATGCCAAAATCGCGCGTGCGGCAGTTCCATCTCGCCGGCCATAGCAATATGGGCGGTCACCTGATCGATACCCATGATCATCCCGTCGCCCAGCCGGTTTGGGATTTATACGGCGAAGCGCTGCGACTCTTCGGCGAGGTACCGACCATGATTGAGCGCGACGACAACATCCCTGAGTTGGGCGAATTGGTGAGCGAACTCGACGCGGCGCGCGAGATCGCCGCACGGCATTCGCGGCAAGCGGCGTGATGAGCGCAAAACCGCCGCTGCGCGAACTGCAACGCGATTTACAGCGCCATCTGTTGGGCGAGACCAGCGCAGTGACGGCCGCCATCGTGGATGCGCCGCCGCTGCCGGCAAAGGATCGCTTGGCGATCTATCGTAATGCCTATCAAATAAGGCTGATCGACGCCTTGCACGAAACCTATCCCGTGCTGCACGGACTGCTCGGCGATGAGGCTTGGGTTGAAATGGGCGAGGCCTACGTCGCCGCGCATCCCTCGGTGTTCCGATCGATTCGCTGGTATGGGCGGGACGTGGCGCTGTTTCTGAGCCAATCATCGCCCTACGCCGATGCGCCGATTCTTGCGGAGGTCGCCTTGCTGGAGTGGACTCTGGCGGAAGTGTTCGATTCCGCCGACGCCGACCCCTTGAAACGCGAAGCACTGGCCGCTGTTGAACCCGATGCCTGGGGCTCAATCAGCTTGGACTTTCACCCCTCGCTGCGGCGCCTGAGCTTGAGCTGGAACACTGCGGCCGTTTGGAAGGCGATGAGCCTCGACGAATCGCCGCCTCCACCTGAACTCGCGGCTTCACCGTTGCCGTGGCTGCTGTGGCGCCAGAACCTGCAAAATTATTTTCGATCGCTAAACCCGGTGGAATCGGCCGCGCTCGATGCAGCGCAAGCCGGCCGCAACTTCGCGCAGATTTGCGAAAGCTTGAGCGCGCTCATCCCAGAGGAAGAAATTCCCGCCGCCGCCGCAAGCCTCCTGGGCGCTTGGGCGGACAGCGGAATCATCGTCGGCCTCTCACAATAGGCTGCCGCCCCCGACCATTTCCTTGCGCAGCAAGGGAATCGGCGGTCCGCCGTACGACAGAAACTTGTCGTGGAACTCGTGCCAACGGCTGTGATCGTCCGCGGCAGGCGCCGCACCTGCCGGCGCGGTCTTCGCCAGCCAATCGGAGCGAAGCTTGCGAATCATCAATTTTCCGAGCGTGTAATTGAGGTAAGCAGGATCATAAGTGCCCCGCGCCGCCTGCTGGCGAGCATTGCCGGGATCCTGAAAGGCCTGTTCTCTGAACATTTTCTCGGATTGCGCGACAGTCATCCCATGGGTATGCAAGCCGATGGCCGACAGGAGCCGCACATCGCGCAGCAGCGCCTCGCTGAGCTGGCCGACGTGCCGCTCAGGCTCGCCCTTTGCCAAACCTTCATCGACCATCATCTCTTCGCAGTAATGTGCCCAACCCTCGGCGAAGGCGTAGCCCACCCACAGTCCTTCCAGCTTGTCGGGATTGGCATTGGAATGAAGAAACTGCAGGAAGTGTCCCGGCCAGACCTCGTGCACCGACGTGAACAGCAATGCCGCTTCGCCGGGAATGTAAGCCGCTTGCTCCGCCTTGCTCCACTTCGGATCGGGCGGCGCGATGTTGTAGATCGATGCCACGCCTTTGTCGTAGGGACCCGCGGTATTGATAAAGGCGAAGTTGGCGCGATTGTAGGCCGGTGCTTCCGCCACCAACGCTTCGTCCTTGGTCGGAATCGAGACTACATTGTTCTGAACGATGAAGTCCTTGAGCATCTTGAGCTGGTTGCGCGCTTCCTCGAGCGCGCCGCCCTTCGGCTTGTTCGCCTGCATTTTCGCGACGCACTGAGCCAACGATGCCTTCGGCGCGTAGGTACTGCACTCTGCCTTGAGCGCCGCGGTGTTGCTGTCAAGATCGGCCTTCCCCGCAGCCTCGATCTGATCGACCGGTAGGTCGACCTGCTCGGTTTGCTTGACCATTTGCGCAAACAGCTCGGGACCGTAGGCGTACTTGTCGTTGGCGCTCTTGCGCTCGGCCGCCAAGGTGTCCTTCAAAGCGGTCATGGCCTGCGCAGCTGCGGTGTCCGCATCCTTGAGCTGCTTTTGCATATCTGGATCGGAAACGGACGCGAATACCGCCTCGACATTCTTGGAATAGAATTCCGCGAGTCCTCCGAATTCCTCGATTCCCAGTTCGACGTAGGTCTTCGGCATCGGCGATTTGAGATTTTCCTTGATGGACGCGACAACCCGCGGGATGCCCTGCGCATACTTGATGTAAGCCTTCATGCGCTTGTCGAGCGGCGCGTAGTTGCGGCTCAAATACACGTCGGGATCGATTTCACCCAAGTAAAACGCGGGGTTGCTGAACGGGATTTGGGCCTTTTCTATCCAGAAAAGGTCTCTGTCCACGACGGCCAATAAGTATTCGCGATCGAATCGCTCGCGCGGCTCCAATCCCGCCGGATCAACGGCTGCGAGCTGATCGTGCTGATCATGCAGGCGCGCGATCTCGCGCTTGATCCCGTGGGCGCTGAGATCGGCCAGCTGGCCGTCGAATTCGTGGCGGCCGGACTGGACGGCGAAGGCCGGCTGAGCTTCCATGTAGCTTTCGATGAAGGCGTTGGACAGTCTGATCCAAGCCTGGCTCGCAGCCGAGGGTTGCTTGGCCTTTGGCGGCGGCGGCGTCGATTGACCGCAGCCGGCAATGAACAATAGAGCGCCCAGCAACACCGCTCCCTTGCAATACTTCCGCATAGCAATTCCCCCTATATTTATCGGTCATTTCTCAGGCGATTCGCTAGTAGTCGTACTTCCCGCCGCGCTCCAAGGCGCGCTTGTAGGCGTCGCGCGCGTGAATGCGGTCGAGAAAACTCATCGATTTCGGGCGCGTGGCATTTAAGCCCGCACGGGTCACTGCAATTTCCAACGGAAAACTCATCTGCACGTCTGCCGCTGTGAATTGATCCCCGGCAAACCACGCGTGAGTGCCGAGTTCGGCTTCGATGTAATCCAAATGGCGCTTCAAGTTGGGTGCGATAAAGGCGTTGGTCACGGTGGCGGCGATGCGGCGGGAAATCGCGCTGATCGGCCAGGGCGCAGGATTCGCGGCGATTCGGTCGAACACCAGCTTGAACAGCAGCGGCGTCATCGCCGAGCCTTCTGCATAGTGCAGCCAATAGGTGTAGCGCAACCGCTGCGCCGTGCCTGCGGGCGGTAATAATCGGCCGTCACCGTATTTTCCCACCAGGTACTCGATGATCGCGCCGGATTCCGCGACAGTGACATCGCCATCGGCAATCACCGGGGACTTCCCCAGCGGATGCACCGCCATGAGCGCGGGCGGCGCCAGCATGGTCTTCGCGTCCCGCTCGTAGCGATTAACCTCATAGGGCACGCCGAGTTCCTCGAGCAGCCACAACACCCTCTGCGAACGGGAGTTGTTGAGATGGTGGACGACGACCATCCGCCGATTGTAAACCCTAAGAGTCGGCTGGCGCGAACCAATCGGCCTTGACGGAGTTGAATTCCGGCAACGCTTCGCAACGCGCGGCGACCGCAGCCAGTGCGGGATAAGCCAGCGAATCTCTATTGATGCCCAACGCGTCGCTCAAAAAAGTATAGACGCAGGTCGTCGTGATATCAGCCTGCGTCATGCGATTGCCGACGAGCCATTTGTCACCGCGCACCTGGCACAGTCGATCCAGCTCAGCGAGAGCCGCATGGGTTTGGTTATGGCAGCGCTCCACCCAGGGCCGGTAGCGCTTCTCGGGCGGCCGGAATGCGGTTTCATAGACCTGCGTTACGCCCTTTTCCGCGCCGCCGATGGCAATGGCGATGACGCGCAGCGCCTCCCGGCGCAACTCACCCGAGCGCGGCAGCAGCGCTCGTTCAGGGCCCGCGGCCTCGTCCAGGAAATCCAATATAGCCGCGGACTCGACCAATGTGTCGCCGTCCGCCTGAACCAGCGCGGGTACCCTGCCCAATGGATTGAACTGGCGGATCAGCTCGAAATCCTTGCCGACGGACCAGTTACGGTGCTCAAAGGGGAGCTTCAGAAAATTCATGCTGACCGCCACGCGCCGCACGAAAGGCGAATCGAACATGCCGATGAGAATCATTCAGTGCCCGCCCTTGACGCGCAGGCCCGCCTCGGCGAGAGCCTCAGCCAGTTGCGCTTCGATGCGCGCAGCCTCGCTGCGTTTGATGTACTGCAAATGCATGGTCGGTCCAGTCAAGACTTCGATCCCCCGTTTCAAAACGCTGCCGGCCGCACGAATGCCGGCCTTGTGCTGGTCGAATCGCTGCGCCGGACTGTACTTGCTCATGCCGACGTAAATGCCGTATGAGGCGTCTCGGTCGCTGTAGTCCAAGAGCACCAAGTAGATGTTCGATCGCCCCTTGGCAGAGGCTCGAAACTGCAGCGAAGTTTCATAGACCGCGGGCAGCCAATCGATATAGTGCATCGGCAGCCACTCCGGAATGGATGCCGCCGCGCAGTTCCACAGCTGTTCGAGCGCGCGCTCAATGTTAATGGACATTGCTCCGCGCATCCAGAGTTCGTGAATGCAGTGGGCGCCGGCCGCCCCGTCAGCCGCGGCGCACGCTCGCTTCAACAGATCGGCGATCTCGCTCTGCCGCAGATTCTGCAGCGGTCGGCTGGCCGGCGTAGTTTTGGCGTCGGTGCGCAAGATCTATGGAATACGCCGAGCGTCTCCTTCTGTCCATATGATCTCCCCCCTGCACGGTTCCAGCAGGTGATGCACGCCTCCCGCCAACCCCATGGTTCGCAGCAACGCGAAAGCCCTGATCTGCACGCCCGGGATGGCATCGCGCACGCGCGATGCCGCCGCCAGAAGAGTTCTTCCCCTCGTCACGACATCATCGATTAGCACCACGCTGGCGGGGTGGAATGCCGGTGGATCGACTTGAAATGAATCGTAGTGCGAAGCGACGCTGGGGCGTGCTCCTTGGGCGGCCGTCGCCGATTTGCGCACTGCGCGGATCCGATGCAGTCCAGGCCAGGTCATGGATCCCAGGCCCTGCTGCACCAGGGCCTGCGCCAGCGCCGCCGCCACCCAGGTCCCACGCGTCTTCGGTACGCTTCCGGGCACGGGCACCAAGACGTCGTCGGCGAGAAAGAAACCGCCGAGTCGCGCGGGCAGCCGTGCCTGCTCTCGGACCCGCACGGCGTACTTGGTCATGAAGCGCGCATCGCATTCCTTCAACAGCGCGCGCAACAGGCGCGAACGCTGGCAGACCAGGCCCTTGCCGGCGGGCGAATAGACATAGCAAGAGGCGAAGGTGAGTGCCGCTATCACAGCGAATGGCCGTTGTCTCGCTTGCGCTCCGGCGGATCGGGCGCCGCCGCCCCTTCGGTCAGTGCCTTGCGGTACTCAAGCCAGGTCCGCACGGAATCCGATTGAATCTCTTTGTGATTTTTTGCTTGCGCTGCTTTCGCCGGCTGTGCCGTTCGCTGCAGGCGCGCCTCGACTCTCGCCTGATGCTCTGCGCGAATGCGCTCCGCCACGATGCTGCGATAGCCATGCCGCTCCATTTCAAATGCCGCGCGCGGTATGTGCGGCTGCGGCTCGCGGTCGATGCCTTGTGCCTGAAGGGTTCGGTGATCTATCCGCGCTGCGACATGTGCCTGCTCGAGCGCGGCATTGGCAGCCGCCGCCCAGCTTTGGCGAACGTGCAGCAGCTCGCCAATCGCGGGCCCGAGACCGGCCTCGCGGCGTTTCGCATCGTTCCACTCCAGCGCGGTTTTGGCCCCCAAGCCCTCAAGTGTCACCTCCCGCGTGGTCGCGAGCAGGTGTGCGTGAAAATTGCGCGGATCGCTGCCCGGATAGTCCCTCGGTGCATGGATCGCGACATCGAGGGCAAAGCGATAGCGCTCGACCAATTCCCGCGAGAAGCCGGCGACTAAGTTCAGGCGGTCCTCAGGCGATAATTCCGCCGGCAACGCCACCAGATACTCGCGGGCGACCCTCGCATCTTTGCGAACCTCGGCCTCTTCTGCGGAATTCCATAACGCGCTGCGTTCCCTGGCCCAAGACAGGTCGTCCGCGGCGAATTCGCTCGGCAGCAGGATTTCCTTGTGGAGTACATCGCGGCGCGCGGAATGATCGTAGGTCCTGCCGGTACGCTCGTCCCGAATGCGTTCTCCGGCCCGATAGGCGGCGGCGCTGACCGCGCTGCTCCCTGCTCCGCGTCCGAAAGTTCTCAAGTTGAGAAAGTAGACGGCCATGCGCCCACTAACCCTTCTTTATGAGCCCGAAGAATTCCGGATCGAGTGCATAACCGGCTGCGATCGCGCTGAAACCTTGGCGCACGTGCGAGAGTTGAATCGATTCGGCCTCCTCGGCCTGCGTCGGCATGAACCCGCCTGGTTCACAATGCAGCTCGTCATCGCTGAAAATGCGGTGGCAGTGTTTGCAGTGATTCGCCCAGTAAGAATCGAGCTGCCCCTCGCCGCGCGCCAAGCCAAAACCCGGCGATAGTGCAATGAGGCGCCGGCTTACCGCCCTCGGCAGATCTGCGACATAGAACAGGAAGGCATTCGCGCCGGCTGTCTGCCATCTGCCGTCCACCAGCATTTCGTGATTCGGCGGCAGCGCCAGCGCAACGACACGGCCCCGCTGGCCGCAACGCGCGCATTGCACCTGCTTCTGCGCAATGTAATAGCTGGGAGAGCGGACGTTGGCTTCTGGTATGTGCATATCTATCGCCTCCCGAAGTCCACCTTGAGCCACATTCGCGATGAGGCGCCCTTGAGGTAGCCGCAAAGATCCGGCAGCTGTTCCAATTCCGAGGCCATGACGGCGGTTTCGGTAACATGCTGTTCGCTAACGCTGCGGGAGTGCCGCGAGCCACGGCTTGAAAACCCGCTCTCGCGGTCTTTGCCGCTCGATACTTGGCGCCTGAGCACTTCACGCTCGCCGATCAGGCGCGAGGCAAATTGCGAGGTACCGCCGTGCTCGCTTCCCGAACAGCGCAGAATCAGCGTGTTGCTGCAGTTTTCCACGATTGTGTTTCCGTCGCCTTGACCATAAATGGCGGAAATTTGCGAGATCGACTGGAAGCCCAATACGCAACAGCACCCAAACTTTCGCAATCGAGCAAGGGCGTCCTTCAGTCCGTCGATGGCGCCCAGCGCATCCAGTTCGTCGATGACGAACCATAGCTTTTGGTTCACATATTGCGGTTGGTTCATCGCCTCGAAGATCGCGAGATGCATCCAAGTGGCGATCATGGATCGTAAGGCGGCGATCTGGCCGGCACGGTAGGGAATGAAAAGCAGATTGGAGTAGGTTCGGTTCCGTATCCACTCGCGTATCGAAAAAGGCGCTGCGCGCTGGCGCTCAATGTACTCAAACGCTGCGATGGCCGAACCCATCACTGAGCGGATGGATCCGAACATCCTGGCATTGTCAGGATCGAGAAAGGGCTGTGCGGGCGTGCCTGCGACGATCGGCCGTAGTTCTTCCGCCGGCGCGACCATGCTCAAGCGCCAGAAATCGACGGCTTCACGAGTAGAGAAACAACAATGGCGCAATATGGCGGCCAGAAACGTGCGCGCGTAGCCGCGCCACTCGCTGGCCGCGGCATCACCGCAATCCGGGATCAGGCCGCGCGCCAGCTGTTCGATATCGAAACTGTTCTTGATCTCCGCGAACACATCCCACCGCGCGGACTCCGGCTCGAACGGGTTTAGAACGATGTCGCCGCGATAGCGATCATAGAAGCACTCAAGATACCCAGCGTCGGGGTCGGCGAATACCGCGCGATCGCCGCGAGCGATCGCCGCGCCCAGCAGCTCGCGAATGGCCGTGGACTTGCCGGTGCCGGTAGTGCCGATCACCTTGAAATGCTTTGACTCATCGCCTGACGGGACGGCAACGCCCGCGAGCAGCAATTCTGCCGTCGCCAACTTGCGCCCGACTCGGCGCCGCCGCCGAGCTCCATCTTCGATCAAGACGCCGCGCTTGTGCGTCTCGCGCGCCCCAGCGCGCATCCCCCGGACGATCAATTTCGCACACGCCACGACGGCAATCGTCAAAGCAGCGGTCAATTCCACCAGATTCATGGCATCAATAACCCTCGATCACGTAGTAGTCGCCTCGGTCGCCGTAAGCCGGCGCTTTGCGATCCACTCGAACACAGAGACGCTTCGATTCACCGCAATGCCGCCAATCGATGCGGCCGCCTTGCTGTTCGAGCTTGTGCAGGTTGGCTGTGAGCTCGTCACGATGTGCACTCAGCGCCGCTACGTCCGCGGCGGAAGGCAACACCCAGCGGGCGACGGCAATCGGAGCTGCCGTGCACAGCGTCGCCGCCGCCAGACTCCAAACCGCGCCGCGCACCGCATGGCCGCCCCGCATTTTCTGCAATGCGCGAGTAGCACGAGCCACCTCCGCGCTCAACATTCGCAGCTCCTCAACCAGCGTGCGTCGAATTTCATCGCGCACCACGCCGTCAAGATCTTGAGTATGAATCCGCAAGCGCTCGAGCTGCCCTTCCGCCAGTTTCTGGTGGGATTGCGCGCTCTCCATCAGCAGGCCTAATTTAAGCGTTGCATCGTCGAGCGCGACGGCGCGCTCACTCATGACTCGCCCCCAAGGAGCGATGCGTCTGTGCATCCGCCGAACGTGCAGCCATCTTGGCGTCCCGCCATGCGTTCCTCGCGTCCAGCCGCACCCGCGCCCAGGTCGGATCCGATGCATATTTCAAGTAGCCCGTTAAATCAGGCAACTGCTCAACCTGGGAAGCGAGCACTGCCGATTCGATGCCGAAGTGCTGAGTCCGGGATACCGAGCCGAACATCTCAGTGAAACGCCGGCTGCTCGATTCAGTGGTGCGCAAGACTTCGCGCTCGCCGATGAGCTGCGATGCGAATCGAGCAGTGCCGCCGCCCTCGCTCGAGGAGCAGCGCAAGATCAACGTGTTGGCGCAATTCTCTACGATGGTGTGTGCCGCGCCCTGGCCGTACGTCGACGAGACTTGCGCAATCGATTGGAAACCTAAGATACATCTGCCATTAAATTTTCGTAAGCGAGCGAGCGCATCTTTCAGGCCGTCGATTTGTCCCAATGCATCTAGCTCATCCACCACGAACCACAGGCGCGCGTTCTCCTCGCCATGATCCATGGTTTCGAAAATTGCGAGCCGCATCCAGGCGGAAATGGTCGACCCCAGCGCGGCGATTTGCCCGGCCTTGTAGGGAATAAACAGCACGCCGGGCTTCTGATCGTCGACCCAATCGCGGATCGAGAATTGCGGTGACTTCTGCTGCGAAATGTAGTCGAGCGCGCCTACCGCCGAGCTCGTCACCGACCGGATCGAGTCGAACATGCGGCTGTTGTGCTCCTCCAAGAACGGCTGCGCGGGGGTGCCCCGCACAAGATGGCGCAATTCGCCGGCATCAGCTATCACCAGCAACCGATACAGCTCGCCTACATCCGACACGCCCCCTTCGCGCGCTTGGCGAGTGACGGCCGTGAAAAATGTTCTTGCGTAGCCGCGCCAGCTACGGTCTGCGCCTTCATGATCGGGTATCAGCGACCGGGCGAGTTGCTCCACGTCGTAGGTATTCCTGACCTCGGCAAACATGTCCCATTTCACCGAGCGCTCGTCGAAGGGATTGAGAATGACGTCGCCCCGATCTTTTTGGTAGAAGCGGCGCAGATATCCGCCATCCGGATCAGCGATGACTGCGCGATCGCCGCGTGCCAAAGCGCTGCTCATAATTTCCTGTACCGCCGTACTCTTGCCCGTGCCGGTAGTGCCGATCAGCTTAAAATGTTTGGCCTCATCCAGCGCCGGAATCGCGACGCCGGCAAGCGTGATTGCCGCCTCTCTGGCAGCCTGTTTCGAAAACGATGCCTGGCGTGGCATCCGCTCTTCAACCTGCGAACCTCGCTGATGGATCCTGTTGCTTGCGGCGTCGTTGGCGATCACGCGGCCGCCCGTATAGCCGAGGGCGGCGCCCGCGGCCGCGGCAACGGCCATCTGGATGACGGCATGCGAGGCGAACATGGCCGAGCCGGCTGCCGCAATGGCTGTCAAAGGCAGCGCGACGAGCGGAGACGAGACGTATTGAGAAAACGTTGCTCGCGCTTTGGCCAGGCCGACGATCATCGGCGCTTGCACGGCCGCGTAGCCGATGGCGAGACCCGACCAGCCGTGCAACGCGTCCATCATCCGCGCTTGCGCTCCGGCTCGAACCAAATTTCCTTGATAAATCGTTCGTGGCGCTCGACGCCGAACTGAATGACGATGTCGACGAGCAGGTAGAGCAAGCTCTTGATGTCGCTGCGCGCCAATTCCCGGCCGCCCGGATTTTGCTTCACGAGCAGCACCAGTTGCTCGAATGCGAGTTCGGCGCTCGTGGCATGCACGCTAGTGATCGAGCCGGGATGTCCGGAATTTACATTGCGCAAATAGTCGAATGCCTCTTCGGCACGCAATTCGGCCAGCAGGATCCTGTCGGGCTTCATTCGCAGGCAAGATTCCAACAGCTGCTTTGGCGTGACGCGCGCCGCGCCCTGATCGTCCTTGGAGTAGAACAGCCGCACATGATTCGGATGCCGGTCCAGCACCAATTCTTGCGCATCCTCGATGGTCACCAGACGTTCGTCGCTCGGGATTTCCCGAATCAGCGCCTTGGTCCACGTGGTTTTGCCCGATCCGGTCGGTCCCGAAACCACGATGTTCTTGCGGCTGCGAACGGCGAGGCACATGAACGCTTCGAAGTCCGAGCCGGCCAACAGACGCTTGAGTTCCTGCTCTGTCGCATCGAGCCTTCGGTCGGCCGGTTTGGCGCGCCGGAAAATGCCGCGGACGGCCAACTCCTCGATGCTCCACACGTGCGCTGCCGGCCGCCGTATGGCGATTGCCACGCATCCGGCGCTGGTCGCCGGCGGAATGACGATCTGTACGCGCTCTCCAGTGGGCAGCGACGCCGACAAGAGCGGCGAGACCGAGTCGATGCGCTGCTGGGTGGAATTTGCGATCAGCTTCGCCAAGCGATGGCACCAATCGAAATCCGCGAACGGCAGTTCCTCCCGGCGCCAGCCGCACGGTGTTTCCAGAAACGCCTCGTGCGGCCTATTGATGCACAGCTCCATTACATCGTTGCCGAGATATGGACGCAAAGCTCGCAGCGTCAGGGCAAGCGCGGAGACTTCCACGTTCGCGCTAACGGCCGGAGTCGGAGGACTTGAGTTCATAGACGGACCTGAAATCCAGATCGCGCGCGACCAACACTTGAATCCGGTCGCCCTGATGCTTAAGCACGGTCGGCGGGATGTTGATCGTGCCCTTCAACACTTCCGTCATGACATCCTGCGTGGCCGAAGGGTTTACGATCACGGTGCCGCTGCTGCCGCGGCTCGACTGAACGGCTGCCTGAATGGCGCCGTCGATCACTGAGACCAGCATTGCGGCGCCGAAACGTTCCCAGAAATGGCGGTCCACCGTTCCGGGAAGGCCGGCACGGCCCAATTCATCCGCGCCGGGCGATGCCAGCGGCACGATGACGCCGCTCGGTGTGCGCGCCTCGTTCCACAGCACGAAAACCCTCGCAGAGCCTTGCTGCACTTGTCCGCGTGTCTCTCCCACCAGCTTTGTGCCCCGCTCCAGCAGCACCACGGCTCCGTCCGCGCCGAATGTATCGGTGGCCATGACGCACGTGGTCATGCCGGGCAGCGTCGAATCGATTGCCGTCTCCAACGTGCAATCGAGAAATGCCCCCTTGGGCAGCAGCAATCGCTGAGTCGGCAACACCTGCGCATGTACCGCCGTGGTTACGCTCGGCCGCAGCAGCAAGCCGAGCTCGCCGGGTTCCTGTGGACCGGGAACGGCCGATGTCGGCAGCGAGCCTCCGGCCGCAATGGGCAGCGAGCTCTGCGCTGAGAACACGGCGCCGGACAACTGACGTTCGAGCGCAAGCTCCCCCGGGGTCTTTGCCGGCGGCGAGCCATACACGGCCGATACGGGTGCTGCTGCGAGCGGAACCTCGCGAAGAGGGATCGGCTCCAACGCAATGGCTTGCGGCACTGGATCCTTGGCAACGCCCGGCCGATCCACCGTCGGCGGATCAATCCGCCCGAGACTGGGCAAGGGCATCTCGCCCTGCGCGCGCTTCGCCGACAGCACCTGAGCGCTTTGGCGCGCATGACCTTGACGATTCATGGCATTGGCGTAGTACCAGGAAAGCATTCCAAGACCGAGAACGCTCATCAAACCAATGGCGAGAATATTGCTGACGCGCGATTGCATGGACGGCGCCTGGGCCAGCGTCGCTCTGCCGCGTTCGCCGCGCACCTCCGCGGCTTCCGGTTCCGGCTCCTTCATGGCACGCCTCCTTGCACCCGGCGCTCGACTTCCGGCGCGACCGTGCCCGATTCCAAGCGCTTGCCGCCACCGGCGTATGCGCCGTTCACGACGCACCCAGTAAGTTTCCCGCGCCGGAGAACGAAACGCCGCGCCACGCGATGAATGACGATGTCACCGGCATCGACACTGAAATTCAGCAATGATTCGCTGTCATCGTCGTTGCGTACGAAGATCGCCGGCAAATCTGCATTCGCCGCGAACGTCAGGCGTGTGTGCACGCCGTCATCGGATGCTGCCACGGGCCTTAAGGTCGGTTCCCCGCAATACCAGTAGTCGATGTTCTGCGGCCGATGACTCGAGGCCGTTCCGAGCTGCGAATCCAGAATCTTTCCAGCAACGTCGGCGGCTGTCTTCGCGGGCAACTGTGGATAGATAAAACGCACCGAATAAATCGGGTCGCCTTCGCTTGGCCGCTGCGCGACAGCGCTATAGTCAATGTGGTAGTGCCTGCGCGTCGTGAGCACGGTGATATTGGTCGCGACCTTGGCGGCTTTGGGTTTCAGGAACAAATGATTTTCCTGTCCGACGAACGCCAGCCCCTCGATGTCTCCGGCGCCCAGGCCCACGAATGTCTCGCCCGGCTCGAACTCCAAATCGATTTGATAGCCGACGAAGCCGCGTAGCTTGTAGACTTCGGCACTCTCGTAGGCGGCGGACCGAATGCGGCCATCTACATCGCCCGGTGTCGGAATGGTTTCCGATTGCGCACCGTGGCTCAGAAGCGCCGCCGCCAGCGGGACCGTCCACAGCACGCATACCACGTTGCGTCGCCGCGCGCTCATCGGGCGACCTCACTGATGACTTCAGGCTCGGTTCGGAAATCGACGATCTTGAATCCCAGCGGATTCCAGCGGCGCGTCTTCGGCTCCTTGGCCGCTTCGCCATAGACATATTGAACGGTCGCGACCCAGTGGCTGAACGACTCTTCGGCACCCGGACCTTGGCGTGCCGCTTTGAGATACCTGACTTGAGCCAGATCGGACAATCCGCTGGCACGCGTGAAGAAACTGACCGAATTGACCTGCACGCGCACGCTGCTGCCGTCCTTGTGGACATTCAAGGGCGAGTTCGGATTGGTGGCAGTCCACAAAGCATACCAAGCCTGATTTCGCTGCGGGGAATGAAATGCTCCGCATTCCTCATAGTCGCTCTCGGCGGTGGAGAAATTGAAACGCTCGCAGACACTGACGTAGTGGCTCAGAAAATATCGTGTCACCGCCTCCTCCGGCGTGGCATGACCGACAAACACCGGGACCACATCGACGATGCCGGTGCTGCCATCGACTCGCACCAGGTAAGGAATCACTTGCTTCAACGGCATGAGCAGCAGCACGGCGATTGAGCTCGCGACGGCGCACAACCACCCGGCACCCGCCACCCACCATGCAACTCGAGTGCTGCGTTGGAACTGCGCTACGCGATCGGCGTCCCAGGACTCGGCCGCGCTGAAGTAGTCCTTGCAGTCGACAGCGGTCGTCACGGCGACTTTCCAGCCACTGCCGCCAAAGATTTGGGCGCCGGCGCATTGATCGGCTGAAGATGCTTGTCGCAGCGCACGTTCGGTGTGGAGCAGGCGCTGGCGCCGAGCACGAATGACAGATAAAGAATCAGGCGCATATGCTTCCTTGAATGTGAGTTGCGTTCATGCGCGGCGACGCCAGTTGCGGGCCAGCGTCTCGCGCACGGCGCGGCCCGTGCCTGAAACCACGGCGCCCATGGTCCGCGCGAGTGGGGGTGCAGCGTAACGGGCGGCAGGTTTCGCCATGGCGGTTGTACCGCGCGCGGCCCAGGAGAGTCCGCGGCTGGTAAGGCCGAAAGAATTGAGCGCAGCGCCGCCCGCCAGTCCTGACGCGATCGGCATGACCTGGCGCAGCACCAGGAACACCAACAGCGCGACGAGCATCATGTTCAAGGCGTCTACGGTCAAAATCGCGGTTCCCCGGGCTGCTGTTTGCGCCGCGTAGGATTGGACGATCCGCAAGAGCAGCGCGGCGACCATGACTGTGAGCACGGTTATGAGTCCGTAGTTAGCGAGCTGGGCAATCCAAGCGCTGAAAAATCGGCGTGTGCCGTCGAAGAACAGCAGCGCAATGAACAGCGGCCCCAGCGCCAGCAGCACGGCGAGCGCGATGCTCGACAGTGCAATCAGAAACATCGAGTACACGCACAGCACGCCGATCAAGCACCAGACCACCGCGCCCGCAAGATAGAACCCGAAATCTCCCCTCCACACGCCGGCCTTGTCCCAGAGATTGCCTGCGACGGTTCCACCGCTGTCCCAGATGGCATCGATGGTGCCCACCGGATCAGCCGCACCCACCATGGCGGCCGCGAGTTGAGCCGGAGCGTTGTAGAAAGTGTCGACAATCACGGTGTTATAGAGCCAGAGGCGCAGACCCACCCCAAGGATCAGCGCCAGTAACGCGATGCGTTTCAGGCCCACTTCGAATGGTTCGGTGATTTTTCCCGTGAGATGCAAATAGCCCCAGGCCATCACATAAATCGTCGCTAGCGTGAGCACGGCCGGTTCCAGCACGGCAGCCAGCCGTGAAGTGTTGTCGCCGATGTAGGCGGTAAGCTGGGCGTTCAGCCATGACCAAAATGTAGCGAAGAATCCCATGAGCGCTACGGAGCCGGCTGAAAGCGCGAATTAAAGCTGCCGTGCCCCTCAATGACCTGCTCCCAGGCTTGCTGGCGCAAAGCCGATGCCTGCGCTTCCGTCGACTGATTGAGAAGCTGCAGCTTGGTCTGCTCGTTCTGCAGCATGCCGAGCTCCGCGTTGATCCTTGCCTGTAAATCCAATATTCCCTTCTGGTCCGTTGCCGTTGGAATGGCCGCGATCAGGTTTTGCAGCGACGCGAATCGATTGCTGACATTAGCCAGTGCTTGATGCGATAGCGCCTGCTGCATGGCGCTCCACTGTCGAACCGCTTGAATCTGTTGTTGCCCGCCGGGCGACAGACTTGCGAGACGCTGCGGCGACAAGATGGTATTGGCGGAAATCAGCGACTTAACGTCGGAGGAGAGAAGAGCGTAACTGCTCGAGCCCTGCAGTGCGCCGGTAACCTGCGACCAGTCGGACGGCAAATAATTGCGGTTCGTTCCACTGAGGAGTTGCTCCATGCCGCGGTCGCCGCTCATGGTTTGCAGGGCCTGTTTCGCCTGTAGAAGCTGATCTTTGGCCGTAGCCAGCTGCTGCGCCATGGTCTGCACTTCCTGGATCAACTGCACGATTGCCGGCGCGTCGATGACCGCCCATTGAGCATGAGCCGCGGGCGCGGCGGTGCAGCAGGCAATGAGGCAAGCCGCTATCCATTGAATTTTTAAAATCCGCATCGCTGTCTCCTTTCATTTTGTGTGTTCGGCCAAAAACGGCGGCAGCCATGCCTTGGGATCCGCGCCAACCGCGGAAATGATCCGGTGCATGCGCTGAAGTTGATGAGCGCGGCCGGATATCACGGCCAGCTCCGCTTCGAAACCTTTCAGATCGAGCTGGCACACTACGCTGTGATGGGATTGCTTGATTAGAAACATCCGCGAGCCCGGCTCCAGCTGATCCTTGACCAGTCGAAACTCCCGCTCGGTGAGTCCGAAGCCTTGCGTGTACTCGGTTAGATCGGCGTCGGCATTTGGAAAAAAAACCTTGGTGGGCGTTTGTTCCACCAGGGTGCGGCAAATCGGGCTGTCGAGCACGTCGCTCGGGCTTTGCGTCGCCAGACACATCACCGCATTGAGCTTTCTCCAAGTCTTCGGGCCGTCCTTGGCGAAGTTCTCGAAGGCCCGGTCGGCGAGCAATCGCCAAAACTCGTCCATCCAACAGACGAAACGGCGGCCGTCGAGCAGCTGGCGCACCAAGTGGAACAAATAAAGTGTGATGGGCGAACGGGTTAGGCGATGATCTAGGAATTCCGTCACGTCGAAACCGATCAGCGCAGCGCCGGATAGCCTCGAGACCACTTGATCGCGCGGATTGTCGAATACCCAGGCGTAATCGCCGCCATGCGATTCGCACCAGCGCGCTAACCTCGCATGCAAACCCTCAGGATCGGTGCGGTCGAGAAACTCCACCAGACGCGACAACCGGCGCGCTGCCGGTTCAAGCATCAAGGTTCCTCGCAGCGCTTGGTCCATATCGGCACTCTGGCGTACCGCACGCGCGTCCGACGGTGCAGAAGCCGCCTCGCCCCAAGCCAGTTCGCGCAACCAGACTTTGAGGAATTCTACATTCGCCGGCGTGACCGGCAGCTGCAGGGGATTGAACCCTGTGGGATGGCCGTTCTTGAGAGGCAAGTAGTCGCCGCCCAATGCGCGTACCAGAATCTCGAGGCCGCAATCTTTGTCGAAGATAACTTGGGTGGCGCCCTGGCGGCTCAGCATGGCAATGAGGAAGCCGATGAACACCGTCTTCCCGGACCCGGTCGGTCCGCAGACCAAGGTGTGACCCGTATCCTTGCGGCTGCCGCCGTCGGGATCAAACGGGTCGCTGGCGTGCAGTGAGAAAAAGTAAGGCGAACGCGCGCTGCTAATGAACATGCCCAGCGCATCGCCCCAATGATTCCCGTGCGCGCGGCCGAGTGGGTAATTATGAAATGGCGCCATGGCGGCAAAATTTCGCGACGTGATCGGAGCTTTGCGCGGTCGCACGGGGAAATTACCCGGTAGCTGCGCCCAGAAAGCGGCTTCCAGCGCCAGGTCCTCTCGCGCCACCAACATGCCGGTGTCGGCGAGGCAAGTGCGTGCCAGTGCAATGGAGTCATTGAGGGCCTTAAGCCGAAGACCCGCATCGCCCGCGTCACCTTCCGCAACATCGGCGATCACCTGCAGGGAGAAGTGATGCTCCCCCATCACAAACTCGTTGCTTGTCAATGCATCCAATGCGTCCTTGAGTTCCGCCGCCTGTGATAAGGCGAAGTCGCCGGCATTCGACATGCGGTTGAATTGCCGTTGCAGGAGCGATTGACCGGAGGACTTCGCAAGAAACGAAAAGGACTGCGTCGCAACGAACGCGAAGGGCGCGGACAGCAGGCGGTTGTACATCCCGACAGAGCTGGGCGTCGGATACTCTTTAATGCCCAGCATTCCCGCAACCCGAGTGCCGCTGGGCAAGCGGTATTCGATGGCCTCGGTGCCGAACAGGAGGCGCGATGTCGCCAGCGCTCGATTCAACGGCCCACTGGGCAATGGCATGCGCTGCCACTCGCCGTTGATCAGAAGCCCCAGATACTCGAGCAAAGAGGAGCAAGTGAGCTTGCCCGCGCGGTAGACGCCAAGCGGCTCGGGATCGTAGCGGGCCAGGGAAGCTAGCAAGACCTGAGACAGCTTTTCACAGGCATCGAGCGCATCCATCAGCGTCAGGCTCGATCCGGCTCGCTTTGTCCTTACCAACGCCTTCGACACCAGCCCAGTCGCCACGCCCGAAGTCGGGCGATGCACCGTCGCGAGATAGATTTCATTGAGCATCAGCGTCTCATTGGCAAGACGATGATGGTATTTATGGTGCAGACCGTCGGCGAAAAAGGCACCGACTTGGCCGGCTTGCGGCGCCGGTTCGATTCGCGCGCGATGGCGGATGATATGAGTCCAGAGCGCCACGTTGGGACTCGCGATATTTCGCCACAGCACATTTAGGCGCTCGTGCCAGCCGTTGAGTTCATCATCATCGCTACTCTCAAAGCTGGCCCCGCCGAGCCTAAACGCTTGCACGTAGTCGCCGGATGCCATGCGCACGATCGACGGCGCGACGTGCGCCGCGTACGGGATACGTTCCGCAGTGCTGATTTCCCGCTGCAAGACAGCGGGCCGCGTCAAGGTGGTCATCACTCGCACCGCCTCGTCCGCCGGCCGCGGCGGTTCGGCAGATCGATCGCCAATGGACAATAGCTGCTCGCCTTCCAGAGGCGAAGATTCGCAAACAATGCGGGCAATCGGGTTCGGCCCCAGAGCAGCACCAGATCGAAGAAACGCGCGTCCCGGCCGCACAACAACATGCAAACGCCGTGGATCGGCGCACACAGCAGCAAGATCAATAGGTTCTTTGTGAGAAGAAACGCCTCCAGAGTGAACACCATATTGAAAAGCAGCGCCGAATACGTCACCCCCCATCGCATCGAGGGCCGGGTCGCGCCCACGAAGAGCGGATCGGCGGTAACTCCAGCGTTGAGTTGTCTCATCGCCTTAAACCCCGAACATCCCGCGAACCCACGTGACAATTTGCGGAGCACCGAAGCCGATACAGATTCCAATGACGGCGCCCAGACACCAGCCCCACGAAAGCCGGTTTGCCATGGCCATGCCGCCGAGCACCATGACCAAAATTATTGCGACTGGCGTCAGCCAAGCGAGAATATTTGACTGCAACGCACTTGCTCCAGACAGAAAAGGCGAGGCCTGCGCCAGCGCCAGCTCGGGAGCAACGATCATGACAGCCAGCAAGGGAATCCATGCGAGATGGCGCATCTCTAGATCTCCGTCTCCAGTGCGTCCATCTCGTTTTCACTGCGCCGGGCGGCCAACTCTTCGCGTTTCGCCCTGCCGGGAGCGCCGAAACGAAAGGTCTGAACGACGTTGGAATAGTCGTAATGCTTCTCGCCTTCTTTGTCGGTCCAGATGTTGGCGCGGATCTGGGCTTGGAGGATGAGCTGATCCCCCTTGCGCGCGTTCTTGGCGATCGCCTCGCCAAGGTTGTCGAAGGCAACGAAATAGACGCTGGTAGTGGCCTCGCGAGCATCGCCGTGCTCGTCCTTGCCGGCATAGTCGTTGCCGACCAGGCAAATCCGTGTATAGGTCGTTCCGCTTTTGACGGCGAGTTCAGGGTCCGTCGCGAGGTTGCCGACGGCCGTAATGGTAAAGCTGTTCATGAAGACTCCTATTGGGTGTGTTGCGCGGCGATCGAGAAGTCCGTCGCGTGGCAATAGTTTCGCGGGAGCCGGCACAAACTAGAATTCAATTAATTGCCGTGATTGCCCAGAAACCAGCACCGAGTATGATGAGGCGGGTGTGATTCACCGCCATCGAATGGGGATCCTATGAAATACCTTCCGGCCGCGCTCCTCTGCGCCTGCTTTTCCCTTCCGGCTGCCGCGCAAACCATCGCATCGTTTCGAGCCGACGCCGTGCACAGCGGCATCTACGCGCAATCCGGGGTGCCGCAGCTGCATGGGATCAAGTGGAAGTTCAAGACCGGTGGCGCCGTCATCTCGACCCCTGCGGTGAGCGACGGTACCGCTTATTTCGGCAGCGACGATCATTTCTTGTATGCGGTCAATATCGCGGACGGTTCGCAGCGCTGGAAGTTCAAGACGGGCAGCAAAGTCACCTCATCCCCCGCGGTCTATCAAGGCCATGTGTATTTCGGCAGCTATGACGGAAACATTTATTCTCTCGATGCCAAGAGCGGCGAGCAGCGCTGGAAATTTGCATCCGAGGGCGAGCGGCGCTTCACAGGCAAGCATCTGCACGGCTCTGATCCTGCCGGCGAATCGATGCCGGATCCGTTCGATTTCTATTTGTCATCGCCAACCATCGTCGATGACACCGTGTATATCGGCAGCGGCGACGGCAATGTCTATGCGCTGGATGCCGCCGCCGGCACCCTGCGCTGGAAATTCCACACCGGCGACGTGGTGCATGCATCGCCCGCGGTCGCGAACGGCATTCTTTATGTCGGCAGCTGGGATTCCTATTTTTACGCGCTGGATGCCAAGACCGGACAACCGCGTTGGCGCTTCAAGACCGGCGAGGATCACAATATCGCGAATCAGGTCGGCATCCAGTCCTCGGCGATGATCGCCGGCGGTATCGTGTACTTCGGTTGCCGTGACTCGAATCTGTACGCACTCGATGCGCTTACCGGCGCTAAAAAATGGGTCTACTCGAACAAGGGGTCCTGGGTGATTTCCACTCCGATTGCCAAGGACGGCACGCTCTACTTCGCTACTTCGGATTCCGGACTATTTCAGGCGGTTGATGCGAAATCGGGCGTGCTCAAGTATTCGCTCAGTTTTCATAAGTGGCCCATGTTTTCATCGCCCGCCATTGCCGGCCGGAATCTTTACATCGGATCGAACGCCGGCACGTTGATGGCGATCGACCTCGATAAGCACGCCGCCGCATGGATCTTCAGCACGGACGGCGCAAAGGCCAATGCAGCGGCGCTAACCCAAAAAGACGGGGCTCCGAACTATGCGGACGCATTCGGCGATAACTTCTATGACGACATGGTCATCGGCGTACATAAGATGCTGAGCATCGGCGCCGTTTTGTCCTCGCCCGTCATCGATCGCGACATGATCTATTTCGGCAGCACCGACGGAAATGTCTACGCGATCAGCTGAGGATTCTCATTTCTGCGAAGCATCCCAAACTTGGGCAAACAGGCGCGCAAAGTTTGCGCCCAGGAGCTTGTCGATGCGGCTGTCGGGCCAGCCCCGAGCCGTCAGGTCGTTCGCCAATTTATAAAAGCGCAGCGGCTCGTTGTACTCCGGCACCACGGTTAGCACGTCAGCGCTCTCGCCCGGCGCCCCGTAGCCCGCCTTCGCCCGGGCTTCCACTTCTTTTTTGAAAAACGCGAGATAGGCATCGGTCATCGGCACGCCAGAGAGCGATCCGTCGGTGCCCAAGCCGACATGATCTTCGCCGCAGACGTTCACGGCATGTTCGATATGGCGGATCAGGTCTGCCGCATGCGGCTGCCCGGTTTCCCGCAGAAACGGCATGAAGTACATTCCCGCCACGCCGCCTCTATCCGCCAGCGCCTTCAGTTCGGAATCGCGGGTGTTGCGCGGCAGGTCTGCCAGCGCGCGGCAACCGGTATGCGTGATGGCCATCGGCGACTTCGACGCGGCGATGCCTTCGGCGATGGTGCGAGGTCCGGCATGGCTTAAATCGAGCAGCAAGCTCAGCCGGTTCATCTCCGCGATGAAATCGTAACCCATTTTGCTCAGGCCGCCGTCCGCCTTTTCGATGCAGCCGTCTCCCATGATGTTGCGCACGTTGTAGGTGGGCTGAACGATACGCACGCCTAGATCCGCGAACACCTTCAAATTCTTGAGGTCCGCCTCGAGCATGGTCGTATCCTGGCAGCCGTAGACGATCCCGAGGCGTTTGCCGGCCTTGGCGGTTTGAATGTCCCGGCCGCGGACCACTTTCATGAGTGCGTCGGGGTGAAGGGAAAGCTCGTGTTCGAGATCCGCGATGGTTTTCACCGCGGCCATGAATTTGTTGGGGCCGTTGCCGGGTTCGTTGACGGTGAAGTTGATCAGCGTCACGCCGGACTCGCGCGCGTCATTAAGCCCGCGCGCCGATAGCGGCGCATCATCCGGCGCGTCGGGATTGAATTCGCCCAGACCTCCAAGCGCGTCGATCACCACGGCTCGGTCGTAGCGGTCTCGAGGGTACACGCCGCTCGCAGCGGCGCGCGATGAATACCAGGGTGAAACGATGGCCGCGGCTGCCGCGCCCCCGATGAGTTGTCGACGATTGATCATGGCGGCCTCAAGTGCACAGCGAACATGCTCAGAGAATCATGACAGAATGGGCGCTACAAAAACTCTCGATCCGAAACGGAGATCTTCGATGGGAAAATCCGCAGCACCGGACTATATCGCCGGCGCACTGATCTGGCTCGTCGCGTTGTTCTGTCTGGGCAATGGAGCGTTCATGCTCAGTGCACCCATGAATTGGTATTGGGCGATCCCGACGGTTCCAGCGACTGGACCTGCGAACATGCATTTCATCGCTGACATTGGATTGGCGTACATCTGTTGCGGCACCCTTCTCGTCTACGGGGCGTGGTATCCGGCCGGCCGTTGGCTGGCACTGGTTGCCGGCTCTCTATGGCTGGCCGCCCACGGCTTATTTCATATCTATGAACTGGCTGCCAGCATGAGCACCGTCGATCGCTTTCTCTCGGACGTACCCGGAGTTCTCGGTCCTCCGCTGTTGGTTTTCGTGGCCCTCACCATCCTCGGTGTGCGCCGTCGTATCACGCCGGCTGGGATACCCAAGAGAGTATTTCTGTCCCTGCTCGAAAAGCTGGAGCCCGGGGAGAGCGATTTTATGCGCGCGATCGCTTCGGCCCCAGGGCACGCGCTGGAAAAGTTCATGCACCTGATGCCCGCGGCAATGCACCGACATGCGGCCAACCCGGATATCTTTCACCTGGCACGTATCGGCGCGACGCTCGAAGAGGATTGCGGACCCTGCGCAATGACCGCCGCGCACGGCGCGCTCGCGGACGGTCTCGCGCCGGACCTGGTCAATCAGGCGCTGAGCGGAGGCGAAAGCCTCCTCGGCGACCAGCAGACCGCGTATCGATTTGGCCAAGCCATCGCTCGACATTCGGTCGACGCCTTCACACTCGGCGAGGAGCTGGAGCGGAAATTCGGCCGCGCGGTAAGACTCGAGCTGGCGATGACCGCGGCATTCGTACGCGGTTATCCCGCCATGAAGCGTGGACTGGGCTTGAACAAGTCGTGTGCCATGACTCGATTGGCTGTGTAAGGGAATGTCTGCTATTTCTTAAGGCTCCTGCGGCGCTGCTCCGCCAAGCTCCATGTGCACCTTGAACCCGGGCACCCAGGTTTCCTGCGACTTGAACTCGGTCACGACGTCGTAAGCGTTCGCGCCGCTGCGCTGCCAGCGGCTGCGGTACACCATGGTCTTGCCGTTCTGCGTGAAGGTCGTGTCCGGAAACACCAATGCATCCTTGTCGATCGACACCGGTCCGCGACTGAAGCCGCCGTCGCTTTCTATATAGAGATACTCCAACTGCTTGGCAGCGGAGTTCCAAAAGTAGATCGACTCACCCTTGGCGTCGGGTTTTCCTTCGGCGCGCACGACATGCCGGTCTCGCAAAAACTTGCCGCCGTAGACCCAAGTGAAGCAATGTTCGTCGCTCTGTTTGCTACCCGGAAAATCACCCTTCCAGCAGTGGTCCGCAAGGAATGCAAGCGGCTGGTACGCCGGGTTCGGATTCGCGAGGGCAAAACCCGGCGCGAGCAGCAGCAAGCAGAGTGTCTTACGCATGTTCTTCTCCCTATGGCTTCTTGAGCCGGTTGAAATGCAGGCGCAGTTGCCGAACAGCTGCGTCGAAGTAGTCGATATCCCGAAACGTACGAGCCTGCATGACGCCGCCTTCCATCGTGGTGAGCACGAACTGCGCGAGTTCACGCCGATTCAGCTCCGCTGGAATGCGAGCTTTCGCCTCTTGCAGACATTCAACGATGGCATCGATCCAAGCGCTGAAATTCTTGGCCAGCCTCTCGCGCACCGCAGGGTCGGGCTCATGCAGTTCCAGCGCCAGGCTGCCGATTGGGCAGCCGTAGAAGCAGTCGGTCTCGGCCAAGGATCGGCGATAACGCGCGAGCAACGCGAATATCTTCTCTATGGGGTCATTGACGCCCGCCCACGCAGGCTCGAGAAGCATCGAACGGATGCCGTCGTGGTACGTATCGAGCACCGCGACCAACAGGTCGACCTTCCCCGGAAAGAAGTAGTACAGGCTCCCGCTGTTGACTTTGGCGGACTGGAGCACCTCCGCGATGCTGGTCGAGTTGTAGCCCTTTTCCCAGAAAAGCTGCATGGCCGCGAGCACCAATCGCGTTCGGGTGTCGGGCACTCCCTCGACTTGATTGATCATTCAACTAAGATACGCGACAACGCTCCGTCGGTCAATCGGCTTGACTGGATTTCGCCGACCTACCCAGTCTTCACGTACTGCGCCTTCCCCTCGCCGAACGACCAATCCTCGGGCGTCACGCTGACCAGTGAAATGAGCACGTCTTCAGGGCGGAGCCCCGGATTCTTCGCGAGACGCGCCGCGATGGTCTTGTATATCGCGAGCTTCACCGCCTGCGTCCGCTGGTTCAACGTAATCTGAATCATGACGATGTCGTCGCTGCGCTTGACGCCCAAGTACGACGGGTCGTAGATCAGGTCGGCAGGAGCATGTTCGCTCAGCACCTGGAAGCGGTCCTGTTCCGGCACGCTGGCGACCTCCACCAGCGAGCGATGGACTTCGTCGGCCACAGATTGTCGGTATTGCGTGGATTTCCCGGCTCGAAACGAAATTCGTACAAGCGGCATTTGCTAACTCCAGATGTCTCTTTGCGATTCACACGATTATAGTGTCGAACCTTCCTACCGATATTAATAAGACTGGGGATCTACCGATGCTTGAATCCAGCCGCTGGCTGCGCACCGCAGCGTTGTCGCTTGGCGCAATGTGCATGACATCGCTCGCCCACGCTGCGGCGGTCGCCACCGTGGAAGTCGACGCGCGCGATGCGCCGCGCGGCATTCAGCGCGTGCATCTGACCATGCCGGTCAAGGCAGGAGATCTCACGCTGCTCTATCCGAAATGGCTGCCGGGCGAGCATGCGCCGAACGGGCCGATCGGGGGGCTCTCGGATCTTAAATTCTCCAGCGGCGGCAAAGCGCTCGCTTGGCGGCGCGATGACGTCAATATGTACGCCTTCCACATAAAAATACCGGCCAACACCTCCTCGCTCGAGGCCTCTTTCGAAGTCCTTTCCGAGCACGATGCCAAGGCGCCCAACGCCTTGCGCCTCGCCACGCGCTCCGTCGCGATCATTCTTTGGAATGAGTTGGTGCTCTACCCGGCCGGCGTGCAGTCGGACGATATGCAGGTCACGGCGCGCCTGCGCCTGCCGTCGGGCTGGAGTTTCGGCACTGCGCTGCCGCGCGCGGGCGGTGCCGCCGCCGGCGACGACATCCTATTTTCACAGGCGTCGCTCACGACTTTGATCGATTCGCCGGTGTTGGCCGGCCGCTACTTCAGGACCGAAGCGCTGGGCGGAACACCCGCCGTGTATCTGCATTTGGCGGCGGACAGTGCCGCTGCCCTTGCGATGCCGTCCGACATCCTCGCCCAGTATCGCAGGCTGGTGCAGGAAGCAGGCGCGCTTTTCGGCGCGACGCACTACAACGAGTATCACTTCTTGTGGAGCCTGAGCGAGCAAATCGATTTCGAGGGCATCGAGCATCATCAGTCGAGCGACAATCGCTCCAACGAAAGAACGCTGATCGACGGCGACATGCGCCGCAGCTCCGACGCCGAGACGCTTTTGCCGCATGAATACACGCACTCGTGGAACGGCAAGTACCGCCGCCCGGCCGGTCTCGCGACCGGCAACTACGACTCGCCGATGCGCGGCGAATTGCTGTGGGTCTACGAAGGGCTCACCGAGTACATCGGCATGGTGTTGAGTGCGCGCAGCGGCCTGGCCTCGGCCGCCGACGCGCGCGACGCCTGGGCTGATGCGGCCGCGTGGGCAGAAACTCGAAAGGGCCGCGATTGGCGCCCCCTGGCGGATACCGCAATTTCGGGACCAATAATCTATGATACGGCGCCCGAATGGCAGGACCGGACGCGCGGTTCGGATTTCTACGTCGAGTCCGCGCTGCTATGGCTCGAGGCCGACACCATCATCCGCAGCAAGAGCGGCGGCGCAAAGAGTCTCGATGATTTCTGCAAGCTGTTTCATGGCGCGCCCAGCACGGCACCGAAAGTCGTGCCGTACGATTTCAACGATGTCGTCAAGGCCCTCAACACGGTGCTCCCCTACGACTGGCGCGGATTTTGGACGGAGCGGCTCAATCGCCTGCGCGCGGCAGCGCCCCTCGAGGGCCTCAAAGCCAGCGGCTGGCATTTGAGTTTCGACAGCGAGCCGACGCCTGAGCAAAAAGGCGAGGAAGCCATCAACAAGAAGACCAACCTGCAGTACTCCTTGGGATTCGACTTGCGCGATGACGGCGCGGTGATCACGAATATTCTGCCCGGGTCGCCCGCCGACGCCGCCGGCATCGCTCCCGGCAGCCACTTGATTGCCGTCGACGGCCGCAAGTATTCCAAAGAAATCCTGCAGGACAGTTTGAACGCCGGGAGCTCGGGCACCGAACCGCGCTCAATCAAGCTCCTGATCGAAAAGGACGACACGTTCAATATGGTCGAGCTGCGCTACGCCGGCAAAGCGCGTTACCCACGGCTGGAACGCGACGCCTCGGTGCCCGACGTGCTGAGCGCCATTTTGGCCGCCCATTCATCTACGTAAAGGAGCGAGCATGAAACCGAACCCCGGTTCTTCCAACCAAGCATTACGTTGCGTTCTGGCCGCGAGCGCCGTGGCCTTGAGCACCTCCACCGCGTCCTGGGCTGCCGACAGCCACGCATCCAAGCACTACGTGCTTCCTGCATCGACCGAGAACGTCCAATGGGGTTGGTACGACATCAATGAAAAGCCCAAGCTCACGGTTAAATCGGGGGACACGGTCTCCATCGAAACGCTGTCCCATTCCCTCGGGCAAATAAAGCCCGGGGTCGAGATGCCCGAACTCGTCAGATTGCGCAAAGCCAATCCGGGCGGCGGCCCTCACTCGATCACCGGACCGATCTACGTTGACGGCGCGGAACCCGGCGACACGCTCGAGATTCACATTTTGAAAATCGTGCCCAAGGCCGACGGCTTCAATTTCAACGTGCCGGGCAAAGACTTTCCCACGGTCGGGCAACTCGCCTCGGAATTTCCGGAAGGTTTCGTGCGCTACTTCAAGCTAGACCTGACCAAAATGCAGGCGCAGTTCAAGGAAGGGATAGTGATCGACTTGAAGCCTTTTCCCGGCACCTTTGCCGTCGGCGTGGATCCGAATGAGCCCGATGCCAAGGCCGGACCGCCGATTCACGACGCCAAGGGTCGCACCAGCACCTTACGTCCCTGGAAGAACGGCTCGAACATGGATGTAAACGAGCTGCAGGCGGGGTCGACTATTTATTTCCCCGTGTTCCAGAAAGGCGGCCTGATCTGGACCGGTGATTCCCACTGCCGGCAAGGCAACGGCGAGGTCAACCTCACGGCGCTCGAATGCTCCTACAAGGAAATCGAGATCAAGCCCATCGTCCGCAAGGACATGAAGACTGATTGGCCGTGGGCAGAAACGAAAGCCGATTGGATCTTCATGGGCTTTGACGAGGACTTGAATCAAGCCATGAAGATCGCCGTCGAGCAGACCGTCAACTGGCTGTCGAAACAAACCATCGTACCGATGAGCCGCGAAGAAGCCTATTCCCTTACGTCAATAGTCGGAGACTGCCGCGTGTCCCAGGTCGTCGATATCCGCAAGGGCGTGCACTGCATGATTCCGAAGTCCGTGTTCGTGAATTACAAACCGGGCGCACGATAGGAGGCTGCACGCTAGCTATCCCGCGCCAGCTGCACCACCATCTTGCCGGTGTTCGCGCCGGTAAAAAGCCCGATCAGTGCGGCGGGAGCCTGTTCGATGCCCTGCTGTATGGTGGTGCGGTATTTCAGCCGCCCCTGGCGTATCCAGTTTTTCATGTCGGCGAGGAACTGAGCGCGCTTCGATTCGAATTCGTAGTAGACGAATCCGCGCAGCATCACGCGATTGTAGATGATGTTTGACAAAGTGGTCACCGGTTCCGAGACGGCGCCGAAATTGTTGTAGGCTGAAATCATGCCGCAGACCGCGATGCGGCCCAGCGCGTTCATGCGCGGCAGCGCCGCGTTCAAGTGCTCGCCGCCGACATTTTCGAAATACACATCGATGCCCTTCGGCGCCGCCGCTTTGAGCGCGCTGCGCAGCTCGCCCTGTTTGTAGTTGATGACGGCATCGAGCCCTAAGTCATCCTTGAGCCAGCGGCATTTCTCGTCCGAGCCGGCACTGCCGATAACGTAGCAGCCCTTGATCTTCGCGATCTGCGCCGCGACGCTGCCTACCGCGCCCGCCGCCGCGGAGACGAACACATTTTCCCCGTCCTTGAGCGCGCCGATGACCAGCAATCCTCCGTATGCTGTGAGTCCGGTCAGGCCCAGCACGCTCATATAGGCCACCAAAGGCATTCCGTCTGCATCGAGGACGGAAAGTCCCTTGCCGTCGGAGAGGAAATGCTCTCTGAAGCCCTGCATGGACTCCACATGATCGCCTTCTTTAAAAGCCGGGTTGCGCGACTTGATCACCCGCCCGATGGCGCCGCCGATCATCGCTTCGTTGAGCGCCGTCGGACCCGCCAGCCGCGGACGCATAGCCGGATCGACCGACATGTAAATGTTTTCCACCAGCATCTGACCGTCCGCCGGATCAGCCAACCTGGTCTCGACGATCCGGAATTGCTCGAGGGTGGGCAATCCTTGCGGGCGTTCGATCAAATGAACTTCTCTGCTGCGCATTTTTGATCCTTTAAGCGACGGCGACTCGTTTCGCCAGGGCGTGTTTCCAATGACCCGACTTGAAGCGCCAGATGAGCATCGACCCTTTGAGCATGTAATCGCCGATGATGGAGCTATACACCCACACCACCGGCAGGTGAAAGAACGCAAACGTGGCCGCCAACGCGCAACGCACGCCGATCAACCCGAGGAACGAGGTGATCAGCGGGAAGCGGGTATCGCCGGCGCCGCGCAACGAGCCGCCGATCGCCATGTCCACACCGAGCAAGGGCAGCATGGCACCCATGATGTAGGTGAACTCCGTGGTGCGCAGCACGGCGATTTCGTCCGAGCCCAGGAAGAATCGGGCCAAGGCGGATGCGTTGAAGCAAATGAGGAAGCCGATCATGGACATCGCGGCGATCGCCATGCTGCATGCGCGCCAGCCGCTGCGTGCGGCGCCTTCGACATCACCCGAACCCAGATGCTGGCCCACCAAAGTCGCGCCCGCGATCGAAAACCCGCTTCCCACCACCATGGCCGCATTCAGCATGTTGGTGCCGACGTTGTAGGCCGCAAACGCCTCGGTGCCGTAGTGGTGGCCGATGAGCGACATGAACAAGAAGAACCCGAACTGCAGCACGAGCTGCTCGAGCGCCACGGGGTAGCCGATGTGCAGCAGCCGCTGGTAACGCACCCTGTTGAACACATCCCCGGGATGGAACTTGATGGTCAGCTTCTGTCGCGTCCACAAGAAAACGAGCACCGCCCCGCACAACACGAACGACAAGCCCGAAGCGAATGGCGCGCCGGCCGCCCCCATCTGCGGCGCGCCCCAATTTCCTAGAATGAAGGCATACAACAGCGGCAGATTCACCAGATTGACCGCCAAGCCGAACAGCAGCGGCGTCCAAGCATTGCCGGCGGCTCGCAGCGCGCTCGATAAAATGATGTCGATGGCGAAGCCGATGATGAACGCCGCAAGCCAAAAGATATTGCGCGATGCCAGCTGCGTCGAGTGCTCGTCCAATCCAAATACGCCGGCGATCTGGTGCGAAAACAGCATGCCGAAGATCATGAGCACCAAGCCCACGAGCGCGCCCAGCATCAGGGATGCCGAGGTGATGCGGCTTGCTTCCTCGCGCTGCCCCGCGCCCCAGGATCGGGCAACCAGCGCCGTGGTGCCGACGCCGATCGCCATGAGCAAGGCCTGCAGCGCGAAGAATACGCGCTGGCCCGCCCCCACTGCGGCCACCGCCGGAGCCCCCAAGCCGCCGACGAATTTGGTCTGCACCATGGCCACCATCGAAAACATGAGGTTGGACATGATGGAGGGCACGGCCAGCTGCCAAATGGTGGGCCGCTTGTGCTCCTCCGGCGACGCGTCCGTTTCATCCGGTGTCGTCATCGGTCGTGCGGTCAGATCTTCAAGGCGGCGGGCTTTTTGATCCACATCGTCAGCAGCAAGTAGTAGAGAACGCCGATCCCGATCCAGGCGAGCCCAAGCTTCTTGGCGAGAATATCCATCTCGTAAAGCACGAACACGATGATCGAGAGGCCGATCAGCGGAAAAACCAGGTGCCGCAGCCAATCGCCGCTGCGCCCGCGGATCAGGTAGTGATTGATGACAGAGAGGTGCAGCAGCACGAAGCTGGTGAGCGCACCGAAGTTGACGATGAGCGTCAAGCTGTCGACACGATCGGCAAAGAACAGCCCCACCAGCAGCGAGATGACGGCCACTACCAGTATGCTGACATGCGGCGTTTTATAGCGCGGATGCACCCAGCCCAGGATCTTGGGCAGCTTGCCGTCGCGCGCCATGGCAAACAGGATGCGCGACACCGCCGCCTGCGCGGCCATGGCATTGGCGATCGCCGAGGCGATGACGATCGCAAGGATGGTGATCAGGCGCAGCCAGGTGCCGCCGGCCCGTTGCGTGATTTCGTAGAACGCCGTCTCCGGCGAGGAGAAGCGCATGCCGGCGCTCAAATCGGTCGCGATCCAGGTTTGCAGCATGAACAGCCCGCCGACCAGCATCAAGGACAGCACCGTGGCGCGGCCGACGGCGTTCGTGCCGGCGCGATTTTCCTCGGAGAGCGTTGAGATGCCGTCGAAGCCGAGAAACGACAGCACTGCGATCGATGTGGCGGCGGCCACGGTCGACAGGGAAAACACCTTCGCATTGTAGATCGGCGCGAGGGTGAGCTTGCCTGCACCCATCCCTCCATACAGCGCGACCAGGCCCACCACCACGAACAGGGCCAGCACCACCAGCTCAAAGACCAGCATATAGCGGTTCACGCGCGCGGTGAACTGGATGCCGACCAAGTTCACTGCGGCATTGAAGGAAATGAAAAGCGCGAGCCACGCCCACGCCGGCACGCCCGGCAACACCGGCCTCAATGCCACGGCACTGAACAGGTACAGCAGCGAGGGCACGAGAATGTAGTCGAGTAGAATCAGCCAGCCCGAAAAGAAGCCGGCGATTTCGTGCAAGCCGCGCTGCGCATAGGTGTACACGGATCCGGCCAGCGGGAAAGCGCGCGACATGGCAGCGTAGCTCAATGCGGTGAAGAACATGCCGGCGAGGCCGAGCAGATAAGCCAGCGGCACCATGCCCTTCGCGCCGTCGTAGACGAAGCCGAACACCGAGTACGGTGCGATCGGCACCATGAAGATCAGTCCGTAGATGACCAGATCCCTGGTCGTGAGCGCGCGGTGCAATTGTTCCTTGTATCCGAATTCTTCAATCGACAAGCGCGCGCGCTCCTTATTGATGCGCAGTTTATCCCAAGACCCGATGGTTCGCGGGCTATGATTGGAGTCGCGCAACCACAACAAGATTCCGTACAATGCAAAAAAACAGGTCCGGCCGGCGATGACCACAGCTGCAAATCGACACACCATCCACCAGAAGCATCATGGCTGGGATCGCAGCATTGCCGCCGTGACGCGGATCGCACCCGGAGAGTCGCTGGAATTCGACGTGGCGGATGCTTCCGGCGGCCAGCTGCGCGAAACCTCCACCGTCGCCGATGTCGGGCGCATGGATTTCGGCAAGATCAACCCCGTGACCGGGCCCGTCTACATCGACGGCGCCGTGCCCGGCGACATCTTAAAGGTCACCCTGCTGTCGTTCGCGCCCTCGGGTTGGGGCTGGACCGCCAACATCCCAGGCTTTGGCCTGTTGGCCGAGGATTTCAAGGAACCCGCCCTGCACCTTTGGCACTACGACGCCAAGACGTTGGCACCCGCGTTATTCGGCCGCTGGGGCAAAGTTCCCTTGAAACCTTTCACCGGCACGATCGGCCTTGCGCCGGCGGAGCCCGGATTGCACAGCATCGTCCCGCCGCGCCGCGTCGGCGGCAACATGGATGTGCGGGACATCGCCGAGGGCACCCAGCTATTTCTGCCGGTCGAAGTGCAAGGAGCGTTGTTTTCAGTCGGCGACACGCACGCCGCGCAAGGCGACGGCGAAGTGTGCGGCACCGCCATCGAGAGCCCGATGCGCGTTGCGCTGCAATTCGAGCTGCTCAAGCAAACACCCCTGACCTTCCCGCGCTTCCGAACGGCGGGTCCGGTGACCCGGCATCTGGATGCCCAAGGATACGACGTGGCGACCGGCATCGGCCCCGACTTGATGGAGGCGGCCCGTGCCGCCGTTCGCTCCATGGTCGACCTGCTCATGCAACGGCACGGCATGCCCGCGATCGACGCTTATCTCTTATGCAGCGTCTGCGGCGATCTGCGCATCAGTGAAATCGTCGACCTGCCGAACTGGACGGTGTCATTCTACTTTCCGCGCGTGGTGTTCGAGTAGGCCATGGCACGCACGCCCCGAGTCGCCCTATGCGCCTTGCTGATTGCGCTCTTCGCGGCGCCGGCCGAAGCGCGGCGCTTGGCGCTGGTGATCGGCAACGATAGCTATCAGAACGTCCAGCAGCTGAAGAATGCCCGCGCGGATGCGAAAGCCATTGCGGCCGAACTGAAGACGGTGGGATTCGAGGTCACGCTCAAGCAGGACCTGAATCAAAAACTGATGAAATCCGCGCTGCGGGATTTCAAGGCGCAGGTTCAAGGCGGCGATGAGGTGGTGTTCTACTTCTCCGGCCACGGTGTGCAGTTCGGCGGATCCAATTACCTCATTCCGATAGATATCACCGCGGATAGCGAAGCGCAGGTGGCGGACGACGCCATTCCCTTGCAGCGGATCCTGGACGATCTCACCGACCAAAAAGCACGATTCTCCCTCGCCATCATCGACGCCTGCCGCAGCAATCCCTTCAAGGAAGCGGGACGCGCCATCGGCGGCCGCGGTCTTGCATCCGTGACGCCCGCCACCGGGCAGATGATCATGTATTCGGCGGGCGCCGGCCAGGCGGCGCTGGATAATCTAGGCCCGAAAGACACGAGTCCCAACGGGGTATTTACCCGCGTGCTGATTCAGGAAATGCGCAAGCCCGGAGTGCCCGCAGGCGTGCTGCTCAAGGATGTGCAGAGCGATGTGGTCGAACTCGCGCACAGCGTGAATCACGAACAGGTACCCGCGCTTTATGACCAGTCATTGGGAAAGTTCTTCTTTAGACCGGGCGCGCCCGGGGCAGCGGCCGCCGATGGCGCCGCCGCGCAGCCTGCCGCCTCGATCCATGTGCCCACGGCCGCTGAACTGGATGAATCGTACTGGCAGGGCATCAAGGCCAGCAGCGATGCCTCCGACTTTGCCGCCTACACCAAGAACTTCCCGAAGGGCATGCACGTGGCCGAAGCGGAAATGATGAGCCGCAAGCTGCAGCGTTCCACGCCGCAGAAAGCCGCGGCACCGGCAGCCGCCGCCGCGCGCGTGGTCAGGATCGTCCTGGTGCCCGGCGGTCCGTTTCCGGCCTGGGCCACCTCCAATCTGCTGCCGGGAGTGGTCGGACGGCCGACACTGACGATCAACAAGGATGGCAGCATCGATTGTGCCGACGCTTTTGGAAACCGCAGCCACGCCGTCCTCAATATCTCCGATCCCAACAACATCACCGGCAAGCAAGCCACGCATTTGGGTTTCATGAACCATGCGCAGATCCGCTATCCCGACGGCAGCACCGATACCGAAGTGACCCTTCAGGGCAAGCTGGTCAACAACGAAATAACCGGTACCTGGTACGACAAGTTCCAGCACGGTGAATTTGGTTGGACCGTGCGCACGGCGACGGTACCTTAACGTCAGCGATCCACTTCTTCGATGACCGCTTGGCCGGAAACGCGCACGCGAATCAAGCCCCAGCACAATCCCAAGGTCAGCATGCAGGCAATGAAGATCAGCGCCACCCAGATCATCGCGGTATGGCTCGACGTGCTGAGCCAGCCCCAACTGCTGATGAGCCAGATCACGGCCGCGAAAAATGCCAGCCCGAGCGTGACCCCCAAGGTGCCTAAGGATCGCCAGGTCGCGTGCACGAAGAATATCCACACCGCCAGCAGCACGAGCGCGACAACCGCCTGGAGGGGCTGAACATGCGGGAAATTCCCGGCAATCCAGCTCAAGAACGACATCCCGGTCGGATTGTAGGTCGCGAGCACCAGGGCAAGCGATGCCAGCAAGCGCCCCAAGAATCCGCTTAAGGTGAGTCTGCCCATCGATCTATGGTACGCGGATTTTCACCGCGCTTCACACGGAATGCCGATACACCACAAAGCCCGAGCGCTCAGCGACCTGCTCGTAGAGACGCATCGCAACCGCGTTCGTTTCATGCGTCTGCCAATAGACGCGCGGCGAGCCCGAGGCCCTGGCGTGGTCGTACACCCCGCCAATCAATGCGCGGCCGACGCCCTGGCCGCGCACCGTATCGGCGGTAAATAAATCCGCGAGGTAGCAGGTGGGTGGAATTTGAATCGTGCTGCGATGATAGAGAAAATGCGAGAGACCGACCAAGCGGTCCGCCGACTCCGCGACCAGCGCGTGCATGGGCTCGTAGCTGTCGAAGAGGCGCGACCAGGTCATTTGCGTAACCTCGGCGGCCAGCGCGGTATCCCCGGATCGGCCATAGAACGCGTTGTAGCCCTCCCACAGCACGTGCCACTGCGCGAAATCAGCGCGCCGAAGCGGGCGAACCTGAACTGATGCGCTCAACGTTGCTCCTTAGAGGGCGCCGATCGACCGCTTGATCTCCCGGATGCGCGCCTCGTTGCGTTTATAGAATATCCACTGCTTGATGCGCTTCGACTGCACCAGTTGTGCCTGGCACAGAATCCGCATGTGCTCGCTCAAGGTAGGTTGGCTGATGCCGAGCTTTTCGGCAATCAGGACCGCGCAGACGCCATCCTTGACCAGATCCCCATCGACCTGCGGCCGAAAATTCGCGCGCGGCCGCTTCAGCCACTCCAGAATCTGCAGGCGCCGATCGTTGCCGATCGCTTGAATTGCGTGCAAATCAATCATATAGTTAGTTTGCCAATAGACGAAAAGCCAGTCAATGTAATTCGGATCAAAAATGAGCAATGCAACGATCTCCGCCGCCGACATTCGCGACGCTTATGCGAGCATCGCGCCGCATATACGCCGCACCCCCATCATCGAAGTGGACGCGGCCGATTTCGGTCTCGCCACCGCGCCGCTGGTGTTGAAACTGGAACTGCTGCAGCACGCCGGCTCGTTCAAGCCGCGTGGCGCCTTCACCAGCTTGCTGAAGCGGAAAATACCCAGCGCCGGGGTGGTCGCGGCATCCGGCGGCAATCATGGCGCCGCGGTCGCATACGCTGCCATGAAACTCAAAGTGCCCGCCAAGATTTTCGTGCCCAGCATTGCCTCGCCCGCGAAAATCCAGCAGATCACCGATTACGGCGCGCAACTGGTGATCGGCGGCGAACGCTACGCCGATGCGCTGGCCGCGAGCGAAGCCTGGGTCGCCTCCTCCGGTGCGATGCCGATCCACGCTTTCGATCAACGCGAGACCATGATCGGTCAGGGAACGGTCGGGTTGGAATTCGAAGATCAGTCCCGCCTCGACACGCTGTTGGTCGCGGTGGGCGGAGGCGGACTCATCGCCGGTCTTGCGGCCTGGTATGCGGGCAGGATCAAAATCATCGCCGTCGAGCCGGTCAAGGCGCCGACGCTCGCTCGAGCGTTGGAAGCGGGCCATCCCGTCGACGCGGAAGCCGGCGGCATCGCGGCGGAATCGCTGGCGCCGCGGCGCGTCGGAGAATTGGTGTTTCCCGTCATTCAGCGCTACGTGAAGCACAGCATTTTGGTGTCGGATGAGGCAATCCTGGATGCGCAGCGGCGTCTATGGACGGCTTTGCGCGTGGTTGCCGAGCCCGGCGGCGCGGCGGCGCTCGCCGCACTCACCTCGCAACAGTATGTACCCGCCCAAGGGGAGCGCGTCGGGGTCCTGGTTTGCGGCGGCAACACCGCGATGGTGAACTTCAAGTCCCACTAGCGAGCTTTCTGGCCTCGGCAATCAACGGGTGCGCAGGATCGAGATTCTGCTCCACATGCGGCAGCGCTTCGCGCGCACTCGCCGCCGAGGCGGCCTTTTCGCCCAGCGCCAATTCGCCGCGGGCCCGCAAGATGAGCGCCTCCCCCATCCACGCCGAGGACTTCGTATCAATCGCTTCGAGCGCCGCCCTATCGAGCGCCGCCTGCGCATCGGCTACCGCCGTCTTGTACTGGCGCTGTGCCAACTCGACTTCGGCGCGCAGCGCCACAATATGCCGCCACTCGGGATCGCGGGTCTTGAGGTCGGCCGGCACCAAATTGGCGGCTTGCTGAACTTTTTCGGCCGCTCCCGCGAGATCGTGTTTCGCCAGGCTCAAGCCTGCGTGCGCCAGCAACAGCCGTTGCGCATCACGGCGCCATGCGGCCTCGGTGAGATACTTCTGTTCCAGGGGTGCAATTGTTGTCCAGTAACCCTCCGCGGCGGCGATGTCGCCGCGATTGAGCGCGGCGCGGACGGCGCCTGCCCGATAGATTGCGATAGCTGAGGCAAAGCCGGCTTTTTCTGCATCATCCGCGGCCTGCATCAAACCCGCGTCACCGCCCGATGAGCCTGCCGCAGTGCCCGCCAGCAGCACCGAGGCAGTGAGGTACGGCGGGAGGCTGGCATTCGGGTTGGATTTTCGAGCCTTGTCGATGATCCCCGTCAGCAGCTCGAGCGACTTCTTGGGCTGACCGCCCGCCAGCAGCGCCGTGCTGCCGACGTTGACCATGGCGTAAAACGCATCGCTGTCGTCCCGTCCCATGTCGGTAACGATCGCCATCACGGCCTGCTCAGCAGGCCACGCTGCATGATAGTCGCCCGCGAGGGTCAGCGATCGGGCGTACTCGTGCGCGATGCTCGTATAGTGGGCGGTACGCGTCACGCCTGCTTTTTGCAGCGCCGTCATCGCATCGCGCATGGCGCGCGTTGCGCGGCCGTAGTCACCCTCGCGCTCCGCAATGTAGGCGGTGGCCATGCCGCATTCCGACGTCTCCCCCGGATCGACCACCTTGAGCCGCTGCAGATTGGCGACCCCCAAGGCGACTTGCTCGTGCGCGAGCTTGAGATCACCAACTTCGACGGCGTCCTGGGCCTTGCTGCAGGCGATGTCGGCGTTCAGGTGCGGATCGTCCAGCCGGCGGCTGATGCTCTCGATCTCACCCATGACTTCAGAGGCGCCCTTTTCATTGCCCGCATCGATGTAGCGCCCCGACAAACCCATCAACAGCGACGCTTCAATCGCAGGATCCGTTTTAAACTGGCGCTCTATCAGTTCACGGGCGCGATCGAGGCGTCGCCCCAAGACTTCCCGCGGCGCCTGACTCAGGCTGTCGCCCAGCAAGAACTGCGAAAGTTCCACCTGTGCATTGGCATGATCTAGCTGATATTCGGCGGCGTCACGCTGCGCGCGCGCCTCGAATAACTGGATCAGGCCGAATGCCATCGCCGCAACCAGGGCAGCCGTAAACAGCGCGCCCACCACGACGCCGCTGCGGTGCCGGCGCATAAACTTGGCAATTCGATAAGGAACGGTGTCCGCGTGCGCGCTCACCGGCTCGTGATTCAGGTAATGCCTCAAATCATCGGCGAACGCACCCGCGGATAGGTAACGCTCCGATGGCCGCTTCTTCAGTGCCTTGGCAAGAACGTTGTCGAGATCGCCCTTCAGCGCGCCCGCCTCGATGCCCGCGCTGGACGCAACTCGCGAGGCAGGTGCCGGCTCCTCGGTCAAGACCGAACGCACGAGTTCAGCGCTCGAACGCGTGTTTGCCGGCACTGGGTGCCTTCCGGTGAGACAGAGATAGAGAGCGAGCCCCAGCGTATAGATATCGGTCGCGGTGGTCACCGGCTCGCCGAGCAGTTGTTCCGGCGCCGCATACTGCGGCGTCAAGGGACCCAACCGCGACTGCGTGAGCGCGGCGGCGGGATCTTCCGCATCGATCAGCTTCGCAATGCCGAAATCGAGCAGCTTGACCGCACCCTCATGCGTCACGAAGATGTTGGCGGGCTTCAAGTCCCGGTGCACGATGAGGTAGCTGTGCGCATGCCCGACCGCCGCGAGAACATCCAAAAATAACCTGACGCGAGCTTCCGCTTTGAGTGCGTTTCGGGCGCAGTACGCATCGATCGGCTCGCCCTGTACATACTC
The DNA here is from genome assembly GCA_036493935.1 of Steroidobacteraceae bacterium. Taxonomy (GTDB): domain Bacteria; phylum Pseudomonadota; class Gammaproteobacteria; order Steroidobacterales; family Steroidobacteraceae; genus Bog-1198. The sequence continues at coordinate 273,460 of DASXOY010000033.1, read as the reverse complement.
GAGCAGCAGGTAGGGCTGCGCATCGTCCAGCATTCCCGCATCCAGCAGCCGTGCGATATTGGGATGGTCGAGCTTGCCGAGCAGCTTGCCTTCGACGCGAAACCGCTGCTCGCCGGCCTGCCCGATCCAAGCCGCATGGACGAACTTGACGGCGACGAATCCCTCGAATCGCCCGTCAACTCGCTTTGCACGCCACACGCTGCCCATCCCGCCTCGGCCGATCTCGGCGTCGATGACATACGGCCCGACGCGCCGCCCGATCAGAGTCGCGGTGACCGCCCCTTCAGGCATCACCGGCGGCCCGGAAAGAAATTCGGAATAACCTTGCTGCGCCCGCGCCTCGAGCAACTCGGACAGGCGCATTGCCAGCTCAGGGTCACTAGCGCGCAAACGCTCTAGCCACGCTGCCCTTTCTTCATCGGACAGATCGAGGGCCTGATCAAGGTGATCGCTTAAGGTTCGCCATGCCTCGCTGGACATGCAAGCGATTGTAATATGCGCGCGTAAGTCAGCAGCAATTGCAGCGCAATAAATGCGGCGCGATTTTGCGACGTGCAGCTCTTAAGATTACAGCAATTGTCATATTAGTTGCGCAATCGGGCGATTTTACTAACCGGTCCCCGGACGGTAAAATACGCACAAGTAATTAAAACCAGCACCTTGTATTCAATCGGGTAACCCTCAGATCGAGCACAAGTTGCTGCGAGAATCTTTGAAGGGTGGGGCTAATGGGTTTTGATGTCTTATTGATCGCGGTCATTGTGGGCGGACTCGGATTGTCTGTCGCCTACGTGAGAGCGGAATACCGCAGCTGGCGTGAGCAAGGCGCCGCGGAACGGCGCCGAGAGGCGGCGCTTCGGGACCTGCACGCCGCAAGATTGTCCGAGCAACACGATCCGCAGCTGCTTCCCAGTGTGGTGCAGATGCAAGGATTCGGGACGGACGAAGCGCGGAACGATGCGTCCCGCTTCCATCCGTTCTCGGACCGCCGCAAGCGCGTCAGACAACGGGCTTCCTAGCCCATCGGCATTGCACTTAGGGTTGCTGCTCGGATACGCCCAGAGTGCGCGCCAAGAACTTTGCCGTAGCCTCGTCGGCTCGCACCCAGGACGCATGACGCAAGAAGCCGTGGATTTCATTGGGCAGCACCAGCTCTTCGAAGGCGACATCGTGCGCCTCGAGCCGCCGCGCAAGATCCACGGTCTGTTGAAACCTGACATTTCTATCGTCGTCGCCCTGGATCAATAGCACCGGCGACTTCCAGCTGTCGATTTGCGCGTCCGGCGAGGCTTCCCAGGCAACTTCCATTGCCTTCTCTCGATCGCCCTTCTCGAATCGCGTCACCTTCTTTCCGGTCAGTTCATCCATGAGACGCGACCAATCATGCACGCCATGCAAATCGACGCCGGATTTGAAAATGTCTGAATTGCGCGCCAAGGCGAGACCCGTGAGATACCCGCCGTACGAGCCGCCCCAAATGCCAAGACGCTTGCCGTCGACGCTCGGCAGCGTCTGCAGAAAGCGCGCGCCGGCTACGACGTCCTGATATTCGGAAGCGCCCGCATAACCCGCATGCTCAGGATGATGAAAGGCGCGGCCGTAGCCGATGCCAAGGCGGTAGTTGACCGACAGCGCCACGAAACCGTGCGCCGCCAGATATTGATTCACGGCGTAGCCGTTGCTGTAGTAGTCCATGTAATGCCAACCGAGCAGCATTTGCCGCGGCGGGCCGCCGTGCACGAAAATCACCCCTGGTTTTTTTTCGCCGCCTTTGGCGCCCGTATCGAACAATTGTCCGTGCACCAGCGTTCCGTCCGCTGCCTTGAAGGTCACCTGCTTCGGCGCGATGAGGCGTGCGAGCGGGAACTCCGAGTTGGTCGATGCGGCGAGCGTCGTGCGATGCGACCCGTCGAGTGCCGCCATCGCAACGGTCGGCGGCTGCTGCGCGCCCGCGGCGATGAACGCGACGCGCTCCGCGGCCGCGGCAACCGGAGTCCACTCAAGTGTTTCGCCCGAGGTCAACGCGGTTGCACCGGGATGATCGACGGACACTCGAAATAGATGGCGGCGGTCGTCATCGCCGGCCGTGGTGCCGGTATTGGCGTCGTAAATCATGAAGCGCCGGTCGCGGCTCTCGGCGACGTGCTCTACCATGAAAGCGCCTGGCGTGAGCAGGATCGGCGTGCCGCCGGCCGCCGCCACGGAATACAAGTGCGGCCAATCATCCAGATAAGCCATGAAAACGATGCGATCACCCGCTCCCCAATGCAGGTTGGCTTCACCCGCGATGTCGGGGAAGGAACCGGCAAGCGTGTTTGGGCTCTTCCATACCGCATGGCCGGCGCCATCGCTTGCAGAGGCAACCCAGATGGACCAGGGGCGCGGCGCGCGTGTCAGCACCGGACGCGGCGGTCCGCCATCGCCGGCACGTCGCGCGAACACAATGCGGTTGCCATCGGGAGACCAGACCGGCGAATTATCCTTGCTCGTGGAGGGAGCAAGATACTGCAGCGGTGTAGTCTTCGATGAGTAGATTCCGATGAAGGAGTGATCGCCGCGGTCCGATACGAACGCCAATCGGCTGCCGTCCGGCGACCAAGCGAGTTCCCCATCCTCGCCGCGATCGAAAAATAGGCGCTCCGGTTTAGTGCCGCCATCCAGCGAGGCGAGCCATACATGATTATCCTTGATATATGCCATCTGACCGCGGGCCGAAATGACCGGTTCATCGCCCTCGTCGATCTTCACGGGCGCGCCGCCGTTCAGCGGCACGGCCCAGATTGCCGTGACCGGCTGTTCAGGCGAGGAACTCGGATCGGGCGAGAGGTTGCCCTCCGCAGGCCAGTTGGCATCATGGTCGCCGCCCAGTACGAACACGAGGCGCGTGCCGTCAGGAGAGAAGGTCAGCTGCGTGATTTCCTGTCCGTCGTCTTCCCGGTATTGGGTGACTTGCGTCGGCGCAAAGCTCGGCGCACGCGCGACCCACACATTGCGCACGCCATCGAGATTGCATACCCAGGCAATGACATCGCCGTGTTCCGCCGCCGCAAGTTCGGTGGCGAACGGGTAATGCAGCACCTGTGCCATGGAGAACTCGGAGCGCGCGCTCGCAATCTTGAGCGGCAACGCCATCAACGCTACGCTCAATGCTAAGAATCGAAATTTGACCATGTGCATGCCTTCCGCGACCTTGAGTTGGATTGCGAATACTAGCGCTCAAGGTCGCCCGGCGATATGCATTTGTAGGGCGATCAAATCAGCCACTGAAAATGAGCAAGTTGCTTGGCAAACGAGATCACAGTCAGATGCTGCGGCGTCTGCGCATCGAACAAGAAGGCCACGCCGCCGATGAGCAAGCTGTTCATCATCAGGGCGGTCGCGAGGGCTGCGAGTTTTGCGGAAATTCGGGTGTTCATGATCGTCTCCTGGATTTGCTGTGTTTCATCGGGGATCAATTTCCCCACCAGCATCAAAGCAAGAGCCGTGCCAGGTCCTTTTTTTGGCTTAAATGGCTATTTTTGAAGGAATTATTTTTTGTCCGCGCTTGGGCATGGATGCGCGGACACTGTCCGCGGACAAAGCGGACAACTCAGCGGACGCGCTCGGCGTCAGATCGGACGGTTTGAGGGCTTCGTTGCCGCGGGCGCCCTGGAAGATCGGCGGCGCCGCGCGACCAATTCGTCCGTGATCTCGATGACCGCGTGCTTGCCGGTTGCGCCGACATCCTTGCGCGCTTCGACGCGTTGATTGGCAAAGCGCTCGCGCTCGGCAACGCTGACCCGTTTGATGGTGGGTTTTTCCCAGTACGCGGCCAGGTAACTCGCGACGGCGACCGCGCCGATCTCTTCGCGGAAAAATCCGAGCCGCAGGGCGTGCACGACGCGGCCCTGGTCGAGACCCGCCACTGAGTACAAGCGATACTCGCTGAAAATATCCAAGTTCGGCACGGCATCCGGATCGAATGCATGATCGGCGCTCGCCAATTGAATGACGAACCATCGAGTTGCTTCGTGATCTTCGAGTTCCTTCGGCGTCAATGCGCGAAGAGTTTGCGTAGATTCCAAGCTCTCGAGGGGCTCTTCGAGCTTTTTCACCTCGCGCGGCGCCGGTACCGGCGCAGATGCAACGACCACGTGCTGCAATGACGTGAGCTTATTCGCCGTGATTTTATTTGCCAGCCCTCGGATCCTTGCGGCGGCGGACTTGCGCGGACTGGCGATCGATTGCGGCACCACGGGCGGCTTCGCGGCCGGAGGCGGCGCGACACTTTTCGTTGCCGCAGGCTTGGCCGCGGGCTTGACCGCTGGTGCGGCCGTTGGTTGAGCGATTGCGGCTGGCGCGGGCGATGGGGCCGTCGGGACTGTCGCCGCCGCTTGTGAGGTTTGTTGTGCCTGTGCGGCCTGCGCAATCAGCGCAGTCAGCGCCGTGCGGACCGGCTGTAGTGTCGGCGTGAGCATCATCGAGGCCGTCGCTAGCGCTAACGTCGGCGCAGGCGTGATCGCCGGCGCTGGCGTGATCGTCGGCTTGATCTTGGGCCGCACCGCCTCGGTCAACACCGGTGCTGCGGGGACTGCTTTCGCCGCTTGCTTTTTTGAGTGCGCCCTGACCGGCACGACGACCTCAGTGAGCACGGGTGTATCGAGGATTGCCAGCGGCGTCTCGACTTTCGCGGCAGCCTTGGGCGCAGCGGTCACGGCCTCGGTCAATACCGGCGCCGATACTGCAGGGCGTTTTTGCACGCTTGGCAAAGGAACATCCAGCTCCGGCAGCTCCCATTTAGGCGTAGGCGCCTGCGACGGCGCAACATGTACCGGCGCAACATGTACCGGCGCAACCTGTGCGGACGCGACATGCAGCGGCGCGCTCGGCGGTACGACCAGCGCAGGCGTCGGCCATGCGATGTCGATGGATATTTCGGATTCCGTTTTTTCAGGCGCCGCTTTCACGGGCGCGGCTTTCTCAGGCGCGGCCGGCTTCGCGGCGATTCTCGCCGACACGGCCTTGTCGATTACCACATTGTCGGCCGCCTTTTGAACGGGGTGCCGGCTCTCGGCTTTTGCCTGCATGCTGGCGATGACCCGCAAATCCGAGGCACTCGCGGTCGCCGTCAATGCGCCCGGATAGGTATCTCGAACCTCGGCGAGGATCGCGTCGGCCTCATCTTCGGTGGCAAAAGGACCAAGCCTGAGGCGATAGCGAGTACGCCCATCTTCGGTCACCTGAATTTGATAAACATGCGCCGCGAGGTAGCTGCTGGTGAACGCCTTGGTCGGCAGATTGATCGGCGCGGTAGAAACGCTGAGATTGATGACGAAGGGTCCGTCCCCGCCGAGACGAGGTGCTTCTTGCACCGGCTGAAACAGGTCTTCGATGCTGAGATGCCAGATCTCGCCTGCCATTGGCGCGTTTATCGGCGTTGCCATAAATCCCTTCCCAGGAACGGTACCGGTGCTCAAGATATTGACGAAGAGCCCGGAATGAAAGCGTGATCGGCGTCTCTTGGTAGCGACACGCGCGCTGTTTATGTCAAGGACTACGCGCAACATAAGCAAATTTCGCGGAAGGCCGCCGCACGAATCGGCTAATTGCAAAGCATTAAGTCGTATGCGGGAATTTCTCGAGAATTAAGTAAAGACTCAGCTCTGGGCCTACAATGTCGCGGCGCTCACCCGCGAGAGGCATTGGGATGCTCGATCAGGACCGCATCACGACTAAGGCAATGCGCCTCTTGGTCGTATTCGTATCCATCTTTGCACTTGCCGCCATCGGAATTTCGATGCATCGCCTCGGGGGAAGCCTAACGCTCTCCTACTTGCCGAACGGCATCGCCGTCGCAGCTACTTATCGATTTGGCCGGCGCGTCTGGCCGGCGGTTTTCTTGGCCGGGGTGGCGATCGAACTTTGGGATCATGCGCCGCTGCCCGTCTCCATCGGAGTCGGCATAGGCCTTGCGAGCGGCGCATGGTGCTCGGCCTGGCTGCTCGAGCGCGGCGGATTCGACTCGGCCTTTTCAAGGGCCAAGGACGTGCTCATCTTCATCCTGGCCGTAAGCCTGGGCATGATGCTCGCGCCGGCATTCAGTCTTCCCGGCTATTACCTGGCGGGAATGAAAGCATTCGCCACGGACTTGAGTCACTGGATTCGCTGGTGGAGCAATGCGATCTCGGGTGCCCTGCTCGTGGGCCCCCTCTTGGTGGCGTACCGCCGCAATAGCTTTGAGCGCTTCACGGCGCATTGGGCCGAGGCCGGACTGTGGCTGCTCGGTCTGATCGCCTGCTGTGCATCGATCATGCTGGCCCCGGGCGGCCTGGGTCGCCCGTTGATCGTGGTGTTCGCGATCCTGCTGATTGTCGTGGGTGCCATGCGGTTCGGCCTGGTGATCGCCGCCGGCGCGTCGTTTGCAATCTCGACCATGACGGCGATCGGCGCTGCCTTCAGCGTCGGCGCCTTCGCGCAGTTCGATCAGCTGCAAGGCCTCGTCACGATTTGGTCGTTCATAGGCTCCTTATCGGGCCTGAGCATCATCATTACGGCACTGCTCGGCGAGCGCGAATCAGCAGCTGCAGAAGTGTTGCGCGCCGAACAACGCTACGCGCAGATTTTCAACGGCAGTCCCCAGCCGTTGTGGGTGCACTCTCGGGACAGCTTGAGATTTTTGCTGGTCAATGACGCTGCAGCTCGGCAGTATGGCTGGAGCCGCGAAGAGCTGTTGTCGCGCAGCGTGGAAATATTTTCCGCTGACCCGATGCAGCCGGTGCTGCCGCCGATCCACGACGCTTACGTGACTGCGGATCTGCCGCTGGAACCGATTGAGACCCAGCACCGCACCAAAGACGGCCGCGTACTCGAAGTTGAGGTGTGGACGCAATCAATCGATTGCGGCGGCCTGCCCGGGGAACTGGTATTTGCCATCGACGTCACCGAACGGCGCGCGTTCGGTCAAGCGCTGATGGAGGCCATCGGCGGCGAGCAGCGGCGCATCGCCCAAGAGATGCACGACGGCCTCGGACAGGAATTGACCGGATTGGCACTCTCCGTGCGCGCACTGGCGAATCGGGCGCAAAAGGAAAGGGACGCAATCTCCTTCGAGCTCGACCAGCTGGCATTGCTGGCGACGAGCTGTATTCAAGACGCGCACCGGATTGTGCAAGGCCTCTCGCCGTTGACGAACGCCGACGGCAATCTCGATGCCGCGCTCGAATTGCTGGCGCAACGCAGCTCCATGAGCGGCACGCGAGTGCGGTTCCAAAGCCGCCAAGACACGCCGCCGATGATCGAGCTGAAAATCCGCAATCACCTGTATCGCATTGCACAGGAGGCGGTGCAGAACGCTTTGAAGCATTCCGGCGCCAAGAACATCGACATCGAGCTTTGGTCGCGCCCGGGCGATCTTAGACTCTCCGTCATTGACGACGGCAAAGGATTGGCGGTCGACGCCGGTACCCGCACGGGCTTGGGCATGCGCACCATGCGCTTTCGGGCCAGCGCGATCGGCGGCAAACTCTCAATCTCGCGCGGCGCCAATGGCGGCAACTCGGTGGTGTGCGAGGTTCCGGCCAAATCTCTGTTGGCGGCAACCGCCTGAGACGACCGCGCCTAAAGCGGCGCGGTCGATCTCCATTCTCGCGTTATCGTTCTAGTTGGCTTCCTGGTTTGCTTGCCGATCGCAAGTCACGCGCGTGTTCCAATCAGCGTAGGTGCCCTTTGGATTGTCTTCCCATGCCCACACATGCATCTCGTAAAACGCGGGCAAGCCGTAGCGGTTCGGTGTCGGAATCAGGTTCATCAGATTGCCGTCCAGCACCGCAGGGCCGGCGCCGTTCTTGGCCTCCCAGTCGCTCTGCAGAACGAAGAACTCGACGCCCACGAGACGCATTGATCCGTCAGTCATGGGTTCGTAGATCAAGAATTGAGGCGCGTCGGGCGGCACGGTGCCGTCGGCCTTGCGGGCGGGCTGTGCGAAGTGCACTCCCATCGCTCCGGCGTCAGGTCCGCTGACGCATGGCGTCGCCGGCACCCATCCTTCGGCCAACGCAACATTGATGTCTCGAAATCGCGCCGTGGCCTGGCGCACCGTGTCGGTCAGGGTCTGAGGGTTTCTGTGCGGCGGCTGAGAATACGCGATGTCGCCGGCCATGGCGGCGACCGCGATGCCGAGCAGCAGCAGCGCCCATCTGCCTCGATTGATCGGATTGGTCTCTAAGATTTTCATGCTCATCTCCTTCTCCGGTCGTGCCGGATTATTTGTAAAAGTAGGGGTCCAGTACGCGCACTTCGGTGATGCGGCCTACGGGAAGCTTGCTGCGGCCCGCGGTCCTGCGAATCGACTCCGGGGACGGCCCGTCGTAAACGCAAAACGTCTTCTTCTTGTCCATGCTCACGTACGAATGCACCCAGGTAACTTGGTCCGCGATGTTGCTGTCGACCACGGCCAAACAAGCTTTGGCGCCGGTGTCGTCAATAGGAACCTGGAGTCCGTCCGGAAACTCTCTCTCGACTATGTAGCGTGGCATCGTCTTCTCCGTGTATTTTGGCCAGCGGGCTATTGCGTCATTACCATAGAGTCGGGGTTGCAAGGGTGAATCGGGCGGATTACCCAATTTGCGCCACGCAGACCCCTAAGTTAGGCCACCCCTTAGCCAAGACCCTCGCCTTGACGGATACTCCGCAGCCAATGGAACTTCTGGAACGCCAAGATCAGCTCGCCGAACTCAGTCGCCTCCTGCAGGAGTCAGGGCAAGGCGCGGGCAAGATCGCGCTGATCGGCGGCGAGGCAGGTGCCGGCAAAAGCGCCCTGGTGGAACAATTTTCATTGCAGTCGGCACGAACGGCGCGCGTGCTCTGGGGTCATTCGGATGCCCTGCAAACTTCTCGGGTGCTGGGTCCGGTCAATGAGCTGGTTGCCGGCCTCGCGTTGCCGGCCGATACCGATCCTGAGTCGGCGCACTCGCGCGAAAGGCTTTTCTCGCTGCTGTTGGAGCGATTGTCTCCGCCCCAGCCGCTTACTCTGGTTGTTCTGGAGGACCTGCATTGGGCTGATGAAGCGACCCTGGATTTCGTGCGCTTTCTGGGACGTCGTATTCAGCGTACCCGCTGCCTGTTGATTGCGACCTATCGAGATGACGAGCACACGCCCGCACATCTGTTACGCGCCGTCATCGGTGACCTCACCGGCCGGCACGCCGCGCGCATTCAGATGCCCCCGCTGTCGCTGCGGGCCATCGAACAGCTGATCCAGGATTCGCCGCGCGACGCGGCGGAGGTCTATCAAGTGACCGGCGGAAATCCGTTCTTCGTGCGCGAGCTTTTATCGGCGCCCAAGGATGCCGTTCCGCAAACCGTGCGCGATGCCGTGCTGGCGCGGCTGATGCAGTGTGGCGAGAGCGCGCGCGAGGTCGCGGAGCTGGTTTCCTTGCTGCCCGGCAGAACCGAGCCCTGGGTGATTCGCGCCATCCTCGGCGACGCGGGCGACGCCGCCGACCAAGCTGTGGCATCCGGATTATTGAAGTACCAGGATGAGGCGCTGGCCTTTCGTCACGAACTCGGCCGGCTCGCGGTGGAAAGCACCATTCCGCGCTCACGCGCCCAAACGCTCCATCAAAGAATCCTGCGCAGTCTCGTCGAGCATCAGGCCGACCTCTCGCAACTGGTGCATCACGCATTGCATGCGCACGACGTGAAAGCTCTGGCCGAGTATGCGCCGCGCGCCGCGCGCCAGGCCGCGCTGGCAGGCGCCCATCGCGAAGCGGTAGCGCATCTCGAGACTGCGATTCGGCGCGCCGGCTCGATCGGCAGCCTTGAGCGAGCGCAGCTCTACGAGCTGCATGCCTCCGAATGCAATATCACGAACCAGGTCGCGGCCGCGCATGAATCGGCAACGCAGGCGCTCGCGCTGTGGCGGGAGCTTGCCGACATCGCTGCGCAGGCGCGTATGCTCTTGGTCCTGGGCCGGCAATACTGGAAGTCCGGTAAAAATGCGCACGCTGACCAGCACGTCGCGGAGGCCATCGCCTTGCTCGAGACGTTGCCGCCGGGGCGCGATCTTGCGATGGCATACAGCGTGCGTTCGCAGCTGGCCATGACCAGCCACAACACACCAGAGGCGCTGGAATTCGGCCAGCGAGCGCTCGATCTCGCCGATCGGTTTGCCGATCACAGCGTTCGCTCTCATGCGCTCAACAACATGGGCACTGCGTTGGCGGGTTCGGGAGACGGTTGCGGTTTTGCCCACTTGGAACGCAGTCTGGCGGTCGCACTGGAGCACAACATGCACGAGCACGCGGGGCGCTCCTATGCCAACCTGGTGAGTGCCACGGTGCGCGACCGCCTCGCCGGTCCCGCGCGGCACTACATCGCGGCGGGAATCGAATATTGCGAAGTGCATGATGTGCAGGACTCGCTGGCGTACATCGGCGCCTTCAGCGCTCACTTCGCCCTCAACGTCGGCCAGTGGGATAGGGCCGCACGCGAGGCCGCGGACTTGATGGAAGGCCGCGCCATCGCCACGGCGCAACGAATCCCTGCCCTATTTGTTCTTGCCACGGTTCGCGCGCGGCGCGGAGATCCAGGCGTCGATCCGCTGCTGGACGAAGCCGCGCGGCTCGCGTTGCCCACCTCAGAGTTGCAGCGGATCGGCCGCATTGCGGCGACACGGGCTGAAGTGGCCTGGTATCGCGGCGACTTACAGCGTGCCGCGAGTGAAGCGCGGATCGCGCTGCAAGCCGCGGCGGATCATCGCGATCCGTGGTTGCGAGGCGAGATTGTCTACTGGGGCCGGCTCGCGGACCCGACATTGGAGGATTGTGCCGACCTCGCCGAGCCCTACGCGATGATGATTCAGGGTGATTGGGAGGGGGCGGCCGCGGCTTGGCGGCAGCTCGAGGCGCCATATGAGCGTGCGCTAGCGCTGGCGGGCGGCCCGGAACCTGCCCTGCTCGAATCACTGGCGATTTTGGAACGTTTGGGAGCCGGACCGCTTGCGGCAATCGTGCGGCAGCGGCTGCGCGAGCGCGGGGTACGTGGAATTCCACGCGGTCCGCGCGCCTCAACCCGCGGGAATCCCGCAGGCCTTACCGCGCGCGAGGTACAAGTCTTGCGGCTCCTGGTGCGCGGACACACCAACAACGAACTCGCCCTGCGGCTGCACATCTCCGCAAAGACCATCGATCATCACGTTTCTTCGATACTCGAGAAACTCGAGGTCCGGTCGCGCACCGAGGCTGTCGCCGCCGCGATGGGCCTGGGAATTTTGAAGGCCGACGCCTAGCGCGATGGAGGACGGTGTCGGCCACCGTCCTCTCATGCCAAGGCCATGCTAGCGCTTCTGTTTGCTGTTGCCGGCGTTGGTTCTTTCCAGAAAGTAGCTGGTCAAAAGCGGCGCGTTCACATCGGCAACGGCTCGGGCGATGGCATCCGGACGGCAATCGGTCCGATCCCGCAGCAAATTGAGCATCACCAGGTCGGTCGGCTCGCAAACTGCGCGTGCGGCGGTCCTGATGCGCGAATACAGAGTCGCGACACCGGCATCGCGGGTCAGATCCAAATCACCGTATTCGACCTTGCGGGACTCCTGGTCAATTAGGCCCGATGGGGCGGCGAGCGCGCTGACAGGGCCTGCAACCAGACCGGCGAGCACGTACGAAAGAACGAATTTCAGCTTAAAACGGCACATTGACACCTACTCCTAATAAATCGTCCGGAGGATTCCGGGCAAGGAGATAAGGTACGTGGCGGCCGGGATCGGCGAAGCGGGGAAACTCCCCATTTTATTTTGAACCGCTCCTCAATTTAGGGGTTCAAGCTGAGACCTTGTAACTCAGGAAGTTACGGCCTTCCGTCCACTGGAAGAGCAGCAGAATCGGCAGGCCGACGGCAATTTCACGCGCCCGCTTGAGTACCGATATCGCAAGCCCGATCTCCGCTCCGATGCCAAATAAAGGCGCGATGGCCGCGTAAGCGACTTCCTGAACGCCGAGTCCGCTCGGCACCAAGAAAGCCATGCTGCGCGCTGCGCAGACAAGGCTTTCAATGGCGAAGACAGGCCAGAAGTGCGCGTCCACCCCCATGAGCACGAGTGCAATCCAGGTGCTCAGCGCGGTGGCCGCCCAGCCACCGCAATGTAACAACACGGACAGGCACACGTTGGCAGGCCGGCGATAAATTTCCGCAATACAAGCTGCGACCGATTCGGCGGCCGAGGCCGCGCTCGGGAACAGTCGCGAAATTAGCCTGGTCGTAAATGCCTGACCGTAGCGTTGAAATGCGACGAATGCCGAGCAGCTCAGAACAATGGCCGCCAAGCCGAGCACAGCAGTGCTCGCAATGGAGAATGTCAACGAATTATGAGGCGTGGAAGTCGTCAGAATTCCGACGCCGGCTGCGGTAAACAAGATCTGCGCCAGCATTTCGGTCGTGACGTCGGTCACCATCGATCCAATCGCGACCTGCCGCGGAACACCATGAAACATCGCCGTGCGGGCGCTCAAGACGATTCCGCCGAGATGAGAAAAGGGCAATAGCTCCGATGTCGCGTCGCGGACCATGCGCGCCCAAATGAAGACCGGCGCCCGCGAGCCGCATGAGGCGGGAATCAGGACGTTCCAGGCAGTTCCCAACAGAACAAATAGAAGCAGCTGGTAAACGCATAGAATCGTGAAGCCGCGCCATCCGACCGCCGCAGCCGCCGAAAGAATGGGCTTAAGTCCGATCCTCTCCAGGATATAAACCGCAAGCGCGCACCCAACCAGCGCAAGGACAGCGAGACGGAACTTGGGTGCGCGAAACATCGCTAGGCCGCGTTGTGCTGGGCATCGAGGGAAGGTTGCGCGACGCAGTTTATGAAATCCGCATATCCGCCCATCGCAAGCGCTGCTTCCCGGCAGGCCGCGATCACGTCCGGATCGATAAGGGCCGCCAGTTCGCTTTCGTAGCGATAGCCCTTGGCGTGCCCAAAAAAGGCGCCCGTTGCCGGATGAAGATAGATTTCGCTCAGGCCCTCCGGCAGGCGCGCGATTACATGGAGCAGACGGGTCTTGGTCATCTGTCCGGACCATCGAAGCCCGAAAATTTGGTCCGGCGCATGAATCCCTGAATTGACGGCCTTGCGGCGAAGTTGACCCACGAATGGCGCCATCAACAGGGTCTCGATCGCAGGCCGCTTGGCAAGCGGCGCCAGCGGCGCGATGGGCTCTTGGGGAATGCGGATTGAGCGCAAGCCGAAGCGCCGGCCAGTGGCGATCATTAAAGAACCAATCACGGGGTGGAGGTGAAAATGCTTGTGGGCATTGCAGTGATCCAGCGTCAAACCGGTAGCGCGGAACGCTTCGAACTGTGCCGCAATTTCCGCCGCCAGCTGACGCCGCGCCTGCCGGTTGCACATGAGAGCGAACCCAAGGGCGGCTAAGCTTGAGCGGAACGCTCCGCTTTCATCCACCAGATTGGGAACTGCGGAAGCCGGAAGCGCAGGTCGACCCTCAGTCAATACCAGATGGAGTCCAACGCGCAGCGCAGGCATGCGTTTGGCTCGGCAAACCGCGTCGGCCGCGGCAGGCGCCATCACCATGAGGCTCGCAGCCGTGAGAATGCCTCCGCAGTGCGCCAACTCGACCGCCTCATTCACTTCGAGGGCAGCGCCAAAGTCGTCCGCCGTGACAATGAGGCCTTTCAAGCACCGTCCTGCCGAGTCCGCAAAAATTGAAAGAACTCCACACCCTCGCGCAGACGCCGCTTCATCATTTGCGGACTTGCAATCATCTCACCCAAAATCGACGCTATTTTCGAAGGCCGGAAATAAAACTTTTTATAGAAATCCTCCACTGACCGAAAGATCTCACCATGGCTCAAATGAGGGTAGTTGAGCGGCGCAATTTGAGTGCCCTCCTGCGTCAGAAGGTCGATCTCCTCATTGAAGAGCCAACCATTCTCCTTCGCTTGACGATAGAGGAAGGTGCCGGGATAAGGCGCCGCGAGCGAGACTTGAATCGTGTGCGGATTGATTTCTTTCGCAAAATCGAGGGTTTGCTGGATCGTCTCCCTCGTCTCTCCGGGCAGGCCCAGAATGAACGTGCCGTGAATGACAATGCCAAGCTCGTGGCAGTCCTTGGTGAAGCGGCGGGCGAAATCAACGTGCATTCCCTTTTTGATATTGATCAAGATCTGCTGGTTGCCGGACTCATAGCCCACTAACAGCAACCGCAGGCCGTTGGCTTTCATTATCTCGAGGGTCTTGCGTGGTACGTTCGCCTTCGCGTTGCACGACCAGGTGACCCCGATCTTTCCCAGCTCTTTGGCCAGCGCCTCAACTCGCGGCAGATTATCCGTCAACGTGTCATCGTCAAAGAAGAACTCCTTGACTTGCGGAAAGGCGGCTTTCGCCCATTTCATCTCGTCAACAACATTTCCCACCGAACGCACGCGATAACGGTGTCCGCCAACGGTCTGTGGCCATAGACAGAATGTGCACCGTGATTTGCAGCCGCGACCGGTATAGAAAGAAATATAAGGATGCTTGAGATAGCCGCCGAAATACTTCTCAATCGTCAGGTCCCGCTTGTAGACCGGCGTGACCCACGGCAGTGCATCCATGTTCTCGAGAACTTCACGGTTTTCGTTATGAACAATGAGTCCCTCGCGGCTCCGGTATGAGAGTCCTTTGATCTGACTCCAGTCGCGTCCGTCGGCTACCTCCTTGATCGTAAAATCGAATTCGTTGCGGGCGACGAAGTCGATTGCCCCGCCGGCAATCAGGCTTTTCTCGGGCTCCACCGCGACCTTCGCCCCGATGAACCCAATCTTGATGCCGGGATTGATCGCCTTGATCATCTCAGCCGTTTTTGCGTCGGATTTAAAGGAAGGCGTGGAGGTGTGCATCACCACGAGATCCCGGCTCTTGAATTCCCCAACGATGTCGTCGAACTCAAGATCATGAGGCGGCGCGTCGATCAACTTCGATCCCTCGACGAGGGCCGCCGGCTGCGCCAGCCAGGTCGGATACCAGAAGGAACGCACTTCCCGTTTCATCTGATAACGGGCACCGGCGCCGCCATCGAAGCCGTCGAAGGATGGCGGATGCAAAAATAGTGTCTTCATAGCGTTAAGTTTCCACTCAGGGGCAGAGCCGATCCGTCGCGGCACACCCAATAGTGTTCGTTTCTCCATTTCACTCGTCTATTCGTAAAGCTCCACGCCCACAGGGCGAGGCTCAAGCAGTCGCGGACGGGAATTAGAGCGATTTGCGCGCTCGATGCGCCCGGCTGGCGTCTCTTGAGATGCAAGAGCACTCGTGCAGCGGCCGTTATTGCCAGCAGCGTCCAGGCAACTGCGCCACCTCGAGACAACAGCGCGCCCAGCACAGCCACCGGAAGTGCAAACGTAATGAAACAAAAGCCATAAGCGAGCGGTCTTATGGCGCGAATCGTGCGCAGCCAGCGCAGCTCGTGTTCCACCAGCGTACCCAGGCTCTTCTCCTTCACGACTACGTCGACTTCCACTTCGGATAACAGCGTTTTAAGGCCCAATCGGCGCGTCAATTCACCGAGGCGATAATCATCGGCGAGATGATTTGCCATTTCGGCGAATCCGCCGATCCGAGACAGCGTTTCACGCGTCAGCGCAATCGTCGCGCCGAAGGCGAATCTGCGGGAGCCCCCTTTTGCTGCAACGTACACCGAGGGCGTAAACCATTCATTGATGAACAACGAGCCCATCAAAGACCAAAAGCCACCGCAGGGAACGCCGCGATATGCGCAAGTAACAATACCGACAGCGGCGTCCCGCAAAGGAGCAACGATTTTGGCGAGGTAGCCATTGTCCACACAGACGTCGCTGTCCGCAATTACCAGGTAATCGTGACTAGCCTTGGACATCATATTGATGAGATTGCTCACCTTTCGACTGCTGCCGTGCCGTCTGCGGTCAATCAGAATTCGTATGTCGCGGTGCGGAAATTCCTGCTGCAAGCGCCGCACGACAGCGAGCACAGGATCATCGGCGGCGGCAACTCCAAAAATGATTTGAAACTCAGGATACTGCTGATCGCAGAACGATCGCAGGCACCCGTACGTTTCCGGCTCGCAGCCGCACAAGGGCTTCAACACAGTCGCCTTGGGAAGGCATGCCGGCGAACCGCAAGCCGACCGTGACGGGGAAACGACAGCGCCGAATCCAAGAATGCTGTAGATCGTCGCCCCGATCAGCAACAGATATCCGAACAAAATCAATAGGCTGAGGATCGGATTTCACCCCGCTGTGTAGGCAACAAGTCCACGGACTTTGCACTACAAAGTATATGTGAATCTTCCCGTCCTGCAAACCGAGGCCGGCCTTGAGGTCGTCCGCGCGAGCCTGAGGCGTTGCGGCAATGTTCAATGCAGCGAGCTTATTGAGGCCCCTTATCTTAAAAGGGCCAGGGACGCCGTAGCGTCCCTGGCTTTTTTGGGCGGCAAAGATCGCCGCAATAACGCAATGCTCGGTCGTTAGAACTTGTTTCCCGCCGCTACGACCACTCGAGAAGCTCCCAGCGGTAGCCGCTTTCGTTGTAGGGCTGGGCTATGGTCGAATCGGCGATATCGTAGGTCCCCTGGCTTTCGCGCGCGATCCATCTGCCCACTTCGGGCGCGAACCAAATCGTTTCGCGTCTCACGGAATTGGTGCGCGAAAAATCGCTGTGCTTGAACTTGATGAGGTTGGTAAAGCGAAGTGCCTTGAACCGGCCGGCGGGCACGGTAATCGTCTCCCAGGCCAGAGCTTTCATGGTCTGATCCCAAGGCAGCACGTCTTGGTCGGCTGGTGTCTTGTAGTTGGTGCTGATGTGAGTTTGCCAGCCCGGCTCCAATTCTGCCGGCCATAGCGGAATCGGCGTCTCGTACACCTGCACCTGGCTCCAATGCGGATCGACGGCCACCATGCCCCACGGATCTTGAATCTCGCTCGGCAGCGAGCCCGCGGCAATCTCGTGATGGCTGATGTACTTCTTCAAAAGGGAGGCGCCCCAACCAGGCTTCGGAGGCGCGCGGGGCGCTTGATAGCTCGAGTCTACTTCAACGATGTGATCGACGGCCCCGACCCTGTCCACCTGTTCATCCACGACCTTACGCGTGAAGATGTCCTGCTTCGAGTAGCGCCACGATTGGCCTTGGGTAGGCTTGCGCACATTCTGCGCCGATACCCTCGCGGCGTCGGCCGTCGGCCCGCGAGTCGCGCATCCCACCGACAAAGCCGCAGATGACAATAAGAAAAACCTACGTGTCACTCGAGCCATAAGTCACTCCCGGCCGCTAACCTCTTGAGATTCTCCAATCATACGACTGCGGCGACGAAACTTAATTCCTCCGTCAGCATTGCACCCTGTCCTGGCGGGGACCAGGGCAACATGCCCTGGTCCCCGCTCGTCTTCATCCAAGTTCTTGGCTTAGAACTTGTAATTCACACCCAGCGAAATCGCCTTCGGCCGGCAGCCGCCCCAGGTGGTGTTGCCCGCACTGGTGTAGTCGATGATGGGCGTGGTCGTGCCGTCGTGACAATCCGTCTTGATGCCATGACTGCCCGCACCCAGATCGTAGTGCGCATTGCCGCTGTTGATGGTCTCGGCAAGGTCTGCGTACCAGTACAGCTGCTTATCGAAGTGATGCTTGTACGCCAAGGTGAACATGTTGGCATGATTGTCCGGGTTATTCGGATTGTAGTTATGCTGTCCGCCCGGATCTCCTACTGATCTTCCTGCGTGCGCCCAACCAAAGTTGATATTGTCGTTGGGACCCATGGTCTGGGTCAGCGCCAGCCATGTGCCGTTACGCTGCCGCTCGTTCTGAAATTCCAGTGCGGCGGGAAGCTTGCGCATCATGCGCTCGAATATGCCGTTCACCGTCAAGCCAAAATCGAAGACGTATTGCGCGCCGACCTTGACCGCCGACTCGTCGCCGATGTCGCCTACGAATTCAGGCGTCGCGTTGAGGCAGTAATATGTGGTGGAGCTGGGCGCCGTGGTGCAGGAACCTGTCGCGCCATAAGCGCTGCCGACGAAATTGTACAGATCCCAATTCAGATACTGCGACAACGGGCCGCCGGCGCCCGCGGACGGGTCGCCTTGATTGAGCATGGCGGCATATCCCGGAGCATTGGAGCCAATGCCGTCGCTGTTGCGATTGACATGCTTGTGCAGTTCGTACGCCGCGGCCAGGTAAAGATGAGCGCTTTCGTATTTCAGGTCCATGCTGTACGCATTGTCGAAACCGCCGTCGTCGCAGGCCAGCAGCAAGTTGCCGCTGCCGGGCACATTGCCGCCGGAGCAATTGGAATCACCGCCCGCCACGCTTAGGTCCTGATCAGCAGTGCGGTTCTGCCCGGGAGAGAAAAACAAATCGAAGCTCACCGGACCGTACTTGGGCGATTCGTACCAGATTGCGTGATTCAAGGCGGTATTGAACTCGAGCCGGTTGTCGCCGCCGGTATTGCCGATGATGACGCCCATATCGCCGACCATGCCGGCGAACGGAGTAAGCCGCCTGCTCATGTTGCCGTACGGTGTCCCACCGTGACCGAGCTTGATCGAGCCCCAGGTTGGGCTGCTGAAACCAATATAGGTCGTGCCCGATCCGATCCCACCTCGCACACCGGCCGTCTGCGCGGTATAGCTGGTCGTCACGCCCGGCGAGTCTTCCAATGCCACGTTCGCTTCGATTTGGATGACGAACTTTGTGTCCTCTAATCCGGGAATGGCGTGACCGCCGCGCCATCCCAGCGTGGCAGTATTGCTGGCAATCGCCGGCTGCCAACCCACAGGACCGAAGGGCGTGCCCTTTACCCCCGTTTGCGGAAAGACGCCGTTGACCGCGTCGCCGTAGTGATAGGCGACCTGTCCATCCATTCCCTTGGTCGAACCATCGAAGGATGCGTCCAACGTTCCGTAGAATCCCTTGATGAATTTATCGAACATCGGCTCTGCCGGAGCTTCCTTCGTCTTTGCGACGACCGGGGGAGGCGGAGGCGGGGGAAGCACTGCAGGCGGCGGCGTAACCACAGGCGGCGGTGCGCTCTGTTGCCTGCTCAACGCTTCGACTTGCTTCTGCAAGGCGTCCATGCGTTGCATCATCTGCCGCATTTGTTCCTTGAGCGCTTTGTTCTCTTGCGCATCGTCGGCCAAGGCGCTGCCCTGGACGAAGAAATTAGCGGCGCATGCTGCCAGCGCGATCAGCATAGGCCTCGCCAGTCTTAGATTTAGCATCTTGTGATCCTCATAAAGGTCGTTTGTTCGAATCGATGGATTAAGAAATCACTCCCACTTGATGAACGCGCGGGGATGAGTGAACGATCGAACATACAAAACGCGGCTGCGCCTTGACTGACCCCATTCAGACCCCCTGTTCAGACAGCAAATCATTCGGACGGAGTGCTACACCGCTTCACGTTGTTTTCGTGGTATACCATATATGATTCACTCTGCGAAACAAAGTCTTTTATTTGCAACACAAAGCCTTTATTTGCATCTCAGAGCCGTTGCTTTGCACTGCCGAGTGGGCGGGGGACGTCCCTCGGACTGGTCGGATAGCCAGTCAGGCGCGCGAGCGTACGTAGCGTTGGGCCAAGGCCGGAAGCACAAATAGATTCAACAAGGTGGAGGAGAACAGCCCGCCCAGCACCGCGACCGCCATCGGCCCTTCGATCTCTTGACCGGGTTGGTTGATGCCGAATGCCAGGGGGGCCAATCCCAAGGCGGTGACCGCGGCGGTCATCAAAATCGGCACAAAGCGTTCGTTGGCCCCGCGCAGCACGATCTCGGCGTCCCACTTCGCGCCCTCGACCTCGACCAAATGCTCGTAGTGTGCAAGCTGAAGTATGGCGTTGCGCGCGCTGATGCCGAACACGGTGATCAGCCCCACCGCCGTTCCCAACGAAATGCCGATTCCGGTCGCCGCAATCGCCATCACGCCGCCAATCAGGCTGAAGGGCAAGTTGGCCAGCACCAGCCAGCTGTTGGCGCGCCAATGAAATGAAACGAACAAGATCACCACGATCAAGGCGAGTGCCAAAGCGGAATACAGAATAAGTTCGAGTCGTGTTTGAGCTTCCGCCTCGGCGGCACCCGCGAATTCGATGAACACACCCCGCGGCAACGCGACCGAACCGGCAATGGCATTCTGTGCCTGCTGCACCACATGCTGCAGCGACCCCGCACCGACATTGAAGGTCACGCTGACGCGCCGTTGACCGCCGTCATGCTCGATGCTGTAGCGATCCTGCGCGAGGGAGATGCGCGCGATCTGCGACAGCGGGACCGGCCCCGTGGGGCTGGTGATCATGAGCTTCGCGAGCTGCGAGGGCTGATGTCTCAACGGGTCAGGCAGCAACAGTACAACATCGACCGTGCGCGTTCCCTGATAGGTCTGTCCTACCAGGGCACCCGCATACGCGGTCTCGACGGTCTCGAGCACGTCTTGGGCGCGCATGCCCACCGCCGCCATGGCCTGCGGCATCAACTCGATTGCGATCGCCGGCGTGCCGCTCTGGCGCTTGAACTGCAGGTCGACAACACCGGGAATCTTGGCAAGCACGCTCACGATCTTGTTGGCGGTCGAGTCAAGGGCATCCAAATCGTCGCCGATGACCTTGACGGCCACCTGAGCCGTCTCGCCGCTCAAGCTTTCGCTGATGCGATCGCCGAGGAAGGTGACTACCTCGCTTTGCAACCCGGGATAATTCGCCAGTATCTTGCGCAGCGCTTCTTCGGCCTCGTGTTGATCGACTTTCGCATCGGCCTTGAGCTCGACGTGAAACTCCGTGCGGTGCGGCCCCCAGGTGTCCTCGCCCAGTTCTGCGCGCCCCACTTGCTGCTCGATGCTTTTGATATACGGCAACGCCAGCACATCGGCACTGATCCTCTTTCCCACGTCGAGCATGGTTTCCAACGATGTCCCGGCTGCGGAACTGCTCACCTGGAGCACGAAATGACCCTCGCGAAACTCGGGCATGAAAGTGCCGCCCAAAAACGGCAGCGCCGCCAGCGCTGCGATGACCAGCCCGATAAGGACCACGGCGGTCACCCTGAAGTGGACCGCCACCCAGCGTATTGCTGAGGTCTGCCAGGATTTCAAGCGCGTGAGCCATCCCGCTTCCGGACGGGCATCGTGCCGTCGCAGCAGCAGCGCGCATAGCGCGGGCGTGGAGGTCAGGGCCACGAGCAGCGAGGCGAGAACTGCAAAGATGAATGCCAAGGCCAGAGGACCGACAAAGCGCCCCTGCACGCTGGAGGTAAACAATTCCGGCAGAAACACCGCCACCACCACCGCCGTGGCGTAGATCACCGGCCCGCGTACTTCCAGGGAGGCGTCGCGCAGCACGTCCAGCCTCGGCTTTGGTTCGGCCAAGCGGCCGTTTTCCCGCAAGCGACGCAAAATGTTTTCAATCCCGATGATCGCGTCATCGACCAAAACGCCCAAGGCCACCGCGAATCCGCCGAGCGTCATCGTGTTCAGCGTGTAACCCATTCGATCCAGCACCGCGATCGCCGCCAGCAAGGACAGCGGGATGGCCGTGAAGGCGATGAGCGCCGCGCGCATGTCGCGAAGAAACAGATACAAGACGGCCAAAATGAGGATTGCGGCGATCAGCAGCGAATTCTTTAGATTGCCGAGGGCGCGCTCGATGAAATTCGCCGGCCGGTGCAATCCCGGATACAGAGTAATGCCCTGCGACTTCAGTGTTGGCGCCAGTTCATTGAGCGCCTTCTCAACGGCCAAGGTAGCGGTCAGCGTGTTGGCGCCGTACTGACTCGCAAGCGACATCATCACCCCGGGCTTGCCCATAATCAGCGCATCGCCGAATTTCAGCGCCGGCGCGACTTTCACCTCGGCCAGATCGCGCAACAAAATGGGCGTGCCGCTGCGCTCCATCACCACCGCCTGCCTGAGCGCGTCGACGTCTGGCTGCGGGGTCGGCGTCTCGATGAGCACGCGTTGTCCGGGCAGGTCGATGAAACCGGCGCCCCGCACCGGCAACGCGGCATGTGCCGCATCCGCCAATTGCGATAGGGTGATTCCGAAGCTCGCCAGCTTGGTCATGTCGGGCTGAATTTGAATCTGGCGCACGTCGCCGCCGAAGACGAGCACATGCGCGACCCCCGGCACGGCGAGCAGCCTGGGTTTGACGATCCAGTTGGCGGTATCGCGCAGGGCGTAAGCATCGACTTGGGTGGAGGTGAGCCCGATCTTCAACAGGTCCATGGTGCTTGAGACCAGCGGCGACAATTTCGGCGTGCCCACTCCCGCCGGCAGACTGCTGCCGAGCTCGGAAAGGCGCTCCGATATGCCTTGCCTTGCGACGTGCACGTCGGTGCTGTCCGCAAAAGTGATGGTTACCACTGAAAGGCCGGGAATGGATTCCGATCGCAGCGTCGCCAGTCCGGGTGCGCCGTTGACGGCATTCTCGACCTGCTTGGTCACCAGCTCTTCGACTTGTTGCGGGGCGAATCCGGGCGCCTCGGTCTGAATGTCGACTTGCGAGGGTACGAAATCGGGAAACACATCCAGCGGCGCATGCATGGCACCCCAGCAGCCGAGTATCAATGCGAACAGGCTCAGCGCGGTTACGGCGCCGAAATGACGAACGCAGAGGCTGACGAGTGCGCGCATGCTTTAGTCTGCGTCCGCGCCCGAGTTCGATTCCTGCGCAAGCAGCTGCGCCGCCCCCTTGATGACCACCTTGTCTCCGGCCTTCACGCCCTGAGTTACCACATAGCCGTTTTCAAAGGGCTTTTCGCTGCTGATTTCCGTTTTAACGAAAGCTCCGGGCTCTTTCTCGAGATAGCACCAATACTTGCCGTCGCTGATCACCGGGGCCTCCGCAGGAATCAGCACGCCGGGCATCGAGCCGCCGTTTGGAGCCCAGGCAATCACTCTTTCGCCCTCGCCCAATTCTCCGGCCCGCAGCACCGCAAAGAAGCTGCGCCCCGGAACATTCGCGTCCGCGGGAGCCGGCCATATCACGCTGACGTTTAAGCGCTTTCCGGTCGCAGCCGAGCCGAGCCGCGAGATGCTCAAGGCTCTGGGTGTATCGCCCGGCAAGGATCCTAGTGGAAACGTCACGCGCACCAGCTGCATGCCGCCGCCGGCCAGTTGCTGCAGCAAGGCCGAGTTCCGGCCGTTGCTCCATGGAGGATTTTGCCCATAGGTCGCCGAGAGGCGCTGTCTCGCCAAGCTCAACGCCGCAGAGTCGACAACCGATTGTCGAACATTGGTTTCTTCCACATCCGCCGACAGTGCGCCCGCGGTGCCCGCCAAACGCTGCGTTCGCGCCACTGCCGAACGGCTCTGTTTCTCAGCCGCCTCCGCGGTGGTAAGTTCGGCAGCAGCCTGCGCAATCGCCTCGTGCGGAATCACATTGCCGTATCCGGCCGTCTCCTCGGCGTAGTCGACCATCTTGACGGCGTCGGTCTGCAATCCGATTTTCTGGATCTGCTCGGGCGTGAGGCTCACACCTTCGCTCGAGTCAGCGTCCTTCGGCGCCTTTGCCGCCGCGGCCGGTTTCTTGTCATCAGCCTGCGTTGCGCTGTCCGGACTCTTTTGGCAACCGCCTGCAGTCAATAGCACGCAAACGCTTCCCGCAAGCAGCAGCTTTCGCGGCGCGATTTTATGAATCATCGGGTTTCCTTGGTCGAATTCGTGGATCCCTGCGCTTGCCAGCCCCCGCCCAACGCCTTGCACAGCGCAACTAGCGCCTGAAAGCGTGCGAGCTTGTACTGGCTGAATTGCTCGCGAGCCGTGTACAGCGTGCGCTGCGCCTCGAGCACCCTGAGAAAGTCCCCGGAACCGGCCTTGTACCTCAGAGATGCGCCTTCGAACGCGCGTTCGCTTTGCTGGAGGCTTTCCGACTGAAGCGCTCTGGCATCGTCGAGGCGGCTGAGCGCCGAGAGCGCATTTTCCACATCAACGAGTGCGGCAAGGATTGCCGCCCTGTAGGCAGCGATGAGTTCCTCATCCTTGGCCTCAGCCTCGGTCCGCAACGCCTTGAGACGGCCGTGATCGAATATGGTCTGCGTGAGGGAGGCGCCAAGGTTTAACGTCGGGCCCACGCCGCTCAAGCTGATCACTGCCGCGTTCAAAGCCGGATTCTGCACGCCGCCGGCGGCCGTGAGACTCAACGAAGGAAACAAGGCGGCGCGTGCTGCGACTGAATCCGCGTCCGCCGCCAGCATATTGGACTCAGCCGTGAATATATCGGGGCGGCGTGTCAGCAATTCCGACGGCAATCCGATGCCGATCTTCGGCTCCTGCAACGCATCGAACGATCGGCCCTCGACGATAAAATTTTCCGGGGCGCGGCCCAATAGAAGCGCCAATGCCGCCAGAGCCTCCGCCTCCTGCCGCTTCAGATCCGGGATCACCAACCCTGCCGCGGCGAGCGCAGCCTTCTGCGTTGCGAGGTCCACGGGGTTGGACAAGCCGACGTCGAATCGCGCTTGAATGACGTCGAGCAATTTCTGAGCGGCGTCCAGGTTCGACTTGGCTATGTCAAGCCGCTCACGCAGGGACAATACTTGGAAATAGCCGTCTGCCACGCCCGCGAGCATGGTGAGCGCCACTGTGTCCCTGTCGGCGCGCGCCGCGTCCGCCAACCGGGTCGCCGAACGCGCAGTCGCACGATTCTTGCCCCAAAAATCCACTTCATAACTTGCCGATAACAGTGCTGCCCAATCCGTTTCATGCGCGCTTCCGGCGGAGGAATGGCCGGCGAGGTAATTGGCATTACCGCCGGCGTCGACGCTCGGAAGGATCGCTGCACCGGCCTGTCTGGCACGTGCGTCGGCCTGTCTCACCCGCGCGCGCGCAATAGCCAGATCCAGGTTGCTGCTCGACGCGAGGCCGATCAAAGCCTGCAATTCGGGGCTGCCGAATGCCTCATACCAATGAGCGCTGGGCCAGGATGCATCGCGATTGCTGCTCCGCCCTTCAAAAGCATCGGGCAGAGGCGGCGGTGCTTGATGTGCTTCCTGCAGCGCACAGCCCGATCCAAACAAGGTCAATGCGACTAGGGCGGCGCGCATGCCGGGCGGGCTCATTCTGGGATCCTTGCTAAAGCGCCGTAAGAATCACGCCGCTCGCGATCAGAACCGAGCCTATGCCGACCTTCCACGTAAGCCTTTCCCCCAGCAACAACACTGCGAACAAAACCACGAGCACGACACTGAACTTATCGATTGGCGCAACCCTCGAGGCGGGCGCCAGTTGCAGGGCGCGAAAATAGCAGATCCAAGACAGACCCGTCGCGATACCCGACAGAACCAGGAAACTCAGGCCTTTGTGAGACAGAGCGCCGGGCGCCTGCCATTGCTGGCGCACCGAGACCAGCAGCGCGCTGACCGCCAGGATAATCACCGTTCGATAGAATGTCGCGAGATCCGAGTTGATTTCGGATACGCCGACCTTGCCCAAGATGGCCGTCAGCGCCGCGAAGAACGCAGAACCGAATGCAAATGCACGCCAGTCAAGGCTCATAAGGCCGACTATGCACGCACAGCGGCCGGAGTCGCAAGGCGCAAGGGCACGCGCCGACGCGTGCCCTTGCGATGGATTGACCGCTACCGCACGTCCGATCCCGGCGTGAGGGACACACCCCGCAGTACCTCGGCAAAATCGGCGGTTCGAAGCGTGATGAACCTGGCGCGCCCGGCGGCGGCCAAATCGAGGCTCTCCACTGAATCGCGCACCGCCACCAGCCGATTCGGATCTGCACCGACGTCGCCATTGCCGCTGATGGTCGAGGTGATCGCCCAAATCGTTGCGACCCCATCGCGACCTACTCGGCCCGTGATATTGCGCAGCCCATCCGTAGCAGGTGCCCAAGGCAGTCCGGTGGCCGGGTTCGAGCCCGAAGGATAGCCATGAATCTTGTAGGCAGTGCCAAGATCCAATCCGTTCGTGATGGTGTAGGCGAGAGCCCAACGTCCCGTGGAGTCGTTCAACACCCACTTCTGCAATCCCGCCGTGGTTTGGGCGGCGGCGTGCGCAAACAGATCGGCTCCCCCCGTGTAGCCATCACCCTCATCGGCCAAGTAAAGCGTGTGCGCATTGGCAAACCACAATCCGAACGGGAAGGCCGTCGCCGTCACGGATTTGTTGGGTGTCTGCGGAAACCCCGCGAGGATGCAAACATTGTCGGGCAAACCGGTGCTCTGAAGGTTCGCCGCGCTGTACGCAAGGGGCGCTGTGGGCAACAGGGCCCCCGGCACCGGCAGTCCAACCCCTTTTGGACAGGCGCTCCCCGTTGTGTCCACGAAGTACACAGTATTGACGCCGTTGCTGCCGCTGCCCTTGGTGAAAAACAACACGTTGTTGAAAATGGTCAGCCCGCGATAGTTGTCGTCCTTGCCGATTTTGTCGGCCTTCGCGCCCAATTCCGTCACCGAGAAACTGGCAACCGGCGTCGGCACTCCCGGTGCTTGCGCGGATTGCGACGCGCTCGCCGGAGTCATGATCTGCGCGCCCGCCCCCAATATGATTCCGTTCGGCTGCGGATTAGCGCCGTTGCCGGCGTTGCCTACCGTGTAAATCAAATCCACGCCGCGCGAATCGTCCTGAATCGCGGCACGCCCATTATTGCCGCTGTAAGCGTTGGTCTCCGTGAATTGAAAGCGCCCCTGCGCATCGACTTGTGCGACAGCGCGGAGATTTTCGATGCCGACGGGATTGGTGGGATCCACGGCTGCCGGCGTATTTGAATTCGAAACATCGATGGCATTGATGGGCGCGACGTACCCCATGAAGGTCAGGAATCGCCCATCGTTCGACAAATTCAGCGCCAGTTCGGATTTCGAGCTGAAGCTGGTCACCAGATGATCGGCGCTCGACCCATGCCGCACCGGCTGGTCCGGTACCGCCAGGGTGTTGATCACCCAGCCGAAGGGAGTCATTTGATCGAGAAATATTCTGGATGTAATGCCGAAACTCGGGTCGTAGATGTCATTGTTCCAAACGTTCGGATAGGATCCGTCGTTCGGCGCGCCGCTCGCCGCGCCGCAAGCGCCGCTGGCGGCGGGACAATCGGGCGGCAGCACGGTGCCCACCACGACATTTTTCGCGTTGTTATCGTAGACGCTGCGGCTCACCACCAGATTGTCCGGGAAGAAAAACCGGCGCTGATGGAAATGCCCGTCCCGATCCGATGGACCGCCGTCGGCGGCGGCCACGCCGGCCAGAGCGGCCGTCACCGCGGCAGCGATCAGGGTATAACGCAGCGGCGCCTGCAGAGTTGCAAT
This sequence comes from Steroidobacteraceae bacterium, assembly GCA_036493935.1. Taxonomy (GTDB): domain Bacteria; phylum Pseudomonadota; class Gammaproteobacteria; order Steroidobacterales; family Steroidobacteraceae; genus Bog-1198. Next base: position 246,216 of record DASXOY010000033.1, on the reverse strand, counting down.
TGATTTCATGGATTGAGCCTCAGTATCGGGAAACGCTGTTGTCGAAATGGCCGTTGAAGAGGAAGGGCAATGGCGCAATCTGTTCCTTGCGCACCGCTTCCAAATCATTGGGGTCGAGGCCGAGCGCCTGGATGATGGTCGGCGCCACCTGTTGATTGCTCACGGCGCTCTTCACCACCGAGTGTCCGAGATCGGGGAATGCCACGAGCAAAGCCGTGTGCACGTCGTCTTCGTTGAAGCCGCCGTGCTCCGAAAGCTTCGACCCGCCGGTGAAGATCACGCCGGTGTTGACCTTCAGAATGATGTCCGGCGTGCGCGGATCGGCGCCCGGATTGTCGAACTTATTGCGCAAGGATTGGCCGGCGAAGATCTCCTGGATGCCGAGCGCCTGCTGATTGGCCGGCATGCTCAAAGCCGCAACCACGCCCGGAGTCAGCGATGGATCCGTCAGCCAGATCAGCGATCCGTCGTCGGAAATGTCGAAGGCATCCGCCGAGCCGATGGTGGCCGCGGGTTGACCGCCGCCGATTCCACGGCGCTTGCTGCCGTCGATCGGCGATTGACCATGCTTGGCACTGACGATGATCAAGGTCGAATCAAATAGGCGTTGAGCTTTGAGCTCCTTGACGAACTTGCCGATCGATTGATCGATGAAATCCAGCTCGCCGGCCAACGCCTGTCCCGGCGTGCCCAGCACATCGGTATAGCCGCCTTTCAAGCCTGTCACCGGATCCGTGGCCAGTTTCTCCCCGACGCTGACCGCTTGGAAGTTCGTGCCGAACAAGGCCGGCACGCCGACTTTGTGCGCGCGGTCATGCGTAAAGCCGTCGATTTGATTGATCACCGCCTGCACGTGCAGCGAGTCGTAACACTTGATGTCATCGAAGCTGTTGGTCCAACCGTCGTCTGGCGCAGGATCGGCAAAGGGAACAGGCGCGCAGCCGCGGAACTGCGGCAGCGCCACCGGGATCGAATTGATTTCAGGTCCGTAGAAATCGTCGACGCCTTTGCCGCTGGGGCCGTTGGTCCATTCGTAGGAAGGATGCTTGTCGGTCCAAGCGGTACGGCCGCCGCCGGCCTTCACCACTTCGAATATCGTGTTCACGCGCAAGTATTCGTGGGGCAGAATGGTCTTGCAGCCGTTGTTCGGATTGCGCACCAGAAATTGCGGATTGAGTCCGCCTCCCGCGTCGAGCCGCGTGAGATCGATATCCACCGCTTCATCCCAGGCCACGTTGGTGCCGATTTTTCCGGGGCAGCTTCCACCCGGATTTCCCAATCCGTCGGTTTGCGCGGGCGGCGACAGCGCACGGTTGTACGTGTCGTCATACCAAAGACCCGTGGTCACAGGCGAGCCGCCCGTAACGAGGGACGCGAGCCCCGGGAAAGAGTCCGAGGGACTCGCGGTGACATTGTTCGTGTAAGTGACGCCATGCCGGCTGAGCTCGGCGAGCGCCGAGTCCGGGTGGGTCGCGACGAAATTGGACAGATCGAGTGCATGCAACCCGTCCACGCTGATCAACAGCACGTGGCGGACATCATGCTTGTCAAGAACCTCGTCGGCAGAGACGGCACACACGCCGAATATCCACGAGGCAGCAATCGTTGCGCTTAAGATAGATCGAATCATCGGAATTTCCCCTGATGGCTGGTGATTTCGGCGCTATGGCATCGCCGATCGTTATCAGGTTAAATTTGCGATGTGACAGTTCGGCGACAGCGCCGTAACTTTGCTGCAGAGAGTGCTTGTAAAAATTCTAAATGGTGTTTGGCATTTATTGAGGCATAATTATTGACTTTGCCATGCAAAGCCAAGACCTCAAGGAGCTTCTTATGAAATCGACGCGAACGGCCTCGGGGCGCAAGGTGGCATTGAGCTGGTGCGCGGGACTTTTCATCGCCGCTGTCGCAACCGCGGCCCCGAAGATGGAGGTGCTGCAGCACTGGAAACTGGGCGGCGCGGGCGGTTGGGATTACCTCACGCTCGACGCAAGGGGAAGGCTCTTCATCAGCCGCGCAACCCGCGTCGATGTCGTCAATATTGAATCCGGCAAGATCATCGGAACCATACCGGACACGCAAGGCGTCCACGGCATTGCCTTGGCCAACTCCTTGAATCGCGGGTACACGAGTAACGGACGCGCAAACACGGTGACTGCCTTTGACCTGGATACACTGAAAATCATTCAGGAAGGCAAAGTTTCAGGCCGCAATCCCGACGCAATCCTGTACGAGCCTGCCGGTAAGCACGTATTCACGTTCAACGGCGCATCCAAGGACGCCACCGTGCTCGACGCGAACAGCCTGGCTGTGGTTGCCACGATCCCCATGCCGGATAAGCCGGAATTCGCGGTCGAGGACGGCCGCGGCCAGATTTTCGTCAACATCGAAAGCGATCCGGGCCAGATGGTGGTGATAGACACGCATAAGTTGACCGTCAAGAGCACCTGGCCCCTGCCCGGCTGCAATAGCCCCTCGGGATTGGCCATCGACAGCGCGCATCGGCGCTTGTTCTCCGTATGCGACGGCAAGGTGATGGCGGTCACCGATGCTGCGAGCGGCAAGCAAGTAGCCCTGGTACCGATCGGCGAGCACCCCGATGCCGCTGCCTACGACGCTAAGCGCGGCCTCGTGTACAGTTCCAACGGCGACGGCAGCTTGTCGGTCATTCATGAGGATTCCGCGAGTCATTATTCGCTGGTCGACACGGTACCGACGCAACGCGGCGCACGCACCATGGCACTCGATGCGGCCAGCGGCAAGGCCTACCTGGTGACTGCGGACTTCGGACCGGCACCGGCCCCCACCGCCGAGCAGCCTCGCCCGCGGCCTGCGTTGATCGCGGATTCCTTTGTGGTGCTGGTGGTCGGCGAACGGTGAGCCATCCAGGCTTCGAGCACGCGAATGATGATCAGCGCGGCCACGCCGTACGCCAGATAGACGCGTAAGGATTCCGGCGGCAGGAGCTGCGCCGGCTGCGCGCTGCCCTGCATGGAGTTGTTCCACAACGTCGCGGTCACGTGCACCAGTCCGTTCACACCGAACAGCACGTACAACACAAGAAATACCAGGCGGGTGAGTCCGCGGCAGAACGCGTGCAGGCTCGAGCCGCTCAAGGCAATCGCCTGCAAATTTGCCGCGTGAAATTGCGCAACCACCATGAGGCACAAGAGCACGCCGAAAGCGGTGTGCAGGTCGACGAAGGACCCGTGCATCGCCTTGGGCCACGCGTCCCGCAATAGGCTCGCTGTTCCCACCGCGCATACGGCCAAGACGCATGCCGTGCGGCGCTCCGCGAAGCTGTGCGTGACCAACCTCACGATTCTGATCTCGGACATGACTCTCCGCCGAGCGGCTGCCTTGGACTTTGTACTGCAAAGTACCACCAAGAATGTGACAGACGCAATCGCGTATCCCGGCGGTGTGCGCCCGGAGCAGGTTTCTTGACAGAGAGTCGGATTTCCATTGCAATCAGGCCATGACAGAATTGCGACAGGCGCTGGACGATATCAACGCCATCCGCAGCCAAGTGGCGCGCGGCACGCTGTTCCGCGGCTATGGTCCGCTGTCCATCGCCTCGACCGGAATACTCGCCATGGTGGTCGCCGCCGCTGAAACCCATTGGGCCGCGGCTCCGCAGCGCGATTTGAAGGCCTTTCTCGCCATTTGGGTTGCCACCGCCGCCGTGGCGGTCTTCGTCTCGGCTGTCGAGACCATTTTCCGCGTGCGCCGGGTCCATTCGGGCCTCGCCGTGGAGATGATTCAGGCGGCCGTGGAGCAGTTCCTGCCTTGCATCGTTGTAGGACTGCTGCTCACCGTCATGCTGATGCGGATTGCACCGCAAGATTCCTGGATGTTGCCGGGGCTGTGGTCGGTCCTGTTCAGCCTCGGGGTGTTCGCGTCCTGCCGTTTTCTACCCTGGCAGATGTTTGCGGTCGGCGCTTGGTACCTTGCTGCCGGACTCATCTGCTTGTGGGTTGCAGCCGGACATCATGCATTGCTACCCTGGGCCATGGGCATACCTTTCGGCGTCGGGCAGCTGCTTGTCGCCGCCGTCTTACGCTTTGGATTCGAGGACGCCGTTGAAGAAAGTTAACCGCAAAACGCAGGCCAATTCGCCTTTCGCCTACGACGGCTTGAGCCGCGTGATTCACGAGCGCGCCCGCCTCGGCGTGCTGACTTGTCTGGTAACGCACCCCAGGGGCCTGCCGTTTCCGGAAATGAAAAAGCTCTGCGCCTTGACGGATGGCAATCTGAACCGTCATCTGCAGGTGTTGCAGGAAGCGAATTTGGTGAACCTCGCCAAAGGTCCCGACCGGGACCGGCCGCAGACCTTCTATCGCATCACCGCCCTGGGCCGGAAGCGCTACCTCGAATATCTGACGGTCTTGGAGCAGGTCATCGTGGATGGGGCGGCCGCCACCAAGTCAGCGCTGCCGGAACGCGGTTAGACCCCAAGCGGCCTGAAGCTGAGTTCGAGGCGCGAGATTTCGGCCTTATACTTTATTCATGCTGTCAGCCATTCCCCTTCCTGGTGCATTGCAGCGCTACCTCAACGGTTCGGTGGATGCGTTCTTAAGCAGCCAGCCCGGACGCCGCAGCGACTTTGGGCGGCCGTTGCGGGAAGAAGCCTTGGTCCCCGCGCATTCAGTGTCGTGGCGCGTGCTGAAAAATCCCATCACCTTGTTCGTGGGCGGGACTGCGGCCGTCATTCTCGAACTCGCCGAACCCGCCGTGCGCGCGGGCGTGTGGGAACACACCTCATTCCGCAAGGATCCTCTGCGCCGCTTGAGACGCACGGGGCTGGCGGCCATGATCAGCGTGTATGGGGCGCGCAGCGTCGCCGAACCGATGATTGCCGGCGTCGTGCAAATGCATGCCTCCGTCAAGGGCACGACCGCCGCAGGAATCCAATACTCCGCGAGCGATCCGCGCCTGCTCACCTGGGTCCACGCCACCGCTTCGTACGGATTCGTAGAGGCTTACAGCCGATATGTCGCTCCTCTGAGCACGTTCGATCTGGACGAGTACTATCGAGAGGGTGTACCGGTCTCGCTCCTGTATGGCGCAATCGATGCACCCCGGTCCGCAGCGGAGATGCAGGCGCTGACCGAACGCACACGTCCCCGCCTGGCGCCCTCCCCGATCATTTTCGAATTCTTGCGCATCATGCGTGAAACGCCGTCTTTGCCTCGCCCGATACGATGGATGCAGCCCATGCTGCTGCGAGCCGCGGTGGAGCTGATTCCCTTAAGGCTGCGCGAAGTTCTGGGCCTGTCCGATAGCTATTGTCTGCGCGAGCACGAGCGCTGGCTGACGAAATGGGCTGCCGCCTCCGCTGATCGTATCGTGCTGACCGCGAGCCCTGCGGTGCAGGCATGCCTGCGATTGGGGCTGCCGATGAAATATTTGTACGCTTGACGAAGCTCAGCGCGCGCCCACCAAATAGCTGAAGATAATGATCAGCAGTACCAGCGCTGCGATGGCGCCGAAGCGATAATCCCGCGCCCGCAAAAAAAAGATGAGCATCGCGCCGACGCGCGCGACGGGCAGCAGGATGAAGAGAACGATGCCGGCGGTGGCGATGCGCATTCCCGGCGCGCCTGATACCAGTGCGATCGCAAGACCCGCCGCGATGACGGCGGATGCAGCCAACGTGCCGTAGTGCAGGAGCTTTGAGAGCAACTGTTCCAGCCCGGCGGCCAGTGCAGGCTCGGTTTTCAATTCGCGTGTCCCAAAAGATGGATGCCGAAAGCGGCGAGCATCATTTGCGCCGCGAGCACGATGAGAATGGCGATGAACATCAGGCGTAGCCTCTCGTTCGGTACGTTCATGAGGATGCGCGCGCCGAGCACGGCACCGAGAACCGATCCCAGCGCGACCGGCGCCGCGATCGAGCTGATAATCTCGCCGCGCGCGAAGTAGGCGCCGGCGCTGGCGGCCGCCGTCACGCCGATCATGAAGTTGGACGTAGCCGAGGAAACTTTGATGGGCAGCCGGAGCGCCGTATCCATGGCGGGAATCTTGAGCACGCCGCTGCCGATGCCGAGCAGGGCCGAGATGAGTCCGGCGCCGTACATCAACGCCATGCCAAACGGCAAGCGCTGCACCGAATAGGCGACCTCGCGATCAGGGGCGCGCTCGGGATAACTCGAGTCAAGTCCGAGCGCCGCCCATCGTCCGGCGTCGCCGGCCAATGCGACGATCGACTCTTTGCGCCGCGCCAGCATTTGCTGCGCGGAGAGCAGCAGGATGAGCGCAAAGATCACGTACAAAACCGGGGTCGCAATCAATCCGGCGAGAAACACGCCGCACAGCGCGCCGGAGGTCGTGGCGGTTTCAAGCAAGATGGCGAGACGAATATTGGTGAGCCTCTCCTTTAAGAAAGGCGCCGCGCTTCCGCACGAGCAGGCGATGACGGAAATCAGACTCGCGCCGATGGCGGTATGGATATCGATGCGGCCAAACATTGTGAGAATCGGTACGATGAAAATCCCGCTCGCCATGCCGAGGACTCCGCCCAACATGCTGGTCCCGAGCGCGACGGCGAACAGCCACAACTCAAGACCGACCTGCGCCTCAGCCAAGCGGCGCTCGCATGCCGCCGCCGGCCTGGCGCCGCGTCAGGCGGGTAACAAAACGGATGTGATCGCCGCGGTAGTACAGCCTTTCGTAATCCACCGGCTGATGGCCGTTCGAATAACTCGTTCGCTCTATCAGGAAAATCGGGCTGCCCGCGTCAATGCCGAGCGCACGCGCGACGGTTCCGTGCGATGCCACGGCCGCGAGGCGGTACTCTGCTTCGATGAGCGGCGTCGCATATTTCTGCTCGAGCAGCGAGAAGATGGGCTGATTCTCGAGATCCTCGGCCATGATCTTCTCGCCCAAGGCCTGCGGCAGATAAGTCTCGTCGAATGACATCGCAATTCCGTCGGCCAGGCGAACACGCTGGATGCGCGCCACGGGCGCGCCCCGTTGAATCGAGAGCTGCCGCGCGACCGTTTCGCTGGCAGCGACGAGTCGACGCTCCAGCACCTGGGCGGATGGCTCGCGGCCCAAACCCCGCATGTCCTCCACGAACCCGGTCAGTTCGGTCAGTTCTTGCGTGACGATGGGCTGCGTGACGAAGGTGCCCTTGCCGCGGCGAATCGAGATCAAGCCGCGCGCAATCAGGCTTTGAATCGCGGTGCGGATAGTCGTGCGGCTGACCGCGAAGCGCTCGACCAGTTGATCTTCCGACGGCAGGCGGCTGCCTGATGGCAAAATTCCCTCGACGATGGCCTTGAAGAGCGCTTCCTCGACTTGGGCGTGCAGCGGCACGGGTGAATGGGGATCAATGTGCATTCAGACATTATGACATCATGATGTCGTAATGTCATATCGACCATTCAGGCTCCAGCCAGGTCGATTTCGCTGCTAGGCGATCTTGGCCAATACGACGGCGACTACGCGGTCACAGTGGTCCCCGCCGAATTCAAACAGGCCGGGCTCGGCAAGATCCAACTCCCGCGCCAAGGATTCCCGCAATAGGTTCTTGGCGCGAAAATGGCGGCTTCGAACCGTCTCCTCGGGAATCCCGAGGGTTTCGGCAGTCTCGTCCACGCTCAGTTCCTCAACCGAACGCAGCACGAAGACAGCCCGATAGCTGTCGGGCAACTCGTCCACCTTATGTTCCAGTAGTTCGCGGATTTGCACCCGTGCTGCCGCGCCGTCGGGCGAATCGCCTTCATCGACGATCATTTGAGCTGATTCAGCATGGCGGCTCGCACTGACCATCGGCACGACATTTTCCCGGCGCGCGGTGCGACGCAGTCTCGCGAAGCATTCGTTGAGCACCAGCCTGGAAAGCCACGTGCCGAGCGACGCTTCGCCGCGGAAACTTCCCATCGAGCGGTAAGCGGAAATGTAGGCGTCTTGCAATGCATCTTCCGCCTCCGTTCGATCTCGCAAGGTGGCGCGCGCCAGCCGATATAAACGGCGGTTGTAGTGGCGCATCATATTCTCGAATGCAGCCACATCGCCCGCGGCGATACCGCTCGCCATCGAGCGATCTTGAATTGCAGCCGAACTTTCCGCCGTCGCAACTTGTTCCATCTATTCGCCTCATTGCACCTTGATGGTTCCCTTCATATTAGGGTGGAAGCTGCATACATAGGTATGCGTGCCCGGCTTACCCGCCACCCACGTCCACTTGGCGGTCGGTGCGATGCTCTTGGAATCAAACGCCTTGTCATCCGCCGTTGCGGTGTGCGGAAACAAGTCCTTGTTTTCCCAAGTTACTCGGTCGCCCGGTTTCACGCTGAGTTCCGGCGGATCGAAACCGACGATCTGCATGCTGATCACGTAGGTTTTCGGCTTGGATTTTGTCTCACCGGTCGATGCCGCAGCGCCAGCCAATGTCAGGCTGACCACTGCGGCTCCGGATACCTGTATCCAGGTACGCACTCTTTAAGCTTACTTGCCCAATTCGCCTTGCAGTTTCTTCGCATGATCCAAGTGTGCGACGAACGCCGGCCGGACTTTGACCAGCAACGCCTTCAGCTCGGCGTTTTGCGCGCTCGGAATCAGGGTCGTGTCCACCGCGTCCAGCACGGCTTGATGATAGGCAACTTCATGATCGACATAGGCCTTGTCGAACGCTTTGCCGCTGAGCTTCTTGAGATTGGCCAGATTTTCATCGCCGCCCTTCTGCAGCGACTGGCTGGTCGGATTGCTCTCCGGCGTGACGTGCAATTTAGTCACGAGCTCAGTGGCCGATTTATTGACGCCGGTGTGATCGGTAATCATCAGCTGCGCGAACTTCTTGACGTCCGGGGACGAGGCCTTGGTCAAAGCCAGCTTGCCGGCATCGATATCCACTTGATTGGCGGTAACGACGATAGCGGCGATCTGCGGGTCGGTGGGGCCGGCGGCGTAAGCCGAGGTCACGGCAAAGGCTAAAGCGAGAAATCCGCCCAGGGCGGCTTGGGTCGTTTTCATTGTCGAACTCCTGAGGTGGAAAAACGAGGGCAATACATAATCGATCGCACTCTAATTCGGTGCGGCTATGACATTGGATGCAACGAGTGTTCCGGGCGTTCCGGGCCGCCATACAGTGCCCCAGCCGGCGCGGTACTGAATGGACGCGCCCTAAATCCGTGGCGAAAATCGCCCCATGAGCCGACACCGCAATGAAGTCTATACGCCCGCCAGGACAGCTCGCTTCTGCGTCATTTTCGACCTCCAATGGCAAGTCCTGGAGAGCGTGAAGCTCGAACCGCGCACCGATCTATCCGCGGCGATGGCGGCGGCAATCGAGCGCCAGGCCGGCGCGGGATGGCAGGCAGAAGGCAGCCACGAATTCGGCTTTGTCTTTTTGCGGCGTGCCGGCGAGCGCCGCCTGCTGATCTTGACCGAACGCGACCCTTTCGACCGGCGGCCGCAATCCTTCTCTCCGTTCTCGCAACCCTTTGCGCCGTGAAGCTAACGGACTATGCTGCGCCGATGTGGCCGGCATTCAATATCATCATGCGTGTAGTCAGCAGCCTCGTCGGCGTCGTGATGATTCTCATGGGGACAGTCTGGATGTTGCAGGGTCTGAACATCGCGTTTCGCGTCGGTTTCATGGTCGGCAATTATCATTGGACCATCTACGGCGCGATACTCGCCTTGGTCGGCGTGGCTCAGCTGATCTGGAGCAATACTCGACAGCGGGCCTAGCGGCGGTTTGTCCCAATAGCCATTTAGTGCCGCTTCTGGCTCGCGCCCCATCCCAATCGAAAGTTGACGGTTTGCTCGCCGTCGATGACAACCGGCTTGGGGGGCATCCACTTGACCGTCATGATAGCGCGACTGCATCACCTATTCCGTCAGCGGATGTCCTTTGGGCAATTGGTGCGCGTACCAAGTCGCGAGCCGATGTCGAATGGTCTTCTCGCTGACTTGATCCTCCGGCATCGGCGCGATCACCTTGTCGTGCACCAGCAAGCGATACACATACAGCGCCTTGAGGCTGGCCGAATCCGTGGCTTCGAATTCCACCGCCTTGCGTCCCTCGGCGTATTCGACGCCTTTGTGCAACGCGGCCTTGAATAGTTCCGATTCGTGCTTGAGTTTCTTCATCAGTAGTCGACGCCTTTCCAGAAGTTAGGAGTATCGACATAACCGAACCGCGAGGGGTTCCCCTTCACCAGCGCGTCCGCGGTTTGATTCCACACGGTGGCATGCGCGCTGTTCTGATTGTCCGAAATGACGCTTTGATCGAGCAGGTAATTGCTGAAGGCCTGATTGCGCTTATCCTGGGTGTCCCAGCGCGCTTCCACTGCTTGATTTTGCCGATCCTGCATCGCGTGTGCCTGCTGCGCCTGCGCCGCCGCGGCCCGGCCGATGGCATGGATTTGTTCGATCGCGGGTGCGGCCAACGCCGCTGCCTGACGATTGACGACGTTGGTGTTGACCTGGAAGGAATTCAGGATCGCGGCCATGGTCGCGGCCTGTTGCGCCGCTATGGCCTCGGGTACGGCGGTGTGGAACGCTACATTCGGATACTGACCCATCGGCGACAGGCCCCCCGAGCAGAACACGGTGTTGAACACCATTTTCCCCTTGCCATCCTGCGCTTCCAGGCGGCCTTGCAATCGTGCACATCTCGTTCCCGCGGCGGCAGGCACTGCGCTTTCGCTCTCGATTTGCAGGCTGAGCGCCGGCATACCGATCATGCGCTGCCGCATCTGCAACAGGTCGACGAACGTCTTGCCGAGGTCAGCGCCATAGGGATAGTAAAGCGCACGCGCATAGCTGGTGTTGCGCCCCGCGCCTTGCGCGAATTGCATGGTCTGCCGCACGCGCGGATCGTTGGAGTTCATTGCGTACAGCGGAAAATCCAACGCCACGCCCTCGCCTTTCGGGCCCGTCGCAAGAATGGTGCCGCCGCCGCTGCTTGCAGGATCGACTTTCCATCCCGCCGGCAGCGACACCGACGCCGACTTATCCGGCAGCACGTACGGCATCAACGCCGGCACCGGCGCGGAAGGGGATTTCGACAGCCCCGCATTCGGCACGCTCGGATGCCAGGCCGCGAACAGCGATTTCAGCATCGGATTGATGGTCGTGCCGAAGCGCGGCGCCTCGTCGGTCAAGAGCGCCGCTTCGACGCCGGCGGCGCTCGGCGAGGCAATCAGCATGCCGGCTATCGGTGCGTTGCCCTGATTGCGCTTGATCAGCGTGAAGAAAACCGCGACCGAATTGCTGTCGCGCACTTGAAAGACCTTGCCCACCTGCGGCTTGTCGCCGTACTGGCGATGCAGCGAGCCTAAAATGATGCCCATTGCGCCCGCTTCGCTGCTCGCGCCGTCCACGACACCGTAGACAATTTTTCCGCCCGACGGATTATCGATGTTCTTCAATGCCGTTTGCGCGCCCGCGCGCGTGGCAAACGATGCCAACAATGCCATCGACACCAGAATCGAAACGCATCTGATCATGCGGACACTCCTCAGCGGCCGGGTGACAGGTGAATGAGCTCCTCGGCGTCGCGGTCCACCGCGGCGCGGCTGAATCTCAAGGGCACGTAAGAGCCTTGCGCCCACATCGGAAACAAATCGCGGTAGTGCGCACTCATCGGATCATCCGACTGGCCGGGTGAATTCATGGCGACCGAATTGTCCCAGGCACCCACATCCATCACCAGTCTCACCGAGGCGCCGGCGACCACGGCGAAATCGGCCGGGCGATACGCCTGCGCCCGCGGCGTCGATGAAGATCCGGGCGTTTCCAGAGGTCCCACCGACATCTGGGCGCGCAGCTCAGGATCGGCCAGGACGGCAATCGCCGGTTCGAATCTCGCGCGATGCAGCCGGCCCCAAGCCCACGTGGTCATGTCTGCGCCCAAGCGCTGATGCAGCTCCGTCAACGCGCCTTGCAGGCTCTCCGATAAAATCTGATCGCGTGCGGCGGCAGGGTCAGCACCCAGTGCGCTGTCGGGATGCTCGAGGTACTCGATGACCGCTTCCAGCTGTCCATGATCGACCAGCTTGCGCGCCGCCGCCGGTGTCGCTCGCGCGACGGTCGCCTTGCCTAGATATTTGGTTGCCCACACCTCATAGATTGCGGCCGCCGCGCTCGATGTGCTCTCCTCATGGTTCCACGCCACAAGCTGCGCGAGGGCCTGCGCGAGCTCGGCATTTTGCGGCGCCAAAGATCCAAGCAGCGCCACTGCGCGCCGCGATTGCGTGCTCACCGAGTCGGTTTGAATGGCCATCGAATCGGCCAGCGTGACCCGATTGTTTTTCGCCAGCAGCTCTTCGATCCGGTCGATGCGCGAGCGGTCGCCCCATTCGAACGCAATTTTGTTTTTCTCGTCCGGGTAGCCTCCCGGCAGATTCATTTCATTCGCCGTTGCGAAGTACCCTTCAGCGGGATTGAAGCGCGAAGGCAGCACGTCCTTGCCATAGAAACCGGCCCACTCGTAACGGCCGTCACCGGGCACCGGCAGAAGACCGTCCCAGTTCTTACGGATTGGAACGCGGCCGGCCGCAGTCCAACCGATATTGCCTTGGATGTCGGCATAGACGAGATTGAGCGGCGGCGCGCCCCAGGCATTGCCCGCAATCTTGAAGGCATCCCAATTCTTGGCCATGAGCAGTCGCGACGAGCCGAAGTAGCCCGCCAAACCGGGCTCATTCCACACCGTGCGCATCGCAAAGGCGCGCCTCTTCATGGCGTCCGAGTAGATCACGGGACCGTGGCGGGTAAATTGCAACTCTACTTCGCGGGCCGGCCCGCCCTTGACCTCGATGGTCTCGCGCACCGCGCGCATTTTTTCCCAGCCGGACCCGTAGCGGTAACTGTCCGGGTCATCCTTCTTCAGCTCGTAAACGTACAGATCTTCTTGATCGATCGCGAAGATCGTGAGGCCGAAGGCGATGTCCTCGTTGTGTCCGAGAGAAATCCCCGGCAGCGCCGGTTCGCCGGCACCGATGACATTGAGTCCCGGCGCGCTCAATCCCACGATGTAGCGCAGCGACGGCGCACCAAGTGCGCGGTGCGGATCGTTCGCGAGTATCGGCCGGCCGGTCGCGGTGTGCGAAGGTGCGATGGTCCAATTGTTGGATCCTTCCGAGGATTGGGCATCGATCGCCTGGGCCAGCTGCCGCTGCGCGGAAAGTTCGGCATGCTGGGTGACGGCGGGTGCGCCGAACTCGACCTGCTTGGTTGCCAGCAAATAATTCTTCAGCACGTCCGCGGGCACATCGCAGGGATCAAGCCCCTTCGGAATCTCGACCTTGTGTCCCTGCGGTTCGATTTTTCGGCGCAACTGGTCGGCCTTGAGCCCGGCTGCGCAAACCACCCGCGCACGGGCAACTTCCGCCGTGACATTCGATACGAGGGCGTGACTGCGGATGCGCAACACATCGTCGGCTTGCCAAGTGTCGGGCCGGCTGTCCGTGAGCTTGAACTCCACCGGCAGCGGCCGCTCGCCGCTGCGCACTTGCGCAACGTAGGCATTCACGCCATCGACAAAGGCGCTGACCCACTGGCGCGAATCCGGTGCGTAGGCGGCCCATTCCTTTTCCATGTCGCCGCGATACAAGAACAATCGCGTCGCGCGGTCTTGATCGACATAAGCGGAACCTAAGGATTTGGCCAGCAGTCCCAAGCCCCGCTTGCGCCACAGGTCGATCTGCCAGAGACGGTCGCGCGCCGCGTTGTAGCCCTGCAGAAAAAACGCATCGTGAACATTGGCCGCGAACACATGCGCGATCCCCCAATGGTCGATCACGATGTCGGCCGGAGCATTGAGTCCCGCAACGCTCCAGTTTCGCTCACGCACCGCGCTCGAGGTCGCGGCGCTGTCGGCCTGGATCAGCGGCGCCCAGCTCGCGGCAATCAAAAAGACGGCGAGGCCGGCCCCGCCTGCCCTCACGGCAAGAATTCCTTGGGTAGCGGCAGCGCAGGCGATTCGGCCTGCCAGGCAATGCCGAGCACCCGCCAGCCGTCCTTTTCCTTGATCGCTTGAATACTATTGATGCCGCGCGCCACTTGCTTGCCGTCGCTGTTCAGCGCATACGTGCTCCACAAATGCACGATGTTGCCGTAGCGCTGGGTGTGAAACTTGATTTGCTTCTCCTCGAGCAGCGCGTGTCCGCGGGTTTTGACCCGCGTAATCCAGTCGTCCAGGGTGAGAAGCGTATAGCTTGGTGTGCCGTCCTTGCCGATCGAGACCACGATGAGGCGCGCCTCAGGAATGAAAAGCGCCTTCATGCAAGCCCGATCCTTGTCTGCCGGCCCGGTGATGGCGGCATCGATTGCCGCGGGGATCGCGGCCGGTTCCGCGGGTAGTGCGCAGGCCGCGTCGGGTGTCTGTGCCATGGCGCCGCCGGCGAACGCGCCGGTCAATATCGCAACGCTTAAAGTTCGCCGCATTTTTATTGTATCTCCCCTGTGCCGATTGGACCGTCCGATCATAGCACCGGCCATCGCCGGCTAAGCACCCGCCTGCAGGTGCGCGAGCGGAATCCGCGCCGTGCGCTTGATGGTGGCCAACACCACGCTGGACTGCATGTCACGCACGTTGGGGACACGGATGAGCTTCTTGAGCACGACATTACTCAGCGCTTCCAGATCTTGACCGTACACCTCGAGAATGAAGTCATAGCTGCCGGTCATGGCGAAGCATTTCGTCACCTCATCCATGAGCTGAATCTCCCGCTCGAATCTCGCCACGGTCTCATCGGTGTGCTCCGTCAATTTGACCTGCACGATGGCGAGCACGGCCAGTCCGACGCGCGCCGGATTGAGCACGGCGGTGTAGCCCTCAATGGCCCCTTCGGATTCCAGCGCCTTGATGCGCCGGGCGCAGGGCGTGGCGGACAAACCGATGGAATCGGCGAGATCTACCACAGACAGACGGCCATCGCGCTGCAGTGCGTCGAGAATCTTCGCGTCAAAACGATCAAGCTTCATGTTTCGCCCATCCTAATTCAATTATTTAGTGATTATCACTAATTTTTGATTACTTTTGTGGTCTTTTTGGCGATTTCAGCGCGATCGACTAGATTAGTCTGCGGTGGATGATCGCAAGCCCCTTACCCCTGCAGCAAAGACCAAATCCTGGCGCGATCGATTGGCGCAACGTGCTCCGCCACGTCGCCGTTTCGCGCGCCCTGGACGACTTGGAAGAATTCACGCTGCTCAAGGACCGCAAAGTCCTGTATCAATTTTCCGCGCGTGGACACGACCTCACTCAAGTGTTGCTGAGCACCCAGCTCACTGGCGCGCAGGACGGTGTCGCCGGCTACTATCGATCGCGTCCGCTGTTGCTTGGGCTTGGACTCCCGGTGGAAGAAGCGCTGTCATCAACCATGATGCGCGCCGGCGGCATGAGCGATGGGCGGGACATTGGTGTGGTATTCAATTTTCCGCGCAAAACGGGTGCCTGCGTGTTGCCGGTGTGCGGCGGCGTCGGCGCTCAATACACGCCGGCAGTGGGTTGGGCCCAGGCATTGCGCTACCGCTTCAGTCAACTTGGGGAGCAAGCCTGCAAGGGCAGCATCGCAGTCGCACACGGCGGCGAAGCCTCGACGGCCACCAACGGATTTTGGGCGGCCCTCAACATCGTCACCACCGAACGCCTGCCGTTTCTGTTCTTTATAGAGGATAACGGCTACGGAATCTCGGTCAGCTCGCAGCATCAAACGCCGGGTGGAAACATCGCGAGCAATTTGGAAAGCTTCCGCGGACTGCGCGTGCTCGACGGCGACGGGTCCAACCCCATCGCAGCTGCGGCACTGATTCAAGACGCCATCAGCGGTGTGAGGTCGGGCGAGGGCCCGGCGCTGATTCGCCTGCTGGTGCCGCGCCTCTCCGGACATTCGGGCCAGGATACCCAGACTTACAAAAGCCCCGAGGAGATTGCCGCGGAGAAGGCGCGCGACCCGCTTACGAAGCTGCGCGAGCAACTGGTGCCGCACACGATTTCAGCCGCCGACTGGGATCTTGAAATATCCCAGGCTCGCGCTCTCATCGCAGAGACCCTCGCCAAGGTCGAACGGCGCGCCGTCCCCGACCTGAAGCGCATCCAGCGCTATGTGTTTTCCGAAACCAACGCCGATGGTTCGATCGAGCTGCAACAGCAGGGCGGACTGCGCAATGCGGGCGTCGTGCCGGCGCCGGGCACCGATCGTCCGGAGCCTCAAGGTCCGCGCATCAATTTGGTGACCGCGGTGCGCCGCACGCTCGAACACGAGTTGGCCACCAATCCGCGCATGCTGGTCTTCGGCGAGGACGTCGGACGCAAGGGCGGCGTGCATGCCGCAACTCTTGGACTGCAAGATCGGTTTGGCGTCGAACGGGTGTTCGACACCAGCCTGTCCGAGGAGGGCATCATCGGCCGCGCCGTCGGCATGGCCGCCGCCGGGCTGATGCCGGTTCCCGAGATTCAATTTCGCAAATACGCCGATCCTGCGGCTGAACAGCTCAACGATTGCGGCACCATGCGCTGGCGCACCGTGAACCGATTCGCCACCCCGATGGTGGTGCGCATTCCCGGCGGATTCTTCAAGTGCGGCGACCCGTGGCACAGCCAATCGAACGAAGTGCAGTGGCTGCATGGCGTCGGCTGGCGACTGGCCATGCCCTCGAATGCCCAGGACGCGGTAGGCCTGTTGCGCAGCGCCTTGCGCGGCAATGATCCCACGATATTTTTCGAGCACCGATCGTTGCTCGACGGCAGTTGGGCACGGCGTCCCTACCCCGGCGACGATTTTGTCGTGCCCTTCGGCAAGGCCAGCCTCTTGCGAGAAGGCACCGAGCTGACGATAGTCACCTGGGGCGCGATGGTGGAGCGTTGCGAGCAGGCCATCGATGCCAGCGGCAAATCGGCCGATCTATTGGACCTGCGCACGCTGTCGCCCTGGGATCGCGAAGCCACGCTGGCCTCGGTGCGCAAGACGCGCCGCTGCCTGATCGTTCACGAGGACAACATGACCGCCGGATTCGGCGCTGAAATCGCGGCAGTGCTCGCCAAGGAAACCTTCTTCGATCTCGACGCGCCGATCGAACGGCTCGCCATGCCGGATGTTCCGAGTCCGCACAATCCGTTGTTGCTGGACGCGGTGCTGCCGAGCGTCGAAACCATTGCCCAATCGATCGTCAACTTGACTGAAATTTAGAATGAGCCGCATCGAGGACGTGCTGGTCCCGCCGAATGAGGAAGGCACGCGCGCTACCATTCTGCGCTGGTGCAAAGCCGTCGGCGACACAGTGGCCAAAGACGAGGCGCTGGTGGAGCTGGAGACCGACAAGGTCACCGTGGAAGTGCCCGCACCCGTCAGCGGCACCTTGGTCGAAATTTTAAAAGCCGAGAGCAGCGAAGTCAGCCCCGATGAAGTGCTGGCACGGGTCAGGCTGGCGGGCGAAGCGCCGGCGCCCATACAACAATCCACGCCGGCCGCTGCCGGTTCAATCGAAAAACTCAGCGCGGCTGCCGTGGGGCGCACGGATTCCGAATTGTTGAGCCCCTCGGTCAGGCGATTGTTGCGACAGCACAGCCTTGCCGCCGACAACATCCAAGGCACGGGCCGCAACGGCCGCATCACTGCACAAGATGTGGCGCGGCATGTTTCCCGGTTGGCATCCGCATCGAGCACGCTCATGCCGCACACCGTCATTCGGCGCCGCGTCGCAGAGCACATGGTGCGCAGCCTCGCCGATGCGCCGCACGTCACCACCTTGTTCGAAGCCGACTTGACCCGCGTGCTCAAGCATCGCGCCCTGCACGCCAAGAGCTACGAATCACGCGGCGCGCGCCTAACCTTGACCGCCTATTTCATCAGTGCCTGCGCACGGGCGCTGCGCGCCCATCCGGAGGTCAATGCGACCTTCCGAGCCGACGGCATGGAATTGCACAGCGACGTGAATGTCGGCGTGGGCACAGCTCTCGGCGACAAGGGGTTGATCGTTCCTGTAGTCCACCGCGTGCAGACTTTGAGTTTCTTCGAGATCGCGCAACGTTTGGGTCGTGCGGTCGAGGCGGCGCGCGCCGGTAAGCTCTTGCCTCAAGATGTGCGCGGCGGCACCTTTACCATCTCGAATCACGGCGTGGGCGGAAGTCTGCTCGCCGCGCCTATCGTCATCAATCAGCCGCAAGTGGCCATTCTAGGGGTTGGCAAAGTACAACGCCGCGTCTGCGTCATCGATGTGGACGGCGGCGAATCGATTGCCGTGCGCTCCATGTGCTATTTGACGCTGACGCTCGACCACAGGGCCCTCGACGCATTTCAAGCGAACGCTTTCTTAAGTTTGGTGGTCGACACGCTGGAAAAGTGGCCGGAGTCCGCCGAACCGCTCTTGACTGCGTAGCCTCTTATGCCTTCCCGCAACCGTTCTCGCATGCCGGCTCCGCGAGTGCCGGCGTTGCGCTGTATGCTTATTCGACTGGCATCCCTTATTCAGAGCAGGAGCACGAGCATGCGGGCAGCGAGGCGGAGTTCTTTTGTCATTGCCTTTTTCTGCGCAGGAAGCGCTTCGCTGCATGCAGCAGACGGCGGGGTTCCTTCGAACGAAGATCTGCGCCATGTGCGCGCACTGGCGGAGCCTCGAGTTTCGCCGGATGGAGGCCGAGTACTCATTCGGGTGACCGATGCCACCGCGGACGGGGGCCGTCAGCATCTATGGCTCGTGGACGTAGGCGCGAACACGGCTCGCCAGATCACTTATTCGCCCGCGGCCGACAAGCAGGGAGAGCGCGAGGGTCGCTGGCTGGGTAATGGGAGCAGCGTTCTGTTTCTCGCGAAGCGCGCGGAGCATGCACAGCTCTTTCGCCTTCCCATGTCGGGCGGTGAGGCGCATGCCTACGACTTAAAGGTTGCGCCCATCGTCGATGACTCCGAGGAGCCCGACGCGATTCCGCCCAAAAAGCCGGGCGACGCGCCGGTCAAAAAAGAGCCTATACCGTTGGACGTCGCAAGCTATGCAGCCGCCCCCGACGGCCGCACCATCGCCATCATCGCGCAGGATCCGCAGACACCCGGCGAGAAGAAGCAAAAGGACGAGAAGGCGGATGCCCTGTGGGTCGATCATGACAAGCACCGTAAACGGCTTTACCTGCTGGATGCGGAATCCGGCAAGTTGACGGCCGTTGAGATACCGTCGGACCTGGCCAAGGTCGCGTGGGCGAAGAAGAGCGACCGCCTGATTGCGCTCGCCGAGGGTCCGAATCACGCGGGAGATCTAGGGCCGGCGATGACTGCATGGCTTGTGGACCTGGCGAATCCGTCTCAAGCCTCGCAGCTGAAGGAGCTTCCGGCAACCATCCGAGGTGGTACATGGTCCGACGACGGGGCGCGCTTTTTCTTTAGGGCACAGGCGAAGGCGGATGCCCCGCCGGGATACGACGATCTGTTCGAATTGAATCTCGGCGATCGATCGAAACGCAATGTAGCCATTGGCCTTGGGCTTTCGCTGGGCAATGAGGATCCGGTGTCGGTGGGATCCAGCGTGTTCCAAGAAGTGCAACGGGGTTTTCGTACCGCGTATCTCAATATCAGCGGCACTAAAATAGAAGAACTGCACTTCGATCGACCGGTCGCCCGCGCCCTGCACTGTGCCATGAACAACGCCCCCTGTGCCTGGCTCGAAGAAAGTGGTACGCAAGCTTCGGCGCTCTACTTTGCGTCACGGCCCGGCCAAGGAGCGCGGTTGCTCAACACGCCGAGTCTGCTACCGGCCAAGTGGGACACGCCGGCCGTGCACGCCGTTCGATGGAAGAACGAGGGTCTCAATATCGAGGGAATGCTCTATCTGCCCGCCCAGTCCTCCGGCGCCAAAGTTCCCCTGGTCGTCGAAGTTCATGGCGGCCCCACCGGCGCCTTCATCGATTCGTTCTCACCAATGACCGCGCACATGCTGGCGCAGGGGTGGGCGGTTCTCTTGACGAATCCGCGCGGCAGTACCGGCTACGGCGCCGCGTTCGCTGCTGCCAACAAGAATGATTTGGGCGGCCGCGATCTTCGGGACATCATGGCTGGGGTAGACGCGGTGGTGCGGGGGTATGCCATCGATCCGAACAAGCTCGCCTTAATGGGATACAGCTATGGCGGCGAAATGGCGGCGTTCGTCGAGGGCAAAACCGATCGATTCAAGGCCATCGTGAGCGCCGCTCCAGTCACCGATCAGCAGAGCGAATACGGCACTGAAGATCAATCCTGGTACGACCGGTGGTTCTACGGCAAGCCCTGGGAGCATCGCGAGGACGCCTGGCGCCAAAGTCCCTTGGCCTACGTCGCGCACGCCAAGACACCGTTCATGCTGATACAGGGTGAGGGCGATACCGTTGATCCGCTCGGCCAGAGCTTGGAGATGTATCGGGCGCTTCGCCAACAAGGGGTGACGGTGCAGCTGTTGCAATATCCACGGGACAACCACGGACCTCTGGCGTCGAACATGTACGGATTTCCGAGTACGGAGCCCTGGCACGGATTTGACGCGCGACACAGGCTCATAGAGTTCATCAAGGCAGCTTTTGACAAGAGCGGGTGATCGGCGGTTCAGCCGCCGGATGCAGTCCCTGCGCGGTGCGCTTCTACGAGAGACGTTCCACATCTGCCAGCTTAGCCAAGTCCCGGTCAAACGTGGCGAGAGGAATCTGGCCCGCTTTTCTCGCAATCTCCAACGCCAGGCAATCCGAGAATTCAACCCTGGGATAGGTGCGGAAATGCCCGAGTGCCGCGCCCACGACGTCAGCGTCTTGCAGTATCAAGTCTCGGTGGCTCAGAAGCATGTCCACGGCCGTTGCGATTTTCTCGCGCGACAATTCGTACACCGAATCGAGAACCCATACTGTTTCCGCCAAGATGAGATGGGAAATCCAGGCACCTTTGGCCACAAATCCTTCAGCGGCCCGCACTTGCCCGGCGTCGTCTCGGGCAATTAGGCGCACCAAAACGTTGGTATCAACCGCGCGCATGCCGACGTCGGATGTACTTCCGAATGCCGGCTTTCACGTCCGGCGCGTCTTCGATCTTGCTTCCCTTGGGGAAGAGTGCCTGGTGGAGTTCTGAGGAGCTAAAGCTGGCGGCGCGCTTCACGACGACAACGCCGTGTTCGTCGTACCACTCGAGCATGGATCCGGGACCGATGCCGAGTTTTTTGCGAACTTCGGCGGGAACTGAAATCTGTCCCTGCGCGGTGACCTTGGATTTGGCTATGGGCATGCGTTTACATTACCCGGGTAATGTAGTACTGTCAACCCGCCGGGCTGCGCGGTCAAGGCGCAGCGACTTGCGCAACAATTCGTAGCCGGAGAGCCGCTCAAACCCCTGTTGTTCATAAAATCTCTGCCCGCGCGCGTTGCCGCGCCCGAGCTGCAGCTGCAACTGTGCAATCCCCAGTTGCATCATCACGGCAGTCGCAGCGTCGAGCAAAGCCGCACCGATCTTGAGCGAGCGTCTTTCTGGGACGACGAAGATCTCATCGATCTCAGCCATGACGCCGCCGTGTTCCAAGCTGAACATGTAAACCGCCAGCAAGTATCCAACGAGCTCACCGCCCTCTTCCGCCACCCAACATTGACCGAGTTCAGGTCGCGCCAGGAGACTTGCGAGGAGCGCGGCTATTCTCGAGGCGTCGAACCCTGCGATACCTTCGAATTCCCAGTAGGCGCGGACGAGGGACGGAAGGCCTTTGGCATCCGCGACTTCTGCGCGACGAACGACAACGGACATGTTTGCCTACCCGAGCCTTTGCACGATCAATTCCGCGGTCATCAAGTCCAGATGCGCACCGCCCGCGTTCTTGAAAAACGTGATGTCGGAGTCAGCGCTGCGGCCTACGAGACCGCCGCTTACCAGATCATACAGATCCCCGAGCACATCGGATTCCCGGATCGCTCCGCTGGCGATGGGCTGCAGTATGTCACCGACGCCGTCGAATGCTGACTCGCGCCGGTCGACGAAGACTCGCGCCCGGCGCGCAGCGTCATCGTCTGCCTCGCGGGTATCCGGCGTGTAGCCGCCGACCAGGTCAAGATGAACCCCCGCTCTTAAGTTGGCGCCGAGAACGAGGGGCTGAGGCGATCGCGTACAGGTGCTGATCAGATCCGCCGCTTTCGTGCCAGCCGCCAAGTCCGCGGTGGGTTCGGCCTCGATATCTTCGGCGCGCAGTCGTTCCGCCAATAGTGCCGCCCGCTCCTTGCTGCGGTTCCAAACCAGGATCCGCCGGATGGATGGCTTGACGCTCAAGTGCGCGCGAATCAGATGAATGGACATTTCGCCGGCGCCGACGATGAGCAGCGTTGCAGGCCGTGGCGGCGCCAGCAGCTTGGCTCCCAACGCGGAATCCGCAGCGGTGCGCCAATAGGTAATTTCCGTGCCGTCGAGGATGGCGCGCGGTTGGCCGTTGCGGCCATCGAACAGCACCACCAGAGCCTGTACCGCGGGCAGCGCGCCGGCAGCGATATTGGCAGGAAAGCTCGTGATGAGCTTGCTGGCCATGTATCTACCGCCGTCGACGGCATTGCGCACGAAGTATTGCCCGCTCTCGCTGCCGAGCAGGCTGTCCTGGATATCGATCCTCGGCCGCCGGTGTCCGGCCTCCAATGCCGCAATCAGCAGTGGAAAAGTCAGCAGGCCCCTTATTTCTTCGGCGCCGATGTATCGCAAAGTATGCATGCTGGAACTATAGAGGGCATCGAGTCGCGGCACTACGCGGCGCCTTGGAGCAGTGGCCCGATTCCGCCGAACCGCTGCAAGACTGAGGGCTCCGCCGCCGGCAACGGTCCCGTCAACCGGACGGCGACGCCGCTCAAGTGCAGTTCCGAGGTTTCAAAGACCCGAGTGTAGATCGCGCGGCAAAGCGCAGCGGCCTGCACGCCCGGCCAATCCGGACTCAGCAGCTGCGCAGGCAGCAAGGGATCGCGCAAATGCAGCCGGCGGTACTCATGGATCAAGAGAGTCCGCACCAGAAAGCAGTCCAGCGGGTCCAACTCGTGGCGGCGCGTAAGTTCCGCCAGGACGCCCGTAAAGCGTTCGACGAAGCGCGAGTAACGCAGGCTGAGATCTTGAAGATCCCATCCCAGTTCAACCAGACGATGCGGCGCCTCCTCGCCCAGTGAGGCATCGAATGCGACGACTTTGGAGAGCAGGCCCCCTAAGCTGCGTTGCGCGCGCAGCGCGCGCGCGTCGAATTCCGGGTGCGCATACACGTTGGCCGAGATTTCTCCGAAGCCGCGCCACAGCAATTCATCACGGATTTCGTTGCGCTCCGACGCCCGCATCGGCGGCACCACGATCAGCGTCCAGCGGCCGGACCACTGCGTATCCGGTTCGCTGTAGATGCGCTTGGTCGCTTCAGCGAACCGGGCCCGTCCATTCTTAGAGAGTTGATATTCGCTGAGCTTGCCTTCGCGGCGCGCGCTCAGCCAGCCGTCCTGCGCGAGCCGGGCGGTGGCGGTGCGCACCAGGCGCTCGTTGAGTCCGAATGGCGCCGCCAGCTCGATCAAGCTGCCCAAGGCGATCGCCCCGCCCCGCGGCATGATGGCATCGCCGAACAGGGTCACGATGAGCGAGCCGCCGCGCAGCGGCCGCTGCCGGCGGAAGCGGGCTACAAGCTCGGCGGAAACGGCTGTGGATGCGGTTTTTGCCATAAATGGCGCCATCAGGCGCCCGGCTATTTATGACACAAGTTTCTTTGCATTTCCATATTTTTTGTATCACAATAGCTTCAGCCTGGCTAAACTTTCAGGGGACGCATGTACACCCAAGCTTTAGACGCTCAGACCGCCGAAGCCGCCGCCCACGGCGACGAAACTGCTCTCGAGCAGCGTTTCCTCGCGCGCGTGGACGCCGAGGAAAAAATCGAACCCAAGGATTGGATGCCCGCGCGCTATCGCAGCACTCTGATCCGCCAGATCTCTCAACATGCGCATTCCGAAATCGTCGGCATGCTGCCCGAAGGAAATTGGATCACCCGTGCACCTACTCTGCAGCGCAAGGCGATCCTCATCGCCAAGGTGCAGGACGAAGGCGGCCATGGCGCATATCTTTATAGCGCCGCCGAAACCCTGGGTGTCAGCCGCGATCAACTGGTCGAGCAATTGCTGTCGGGCAAGGCCAAGTATTCCAGCATCTTCAATTATCCGACGCCGACCTGGGCAGATGTGGGTGCGATCGGCTGGCTGGTCGATGGCGCGGCCATCATGAACCAGATTCCGTTGTGCCGTTGCTCCTACGGTCCTTATGCGCGGGCCATGGTGCGGGTGTGCCGTGAAGAGAGCTTTCATCAGCGCCAGGGCTATGACCTGATGCTGCATCTGGCGCGCGGCAACGAGGATCAGAAACGCATGGCACAGGACGCGCTGAATCGCTGGTGGTGGCCGGCGCTCATGATGTTCGGCCCCTCCGACGCCAATTCGACTCACACCGGCGATTCGCAGCGCTGGAAAATCAAGCGCTTTTCGAACGATGAGCTGCGGCAAAAATTCGTCGACTTCACCGTGCCGCAGGCGAAATTCTTAGGTTTGACCGTTCCAGATCCTAAGCTGCGCTGGAACGAAGAAAAGCAGCAGCACGAATTCGGGCCCATCGACTGGAGCGAGTTCGACCAGGTGTTGAAGGGCAACGGTCCCTGCAATGCCGAGCGCATTGCAGCGCGGCGCAACGCCCATGCATCAGGTGCATGGGTGCGCGAGGCCGCAAGCGCCTACGCGGCCAAGCAGCGCCAATCCGCGCCCAGCGCCGCAGCCTAAAAATCGGAGCAGCTATGGAAGACAAGCGCCAGTGGCCTCTGTACGAAGTGTTCGTCCGCGCGCGAGGCGGTCTCGACCACAAGCATGTCGGCAGCCTGCATGCCGCCGATGCATCCATGGCCATCGATCATGCACGCGACTTGTACACGCGCCGCCAAGAAGGCGTGAGCATCTGGGTCGTGCCCTCGAGCGCCATCATCGCCTCGGACCCCTCAGAAACCGATTCTCTGTTCGAGCCGGCGCGCGACAAGATCTACCGGCATCCGACCTTTTATGAGATTCCCGACGAGGTGAAGACCTTATGAGCGCGGCGGATCCCCAGGTCGGTGACGAGGCGCTGTTTCGCTATGTGCTGCGTCTCGGCGACCTAAGCCTCGTGCTCGGTCAGCGCTTGGGTGAATGGGTCGGCCACTCCCCGGCGCTCGAGGAAGATTTAGGTGTGGCCAACATTGCGCTCGACTTGATCGGCCAGGCGCGCCTGCTTCTGACTTACGCCGGCGAAATTGAAGGCCGCGGCCGCGATGAGGACAAGCTGGCCTACCTGCGTGAGCAGGGCGCGTACTTCAACGCAATCCTGGTCGAGCAGCCCAACGGCGATTTCGGCCAGACCATCGTGCGCCAGGTTTTGATCGACGCTTTTCAGCTGGAACTCTACGAGCGCATGACGGCATCGAGCGATGCGCGGCTTGCCGCCATTGCGGCAAAAGCCGTGAAAGAGGTCCGCTACCATCTGCGCTACAGCAGCGGCTGGCTGGTTCGTCTTGGCGACGGCACCGCCGAAAGCCACGCGCGGGTGCAGACGGCCCTCGATTTGCTCTGGCCCTATACGGTGGAACTGTTCGCGGCTGACGAGTTGGATGAGCGCATGGCCGAAAACGGCGTGGGCCCGCGTCTGTCCGAGGTTTATGCGGCCTGGTCGGTGCGCATGGACGCCATCTTGAGCGAAGCGACGCTCAAGCGTCCGGCGGATCGTCCGCACGCCTGGCACGGCAAGCGCGGCCAACACAGCGAGCACCTGGGCTACATCCTTGCCGAAATGCAGTACCTGCAGCGCACCTACCCGGATGCGCGCTGGTGAACGCGATGCAAATCCAGCCTCGAGATGCGGCGTTGCCCGATGCGAAGGCGCGGATCAGCGCTGCGTGGGACATTCTTACCCAGGTCGAAGATCCGGAAATCCCGGCGGTCAGCATCGTAGATTTAGGGTTGATTCGATACGTGCGTGCCAACGTGAATGGCCGGGTAGAAGTGGGCCTGTCGCCGACCTACGTCGGATGCCCGGCCACCGAAGTCATCGGGCGTTCCGTGCGCGACGCGCTCGAGCGCGGCGGCGTGGGCGAATTTGAGGTGACCAACGTCCTCTCGCCGGCTTGGACCAGCGATTGGATTACGCCGCAAGGGCGACGCAAGCTGCACGACTACGGAATCGTGCCGCCCGAGCGCGGCGTGTCGAACATGCGCGACGTGCTGCGCGCGGATCAACCCGTGGCCTGTCCGCGCTGCAGCTCCGTGGACACGGAGACGTTGAGCGAATTCGGCTCCACGCCATGCAAAGCTCTGCACCGTTGCCGCGCCTGCCTCGAACCCTTCGAATATTTCAAGTGCATCTGACGTGGCGGCCCTAAGCTTTCATCCCCTGAAAGTCGTTTCGGTGGAGCGCGCCGCCGAGGATGCAACCTGCGTGACCGTCGAGGTTCCCAGGACGCTGCGCGAAACCTTTGCACATCACGCGGGCCAATACGTTACCGTGCGCCGCACGATCCAGGGCCGCGACGAGCGGCGCACGTATTCCATCGTGACCGCGCCGGGCACCGGCATGCTCAAGCTGGGAGTCCGCACGCAAACCGGCGGCCTCATGTCGGGCGATCTCGCGTCGAATCTACGTGCCGGCGACATGCTGGAGGTCGGCACGCCAATGGGGCGCTTCCGCACGGCCATCGATCCGGAGCGCGAGCTTTCGTACGTGGCGTTCGCGGCCGGCAGCGGCATCACACCGGTGCTCTCCTTGGCGACCGACATCCTAGGCAAGGAACCCCGCAGCCGTTTCACATTGGTTTACGGCAACCGCAGCATCGCGCGCACCATGTTTCTCGAGGAAACGCTCGCGCTGAAGAACCGCTACCTCGATCGCCTGTCACTGCACTTCGTGATGAGCCGCGAGCCGCAGCACACGGAATTGCTGAACGGACGCATCGATGGCAAGAAAGTCATCGAGCTGGCACAGCAGCTGCCGGAGATCAACTGCGCAGATGAATACTTGATCTGCGGACCCGGCGACATGGTAGACGAAGTGCGCAATGCGCTGAAGGCGCTCAATGGCACGGCGCCGATTCGCTTCGAGCGTTTTGCGACCGCTAATTCGCGCCCGCTCGAAATACTCGTCAAAGCACCGGACGCACCCGCGCCCCAAGAAGTCCTTGCCACCGTAACGATAACCATGGACGGCCGACGCCGCAGCTTCCCGATGGCGCCGAGCGATCCGTCGGTGCTCGACGCCGCTGAGCGGGCCGGCCTCGAGCTGCCCTTCTCCTGCCGTTCGGGCATCTGCGCCACCTGCCGTGCCAGAATCACCGAAGGTGCCGCCGTCATGACGCATAACATTGCGCTGGAGCGCTGGGAAACGGATGCGGGCTTCGTGCTCTGCTGCCAGGCACGGCCGACGACGCCCACGCTCGACATCAGCTACGACCAGAAATAACTTTCGCCAAGGGACACGCCATGTCATACGAGACGATACTTTTCGAGGTGGACAGCGGGATTGCTCGTCTGACATTGAATCGGCCCGACAAGCTCAACAGCTTCAACACGCAAATGCACGGCGAAGTTCGGCAAGCGCTGGCAGGCATTCCGGGCAGCGGCGCTCGCGTGCTGGTATTGACCGGCGCCGGTCGCGGCTTTTGCGCCGGACAAGACTTGGGCGATCGCGCGGTCGCCCCGGGCTCGCAAGGCGTCGACTTGGGCGAATCGCTGGAGAAGCGCTACAACCCATTGGTGCTCGCCTTGCACAATTTGGCCATGCCCGTCATCGGCGCCGTCAATGGCGTCGCCGCGGGCGCCGGCGCCAACATCGCGCTGGCCTGCGATATCGTCATCGCGGCGCGCAGCGCGAATTTCGTGCAGGCCTTTTGCAAGCTTGGATTGATCCCCGATTCCGGCGGCACCTGGTTCCTGCCGCGCCTGGTGGGTGATGCGCGCGCCATGGGACTCGCGCTGTTGGGCAACAAGCTTCCCGCCGAGCAAGCAGCGGCTTGGGGCCTGATCTGGCAATGCGTCGAGGATGCCGACCTCGCCCGCACGGTCGACACCCTGGCGCGGCAATTCGCCGAGGCGCCGACACGCGGTCTCGCGGCGACCAAGTCCGCATTGCGGCGCAGCTGGCAGCATTCCTTTAAAGAGCAGCTCGATCTCGAGCGCGACCTACAGCGTGATCTCGGCCGATCGGGCGACTACGCGGAGGGCGTGGCCGCCTTTACGGAAAAGCGCGCACCGCGCTTCACCGGCCGCTGATGCCTCCCAGCATCGCGCCGGGCGCGGCCGACAAGCTCAATCTCGCGAAATCCACGGTCCAATCGATGTTCGAGAGCGATCGGGCCTCGCAAAATCTGGGCATCAAGATTCTCGAGGTCTCGCCCGGCAGCGTGCGCATCGCCATGACGGTGCGGCCCGACATGGTCAACGGACACGGCATGTGTCATGGCGGGTTCATTTTCACCTTTGCCGACAGTGCCTTTGCGTTCGCCTGTAATTCCCACGGCGAGCCGATGGTGGCCGCAGGCGCCTCAATCGAATTCCTCGCGCCTACCGCTAACGGCGAGCACCTGACGGCCGTCGCGACGGAAGTTAAGCGCACGGCGCGCCACGGCATTTACGATGTCTGCGTGAGCAACGCTTCCGGCGAGGCCGTTGCGCTTTTCCGCGGGCGCTCTTCGCGCCTGCGTGTACCCACTCCCAACGGGGTTAATTCATGAATTTACAGAGTTATGTTTGCGCAACCTGGCATAGCGGCGGCGACCAGGGCGCTGCATTGCGAGATGCGACCACCGGCGATGTGATCGCGAAGGCATCTTCGAGCGGTATCGATTTCGCCGCGGTTCTTGCGTATGCGCGCGAAGTCGGGGGTCCCGCGTTGCGCGAGCTGACTTTTCACCAGCGCGCCACGATGCTGCGTGCGCTCGCCAAAAAACTCTCCGAACTCAAAGAGGAGTTTTACACGCTGTCCTATTGCACCGGCGCGACCAAGAATGACGCACTGATCGACATCGATGGCGGCATCGGCACCGTTTTTGCGTTTGCGGGTAAGGGAGCCCGCGAATTGCCGAACTCGCGCGTCTATGTGGACGGTGACGTCGAAGGCCTATCCAAGGGTGGCACCTTTGTGGGCCAGCATCTCTATGTGTCGCGCGAAGGCGCGGCGGTGCACATCAATGCCTTTAATTTCCCGGTGTGGGGAATGCTCGAGAAGCTGGCGCCGACATTTCTGGCGGGCATGCCGGTCATCGTCAAACCGGCGACGGCGACCGCCTACTTAACCGAACTGGTGGTTCGCCGCATCGTCGAGTCGAAAATTCTACCGGAAGGCGCATTGCAGCTGGTATGCGGCAGCCTGGGGGATCTGTTCGATCATTTGAACTGCCAGGACATGGTGTCCTTCACGGGATCCGCGCACACCGCCGAACGGTTGCGCACCCATCCCAGCATCATCCGGCATGCGGTGCCCTTCATCGCGGAAACCGATTCATTGAATTCCAGCATCCTGGGCGAAGACGCCAAACCCGGCTCACCGGAGTTCGATCTGTTCGTCAAAGAAGTGGCGCGCGAAATGACCGTCAAGACCGGCCAGAAATGCACGGCCATCCGCAAGGCCATCGTGCCGGCCGCCGCCGCCGCCGCCGTGGTCGGCGCGCTGCAAGCGGCGCTGCAAAAAGTTATCGTCGGCGATCCACGCGCGGAGGGCGTGCGCATGGGACCCTTGGTTAGCCAGGAACAACGCACTGATGTGCTGGAACGCGTCGCGGAACTGCATCGCGAGGCCGAGCTGGTCTCGGGCGAGCTGGGCCGGTTCGACGTCAGGAATGCGGATCGGGAGCGCGGCGCATTCGTGCCGCCGCTGCTGCTGTTGTGCAACGACACCAAGGCGGCGCGCGCCATTCACGAGGTCGAGGCTTTCGGGCCCGTCGCAACCGTGCTGCCCTATGCCGACACTGCGGACGCCATCGCTCTCGCACGTCGCAGCGCCGGAAGTCTCGCCGCATCGGTTTTCTCGGGCGACGACGCTCTTGCCGCCCGGATCGTGCTGGGGCTCGCGCCTTATCACGGCCGGATTCTGGTGGTGAACCAAGCTTGCGCAAAGGAGTCCACCGGGCACGGCTCGCCGCTCGCGCCGCTTATCCATGGCGGCCCCGGACGCGCCGGCGGCGGTGAAGAAATGGGCGGCATTCGCGGCGTGCTGCACTACATGCAGCGCAGCGCGGTGCAGGGCTCGCCGGACACCATCACGGCGATCAGCGGCCAATGGGTCCGGGGCAGCCGGCAGCTCGACCCGGGCCGGCACCCATTCCGTATCCCCTTCAACGAGCTGCGGCTGGGCGACACGCTCAAGTCCGGCGAGCGCGAAGTTACTGTGGCCGACATCGAACAATTCGCAGCCTTGAGCGGCGATAACTTCTACGCCCACATGAGCGAGACCGAGGCTGCGCGCAATCCGTTGTTCGGCGGCAGGGTCGCGCACGGCTACTTCCTCATTTCCGCCGCGGCCGGCCTGTTCGTCGACCCTGACTATGGCCCGGTACTCGGCAACTACGGCCTCGATGAACTGCGCTTCGTCAAACCGGTAAAACCCGGCGATCGAATCAAGGTTAGACTGACCTGCGCGCGCAAGAGCCTGCGCGCCGACAAGGGCTGGGGCGAAGTGGCCTGGAATACCGAGATCACCAATCAGAATGAAGAAACCGTGGCCGCCTACTACGTACTGACGATGGTCAGCATCCATGCGGTGCCGGACTCGATCGGACCGAATTGAAATGGCGGCCATCGATCTTGCCCGCTACGCAAAGGACTTCCCCAGCCTGCAATTCTTGAGCGAGGAGGCCGGTATCCTCGAGCTCGTGATGTCCAACAAGGGCCGCTTGAATGCCGCGACCGAGGATATGCATCGAGATCTTGCGCAGGTTTGGCGCAGCGTCGACATCGACGAAGCCGTGCGTGTGGTCGTCATCCGCGGCGAAGGCTCGAATTTCTCGTCGGGCGGCGATTTCGCGATGATCGAACGCATGATCGATGATGAAGCCACGCTGATCCGGGTTTGGAAGGAAGCCAGCGACCTGGTCTACAACCTGATCAACTGCTCCAAGCCCGTGGTCTCCGCTATCCGTGGCAGTGCGGTGGGCGCCGGACTCGCCATCGCCCTCCTCGCCGATGTGTCGGTGGCCGCCGAGAACGCGAGGATTCTCGACGGCCACACCAAGCTCGGCGTGGCTGCCGGGGATCACGCCGTCATCATCTGGCCGCTGCTCTGCGGCCTGGCGAAGGCACGCTATCACCTGCTGACCAACAAGTCGCTGTCCGGTGCAGAAGCGGAGCGCATCGGATTGATCGCCGTTTCCGTGCCCGACGCCGAGGTCATCAAGACCGCTTTCGAAATTGCGCGCACCTTGTGCGCGGGCAGCGCCACCGCCATGCGCTGGACCAAGCACGCGCTCAATAATTGGCTGCGGCTTGCCGGCCCGAGTTTCGATACCTCTCTTGCGCTGGAGTTCTTGGGCTTCAGGCTCAAAGACGTGCGCGAAGGCTTGGCGGCAGCGCGCGACAAGCGCCGACCGAGCTTCGGACCCGCCGAATAGTCATGACGGACTTCAGGAGCTGGTCCGACGCGGAGCCAATCTTGAGTGCCACCCGCGCGCAGCTCGATTCCCTGCAGCTGCAGCGTCTGCGTGCAACGCTGCATCACGCGTACGCCAATAATCCGGCCTATCGGAAAAAATTCGATGCGGCCGGTGTGCGTCCGGATGACCTGCATCGCCTCGATGATCTGGCGCGCTTTCCCTTCACCACCAAGGCCGATTTGCGCCAGGCGTATCCCTTCGGCTTCTTCTCCGTGCCCATGGAGCGCGTAGCGCGAATTCACGCCTCCTCCGGCACCACCGGCCAGCCGACGGTGGTGGGATACACCCAGAACGACCTTGCTGCATGGGGTGCACTGGTTGCGCGTTGCATCCGCGCCTCGGGCGGCCGCGCGGGGATGAAGGTGCACATCGCGTATGGCTATGGGCTGTTTACCGGCGGGTTAGGTGCGCACTACGGCGCTGAAGCCGCCGGCTGCACCGTGATCCCCATGTCGGGCGGACAGACGGAAAAGCAGGTGCAGCTGCTCCGCGATTTTGCGCCCGAGATCATCATGGTGACGCCGAGCTACATGCTCGCCATCCTCGATGAGTTCAAACGTCAAGACATCGATCCACGCTCCACCAACCTGAAGATCGGCATCTTCGGCGCCGAGCCCTGGGGCGAGGGCATGCGCGCGGAAATCGAGAACGCGTTCGGCATCGACGCCTGCGATATCTACGGCTTGTCGGAGGTGATGGGGCCCGGCGTCGCTCAGGAATTTGCGGCCACCAAGGACGGCCCGACGATCTGGGAAGATCATTTCATCCCCGAGATCGTCGAGCCGAGCACCGGTGCGCGCGTGCCCGACGGCGAGGAAGGGGAATTGGTGTTTACCTCGCTGAGCAAGGAGGCTATGCCGGTGATTCGCTACCGCACGCGCGATCTCACCCGCCTGCTGCCTGGAAGCATTACGGCCATGCGGCGCATGGCCAAGATCAGCGGCCGCTCGGACGACATGCTGATCGTGCGCGGCGTCAATGTTTTTCCGTCACAGATCGAAGAGATGATCCTGCGCTGCGCGGGTCTCGCTCCGCACTACGAAATCGAACTCACGCGCCCCAATCGCCTCGACGAAATGCGCATTCTGGTCGAGACACGCGCCGAGCTTTCGCCCGAGGCACAGCCGCGCGAGATGGAATCGCTTGCGAAGAAGCTCAAGGATCACATCGGCATCTCCGCCGATGTCAGGATCGTGCCGTGCGGGTCGCTCGCGCGCTCCGCCGGCAAGGCAAAGCACGTTCGCGATCTGCGCTAATGCCTATTTCGGCGCAAACGGACAAAGGCCTGTGACCGGACCGAAGGCCTCCTCGCCTTTCATCACCTTGACGACCTTGTAGTAGTCCCAGGGATATTTTGATTCCTGCGGGGATTTGACCTGCATCACGTAGAGGTCGTGGATCATGAGGCCATCGCCCCGAATGTATCCGCCCCTCGTGAACATGTCATTGATCTTGATCTTTTTGAGTTCGGCCATCACTTTGTCGCCGTCGGTGGTACCGGCGGCCTTGACGGCACTCAAGTAGGTCATCGTGGCGGAGTAATCGCCGGCCTGGGTCATCGAAGGATACTTCTTCATCTTGTCGAAGTAGCGCCGGCCGAAGGCGCGGCTCTCTGCATCCAGGTCCCAATACCACGAAGTCGTAAGATAAAGGCCCTGTGCAGCCTTTAAACCGAGGCTGTCTATGCTATTCACGAATACCAATAGACCTGCGGGCCGCATCGTTTTGAGGAGCCCGAATTCGTTTGCGGACTTGAGCGAATTGATGAAGTCGCCGCCCGCATTCGCCAACCCAAGGACCTGCGCACCGGAAGCCTGTGCCTGCAGCAGAAAGGAAGAGAAGTCTGAGCTCGACAGAGGAACCCGCACGGAGCCTAAGTTCTTGCCGCCATTCGCCTCCACTACCTTCGATGCCGCGGATTGAACTTGAGTGCCGAAGCTGTAGTCGGCCGTCAAGTAGAACCAAGTCTTGCCCCCGCTCTTCATCATCGCGGAGGCTGTGCCATTGGCGAGGGCTGTCGTGTTGTAGACGTATTGGATTGTGTAGGGGGTGCATTCTTCGTTGATCAGTGACGCACCGGCGGCCCCAACGACAAAATAGGGTACTTTTTTGGCAGCAATGATCTTGGCCATCGCGATGGCAACACCGGTGTTGGCTCCGGCCAGCAGCATGTTGAGGCCGCGCTGATCCGTCCATTCCCGCACCTTCGAGGAGCCGATGTCGGCCTTATTCTGATGGTCGGCGGTCAGAAGTACAATTTTGCGGCCGAGCACGCTGCCGCCGAAGTCCGCGATCGCCATGTTGACGGCCTCGATGCCGCCCGCTCCGCCCTCGTCTGAATACACGCCGGTCAGGTCATCGATGGAGCCGATCACGACATCAGGGGATGCCGCCCATACCGGTGTACCACCCGCGATCGCCGCCGGCGCGACCAGCCCTAAAACAGCGAGCTTCATGATTTTCTTTAAAGGCATGTCGTTCTGTAAGTTACTCGTTCGTCGTGTTTATAGCGAACTAGTCCGGCAGCGGTCGAGTTCATGCAATTGCACAAAGACCATATGCCTGGGTGGGAGGGAACGTGCGAGGTTCGCGCATTCGCGGCGGGCGGCCCTTGAAGTAGAATATTGCATGGCGAAAGAACAGGAAGCCGTTGACAATCTTTTGGACGCGCTTGTATGGATGCGCCGCAAGGCAAAGAAACGCGAGCCGGTGGACGCTCTCATCGATGAGTTGGTGAAGATGCGGCGCAAAGCAAAGAAGAAGGTTGCTAAAAAGAGAGCCGGCAAAAAACGTAAGAAGCGGCCTGCTAAGCGTTGATCAGCCGGTCGAGAATTGCGCCGTCATCGGAACCCAGCAGCCGGATGATCGGCACTGCGTTCATGAGCGCTTGGGCGGAATGGAATATGTGCCGACCGCGTGCGCTACGATTTCCCGGTCGCGGCCCGAGTATAAGGCGACTTCGCCGACAACCAATATTCGCCCGACCTTGAGCAGCTTGCACACACCCACGATCGGGTTGCGGGGCGAGGGTTTGCGCAAAAAATTGATATTCAGATTGGTGGTCACAGCCAGGGGAACGATGCCGATGGTGCCGAGTATTGCCACGTACAGCGCCACGTCGGCAACGGCCATGAGTAAAGGACCCGACACGGTGCCGCCGGGACGCAGTTGCGCAGGCCCCACGGGGTGGGAGACTGTCGCCGAACGCTCACCGACCTCTTCGACGACGCACTGGCTCTGGGGAAATTCGCGCGCCAGAAAATCGACAATGTCTGCCATGGTCGGCATTACGCCGGACTCTTCCTTTCGATTCATACCGGGAACCCCGACCGTTTACGGCTCACATTGTACATTCTTGGGAGCCTATCTCGGCAGCGCTGTGTAGCCGCGCGGCTTCTTCGGAGGAAAAGCCTTCAGCGTGCAGCGCTTCTTGCCGCACTTCGAGCAGCGCATTCGCTTGGCCACGGTTTCGAGCCGCGCATCCCAGCCGCACAGACGCCCCAAAGTGAGCGGCTCCGCCTTGCGCTCATGACCGCACTCCGCGCACTTCATCACCAAAGTGTATTGTCCGAATTCATCGCTTAATTTGTCGACATGAAATCCGGCGGACATTCCTTATTGTTGCGGGCCGCCCCACCTTTCGTCCATCCAGTACCGGGCAGCCGGGATTACTGTATGAACCGGTACCGCGCAAAACCTTCATCCCACTGCTGCAACCCGCTGCAAGCGCATTCGCGCCGCGTGCAACAGTGCCCGCGAATAGGCGATGTGAAAACCCAGAAGCATGCTGAACCCGGGACCGCGCGTCAGCGCACCGCTTTTTGGGTTACGCCTGGCTGCAACAGCCGATCCGAACCGTAGACAGGTCCCGCCGCCATCCAGGGCCTCGACGCGAAACCACGATCTCGTCTGCTCGTAGCGATCGCACATGAGCAGTTGCGTCGCCGTGCGCTGCCCGACGTACCAGATTGCAAATTTGTCGGCCGTGCCGTCCGCGACCGTGCGCGCGTCGGCCAGGCTCGAGGGTGCGTTGAGCAATGCGCGCAATAAGAACCGCTCGATTCGAAACAGCGGCGATGTGTAGAACGCGAATACGAATTCAGCCAGTGTGGCGCTCCGATCGACTTTGACCGAGAAGCAATCCGCATAGCTTCCCCATCGCTCCGCATGCACCGCTCCACGATATGTCATCAAGAGCGCGTCATTCGGCACGGGCTCGCGCGTTATGCTATACCTCATCATGCGATGGTAGTCCTCACCATCCAAAGCCGCATCAGTTCCTGGGCGAAGGAGCAATACCTATGATCACGCATCGGCAGATTGCCCTATGTCTCATGCCGATATTCCTGGCGAGTTGCCATGGAACCTCCGGCTGCATCCTTTGCGGTCCATTTGCATCCAATCTTGAAGGAAGCCTGAGCGGGCTTGTCGGCAACCGGCTCGAGCTGCAAAACGGCTCAACGCCCTTGAATTCATCGCTCAACGGCACGGGCGCCAATGGCAGCAACATTGTATTCGGCACGGCGAACTTCAATACGACCTACAACATCTCGGTGCGCACGCAGCCGAGCAACCCGTCGCAAACCTGCATGGTGGCGAATGGCACGGGAAACACCGGCAACGGCGATGTCACCAACATCGCCGTGACCTGCACGACGAATCCGCCGCGGTTCCTGTACGTCGCGAATCGCGGCGCGGGTAATGTTTCCGCTTTTTCCGTGAATGCAGCCACCGGCGCGCTGACATCGATTATCGGCTCCCCGTTTGCGACCGGCAGCAATCCAGTTGCCATCGCCGTCGATCCCACCGGAGCCTACGCCTACGTCGTCAACCAATTGACCGCCACGGTCGCCGGCTTCACGATCAATCGCACCAGCGGCGCTTTGGTTCCAGTCAGCGGATCCCCATTCGGCACGCCCGCCAGTCCGACCGATGTGGTCATTGATCCATCCAGCTCGTTTGTTTTTGTCACCAGCGGCGGCGGCGGCACGGTTTCGGCATATACGATTACGCCCGCAACCGGCGTATTGGTGCCGCTGGCCGGGTCATTGATCGCGACGGGACCCTCGCCTACGGCGCTCGTCGTGGATCCGCTCGGTCAATTCGCTTACGTCGCGAATCAAGGAAATGGAACCTTTGCTGCGCTCTCCATTGATACGACCGGCCTCTTGAGCGTTGATATGGGATCTCCTTTTGCCGCCGGCGCGGACCCGCGCGCTCTGGCGCTCGAACCGGCCGGCCACGTGCTGTATGTCGCCAATTCCGCAGCAAATACGCTGTCCGCTTTTGGCGGCGTGCCCGTCAATCCGACCGTTCCGGTGGCTTCCATCAGCGGCTCTCCCTACGCCGTCGGGATCACCCCAACATCGATCGCAGTCGAACCCATGGACAACTTCCTGTATGTCGCCAACCAAGGTTCGAACAATGTGTCGGGATTCAAGCTGAGAGGGAGTGACGGCACGCTCACGGCGCTGACGGCATCGCCTTTCGTCGCCGGCATGCAGCCTTCAGCCATCGTGGTCGATCCGACTGGAAAATTTGCATATGTCGCGAACTTAGGTGCCAACACAGTATCGGGGTACGCAATTGACCCGGCCAGCGGCGCACTGACCGCGTTGCCCGGATCGCCCTTTTCGACCGGATTGCAGCCTTCCGCCATCGCCATTAGCGACTAGCGCCGCAATCGGCACTCAGCCGCGGCGCTTGCGGCGCGAGAATCCCCTGACCGAAAAATAACTTGCGGCCGACCGGATGTTGCGGTTACTTTGTATCGCAAAGTATGACTGCTTACCCACCATCGCACACGTCGATGCGCGCCGCCCTGCTGCTGCTCGCGTTGCTGAGTTTCTCGCTCACCGCCATCGCAGGCGACGGTTTCTTGGGAATCGACCACGAGATTGCTCTCGATCAGCGCGGAATTTGGGCACGGAAATATCAGACAGGATTGGAATTCGGCGTGCTGGCAACGGCAATTGGCGGCAGCCTCTTGCTCGGCAATGACGATGAATTGGGACACACGTTGTGGCAAACGGTGGATTCCACCGCGATAGCCTCGCTGGCTGCCGAAGCGCTCAAGTTGAGTTTCAGCCGGGCCCGGCCTAACCAAGGCAACGATCCTAATCAGTGGTTCAAGGGACGTTGCTGCGACAGCTTCCCGAGCGGCGAGGTCACGCTGCAGGCAAGCTTCGTCACGCCTTTCATCGCGAACTATGCGCGCGATTATCCCTGGATATGGTCGCTGGAGCTGCTGCCGGCCTATGACGCAATCGCGCGATTGAAGAGCCAGGAGCATTGGCAGACCGATGTCATTGCCGGCTGGGTGCTGGGCAGTGCGGTCGGCTATTGGGCCACAACCCGCAGCACGCCGCTGTCGGTGCAAATTTTGCCGCGCGGATTGTCGGTGGGTTACTACAAGCGCTTTTGATCGGCGCAGATGATGCGTCTGCTTACATCTGAAATTGCGGATGCGCGAGCACGGCCTCGCGCCACGGGTCATCGTGCGCAAATTCGCCCAAGGGAATTGGCGTTTCACTGCGTTGCCACTTGGCGAGCCAATCGAGCCCCAGCAATTCATGGCTGTGCGCCGCGCCGGCCGCGCTCCGCGACAGGCCGATGGTCGTCTCGGCCTTGGGTCCGGTGCCGCGGCCTTTTGCGACGTAAAAGCCGGCGGCAAGCATCGCCGTACGCACGCGCGTTGAAAAGGAATAGGTAAACAATTCCACCGTCTTTTCTCCGCAGGTCTTCGCCAGTTCGCGGAACGCGGCCAAGGTCCACATGGCGCTGTCCGTCTTGTAAGAGAACGGATCAAAGAAAATGATGTCCGGCGGCGGTGCTTCAAATTGGCGCTGCGCGAAATCGCCGCGCATCAGTGTCCACTCGATCTTTCCCGTGCGGCTGCGCCATTGCCCGTCCGCCAATAAAGCCCGCGGTGCGGCGTGCCGCAGATGCCTGAACCAGCCAGGATGATCGAGCGCCAGCTTGAAGGAATCCAGATCGCTCTCGAAGCTCACCACTTTGAGGAGCCGGTTGACCGCCGGCATCGACTGCTCGACCTTGAGTATGGCCGTCATGGCATTCACGGCGGCACCCAACCCAACATCCCACAGGACCAGCGGCTCGCCCGATTGATCCTGCAGCCGCTCGATGAGCCGCGACTGCTCGACGTACAGCGAACAGGCCTCCTGCTCAGGATCTGCGCCGGGATGCATGATTTCGCCTGACTCCGTGTCGCGGATATAGCCGATCTTCTCCTTGACGAGCACTTCGTAACGGCCGCGTTTGCGGCGGCGCTCGCGCAGCACCGCCTTGGTCACATGATTCGCCGCCTTGCCGTAAGCGTCGCGCGCGTCTAGCACGTCGCGTTGCGAGTGGTAAAACGGCAACCAGGTGCCCGCGAGAATGTGCTCGCGCATCGTGCGCATCAGCTGCATGTAGAAATGGATGTTGTGCAGGCTGAGCAGTTGCCACCCCGTGGTCTCATGCACGCGCTGCAGATGGAATAGGTAAGCGATCGAGTACGTTTTGCAGGTATAGCAGCGGCATGCAGGATCGATTGGACCTTCCATGCCGCGATACGCGGCGCGCCGCAAGTCGCGCCTTCCGAGACTGGTGAATGCCACGCCCTGCTTGGCAAGCGAGGTCGGCAGAATGCAATCGAACATGTCGACGCCGCGATGCACCGCTTCGAGCAGGTCGCGCGTTGTGCCCACACCCATCAGGTAGCGCGGGGCCGCCGGCGGCAACAGCTCTGCCACGATGCCGGTACACTCTTCGCGCTGCGAACTGCTCTCGCCTACCGCGAGGCCGCCGATCGCGTAGCCGTCGAACGGCATTTGCCCGATGGTCTTGGCGCTTTCCACGCGCAAGTCCGCGTAGCTGGCTCCTTGCACGATCCCAAACAGGGCCTGCGCGGAATCGCCGCGGGCGGCAAGGCTGCGCTCCGCCCAGCGGTGGGTCAGCTGCATGGCGCTGCGCGCCGTATCGTGCTCCACCGTCGAGGGCACACAATGATCGAGCGCCATCATGATGTCCGCGCCGATCGCTTTCTGCGCCTCGATGCTGCGCTCGGGGCTCAATCGAACGAGCGTGTTATCGACATAGCTCGTGAACTCGGCGTATTCCTCGCATAGCGTGCGGCTCCCGGGCAGCGAAAAGATCTGGTAGCCGCCGGAATCGGTCAACACCGATCGCGGCCAGTTCATGAACCCGTGTATGCCGCCGAGCTTTTCGATCAATTCCGTGCCGGGACGCAACATGAGATGGTAGGTATTGGCGAGCAGCACTTGAGCACCGCCGTCGAGCAAATCCTCGCGACGTTGCGAGCGCACGGCCGCGTGCGTCCCCACGGGCATGAATGTGGGCGTCAGCACTTCATTGTGCCGAGTCGTGAAGCGCGCGGCGCGGGCGCTCGAGCCGGCAGCCGTGGCTTCGAGCGCGAAATGCAGCCGCCCCGCGGCGGACTCCGTCACTTTACGGCGAGCTTCGCGGATGCAACTACACTTTTGACATGATCGAATTCAGGGCGGCCGGAGTGCGCTCCGCTATCGGTGAGCTCGAGCAGCTTCGCGTAGTAGGATTGCGCTTGCCCCGCATCGCCGGCCGCCTCTGCAGCTCGCCCTGCATTGAACAGTCCATTGAAGCGATTGGGACTCAACACCAGTGCCTTCCGGTACTCCCCGAGAGCGTCCTGGGGACGGCCCAGCTCGAGCAGAATATCCGCGCGCATTTCACGCGCCGGGATGTCGACCTCGCCCTGGCCGACCTTGTCTTGCAGGTCCGCGGCTTCCTGCATGTGCTTGAGCGCATCCGCCGAATTGTTTTCCGCGAACGCAATCCAAGCCAGCATCTCGTCCCGCTCGACGTGCACCCACGAGGAGTCCGCGACGTAGGCATGCCGGCCCTTTTTGATCTGAGCCATGAGCGCGTCGTATTCGGCCAGATTCGCCCGCGCTCCCTGCGCGTCGCGCAGATGTCCAGCGGCAACGGTGCGTCCCCAATAGGTCAGCGTCTGACTTTCCGGCGGTGCGCCCGCGACGGCGGGCAGCGCGGCGGCTGTTTTCCAGTCGCGCAATTCCAAATGGTAGAAAATCGGCAGCTTGGTGCGGTAGTAGGGAAACATTCCGGTCATGTAGCTCTCGCCCATATCGCGCATCGTCTCGAAATGTGCAATCGCCGCCGCCGATTCATCGATCACGGCCTTGGCACGGGCCTCTTGCCCGCTCTGCAAGTACGCGTACACCAGGAAATCATCCGAGTGGAACTGATCCATGGCGCCGCTTTGCTTTCTGTGCTCCGCGGCATGAGATGCCGCCACCGAACCCACATTGGCATCGATGTCGGCCTGCCACATCCCTAAGCGGGCAAAAATGTGGCCCGGCATGTGAACCGCATGCGGCGCCGAGGAGGCAATCTCGCCGTAGTGCTTGGCGGCCGTCAATCCGTCCTGCGCCATCGAGGGCGTGTCGCAGGCATGAATGATGTAATGCACCACACCTGGGTGATCGGGAAACTTCGCGAACAGGGGCGTGAGCACGGCCATCGCCTTGTGATTCAGCGTCAAGCTGTCATCGTTGGGAGCCTGCGATGCCAACAGTGCCAAGGCATAAAAGGCGCCGGCGTCCGTATCGGCCGGGTAATTGCCATATAGCGCACCCATGGCGGACGCATACGCCTCAACTCGCGCCTGATAGTCGCGTCCTGGCCGATAAAACTCGCTCAATGCGGCGACGTAGTGCCGCTCGCGCGCGCTCTTCGCTGGATGCGCTTGCGCGGCTTGCATTTCCCGCCAACCGCGCGCGAGCAGCGCATCTTCGGGCCGATCCCAAATTTGATGATAAATGCTCATGGCGACACCCCAGTGCGCCATCGCACAACTGGGATCCGCCTTGGCGATTTTCTGGAATTGACGTTCCGCCTCTTCGTACCAGAAATCGTGCAGCAGCGCGACGCCGCGCACGAAGTCAGCTTGAACGGCGGGGGCGCAAGAGACTGGGAACGATACGGTCCCCAATTGTTCAGTGGCAGCGAATGCCGCCGAGGGAAGCGCCAGCATGGAAACCAGCCACAAGGAGAGTGTTTTCATAATGACGGATTGTAAGACAAAGTATAGTGGCGCGATGCGGCAATATTATCGTTTGACGCGGCAAAGTAAGGACGCTACTCCATGAAAACCAATCCGCACGCGCGCCTGTTTGG
Organism: Steroidobacteraceae bacterium; assembly: GCA_036493935.1. Classification (GTDB taxonomy): domain Bacteria; phylum Pseudomonadota; class Gammaproteobacteria; order Steroidobacterales; family Steroidobacteraceae; genus Bog-1198. The sequence goes on along the minus strand of DASXOY010000033.1, from coordinate 204,420 downwards.
CGCCCTGTCCTTGCTGCTGGCATTGGGCGCATACCAGTCGCGTGCCCAGCAGCATCTGCGTGACCGTGAGATTCATGACACGGACACGCTCGCCTGGTGGCATACCACGGAGATGCTATCCAATGATGCCATGGAGGGGCGCGACACCGGGTCGGCTGCCTACCAGCGCGCCGCCGACTATGTTGCCAATCGATTCAAGATGGCAGGCCTCGAGCCCGCGGGCGAGAACGGCAGTTACTTTCAGACGGTACCCATGCACGAGGTCGACGTGCTCCCCGAAGGCACGCACTTCAGCCTCGTGACCGCGAGCGGCGCCGAGACAGCATTGCAGTTTCTGCAGCAGATCAGCATTTCGGCCGCAGCGGATCTGCCTGCCAAATTCGAAGGCGCGCTCACCTTCCGCGGCTACTGCGGCAAGGACGCCATGGCCGACATTGCCGGCAAAATTGTGGTTTGTTTCGGCACCCAGCGCGAAGGGCTGCCAAGCACCGCTGTACGTGCCGCCAATGCTCGCGAGGGAAATGCACTGGGGATCATCAACGTCGATGACCCCTACTTCACCATCGAGCCGCCTCGGTGGCCTTACGCCTATGCTCGCAGCGTCTTGCTGCGGCAGCCGCAACCTGGAAAATCCAGTGCCGCGGCGACGGCGTCAATGCGCCTCAGCGCCGAGGCGTTCTCGACGTTGCTCCGCGGGTCGGGTCAAGATGCGGCCGCCCTTCTCAAGGCCGGCGGCGCCAAGCAGCCGCTGCCGAGCTTCGAAATTCCCGGCACGCTGCGCGCCCTGCTGCATGTAACGCAGCGCGATATCAGTTCTCCCAACGTCGTCGCCAAGCTCAGCGGCTCCGATGCAAAGTTGAAGAACGAATATCTTGTCATTGCCGCGCACCTCGACGGCTATGGTTTCGGAACACCGGTCAACGGCGATAATCTCTACAACGGCACCCTCGATGATGCCGCATATGTCGCGCTGCTGATCCAGACCGCGGACGACATTAAGGCCCACCGGCTGCATATGCCGAAGCGCAGCGTTCTGTTCATCGCATTTACCGGCGAGGAAAAAGGACTGTTGGGGTCGCGCTGGTATGTCGATCATCCGAGCGTGCCCGCGGCGCAGCTCGCCGCGAACGTCAATCTCGATCAGCTGCGACCGCTCTTCCCGCTGAAAATACTCACGGCGGAAGCGCTCAATGACACCACGCTCGGTGAGACCGCGCGCGCCGTTGCTGCGCCCATGCACATCGAAATCCGTCCGGATGCCGAGCCCGAGCGCAATCTGCTGCATCGTGCCGACCAGTATCCCTTCCTGGGGATTCATGTGCCCGCCATCAGCTTTATCTTCGGTTACGACCCGAACACCGATGCGGAGCGACGCTATCGCGAGTGGTACCAGATCCGATATCACCGGCCGCAGGACGATATCACCCAGCCGATGGACTTCGCCGCAGCGGCGAAATTCAATACCTTTTTCTATCGATTGGTCGAAACCATCGCCGATGAGCCTAGGCGCCCGGCGATCTATCCTTCAAGTTCATTTGCCGCGGACAAACACTAGATCCTCGCCCTCGCGCCGGTCCACGAAGTCCACGATCTTTTTATCGGCATCGCGCCTGAAAATCTTGCGGTCGCGGGGTTTTCCGGACACGAAGAACACGTCGGCCGATTCTTGCGACAGCACCACCGGCGGCAATCCTTGACGCTCGCCGACCAGATGATCGCCATCGCGGCGGATGACATAGGCTAAATCCGCCGCCGCCCGATATTTCCCCTCATATTCAGCGAGCGATTCCGGCGCGGTCTTGATTGCGGGTGGGTCCTTGGCCACGACGTACACGTGCACCAAGGCGAGATGCCAATCCGCTCCCTCCTTCAGCCAGGTTTCCGTCATGAGGTAATCGGCTTGCAGCGGGACGCCGTGATAGTTTTCGCGCTCATCATCCTTGTGAACGACCAAGGCAACGTTGCCGTGCACGCTGGCCTGGTAGTCGACGATGCTGATATGCCCGCTGTTTCCGGGCGGCAATGGCTTGAGAGCCGCCAGAAACTGATCGCGACGCATGACGGCGCCGTTTTCGTCCACATAGACGGCATCTTTGGTCAGCAGCCGCTCCCACACGGTGCGATCGCCAGGCGCGATCGCGTCCAAGAGCGCCTGGTCCGCGGCGCGCAATTGCTTCTGAACTGCCAGAGAGCCCACTTCAACCGAGGCGGATTGAATGGCGGCAAAAGCGAGAAGCGCAGTCAGCATTGGGCGATAATACCAGCGGGATTTGTGAAAGCTGGGATTTAGGGTGTCCAATGCTTCTCCTGTCATGGATCAAAGGTCGAGCCGCGGTTTTCGTAGTCGCCTATCTGGCAGTGTGGGCGCTCGCCACCGCTTACTTGCGCGCGCAGGGCGCCGACTGGACGCTGCCGACCGTCTCCCTCGGCGTCTTCGGCGCCGCATTGCCGCTGCTCAGTATCGCGCTCACCCGCCGTACCGTGCCGCCGCTCATTGCCGTGCGCCGGCCGACTCTGGAGCTCTGGGCTTTATTGGGATTTTTAGTGGTTTATGCGGTCGGCTTTCTGGGATGGGGCATGAGTGCCACGCGCGCAGCCATGCCGGCGGGCCGCGAGCAGGAATTGCTGGTGCTGGCGGCCAAGCTGCTCGTTCACGTCGCTGCGCCGGCACTGCTCCTCGCCGCGTTGGGCGCCCAGATAGCGCCGCTCTTCAACAGCGGACTTGGGAAACCCGGTTTTTGGCTGCCGCTGCTGGTGCTCGGCGCCATTATTCTCGCATTGATGTGCGTGGTGTCGCCCGCACTCGATGAGATCAAGGCGCTGCATGCCTCCGTCGCCACATTGGCCTGGGCCGCGCCGGCGACATTCATCTGGCTGGCTCTCGAAGCCGGCTTATGCGAAGAGTTTCTGTTCCGTGCGGTCCTTCAGACCCGGCTCGCGGCCGTGCTCAAGACCCAAGCCGGCGCCGTCGTCACAGGCGCCCTGCTATTCGCGTTGGCTCACGTCCCGGGTTTATATCTGCGCGGGCACCCTGGCGTAGACGGCTACTCGACCGATCCCATTCAAGTGATCGCTTTCACTATTGCGGTGCTGTCCCCCGTGGCACTGCTGTTCGGCACCCTTTGGGCACGAACCCGCAGCCTTTTGTTGATCGTGCTGCTGCACGCCGCAGTCGACGTGCTGCCCAACATGAATGATTTCGTCCGCACGTGGGCCGCCTAAGCGGCTGAGAGCGCTCGCATGCTAGACACGAATAGCCGCACGCTCCAAACCGATCGACTGCTGCTACGGCTGCATGCATATGCATCGGATCCATTGGTCACCCGCTGGCGCCGCGGCTTTGGAAAGGAAGCTGCCGCTGCAATGGTGCAATTTGGCTTCGAGCAACTGCAGGCTCACCGGCTTTGGGCGGATGTCTTCACCGGCAACACCGCCTCGGTGCGCATCCTCGAAGGGTTGGGGTTCCGTGAGGAAGGTCTGGCGCTGCAGAGCTTGTACCTGCGAAATTCCTGGCACGATATTTTGACTTTCGCTCTGCTTCGCACCGAATGGCGCGCGAGACACTAGTGAAGCAATCCCTCGGACTAACGGCTCTCGTGGTGCGCGATTACGACGAAGCGCTGGATTTTTATGTCGGAGTGCTGGGTTTCAAGCTGCTCGAGGACACCCACATCCCGGCACAGAACAAACGCTGGGTGGTCGTCGCGCCGCCGGGATCCAGCGAATCGGGCCTGGTGCTGGCACGGGCCGTCAACGCCGAGCAGTCATCGCACATCGGCAATCAAACCGGCGGCCGGATCTTCCTGTTCCTGTACACCGATGATTTCTGGCGTGATTACAACGCGTACAAGTCCAAGGGCGTCGTCTTCGTGCGCGATCCCACGCAGGAATACTACGGCATGGTGGCGGTGTTCAAGGACTTGTACGGCAATCAGTGGGACCTTCTTCAGCCGGCCATCACGGCTTCATCTCCGGATCGTAATAATCGAGAAAAACGATGAAATCCATGACTTCCGCCATGTCATGGCCCACAAAGCGGATGGAATGAGAGTCCGCCCGTTCCACTGAACGCAGGTAGCTGACAATTTCCGCCGTCGTGTAGCTCTTGAACGAGATATCCAGAGTGACCGGCGTCGAGACGACGTACGGCTTGCGTTGGTCTCGATGAGAAACCGCCGCGAGTGCACCTTGATAGATCAGATCGCACGCAGCGGCCGGCGTCAGCGTCTCTGCCGAGTGAAATCCCAGCGACTTTTTCGTGATCACAGTTTGCATGCTGCCGAGGCGCCCCGTGACCTCACTGATCGCCGCGTCATCTCCGGAAATGAAAACGACAGGAACGCCCATGGCGCCGGCGTAAGCGGCATTCAACTCCGCCTCCGTGACGGCGGTTCCGTTAAGCGCAACTCGTGTGAAGTGAGCGCTTGAAATTGTGTGCGCCCGCACGCCCTTCGGATTCGTCGTCGAAGCGTGATAACCGACGAAAAGCGCGGCGGCGAAGCTGGAATCGAGTCCTGCCATCATTTCGCCATGGCGCGGCCAGGAACGCACGATTCGCACATCCTTCGGGAACAGCTCGATCATGAGACTCTCGCCGTTGCCGTGAGAATCGCTGACGACGACCTCCGTTGCGCCGGCGGCCTGAGCGCCGCGGACCGCCGCCACGGCTTCGTCGGTCATGAATCGGCGGAATCGTTCGTATTCAAAGCCGCCCGGAATCAGCTGGTCCCCGGTCACGACGCCCGCGACGCCTTCCATATCCACTGAGATATAGACCTTGAGCGGCGTGGCCGACGCCTTCGGGTTTGCGCAGTATGCAGCGGGCGGCATCGCCAGCCCGCAGCACAGGAGCGCGCCAACCATAAGCACCCTATATGCGAACATCCCGGCTCCTTACCTGTTGTTTGAGATGGCAGAGTGTCAGCGCCTTCGCGAAAAGGCAAACCTGCCTCGTCGCCTTAGCGGTCCACGCGTTTCTGCAGATGCTCAGGATATCGGGCCCCTCGCACGGGGATCTCCGCGAGCGCGCGATCGATATCCTGCAGGTCGACAGCGGTGAGCTCGACAGCCGCCGCGCCGATATTCTCTTCCAATCGATGCAGCTTGGTGGTCCCGGGAATCGGCACGACCCAGGGTTGTTGCTCCAGCAGCCAGGCCAGCGCAAGTTGCGCCGAGGTAACCTTCTTTTTCGCCGCAATCGAGCCGAGCAGCTCGATGAGCGCTTGGTTTGCCCTTCGTGCCTCCGCCGTAAAGCGAGGCACCAAATTGCGGAAGTCATTGCTGTCGAACTGAGTTTTCTCGCTGATGGCGCCCGTCAGGTAGCCCCGGCCGAGCGGACTGAAGGGCACGAATCCGATCCCCAGCTCCTGCAGGGTCGGGAACACCTGCGTTTCCGGTTCCCTCCACCACAGCGAATATTCGCTTTGCAGAGCCGTGACCGGCTGGACCGCATGCGCGCGCCGGATGGTCTTGGCGCCCGCCTCGGACAGGCCAAAATGCTTAACCTTGCCCTCGCGGATCAATTCCTTCACCGTGCCGGCCACATCTTCGATCGGAACATTGGGGTCGACGCGGTGCTGGTATAGCAGATCGATGACATCGGTCTTGAGCCGCTTGAGCGAAGCCTCGGCAACTTCGCGGATGTGCTGAGGCCGGCTATCCATGCCCTTCTGAACATCGCCGCCGGCGAATCCAAATTTAGTTGCGATCACCACCTGTTTCCGGAGCGGCGCCAGCGCCTCACCCACGACTTCCTCATTTTTGAACGGACCGTAGGCTTCTGCCGTGTCGAAGAAGGTCACGCCGCGCTCGACGGCCGATCGAATCATCTTGATCGCGTCCGCCTTATCGACCGCCGGACCGTAGCCGTAGCTCAGGCCCATGCAGCCCAGACCTATGGTTGAGACTTCCAAGCCGCTATTTCCTAACTTACGCTTCTGCATATTCAGTCCTCCAACATTGAAACCGCGGCAAGCGCAGCCGCAGGGAATGCGGCGGCGCCGGTCGGCCGTAAGACAGCAAGAGCCCCTATTGTGCTATTAGTTCCGCCCATGACGAAACCAAAAGCTCTGCTTTTCATCGCCGCGGCGGTTTTACTGCTGTGCTTCGGAAGGTCCCGGCTGCTGGCCCAGGCATCCGCGCCCTCGCTGGAACTCCTGGTGTTAGGGTCCGGCGGCCCCGGCGCTGCTGGACGGGCAGCGTCAAGTTATCTGGTATTTGTGGACGGCGTGGCCCGCATTCTGGTCGACGCAGGGCCCGGATCCTTTGCGCGGCTTGGCGAATCGCACGCCTCACTCTCGAACACCGATCTGGTGCTAATCACCCATCTGCATATCGATCATGTGGGCGAACTTCCTGGTTTATTCAAGGCACGCGCCGTGTCGGGCGGAGGGCCCGTCGTGTTCAACGTGTGGGGTCCTGCGGGTTCGCCTGGACACGGGCAGGACGCGTACTTCCCCGGCACGCGGGAATTCATGCAGTTGTTATTTGGACCGAAGGGCGCCTTCGCGTACTTAAGCGATTTCGCCTCGCCCGTCAGCATTCATGCGCATGACATTGCAGCGCCTGCCGCGAATGCCGCACCGGAACAGATTTTTAAGGACAATGACCTGTCGATCAGAGCCGTCGCGGGGCATCATGCCGACGCGCCGGCGGTGATCTACCGCATCGATCATGGCGGCAAGAGCGTAACCTTTTCGGGAGACATCGATGCCGCGGGTCTGCCGGCCCTGCGCGGCATCGCCCAGGATACGGATCTCTTGGTGTTCAACAGCGTGGTGCTCGATCCGCCGGACTCGCCCGCGATCCTTTACACGCTGCATACGCCGCCGCTCGCCATCGGACAGATCGCCAAAGCGGCGGGTGTGCACGCGCTATTGTTGAGCCATCTCTCGCCCGCGGTTGACGAGCGGCGTACAGCCGTATTGAGATCCATTCGGCGCAATTATCCGGGCTCCGTGACGTTTGCCGGCGATGGCTTGCGGGCGAGGCCGTGAAGAGATTCTAGACTCGCGCTTCGTGATCGGCTCTTCTGGCAAACGACAGACAGACGGTCCGAGAACGTACCGCTCCCCGGGCTCCACTGCCGCGAAGATGCGGCACTCGCCAAAAGACCCGCTGTTCCCGGCGCACCAAATGACCGCGGACATGATGCAGGCGCGGCGACTGGCGGCCGCTGCCATCGGCGCTTGGCTCGGACAAGGACACGGCATCGAGCGATGCGTTGACTTCCACATGATCCAGCAACGGCCCGCGGCCGTTCGCGAGCCGCTTGCGATTGATGGCGGCACGCGACACCGGCATCAAGCGTGTGGCGTCCTTGGCGCTCAACAACAGCAGGAAGGCGAGAACAAAAGGGGCATCCCATGCGATCGAATCGATCGAGTCGCGGATCAGGCGGCGCTTGAATTCCGGATCGCCGGCCGCCTCCCGATAGTAGCCGATCCATGACTCGTCAAAGCGAAATCGCACATGATCGAGCAACGACGCCGTCGCCGGATTTCCGCCGTGCGTTGCATCGACGAAACCGCCTGACAGGACATCTTGTTTCTCTTCTGCATCCACAAAGTCGCCGCGCAAATCGAAGTGGGTTTCCAGAGGCGAAAGCGTCACAGACGAGTACTCTTCGCCGGCCGCCGCATCCGCCCAAAAAGTTCTTCCCACAGCGGTCAATCCATTGGGTGAAGCCCGCAGCAGGATGCCCACCTTGCGGCCGGCCGAGGCCGCATCGTACTCAGCGCTCGATTGCGTCGCGTGGATGACCCGCTTGTGGACCTCGTCGTTCCACTCGATCCAAAGTTGGGGTGCGGGCATGCGCAGGAGGTCCAAGCATCCGACCAGCCGGGCGCCGTCCGCAAACGCCAATTCGGCGCTGGCTTGAGTCAAGTCATCACCGAGCACAAACCGCAACGGACAACTCGCCAATTGCGCGGCGTAACGGCTGGGGCCTGCAACCTCGAAGCGCTGAGACGGATCGAGGCTCGAAGGCAGCATCAGCGGCGCGTGGCTATGAGCAATGCTATCAAGTAGTCGCATCGGCGCGGTCATCCCCGTATCGGTTCTTGTAGAGACTCGTGCAATGAGATACGCCGAATAAGGTCCGCGTTTATGCGGCTTCATCGAGTTCGTCCCACCTGTCGACGATTTCGTCCCAGGCCCAAAAATTCGCATCCCACGCGGTGTGAAGCCACGGTAGGGAGTGCAAAAAACTGCGGCAACAGACTCGGCACGAGCGGGATTTGGCCGGGATTAGTCGGCGTTTGCAGGGTTCGAGGGACGCTATGCACACTTGCCATCGCGCGGGCCGCAGCCAGAGTTATGTCCTCATGAAGCCGCTCACGCCGCCTGAAGTCCCGCTGGTTCCGGTCGCGGCGGGCGAAGTTGGCGCTCGCCCCGCCACCTTCTACACTGCGGCGATGACAACCTCCGATTCCGCAGTGGAAGGCAAAGGCGTCGAGCTGTGGCCGATCATCTGGACTGCGGGCGGCTTGTGCTGGCTGGCGATCGCCGTTCTGGGACTGCTTTGGGCGTGGCCGCTCAGCGGCACGACTCTAAACGGCGACTATATCGTTACCTCCACGGCGCGATTGATCCATCACCTTTTGCTGTTCCTCTTGTCGGCCTGCGCGTATCGCGTCGCACTGGATCAAGGCTGGCCGCGCGAGCGCAGCCGGCAGGTGCGCTTGGTCGCAGTGCAGGTGGTGCTGGCGCTTCTGATCACGCGGCTCTCCCCGCTGATTCTGACGATGACCGCCGTGATCACCGACGGAAGGTGGTCGCACCTTGGCGAGGACATCGCACCCTGGCTTCCGTTTCACCCCACCTGGATGCAGTGGGTTGGCTTGCTGCGCTCCTGGATGGTGCCGTATCTGTTGGGCCTCATAGCAGTCGCCCTCGTGTATACGGCGAGGCAATATCATCGCGAGTCGATGCGGCTCGCGAGACTCTCCACCGAAATCGCGAATCTGCGCATGGCAATGCTGTCCGCTCAACTGCATCCGCATTTTCTGTTCAACGCATTGCACGCGATTTCAGAGCTGATCAGCGAGAGCCCCGCGCAGGCGACGACCATGATTGCGCGGCTCGGAGACTTTCTTCGCGTTGCGCTCGAGAGCACCAAGCAACCCTGGATTCGGGTCGAAGCGGAGGTCATCGGTCTGGATGCGTATCTCGCGGTTCAGCAGACCCGATTTCGAGATCGGCTCAGTGTGGCACTGCTGGTCGATCCGGCGGCGATGAACATGCTGATGCCGGCGCTGTTGCTGCAGCCCATCGTTGAAAACGCCATCGAGCACGGCCGCTGTGGCTCGGCAGGCTCGTTGGCAGTCAGTGTGCGCATTCGGCGCGAGGGAGATAGGCTCATGATCGAGGTCACCAACAGCACGCCGCAGCTCATCGCGCCCTTGTCGCGCAGCTGCTTCGGCGACGGTCTGCGCAATGTTGAAGCCCGGTTACGCGCAGCCTTCGGCGACGATGCCAGCGTGCGGATCGGTCCGGATGAGCTAAGCGGCACTCGCGCCATGCTCGATATGCCCGCAAACGCAGCGCAAGCGGAGCCCGCATGAACGGTCCACCGCTGTCCGCAATGATCGTCGACGATGAACCCATCGCGCGGCAGCGTATTCGCCGGCTGCTGGCGCGCGAAGCGGATATTCACATCATCGGTGATTTTGGATCGGTGGCCGAGTGCGAGTCGATGGACGCCGGCATCGCGCCCGATCTTTTGCTGCTGGATGTTCGCATGCCCGAACGCAACGGCTTCGAGCTCCTGTCATCCTTCGAGGCGCGCGGCGTGCACCCCTTCGTGATCTTCGTGACCGCCTACGCCGAGTATGCAGTGGAAGCGTTCGGCGTCGAAGCGGTGGACTATCTGCTCAAGCCCTTCGACGATGATCGCTTTGCGAAGGCGATCGCCCGTGCCAGAGCGATGCTCGGCAAGGAACGCGGGGCCGGCGAGGACCCTGCAAAGACCCCCGGGGTGAGCACCGAGCAGCCATCCGCGCCGAGACTTCGGGATCGCCTCTTGGTCAACGACGGCGGCCGCGTGCTGTTCGTGCCCACACGCGAAGTGGAAATGGTGCAGGCGGCCGGCAAGCACGTGAAGATCTTCGTCAATGGTCACTGTTATTTGGCGCGCCAGGCGCTGCGCGACGTGGAAGCGCGTCTCGACAACAGCCACTTTGTGCGGGTACATCGCTCCACCATCATCAATGTGGAGCAAATCACCGAGCTGCATCCCTTGTTTCACGGCGACTATGAGGTTGTGCTGAAACGCGGCACCCGCGTGACGCTCAGCCGTCGATTCCGCAGCCGGATTTTGCCGTTTCTGGTCGGCCCCTGGCCGACGTAACTTCCATTGCGTCGGGAACCTTGGCAAGCTTGCGCTTTACCGCAAGGAGTTCCTGCTCCTCGGTGACGCGTGCGCCTCCGGGCTGCCGCATCGCCTTTTCAAGCTCTGCTTGCCGCGCGAATAGTTGCTGCAGTTCATTGGTCGATCTCATCCTTGCACCCTCGATCTAAATCGCACGATGTCTGCGACGCCAATATGGCGCGCCCGGCTACCGTCACAATGTGATCCGATTCCCGGTCTCTGCCGCGATTCATCTTCTGTCAAACTCACATATCTTGCGTGTCGGCCGCCGCAGACTATCCTCTGTCCTTAATGCTGTATTTAGCGCCGCGTCATTGAGCCGCAGCCTGCTTTCACAAAGACTGTGACCTAGGCGGCAGATATCGGCGGCGCGCGCGGTTTCCTTTTCGAACGGTCCCAGACCACGCCCGGAAACCCCTTCAGCGGCACCAGCCTTTCGCCCAAGTAAGCCCATTCCACCGCCTGCTCGATGGCGATGTGATAGCGCGCCTGCCGGCCGGTGCGGCTGCGAAACAGTGCGCGCGGCACATTCACCATGTGCGGCGACCGGACACGCTCGTAGCAGATCGGCGTGCCGCAACGCGCGCAGAAGCTGCGGGTCGTGCCCGCTGCAGCATCTTCATACTGGGTGATTTTCGACACCCCTTGAGTTATCCGGAAACGCCGGCGCCAGCTTCCCACATAGGTCGCGTAAGCCGCTCCGTGGGCATGGCGGCTTGCGGGCGTATGGTCGTGCCAGGCCCAACGGGCCGGAAAATCGATCTCGATGCGCACATCGCCGCAAAGACATTGGCCGGGGACGGCAGGATTTTTTTGTGCCCCTTGGGCGGGTATTTTCTTCACACGGGACCTCGAAATACTAACTTATCAGCTACCAGCGAATCCTGCCAAGTCCCGGCAGGATTCCCCTTGCGCCACAAATTCATGTGAAAGTGCTAGATTGTCGCCCCACGGAGCGGTCCGCAAATCAGTGCCTCTGCTATGCAACATGGACATTGAAATGCCTCCAGCCCCACACCACCCTGCCGATGTCGTGCAAGATTCCGCGGAAGAAATCGCCCGGGATGTCGCCGCTGTCGGCCGGCTGCAGGCCGTGCCCACGCTGCTCGAGGTTTTGTGCGAAACCACGGGCATGAGATTTGCGGCAGTCGCCCGTGTTACGGAAAGCACCTGGACAGCCTGCGCCGTCAAGGATGACATTCAATTCGGCTTAAAGCCCGGCGGGCAACTGGAGCTTGAAACCACGCTCTGCATCGAGTCGAAAAGAGCCAACGAGCCCATCGTCATCGAGCAGGCGAGCATCGATGCCCGCTACCGCCATCATCACACACCGAAAATCTACCACATCGAAAGCTACGTTTCGGTACCGATCATCCTGCCGAACGGCCGCTATTTTGGAAATCTTTGCGCCATCGACCCTGCGCCCGCCAAGGTCGCGGATCAGAAAATCATCAACATGTTCAGGCGTTTTGCATCACTCATCGCTCTGCAGTTGGACAGCGATTCGTCGAGGCTGCAAGACCAGAGCGCGCTGCGGGACGCGCATGCCGACAGCGAGCTACGCGAGCAATTCATTGCGATTTTAGGGCACGATTTGCGCAACCCTCTGCAGGCGGTTTACTCCGCCGGGGTGTTGCTGGAAAAGAACGTCGCCGATCCCGTGCTCAAGGATGTCGCGTCGCGAATCAAGGTCAACGTGAAGCGCATGTCTTCCCTGATCAGCGACGTGCTGGATTTCGCCCGGTCAAGATTGGGCGACGGCATGGGCGTCCGAATGGCCGAGGTCGACAACATCGATGCTGGATTGAATGCCGTCGTCCGGGAATTTCAGGACGGTCAGCCCGAGCGCCAAATACTCGCCAACATCAGCGTGACCGGCAAGGTGCGCTGCGATTTGGGACGTGTGCAGCAGGTGGCCTCGAATCTCATTGGCAATGCGCTGAAACACGGCGCGCCGCAAAGCCCGGTCAGAGTTTCCGCCCGCGCGGAAAACTCCGACTTCGTTCTCGACGTTTGGAATGCGGGGGATCCCATACCGCCCGAGAATTTGAACAGAATCTGCGAGCCCTTTTGGCGCCCGTCAACCTCGGGACATCGCGAAGGCCTTGGGCTGGGACTCTATATTTGCAACGAAATCGTGCGCGCTCACGGCGGCAGCTTATCCGTGACTTCCACGCCGGAAAGCGGCACCCACTTTACCGCGCGGCTGCCGTTAAATTCCGATCGCCTTGACCATGATGCCGGCAATGCTCGCCCCCACTAGCGGACCGATCAAGGGGACGTAACCGTAGCCAAAGTCCGATGATCCCTTGCCCGCGATGGGCAACACGGCATGCATGACGCGCGGGCCCAAATCGCGCGCCGGATTAATCGCATAACCGGTAGGCCCGCCCAGGGACAGGCCGATTCCCCACACGAGAAAGCCGATCAGGAATGGGCCAAGTCCCGGGCTTAGTCCGACGCCCGTACCGTACTTCGACGAAATGGCGGCAGCAACCAGCACCAGCACGAAGGTGCCGATGATCTCCGTGGCGAGGTTTGCGAGCGGGGCTCGAATGGCAGGTATGGTCGAAAAGCAGGCCAGCTTGTCGAGCGGGTTGGGCGTTTTCTGCCAGTGCGAAAAATACCCCAGCCAGACCAGCACGGCGCCGGCCATCGCGCCCAAAAATTGCGCGGGAATGTAGGCGCTCGCGCGGCTCCAATCCCCGGTTGAGAGCGCCACACCGACAGTAACGGCGGGATTCAAATGCCCATCGCTGCCGATCGCCAGCGCGGTGAAAACACCGGCCATGACGGCGAAACACCAGCCCGTGGTAATGACGATCCAGCCGGATTTTTCGCCCTTGGTCTGCTGTAATACCACATTGGCCACCACACCATTGCCGAGCAGGATCATGATCATGGTGCCCATGAATTCGCCAAGAAATGCCGAATGCATACCGTCCCCTTGAAAGATCTTATTGTTCGCTTATTCCATCCAGTCCAATGATCGGCTGACGGCCCTCTGCCACGAGCCGAACAGTGCCCGGCGGCAATCGCTGGCCATTTGCGGCTTCCAGCGCTTGTCGACCGCCCAGTTGCTCACCAAATCGTCTCGATTGCGCCAATAACCGACCGCAAGGCCTGCCGCATATGCCGCGCCCAAGGCGGTAGTTTCGGTGATTTTCGGCCGCACCACCGGTACATCGAGGATGTCGGCCTGAAACTGCATGAGCAGCTCGTTGCCCACCATGCCGCCGTCGACCCGCAGCTCCGGGATGCTGATCGAAGAATCCTGCGCCATGGCGCCGAGCACCTCGCGGGTTTGAAACGCGGTTGCCTCCAACACCGCGCGCGCAATGTGCGCGCGCGTCACGTAGCGCGTCAGCCCGATGATGGTGCCGCGCGCTCGTTCATTCCAATGCGGGGCATACAGCCCGGAGAATGCAGGCACGAAGTACACGCCGCCGTTGTCTTCGACTTCCCGGGCGAGTTTCTCCACATCAGCGCTGGCACCGATCATCCCCAAGTTGTCGCGCAGCCACTGCACCAGCGCACCGGTCACCGCGATCGAGCCCTCGAGCGCATAACAAGCTTTTTCCTTTGCCATCTTGTAGGCGACGGTGGTGATGAGTCCCGCAGTCGACGCAATCGGCTTTTCGCCCGTGTTCATGAGCAAAAAGCATCCCGTGCCGTAAGTGTTCTTCGCCTCGCCCGGACGAAAGCAGGCCTGACCGAAGAGCGCCGCCTGCTGATCACCGAGAATACCGGCGATCGGCGTCCCTTCAAGGGCAGGGGTCTTGCACTCGCCATAGACTTCGCTCGAGGCAACGATGCGAGGCAGCACCTGGCGTGGAATCAGGAATTCCTCGAGCAACGCAGGGTCCCAGTCGAGGGAATCGAGGTTCATCAATTGCGTGCGGCTGGCGTTCGTGACATCGGTGATGTGAAGTCCGCCGTCGCTGCCGCCCGTGAGGTTCCACAGCAACCACGTATCGATATTGCCGAACAACAGTTCGCCCGATTGTGCCCGGGCGCGCGCTCCCGGCACATTGTCAATCAGCCACTGAAGCTTCAGACCGCTGAAATAGCTCGCTAGCGGCAGCCCCGTCTTGCCGCGAAAGCGATTCGCGCCGCCGTTGCCGGCATATTGCGCCACCAACTGGTCCACTCTCGTGTCCTGCCAGACCAGCGCATTGTGCAGCGGCTTGCCGCTGCGCTTGTCCCACAGAACCGTGGTCTCACGCTGATTGGTGATGCCGACCGACGCGAGGTCACCAGGCCCAAGACTTGCGCGAGCCAGGGCCGCGCCCGCCACTTCTTGGGTGTTCTGCCAGATTTCAATGGGATCGTGCTCTACCCAGCCCGGCTTGGGGAATACTTGCTTATGCTCCTTCTGCGCGGAGCTGATCATGTTGCCGCCGCGGTCGAACACGATGAATCGCGTGCTGGTCGTGCCCTGATCGATCGCCCCTACGTATCGCGCCATGGAATCCCCAGTTCTTGTTGTACCGCCCATAATCGCTTCTTAGCAATCATGCGCTCAAAATGGCGACAGCCGTCAATTGCCTGCCGGGCTGCCCGGCCAGCGGATCGAGATTCGGCTAGCTCGCATCCGCGTACGCTTTCACAAGATCAGTGAGGAAATCTCGGCCTACGTACACGGACTGCACGCTGCGGCGCTCGTTCAAGCCGTGCGCGCCATTGCCGTCGGGATCGCCCCATCCGCCCGGCACGCCGTACACCGGAATGCCGATGGCCTCGAGAAAAATGCCATCGGTGGCGCCTGTCGACATGGACGGTATCAGCGGCACGCCGGGGAAATATTTCGCGACCAGTTTTTCGGCCGGAGCGATGATTTTGGGATCGAGCGGCGGCGGCACTGCAATCGGACGAATGGGCTGCACCGGTGTTATTTTCACCGCCGCATCGCCGATGGCGGCGGCGAGCGCAGCCTGGGTTCCTTCGACGGTTTCGCCCGGAAAAATGCGGCAATTGATATTCGCGGCCGCGCGCTGCGGCAATGCATTGTTGGCGTGGCCGCCTTCCAGCAAGGTCGCCACGCAGGTCGTGCGCAATACGCTGTGATAGCCCCGATCCTTTGAAACAATCGCCTCGGCTGCCTTGTCAGCCGGATTCTGCGACAAGGCCACCATTGCACGGCCCAAGTCGTCGCCCCGGGCTGCACCTGCCTTGGCAAAGAACGCCCGCGTGGTGTCGGACATTTTTACGGGAAACTCATGATCCCGAACTTTCGCGAGCGCATCGGCCAACTCGTAAATCGCGTTGTCGCGGATCGGGATGGAACTATGGCCGCCCGCATTGACGGTCTCGATGCGGTAATTCTGCGCAGCCTTCTCGCCCACCTGGATGGACTGAACCACGAGCTTGCCGTGCCCATCGGTGCGCCCGCCGCCGCCCTCGTTCAAGGCAAACGCTGCGGCAATGAGGTCCGGCTTGTTCTTCGCCAGCCACTGCGCGCCGTTGAACGCGAACGTCGTCTCCTCGCCGCAGGTCAGCGCCAGCTTGATGGTGCGCTTCGGGTGATAGCCGCTCTTCTTGAAGCGCATCAGCATGTCGACCCAGGTTGCATCCAGCGCCTTCATATCCGCCGCGCCGCGGCCATAGAAATAACCGTTTTCTTCGATCAGCGTGAACGGGTCGCGCGTCCAGTCCTCGCGCTTGGCTTCGACGACGTCAAGATGCCCCAGCAACAGCATCGGCTTTGCGCTGCTCGAGCCGCCGGGCAGCACCGCCACCAAACCGCCCTCCTTCGGATGATCGGGAACGGAGAACGGCGTCAGGTCCTTATCCGTGAAACCCGCACTCTTCAAATGTTCCGCGACACGCTCGGCGAGCAGCGTGCAGCTGCCGCTGGACAAGGTCGTGTTTGTCTCGACCATTTCCTTGTACAAGGCGCGGAACGCGGTTTGATCGGGGCGCAATGCCGTCATCGGCGGCTCTTGCGCCAAGGCCGTGTAGTGCATTGCTGCTGCAAGACTGATTGCACCGGCGATCTTCTTAAGCATCACGAACTCTCCAGTTTCTTAAGTCTCGATTGCGGCGATTCTCGCCGACTCATCCCAGAGGCGTTTGGCCGCATCATCGTCTTGGGCCGCCGCCGTCGGTGCCGCGATCTGACACTTGTAGAAGTACTCGCCGCTGATCGCGGCGACCTCAGGCGAAGAAGCCAGATACACGATGGTCTTGGCGCCCTTCTCCGGGGTAATCGCAAACAGCGTCTTGCCGATGCGAACCGCACCCGATAGCAGGCCGCCGCTGGCATCGCCGAATCGCGTGGCCACGAAGCCAGGATGCAGGCAATTCGCGGTGACGCCAGTCCCCGCCCATCGGCCGGCGAGCTCGCGGGTGAACAAGATATTGCAAAGCTTGGATCGGCCGTAGACCCGGAATCCCGAGTAGCCTTTGGCGGCTTGCAGATCGTCGAAATGCAAGGTACAGCCTTTGTGAGCGTCCGATGCGGTACTGACCACGCGCGAAGGCGCCGCGGCGAGCAAAGGCGCGCGCAGGCCCAAGGTCAGCACGAAATAGGCCATGTGATTGGTCGCGAAGGTTTCTTCCAGATTATCCGCGGTGAGTTGGCGCGTGCCGAACAGCGCACCGGCATTGTTGATGAGCACATCAACGCGCGGCTCGGCCGCCGAGATCTCCGCCGCGACCCGCTTTGACTCCGAGATGCGCGACAGATCGCCGTAGTAAATCGAATGGGCCGCGCTGCTGCCGAGACTGGGCAACCGAGTCAGGGTTTTTTGACCTCGCGCCGGATCGCGCGCGATCAACACGATGCGGGCGCCCATGGCGGCCAGGCGCTGGGCCGCCACCTCGCCGATGCCCGACGTCGCTCCCGTAATGACCACCACTTTTCCCTTCATGGCATTTCCTTCTAAGGCCTACCGCACTCTAGCAGGCAGCGTGTCGCCCCGAAATCTCTGCGCTAACGCTGAACGGGCAAATCCAAATAGCTGCCGGAAAGCCAGGTGATCTGCAACGGTTCTCCGGCGTCGGCAATCGACTCGCCGGCCACCTCCTTGCCCGTGCCGTAGTTGATTTCCCTGCCCGGTTCCTTGACCACGCTGAGCACCGCGACCAGCCGGCTGCCTGCCCTCAGGCGCCGGCTCATCAATCGGATGCTGTGAAAGTCCAAGGATTGGCGTACGCCGGGATCCAGCAAGTGCCGATGCGTCAGATCCTGGACATAACTCGCGCGCGACCAGAAGGGCGCAAGCTGCACGTAGTCCTTGTCGTTGGTGAGTTCGTAAAGCCGCACCTCAAAATCGAAATCGCGCTTGTTCACCGTGAACTCGAAATGACCGCTGAATAGGCCGCTCATTTCCATGTCTTTAGTCAAGGGATCGCTCACAAACGCGAGGCCATTGAACGCATCCAATCCTTTGTCCTGGACATCACCGCCGGGCACTTGAGCGTCCACGTCGCGTCGATCGGCTAGATCCACGGATAGGGTAATCGACCCGCTCGTCGGCGCGGTCGCGGCGAGCCGATACGCGTTATCGGCAAGACTCGGCGACAAGAAGTAGCGCGCCGACGCGCCTGCCATCGCAGCAATCGAGGGCGCGTGTTTCCACTCATTTGCGCCGGTCACTTCATAGTTGATCTTGCCGGCAAGAATCGCCGGCATCGCGCCGCCTTTGAGGGTGTGGTCGAACCATTGATAGCGCACTTCGGTCAGGTCGATTTTCGCCGCCGGATCGAGCTGATAGCCCGCTATCCGATCCACGTCGCCCTCGGGCGTGGCCGTACCGCGCTGCGCCATGAAGTGATCATAGGGACCGATGATGAGATAGTGCTGCGCCTCGGGACGATATAGAACGTGCTGACTCAAGTAATAGACCGCAGCGCCCGGCCCACCGTAGTAGTAACCCGCGGTCTCAAGCACGGGAATCGAAATTCGCGCGAACTCTTCTTTGTACGGGATCATGCTTTGCCAGTACGCGTCGTACTCGGGATGGCTGATCCAGCGATCAAAGACCGGGTTGGGCACGCCGTCGATTTTCTCGAGGTCCCGATAGGGACGCCCGCTGACATACCAGTCGTGGTCAAGCTTCGCCCACCGCGTCCGGTCGTTGTAAAGCTCGTCATTCAGCGTCTTGTTTGTGGTGGCGTAAAACGGCCAAGGATAGACGAAGTTCCAAAAGACATTGCCTTCCTTCGGCACATCGAGCCCCGGCGCGACAGGTGCGCCGACCATGATGGCCTTCAGTGCCTTGGGAGCATGCTTGGCCGCCGCCCAGGGCGTGAATCCGCTATAGCTGCCGCCGTACATGCCGACCTGGCCGTCGCTCCACGGCTGCGCGGCGATCCAGTCGATCAGCGCGGCCGCATCGGCGCCGTCGTGCTCGTAGGGCACGATCTCACCGGAACTGCACCCCTTGCCGCGCGTCAATCCCATCACGCCGACGTAGCCATTGGATGCAGCTCGACGCGCTTCGCGGAACAGCGCTCCTGGATCGTTGTAGATCGTGAACTGCAGCAGTGCGGGCAATTTGCGCTTCCCCAGCGGCCGAAAGATGAGCGCACAAATCCCGGCGCCGTCCGGCATCGCCACTGCCACGTCCTTTTGAATTGTGTATCGATGCGCGTCGTCTTCGGCAATCAGCGCCGCGCTACCGCCCGCAAATGCCCGGTAAACCTGCTGTTCGTTGTAATCGCTGATCAGCTTTGAACTCTCGGCCGACGAAAGACTGTTTCTACCCTTGAGTTGAGCGATATCCTGATTCAGCGCCTCACTTGCCTGGGATAAGTTATCGAAACTCAGTCCGTTGAGCGCCATTGCCGCAGTACGATTGTCGAGGGGCCCGATCACGGCCCGAAAGACCTTGCGATACGCGTTCTGGAATGAGGTCTTGGTCTGCTTCGCCGTCAATTCAGAGCGAGCATATAGAACGTAGTCAAGGTAACGCGCGCGAACCCGCGGCGACGGATTCTCCGCCAGCGGAGCGCGCAGCGCATTAAGGCTGGTGAGCGCGTCGCTGTACAAGCCGGCGGCGAGCTGCGCACGAAACAGCGTCGCCAAGTCCGCCGGCTCACCCTTCAGCCGCGAGTCGATAAAGCCTTTCGCAAAGGGCGGCATGACTTTCGGCAATTTGGACTCATCGGTGAGGCCGGCCGGTATCGTGAGAGTCTGGGCCAGGGCAGGCGCTGCCAATAGGCCAAGACAAAACAAGCCCAATGAGTGGCGCATAGTGCTCCTATAGACGCCGTTGTTCGCCATTCCCCTCCTCCATCGCGGTCCGCCGCTCATTGTAGCGATGAACGCGCGCCCGTTGCGCTACCGCATCTCGCCGACGATTACGCGCTGGTGAACAGCAGCGGCACCCTCGAGAGTAAGGCGCAACTCATCGCGGACTACACGGCGCCGGGTTACTAGCTCGATCCCTTCGTCATCAAGGAACCGATTGAAAAAGTCTGGGTTGACGGCGCGGTCATGGGCGGCGTGGCGACCTTGAGCGGCACGGACGGCGGCGCACATTTCGGGGTCACTCACCCAACTATACGATCGTTCAATTAGTAAGCCGATTCAGCCTTAACTTTCAATGAGTTAGGATAAATTGCGCCGATTCATGACGCAACTCTGATCATGGACTGGTTAAAAATTAACCAACGGACGATAGTTGACTGCGGCGCGTTTGCGGCATAATCAGCCAGAATCAAAAAACGCGGAAGGTAAGAAGCCCTTACCACGCGAACAACACAGGGAGGGCTGACATGTCCACTAGTGATCCTGTTATCGCGGACTTCGAGCGATTCCTCAATACAATTCCGGATACTTTCACCTTGCAGCAATGGCAGTTTGCTTACGAGAAAGTGATTTTCACGATGGGATTGAAAATCCTCAATAAATTCCCCCAAAATGCATTCGGCCCAGACCCGTCTTCGCCGCTGCCACCTCCACCACCTGGTAACGGAGCGGAGAATGGTGGTGAGGTTGCCTACAGCCTGAATGTAACCGTGTCGCCGACCAAGGGACGCTACCCTTGGGCCATGGGGGGAGGACCTACAGGAAATCCAATAATTCACGTGTGGCAGGCCGCGACGGAACTGGCTCCGCCGCCACCGCCACCGCCGCCCGGGGGATGATCGGAGTTACTGCCGGGCGGTGATATTTTTGGCGAGTACTTGGTTCGATCGCTCAACCTCGGACATCATCGCCTGAAAATCGCCGCGCGGCAGCAACGACGCAAAGTAAGGCTCGTGGATCGCCCACCATGCGCGGCGCCAGCCATGCTTCACTGCCCTGTCCAAGTCCTTCATCGCGTCATCGCCTTGACCCTTGAGCGCGTAGACTCTGGCACGAAGCTCGTAAGTCGCGTTGCGTTCGACACCGTTGCCGACCATTTTGTTGAGCATTTCCAGAACTGCGTTCAGCTCCCTCTCCGCTGACGCGCGATCTCCGAGCGCCAGATCCGCTACCGCCAGGTCGAGCCGATAGGAATTGCCCACGGAGCGGGTTGTTCTCGCATAAAAAGGCAGCTCGGCAAATCCTGGGACCAGGTCCGGCGCGGCCAATGCGCGCGCGATCAACTGTTTCGCAGCGGCGGCATCACCCAGCAACAATCGGCAGTATGCCGCCTCGAACAGAGTCTGAGCATGCGGCGATTGCTCGAGCGGCAAGGAATTGAAATATTTGCGCAGCGCCTCGGATCCGCCCTCTCGATAAATGACGCCCGCGAGCGCGACATTCGCATCCTCTTCGTTTTTCGTGGCGCGCCTGCCGACTTCCACGGCCGCTCGCGCGGGAGCCGCCATTCCGAGGGACAAGAACAGCATCGTTCGAGTCCAGTAGGGCTCGAAGTCTTCCGTTGGATCCGCGTTCAATGCAATTTCGTTCCACTTAAGCGCATCGTCGATCTTTCCTTGCGACTCAGAAAACCAAGCCAGGGCGTCTGCAGTCGAAGCCGAACTTGGCTGCAAGGTACGGGCGCGCTCACAAGCTCTACCGGCATCCTCATAACGCGCCAAGTCCGCAAGAACCGTGCATCGCTGTTCTTGTATTGCGAAATTCAAGGGATCCAACGCGGCCGCTTGGTCGTAACTTGCCAAAGCATCTCGCGGCTGCCCATGGAAAAGACGTATGCGGCCGATCTGCGCGAAAGCAGGCATATCGCTAGGATTCAGCGAGATGGCTTGCTGCAAGTCTTCGAGGGCTTCCGGGGTCTTGTCCTGCAGCGACCGCAATGTCCCTCTGACCGCATAGGCTGCGGATAAGCGGCCATCAAGCCGCAATGCGGTTGCGATAAGGGGTTCTACTTGCGCGGAAGTGTCCGCCATTGGAAGAAGCTTGAAAAACCCTTGATTCAGACGAGCGTAAGCAAGTTGTGTGTACGCCGGCGCAAAATTAGGCGCCGCAGTCAGCACTTGCTGATACAAGTCAATTTCGCGCTCGGTCGCTTCGGGAGTCAGTTGCTGCGCATAGTGTCTTGCAAGCAAGTACAGTTGATAGGCCCGCGGATCTGCCATGCGCCTCAGCGCAAACTGCCGTTCGGAATCCGATGTCAGGCGGACCTGCAATGTGCCCGCGACCGAGCGCGAGATATCTTCTTGGATTTTAATTGTGTCATCGACCGACCGATCGAAATCCTCGGACCATAGATGATATCCGGTGCGGGCATCGATCAGCTGCACCGTGATCCGCATCCGATCACCCGAACGGCGCATCGATCCTTCCAGTATGTGGTTCGTATCGAGCGCCTTGCCGATTTTTCGAACGTCTTCTCCTTGTCCACGAAATGCAAAGGCGGAAGTACGTGCTACAACACGGAGTGTTGGAATCTGCGCCAGCCAGCTGGAGAGTTCTTCTGTGAGGCCATCGCAGAACGATTGGTCGGATTGGTTCGCGGTCATGTCGATGAAAGGCAGCACCACAATTGAGTTCGTGGTATCCGAAAGCAATCTCGCCGTCGATGACTTCTTCCAAATGATGCCGGCGACAGCGAGCGCGATCAGCACGATTCCGGCCGCTGCGAACGCCATCGCGCTGCGCCTGCCCCGCGGGGCCGGGACCAAGGAGTCCGGTGCTTCCTGCCCTAACGGTGTAGCGTCGGGTGCCTTCGGCGGGTCAACGCCTCGCACCGGTGCAATCAGCCGATAACCCTTGCGCGGCACCGTCGCGATATAGGTGGGCTCCGGGTCGACATCGCCGAGCAGCTTGCGGAGTTGCGAAACGGCTTGATAGACGGACGCGGATCCCACCACCACGCCGGTCCACACCTCATTGAGCAGGCGGTCGACGCTCACCACTTCACCGGCCGAGCCCGCGAGACACAGGAGGAGACGCATGGTCCGGGGCTCGAGCTTTTGAATTTCGCCGCCCTTCGAAATGGTATCGAGCGAGGGATTGACGATCCACTCGCCGATTTGCAGCACGCCCTCGATATCCCCGCTCGGCATCTGGCAGAGCCTCCTGCCTTTAGTATAAGGCTTGGCATATCCTATGGTCCTGACACCATTGGGAGAGCCCGCGTGAAAAGAATAAATATCCTGTCCACCGCCCTGCTCGTTTCGCTGTTCGCCGGCAGCTTGCTCGCGAAGGACAACGCACCGAAGGACATCTGGGATCGGGTCGAGCATCACAATGCCGATTCGAGCGGCGTGAAGATTCACTATGTCGCCATCGGCAAGGGGCCCTTGGTCGTCATGATCCATGGCTTTCCGGACTTCTGGTATACCTGGCGCAAGCAGATGGACGCCTTAAGCGGGCACTATCGTGTCGTCGCGGTTGATCAGCGCGGCTATGACTTGTCGGACCGCCCCAAGGGCATCGAACAGTACTCGATGCCCTTGCTGGTGAACGACATCGGCGCTGTCATCAGGGCCGAGGGCGGCGGCAAGGCCGTCATCGTCGGTCACGACTGGGGCGGAGCGGTGGCCTGGACGCTGGCCATGACGCATCCGGACTGGCTTCAGGCGCTCGTCATCTTGAATCTTCCGCATCCGAGCGGCATTCAACGTGAAATAAAGAACAATCCGCAGCAACGCAAGAACAGCGAATACGCCTTCAATTTTCAAAAGCCCGGTGCCGAGAAGACCCTGAGCGCTGAAAAGCTGGCCGGCTGGGTCAAGGATGATGCCGCGCGGGTCCACTACATCGAAGCGTTTAACCGGTCGGATTTCGAAGCGATGCTCAACTACTATCGGGCCAACTACCCGCGGCCCGATCAGGACAACTCAGCGCCTGCGCCCGAGCCGGTACCGCTACCCAAAGTCACGGTGCCGGTGCTCGAATTTCACGGGTTGGGCGATCAAGCGCTGCTTCCGGGCGCGCTCAGCGGCACGTGGGACCTCGTTGACAAGGACTTCACGCTGGTGACGATTCCGGGAGCCGGACACTTCGTGCAGCAGGATGCGTCCGATCTGGTTTCCACCACAATGGTCGACTGGCTCGGGCGGCGCATTCATTGAGCAAGCTGTCTTAAGCTGCGAGAGTAATGCTCAAGGGCAGCCGCCGTGAACTCTCGCGCTTCTCGTTCAAAGCAATTGGCCCAATAGCCGCGCCGCCGCCGGCGAGCAAAATGCGGTTGGGGCGCGTCGTGGCGCTCATGCCAAGGTGCGCACGGGCGTACAGCGAGTTCTCGATGACGACGATACGGTCCACCGGCTCGCCGAACGCTTGCGCGAGCGCCGCGGTGACCTCGAGCGGCGGCGAATAGCGGCGGCCGATCACGGCACGGGGGGAGCAGGCCCGAGCTGCTCCCGCAGAAAAGCAAGCGTCCGGTCCAGGGCCTCTCGGGTCGGTTGTCCGGCCTCGTCGATGAGATGATTCGTGAGCACGCTGTGGGCCGGTTTGGGGAAGCCGGAGCCGGCGTATTTCTCGTCGATCTCGATCGTTTCCAATGCGCCGCCGAATTCCGCGCGCAATCGGGCAAACCGTTCACCCGGGCACATCGGATCCTGAATGAAGCGCAGGGCGAGTATGCGTGCCCCTTGATTGTCGATTTTTTCGTGCGCCGCTCGAATCTCCTGCGCTGAGGCATGGAGGCCCTCGCGTTTGCCTTTGCTGAAGGCAAACGGCAGCGACGGTTGCGCCAAAACCGGTGCGAGCACCGGCGCATCCAGCATCATGGCCAAGGCAAAGTTCCCGGTAAAGCACATGCCGATCGCCCCGACACCGCGGCCGCCGCACTCGCCATGCGCGTAACGTGCCAAGGCGCGCAGCCAGTCGACGATCGGACTCGATTGATTTGCCGCGAGCACCCTAAATTCGCGGCTGATGCAGGCCTTCAATATCACGCGCACGGCGTAGCCGCGCTGCGGCGGGCGCATGGGTTCGCCGAACAACAGCGGCATGAATACGGTGTGGCCGGCATCGACCACACGCTGCGCGAAACTCGCGACCGAGGGTGTGATTCCCGGAATTTCCGACATGACTATGACCGCGGGACCTGAGCCTGCCCGGTAGACGCGACGCTCCTCCCCGCCGAATTCCATGTCTCTCGCTTCGAATCCGGGTACGTCGCTCATGACAGTCCTCTCAATACTGTCGCCAGCATGTCACGAAACGGCGTGGCTCGGGGCAGCCGTGCCGCTGACGCCGAACGTGGCGGCGAGCGCGGCATCAATGGGTGTGTGTACCTCGGCGCCAAGCAGTCGGCGCAACTTCGCATTGTCCAACCGCAGCGGAATTTGCCACAGGTAGCGCATTTCCAGCATTTCGTGGCAGACATCGATGAAGGGTGAGGCCAGCTTCACTGCCCACCACGGAAAGGGCTTGACCTGCTGATGTTCGGCACCGCGCGCCAGGCAAGCCCGCTCGACGATCTCCACGCCGCGTTCGAACCAGTGCCCGCGAAAGTGAAACACCTCATAAGGACCCATCGGACGCTCGCATTCGATCAGGCGTACCATGGTCTCGGCGAGATCCGGAACATAGGCCCAGGCATGGCCGACAGCCGCCGGTCCGGGATAAAGAACAGACCGTGCAGGATTCTGCGACCGAACCATGCCTCGGGTGAGCCAGCTATTACCCGCGCCCGGGCCGAAAAAGTCGCCGGCGCGAACGACGATCGACCGGACACCTTGCAGGCTCGCCTGTTGCAGCTTTGATTCCATTTCCACGCGCACCTGGCCTTTGCGCGTCGTGGGGACGTGTGGGGAATTCTCGTCCACCACCGGGGGCGCCTCGGCGCCGAAGTTGTAAACCGTCCCGGGCATGAGAATGCGCGCATTGGCGATCTTGGCCGCCGCGATGGTGTTCTCCAGCATCGGGAGCGCGAGACCGCGCCAATTGCGGTATTGCGGCGGGTTGGCGGCGTGAACAATAAGGGACGTACCGCGAGCGGCGCCGACTACGTCGTTCAATTGCATGGCATCGCCTTGCACCCACTGCACCGCGAGCCCAATCGACTTGGCCGACTTGCCAGGGTCGCGATGCAGCGCCCGCACCTGCCAGCCGCGGCTCAACAGCACCGCCGCAACCGCTCGTCCAATGCTGCCGGTCACGCCGATGACCAAGGCCGTACGGGTAGATTCTTTCATTTGCTGTATCTCCGTTTGAAAAGATTCGATGAGCCATCGTCGCACCCGGCGCCTCTAAATAAAATTGTGTATTCATGCAGATCTGCTATACATAAATGCATGGATAGCGCCGAACCGGCCTGGGATCTGTATCGCTCTTTTCTGGCGGTTCTACGCCTGGGAAGTCTCTCTGCCGCGGCGCGATCGCTTGGTCTAACACAGCCCACCATCGGCCGGCATATCACGCAATTGCAGGAGTCTTTGGGCCGGCGGGTACTCTTTACCCGCTCGCAGACGGGCCTGATGCCCACTGCGGCGGCACATGAGCTGCGTCCGCACGCCGAGGACATGGCCGCTGCGGCAGCGGCCTTCGTGCGCATGGCTTCAGCGAACCTGGAAGAGACCGCCGGCGTCGTACGGCTCTCGGCGGCTGACGTGATGGGCGTGGAAGTGCTGCCGCCCATCTTGGCCGAATTCCGCCATCGCCACCCCAATACCGTGATTGAGTTGTCGCTGTCCAATCAGTTGGCGGACCTGCTGCGCCGGGACGCCGACATTGCCGTGCGCATGGTGCGGCCGAAGCAGAAGGCACTATTGGCGCGGCGCGTGGGCAAGGTCTCGCTCGGGTTTCATGCGCATCGGCGCTACCTCGAGCGCCACGGGCATCCGGAACGATTGGAGGACCTGAGTCATCACGCGCTGATTGGGTTCGATCGCACCCTGCCCTTCTCGAATCTGCTGGACGCCGTGCCGCTGCCGGTAACGCGCGAGTTGTTTGCATTCCGTTGCGACAACGACTTGGCGCAAATAGCTGCCTTGCGCGCGGGATTTGGCATCGGGATCTGCCAGACAGGCATTGCCCGGCGTGACCCGGACTTGCTGCCGTTGCTGAGCAAGCAATTCAAAGTCGACATGGAGATCTGGATCGTCATGCACAACGATTTGAAGCGCATCTCGCGCATGCGCTCGTTGTTCGAGCACCTGGCTGTAAACCTAGCTCAATTCGCCGCCCCGCCCTGAGGTTTTGCAAGGTACGAACCGATGAGTCCGATCAAGGCCGCCGCGGATAGCCACAGCCCTGGAACCGCCAGATTCTGGGTCGCGTGCATGAGATAAGTGCTGATCGCGGGGGTAAAGCCGCCGAATACTGCGGTAGCCAAGCTGTACGCCAGCGCGAACCCCGAAGTGCGCACGTCCACCGGCATGATTTC
This sequence comes from Steroidobacteraceae bacterium, assembly GCA_036493935.1. GTDB lineage: Bacteria > Pseudomonadota > Gammaproteobacteria > Steroidobacterales > Steroidobacteraceae > Bog-1198. Next base: position 177,372 of record DASXOY010000033.1, on the reverse strand, counting down.
GGTCAAGAATACGACCATCGCGCCATTGTAGCTGCCGTAAATAAAGGACAACCAGAGCTCTACGGTGAGCAGCCGCGCAAACGAAGGATCATCCACCAGCCATAACATTGCCGGATAGGCGGTCACCAGCATCAGAACCGTGCAGGTAAAGAGCAACGGCCGGCGTCCCACCCTGTCCGAGAGTGCGCCCATGATCGGCAGCCAGAATAGATTCGACGCGCCGACGCACAGCGTGACCAGCAAGCTGTCCATCGAGGTGAGGTGCAGTTCGCCGCCGAACGTCGGGGTATAGGCGGTGATCATGTAGAAGGACACGGTGGTCGTCGTGACCATCATGGTGCCGACGAGCACGATGCGCCAGTTGCTGCGCAGGGAGCGTAAAATCTCCGAATTGCCCGGCCGCGAGACACGCGCCTGGAATGCCTCGGTTTCCTGCAGGGAGCGCCGCAGCCGGAAAAGAAAAGGAATGATGGCGCAGCCGATGAGCAGCGGCACGCGCCAGCCCCAGGCCGTCATTTCGTCTGGCGGCAATGCGTGGCTCAAGAGCACACCCACCAGCGCCGCGAACATCACCGCGACCTGCTGGCTGCCGGACTGCCAGCTGACGTAGAAACCCTTGTGGCCCGGCGTGGCGATCTCCGATAAATAGACCGAGACACCCCCCAACTCCATCCCGGCCGAGAAGCCCTGCAACAATCTGCCGCATAGCACCAGCAGCGGCGCGATCAAGCCGATGCTGGCGTAACCCGGCATGCAGGCGATCGACACGATGCCGATGGACATGAGAGTTAAGGTGAGCAGCAAGCCGGCACGCCTTCCGTGACGATCGGCATAGGCTCCGAGCACGATGGCGCCCAACGGGCGCATGAGAAAGCCTGCCCCGAAGGTCATCAGCGACAGCATCAATGACAGAAATGCGCTGCCGGTCGGGAAAAACGCCTTGCCGATTGCGCCGGCGTAGTAGCCGAAGACCATGAAGTCATACATCTCCAGAAAATTTCCGCTGGAGACGCGTATCACCGACCAGATCGCCGCCTTACGGCTCGGGGAGTTCACCGGTTCGATATTGACTGCTGCCCCGCAGGGAGTCGAGGTGCCTGTGAGAATTCGCACCCGTACTTGAGCCTGTTCGCCTACAGACGCCCGCGCGGCGATTCAACACTATGCCCTGCATTGACTTAAAAATGAGGGTTCACCATGATGAATGAAAATCCAAGCCAGCAAGCTCAAGAACTGCGCTCCAAGGTCTCCGATACGGTCCAATCCGCCAAAGACGCGGCGGCCAAAGCGAATAATGCAGCGTTGGACGTACTGAAAAACGCGGCCAGTTCCGCCGACGAATACGTACGCGAAAATCCGTGGATGGCCATCGGCCTCATCGCCGGCGTCTCCGCGTCATTGGGATTCCTCGCAGGATATCTGGTCGCGCCGCAACGCTCTTTCATGGGCATGCTGCGACGGTAAGGGAGAGGATAAATCCATGGACATGGTGTTGCTGCTGATCATTCTGTTGTTGGTATTCGGCGGAGGCGGCGGAATTTACTGGGGCATGGGCGCCGGGTGGGGTATCGGCCCGATCGGACTCATCGTCCTCGTTCTGGTCGTGGCCTTCCTATTGAACGGCCGGCGCAGACGGCTGTAAATCGGCTTAAAGTGCAGCGCCGGTCAGGACAGCGAGGCGAGACCGAACACTCCAAATGATTGGCGCGGATCGGTCCACATTTCCTCGATGTACCATCCCGCGCTCTCGACCAGCGCCGAAAAGGTGCGGACATCGTATTTACGCGACGTTTCCGTGTGAATCGACTCGCCGGCTTCGAAATCGAAACTCTGCCCATCGACCATGGCGCTTTGCGTCTCGGTGCTCACCAGATGCATTTCCACCGCGGAATTCATGCTGTTCCAGCGGGCCTCATGCGCAAAGCGGTCCAGCCTGAAATCGCCGTCGAGCTCGCGATTGATTCGCGCAAGAAGGTTGGCATTGAACGCCGCCGTAACACCTTGCCGGTCGTTGTACGCCGCGCGCAGCACACGAATGTCCTTGGTCAAATCCGCGCCGATCACGGCGGTGCCCTTCGCGCCCACATGCCGATGCATGCGCCGCAAGAAGGAGACGGTCTCACCGTGATCCAGGTTGCCGATGGTGGACCCGGGGAAAAATGCGGAGCGTCCCTTGAGGGGAATGCCGGCGGGAATGACGAAATCGCCGGTGAAGTCGGCCACGATGGGCCAAATTCCGATATTCGGAAAACGGTGCCGCATCGAAATGACCGCGTGGTCGAGAAAATCGCCGGAGATATCGACCGGCACGTAGAGCCGCGGCGCCTGCAGGGCTTCGATCAGAATTTCGGTCTTGATGCCCGCTCCGGCGCCGTATTCGATCAAGGTTGCGCCCTTGCCGACGAACGTCGCCATCTCCGCCGCGTTTGCCCGCAGAATGCCGGTCTCGACGCGCGTCGGATAGTATTCCTCCAGCTGCGTGATCTGCTCGAACAGCTCGGAGCCGCGCTCATCATAGAGCCAACGGCAGGGCAAGGTTTTGCGCTGCTTGGATAGTCCCGCGATGACATCTTGGCGAAATAGTTCCGGCTGTGAGAGCCGGTAGTCTGCTGTATCGAGCATTACGCGTCCTCCGCCAATCGCAATCCTGAGAATTGCCATCGGGCATGCGGTGCAAAGAAATTTCGATAGGTCGCCCGCACGTGATCTTCCGGAGTGACACAGGAACCGCCGCGCAACACGAACTGACCTGACATGAACTTGCCGTTGTATTCCCCCAGCGCCCCTTCCATCGGTCTAAACCGCGGATAGGGCATGAAGGCACTGCGAGTCCATTCCCACACATCTCCAAACATCTGCCGCAACTCGCCTCGCGCCGCCGGCGCGGGCCTCGGACGCAGGCGGCCGGAGTCGACGAAATTGCCGCTCACCGCGAGTGATTGCGCGGCGATCTCCCATTCAGCTTCCGTCGGCAGGCGCCGGCCGGCCCAGGTCGCAAACGCATCCGCTTCGAAATAGCAGACATGCGTCACAGGCGCATCCGGGTCGATGGGCTGAGCGCCGCGCAAGGTCATGGACCAGAATTCACCATCGCGGGCCTCCCAATAAGGCGGCGCGGACCATGCCTCGGCGAGCACCTTGGCCCAGCCGTCGGACAACCACAGCAACGGATTGCGGTATCCACCGTCCGCGATGAATTCACGCCATTCGCCATTCGTCACCAAGCGATCGGCGAGCCGGTAAGGTTCGATTCTCACGGCATGCCTCGGCCCCTCGCAATCAAACGCGAACTCCCGACCCTCATGCCCCATCTCGAAAAGGCCGCCTGGGAAATCCCGGTAGCTGAGCGTGTGGTCCGGCGGCTCGACCGGCAACGGCACGGACTCGCGGTACGCCGGGCGCAATGGATTCTGTGCGAACAGGTGCAGAATGTCCGTCAGCAACAATTCTTGATGCTGCTGTTCGTGATGGCAGCCCAACTCAATGATCTTGAGCACGCCCTGCGCCGGCCCCCTTTGAAACAAGGCAGCCATCGCCGCATCGACATGCTCGCGATAAGACCGCACTTCCTCGAGCGTCGGCCGAGTAAGCAGACCGCGCCGCGGCCGCGGATGGCGTTCACCCACTGATTCGTAATAAGAGTTGAAAAGAAAATTGAAGCGCTCGTCGAACACTCGATAGTTCCCCGCGCCGGGAACCAGCACCATCGCCTCGAAGAACCAACTCGTGTGCGCCAGATGCCACTTGGCGGGACTCGCGTCCGGCATCGACTGCACAGTGGCATCGGCATCCGACAAGGGAGCGGCCAGCATCAGGCTGGCGGCACGCACGGTATTGAATCGGCGTTCGAGTGCCGATAGTTCGGGACCCGCCTTTCCGGCGGGAGCGGAGTGCTTGCCTAACATTTGATCGATTTATCCCGAAAGTGAGGACAACTTATCGAACGCCCATCGTAATGAGTGGAAATGCTTCGTGGGGGACTATGTAAGAATACTCTCTTTCGGTCTGTTACCGATTTACGTGTAGGCGATCTCCGACGTGAACCGCGTAACTATCGAGAATAGTTGAAAAAGTTAGGCTAGGAGCTGTCATGCAATTGTCAGGTATTCCGTTCGGCACCACTGACTGGTCCCGTATCGACGCCATCGAGCACAAGGGAGAAACGGGCTCAGCTTACTGGCGCACTCAAATGTTCGGGGACATCAGGGTACGAATGGTGGAATATTCGCGCGGCTACCTGGCCGATCATTGGTGCAATAAAGGCCACATCCTGCTGTGCATCGAGGGCGAACTCGACACCGAGCTCGCCGACGGCCGCCGCTTCACACTCAAGCCCGGAATGAGTTACCAGGTTGCCGACGATGCGGCGCCTCACCGCTCCTTGACCGCGGTGGGCGCCAAACTCTTCATTGTCGATTGACGAGCTGCTATTTCGGCTTGGAAGCAACCGGCGTGAATGACAGGTCCTGATAGTCGTAGCTGAAATCGGCGAGCGGCGATACCGCCTTCAACGTGACGTGCTCAACCTTGCCGTCGGCGTTCAAACCGAAGGTCACATAGGCCGGTTCAATGGTCTTATCGTCGAATTTCGTCACGAAGCTGTCGTATTGCCAGTGCTCCAGCGCACCGCCCATGCGCGGCGTCGATTTAAAATCAATGGTGAGGCCTCCGTTGGCTTGCCCGATTTCAATGTTGCCGTACCAGGGATCGGTATACGTGCCGACGTAGCGCTCCAGCGGCAGCGACGGTCCGATTTTCGCGGGCTGTGCCGTGCTCGCCTGGAAAGCCTTCAACGCCTCCTGCACGCGCTTCTGCCGCTCCGCGACGATTTTCTCCGGCCAGGTGTCCTTGGGGAGGCCGAGGTAGTGATCCAGCAGCTCGTACATCAATCCGATGATGATCGCGCCATCCTCGCTGTTGATCTCGATCGAGAATCCAACGTGCTTCTCCGGAATCAACACCACCGCCGTTAGAAATCCGAATACCGCGCCGCCGTGCCAGACGATTTTCGCGCCGCGATAGTCCCGGACGTCCCAGCCCAAGGCATAGGTGTTGAACATGGGTTGAGTGGGCGCCATCACCCCCGATCTTGGTCCCACGGGCTGCAACACCACCGGCTTCCACATTTGATCGTGCGCGGCCTCGCTGAACAGACGGCCGCCATTTTTGGGCAGCGCGCCGCCGTCCAATTGAATCATCAGCCAGCGCGCCATGTCGTTGGCGCTGACCGCCAAGCCGCCTGCGGGAGATGCGTTGCTGCCGAGATTATCGCGCTCATTGAGGACCGATTGATCGCCGACACCACGCAATCCGCCGTTCATGCGTGCATGCGGCTGGGCGCGGTCGGGGCTCGAGAAATGCCCCTCATCATCCGTCGTCGAATGCAGCATGCCTGCCGGCTTGAGGACGTGGTCGCGGGTAAATTTCTCCCAGGTTTCTCCCGTGACATCCTCGATCAGCTGTCCTGCCACCATGTACAAAATGTTGTCGTAGGCATAGGCGCTGCGAAAGCTGGTCGCAGGCTTGATATAGCGCAGCCGCCGTACCGATTCGGCGCGGCTCAAATTCGTGCGCGGCACGAACAGTAAATCGCCGGCACCCAAGCCTAAGCCGCTGCGATGCACGAGCAAATCGCGAATGGTCATTTCGCGGGTCACCCACGGGTCATACATCTGGAACCCGGGCAGGTGATCGATCACTTTGTCGTCCCAGCCGATCTTTCCCTCGTCGACGAGAACGCCGAGCGCGGCCACCGTGAAGGCCTTGCCGGTGGAGCCGGTCATGAAGATCGTGTCGCCATCCACCGGATCGGGCGAGCCCAATTTCTTGACGCCGAATCCCTTCGCCATCATCACCTTGTCGTTCTCGACGATGGCGATGGCCATCCCGGGGACGCCGAGTTGCTTGCGCAGCGATTCCACCCGGTTATCGAACTTAGGAGGCGGCGCCGCGAATGCGGCAGCCGCGCATAGGAACATCCCTAAAGCCAAGGCGGAAGTTTTCATGCAAGAAGCTCCGGTTGAATTGCGTTCGAAGTGAGAATTTCCGCGGCCCGCTCAGCCTCGATGCGGCGGCTGGCGCGATCAAGCGCGAACAACATCCCTGCGGCCAGCGTTGAGATCGCGGCCAAGATGATGAAATACATTGCGTGACTGGTGCCGGTCCACAAGGTGCCGACGACGCCAGCCAAAAAGCTTCCGGCAAATATCGCGCCAAACCACGCCGCGATGGTGGTGGCGCCGAAGCCTAAGGGCGCCAATCGCGCGAACAGTCCGAGGCCGGTCGGCAGGATGTAGAGTTCGCCCAAGGTAAAGATGACGAAAAACAGCACCAGCCACAGCCAGCTCGCCCGGCCCGAGCCTGCCGAAAACGCGATCACGCTGAGCAGCAGATAGGCTCCGGCAACGATCAGCGCGCCCAAGGCCATTTTTCGCATCGACGAACCGGTTGATCCGAGTTTCGCGCGTCGCCGCCAATGCGCCAGCAGCAGCGGTGTCATGACGATTACCAGCAGCGGATCCAGGGCCTGAAACCAGGTCATCGGAATGGTCATGACCGCCGTGGTGCGATCGATACCGGCGTCGGCCCACAGCGGCACAGTATTGCCGAACTGCTCATAGGCACTGCGAAACACCGTGACCGAAACGACGACCGCAAACATCAAAATGAAAGTCGAACGATAGTGGCTCGCCGGCTTCGCGGTCGCCGCGGTCGATGCGGCCGATGCGGCCGGTGCGGCGCCCACTTTCGGCGCACGCGCCTGTTCCGGCAGGTACTTGCCGCCCAGAACGTAGATGACGAGCCCGGCCAGCATCCCCACTCCCGCGGCGCCGAACCCCCAGTGCCAACCGTAGAACTCCCCGAGCGTGCCGCAAATCAGCGGCGCCAAAAATCCGCCGATATTGATGCCGACGTAGTAGACGTTGTAGGCCCAGCTTCGCCGCGGATCATCCGGCCGATACAATCCATCGATCTGGCTGGGCAAGCTGGGAAGAAACAAACCGTTGCCCAACGCGATCGTCGCGAGTGCGAGGTAGAACAACGGCTCGGAAGCCATCATGAAATGGCCCGCGGCCATGATGCTGCCGCCGATGATGACCGCGCGCCGCTTGCCGAGCCAGCGATCCGCGATGATGCCGCCGAAGATCGGCGTGAGGTACGCCATGGCGGTGTACGTACCATAGATCAGCGAGGCTTTTTCCTGGCCGATGAGCAATTGCTTGGTCATGTAGTAGACCAGCAACGCCCGCATGCCGTAGTAGGAGAAGATCTCCCACATCTCGGTCAGGAAAAGTATGGTGAGCCCGCGCGGCTGACCGAACCAAGTCTGCGGGCGCGTGTTCATGCGGGCTTACGCGCGCGTCCCGCCCCACACTTGTTCGCCGCTCCACGCGCGGCCGTCGACGTAAGTCATGCTCGGCGTTCGATCCTTGGCGAGGAAGATCGGACCATCCAGATCCACCACGTCACAGAGTTGCCCGAGCACGAACGCGGGTGCCATGGCGAGACTCGTGCCCACCATGTTGCCCACCATCACGCCCAAGCCTAAGCGCCGCGCTTCGCGCGCCATGGCCAGGCCTTCGGTCAAGCCGCCGCACTTGTCCAGCTTGATGTTCACGACATTGAATCGCCCGGCCAGACCCGGGACGTCCTTCAAGCTCAGCACGCTCTCGTCCGCGGCGATCGGGATCGGCGATTTGAAGCCAGACAGGTCGGCCTCGCGGCCGCGCTTCAACGGTTGCTCGAGCAGCGAGACGTTGGCGCTCACAAGCACGCCCAGCAGCGAATCGAGCGCATCGATGCCGTAGCCCTGATTGGCGTCGACTCCCATCCACACCTCGGGGCGGGCAGCTCGCACCGCCTTCACACGCTCGATGTCTGCCGGCAAATCACCGGTCAATTTCAATTTCAACGATCGCGCCTGGGCAAATTTCCGTGCACCGGCCGCCATCACCGCCGGATCGTCCGCGCCCAGGGTGAACGTCGTGACCAGCGGCTTCGGCTCCGCCAGGCCGGCAAGTTTCCAAACGGCATTTCCTAAACGCCTCGCATCGAGTTCCCACAAGGCGCAATCCAGAGCGTTGCGGGCGCCCCCGGGCGGCAGCAATTCCTGCAGCGACGTCCGATCGACGCCGCGTTCGATGGCGCCGCGCGCCGACTCGATTTCCGCCACCATCGTCGGCGCAGTATCGCTCAAGTAGTACACGCCCGAGGCTTCGCCGCGGCCGCGATGCGCGCCGTCCTCTAGAGTCGCGACGACGACGTCTTGCTCCTCGAATACAAATCCGGAGATGCGAAACGGCGCCGACAGCGGCAGCTTCTCGACTGCTACATTCAACTTCAAAGCCGGCATCAGTAATTGACCCCGAAACCGATGAGATTGAACGTGAAGGCGACCCACAGCACGATAAAGGCCGACAGCGCCAGCACGATGCTCCACACTTTGGCGGGCCAGCGTCGAGCGCCGGTCCACACCGTCCAAAGATTCCACGCAATCAGGGCGGAGCCTATGACGAACGCCAGAACGCCGAACACCTCCGCAAAGCGAATGCTGCCGTTGAAACTGTTGGTCAGGTTGTTGAAGTCGTTGAACATGCGGACGACCGTGAATCCCCACAGTGCCAGCGCCGCCACCAGCAAGATTGATCCGATCTTGCTGAAGCGATAGGCGCGCAGCGACTCCGGACTCAAGGCCACGGTCGCGCCGAAACGGCGGCGCACGATGGCCGTGATCGGCCAGAACACTGCGGTCAGCAGCAGCGCACCCATGGCGCAATAAAGCGCCGGCAGCAGCCACGCGGCATCCTCGTTGCCGGGAACGCGGTCGAACACCATGAACGGCGAGATGCCGTCGATACTGAATCTGACCGCCTTGCCGTCGACCACCTTGGCGGCCAGACGTTCGTGGCTATCCTCATCGCGCCACAGAAACGGCGCCATCTCGACCCAGTGCCGCGGCTTGCCGTTCAAACCGTCGAACGGCGTAACGAGTTCGCCCTTGGCATTGACGCCGAGCTTGGTTTGACCGATGAGACCGACGGCGGCCAAGAAGCTCGACTGCGAGCCGCGCGAATTCACCCAATGCCCCTTGAGGAGCGCCGCATGCGCAGCGGAGGTTTTTTCGTCAACCTTTGCCACGCTGGTCTCCGCGGCTGGGAAGTATCGATCCGAGAAGTCGTCGAACAGCGCGCCGCGCAAGGCGCCGGCGGCGCCCGCCTTGCCCAGGCTGTTGAACGAGACGTAGAAGCCGACATTTTCCTTCAAGAACAGATGCAGCGAGGTGTGAAAATTCTGCGTGTCGCCCAAGTGCGCGATCACCTCCCGGCCGTTGATGTTGGTCTCAAAGAAACCCAATTCCATGCGATTCAGCGGCGGCAGGATGGTGAGCGGACTGTTGTGCATCATCTCCGCGGTTTCGGCCTTCAAGATGCGATTGCCGTGATACTCGCCGTTCTGGAGATGCGCAATCATGAAATGCGCCATGTCCTCGCCCGTGGACGAGAGCGAGCCCGCCGGCGCCGGCCCGACGATTTCGAAAGGCTTCGCAGGAGCGGAAGCTTCCGGGTACCCCTTGGACATCAGCGGCGCCAGATCCGCAGGCAATGGCTGACGGAAACTCGAGTGCTTCATGTCGAGCGGCGCGAAAATATGCTTATCGATGTAATCATCGAAGGACTCGCCGGACACGCGCTGCACGATGTAGCCCGCGAGCGATGCGCCGTAGTTTGAATAGGCGGGCGTGCTGCCGGCGGCGAATACGCGCTCGGGGACCCATTGCTTGAGCAAGGCCTCGAACCCAGGCGCCTTGGGATTGTCCGACATGATGCCCTTGGCTTGTTCCTCGAAGCCGGCGACATGCTGCATGAGCTCGCGCATGGTGACCGGCTTGCCGTCGCGGGCCGGGATTTTGAAATCGATATATTGATTCACGTCGGCATCGAGATTGATCTTGCCCTGCTCGACCTGCTGCATCACTGCGGTCCAGGTGAAGAGCTTCGAGACCGATCCCGGCCTGAACAGCGTCAGCTTAGGATCCACGGGCGTGCGCTTCTCAACATCGGAATAGCCGAAACCGCGCTCGGTCAGGATCTGGCCATCCTTGACCACGGCGACCACAGCGCCGGCGAGATCGCCCGTGTGCAGCGCATAAGGCATGTAGCCGTCCAGCCATGCGTTCACATCCTCCGCGGTCAACGCCACGCCGGCGGGCGTCGTTGGCGCTGCCGGTGCAGCCGCCGCTTCGGCGGCGGGTGCCGGTGCCGCAGTTGTCGCGGCAGGAGGCGCGGCAGGAGGATTTTTTTTCTGTGCGGCGGTGGCGGTCAGCGTCGCCAGAGTCAGGACCGCCGCTGCCAACAGGGTGAATGTGCGCATGGTTTCTCTTCTTGCGACCGGGTCGCTGTTATCTACGAAATTACTTCGCGCAATCGATCATTACGCGAGACATTTATCCACGAGCTTGTCGAAGGCGGCGCCGGCGCGCATGGGATCGGCGACCGGAACGCCCAGACGCGCGCTCTCGGCGGCGAGCAGTTGAGCGGCGTCGCCGGCGCTGAGGCCGGAAGTATTCAAACTGACGCCCGCGCATCGGATTGCCGCATTGGTGCGGCGGCCGAGCCTCAAATTCAAATCGATGGTGTCGAACACGTCCGGCAACGCATAGCCCGGATGTCCGAGCATTTCGCGGCGATCGATGTCATGGCATACCACAATCACGTCGGGTTGACTGCCGTGCAAGAGGCCGAGCGACACGCCGGCATAGGCCGGATGGAACAACGAGCCCTGACCCTCGATGACATCCCAATGCTGCGCGGGCGCATCCGGACTCAACATCTCGGCCGCGCCGGCCTCGAAATCCGCCACCACCGCGTCCATCGGCATGCCGCCGCCCGCAATCAAGATTCCGGTCTGTCCGGTGGCGCGAAAGTCCGCGTCGACCCCTCGTTGCACCAGCGCGCGCGCCAGCGCCAGCGCGGTGTACTTCTTGCCGACCGCGCAATCGGTGCCGACGGTAAGCAGACGCTTGCCGGAGCGTTTGGCGCCGGATGCTATCGGAATATTCTTGGGCGGCGTGCGCACGTCGATGAGTCGGCGGCCGTGGCGTTCCGCCGCCGCCTTGAGTTGCGGCACATTGCTGAGTTTCGCGTGCATACCGCTGATCAGGTCGAGCCCGGACTCCAGCGCCTCGACCAGCGACGGGATCCAGCTATCGCCGATGACGCCGCCCGTATTGGCCACGCCAATCACCAAGGCACGCGCGCCGCGCGCGCGCGCCTCCTTTGGCGTCAACCGCGGCAGGTCCGTGGTGACGGTGGCGCCGGGAGCGGACCACTCCCCGACACATCGATCCGGAGCCCAATCGCGCAACCCGAACGCCGTTTTGGCGTAGCCCTTCTCCGTGGTATCGCCCAGAAAAAGCAGATACGGGTGAGGTAGATCCAGCACCTGCGACATTCGGGCCCCCGGCTGCAATTCGCGTTTCGTATTCATTCCCAAGCCTTGCGTAGCCTTCGTCGGCCCCTAGAATTTCGTGGATAGTGTGAGGCCGACCGTCAGAGGTTGCGTGACGGCGACTTCGCCGTTGAGGCCAGGTGCCCCGCTGCTGCCGTAGGCGGTGATGCCGCGAGAATTGCTCAGATTTTTACCGTACAGCGTCCAGCGCCAGCGGTCGTTGTCGAGGCCGACGCGTGCACCATAGGTGTTATAGCTGGGCAATTGGACCTGGAGGAGTTGTGTTACGTCGCTGCCGAAGTCGGTGCTGCGGGCGCCGACGTAGCTCCAGGTGGCGCCGACAAAATACCTGTAGTCCGCGAATGCGGCCGCAGTGTACTCGCCATCCAGCGACGTACCCCACTTGGGTGCGTACGGCAACCGGTCGCCGCTGACCCCGCTGACTGCCGGCGCGTCCGTGGTCAGCTTCGCGTCCGTGTAGGCCCCGGTCCATTGCACGGTGAGGCCATGCACGGGAACATAGCCGATGGTCCATTCGAAGCCTTGGCTCTTTGCCTTGCCGCCATTGCCGTTGATCCCGTTGTTGTCGACGATCTCGAGCAGCTGAATATTGGTCCAGTCGACATGGAAGACTGAGGCGTCGATCGACAGCAATCCGTTGAGCAGAGTCGATTTGAGCCCCAGCTCGAGGTTATTGGTCTTGTCGGCGCCGTACTGGCGAGGCACGTCCGGCGGTGCGACCGGCGGCAACGCGTTGGGTCCGCCGGGCCGGTAGCCCGTGGCCCATCGGAAATAGAGCATGTTGTCGGTGTTGATATGCCAGCGTGGCGCCACCGAGTAAGTCCAGACATTCCCCGATGAGGGCGTGCTGAAGACCTGAGGCGGATTGGCGAGAATGCCCGAAATATTCTCGCTGGCTACCTGCTCGTTTTTGGAATAGCGGCCGCCGGCTTGAATGTCGAACTGCGGGATGATGTGCACGGTGACGTTGCCGAATCCGGATGTCTCTTTGTATATGGAATCCAGCGTCGCAAATTGCAGTGGCGGCAGGGCGGTGATGGGGGCGCCGCTCGGCAGCGACATCAGATTCACGTGCTGAAACAGATGACCCAGTTCGTGCGTGTAGTACGCACCTACCTGCCACTCGATGAAGTTGGTGGTGGGCGAAGAAATCCGCACTTCCTGCGTGAATTTTTTCAAATCCACGAGATTGTCAAGGTAACCGCCGGTATTGGGCAATCCCAGAAGCAGTGCCGCGAAATCTTGGAGCGTGAGACCCGGGGCCAATTGTGCGTTGGTATCGTCGGTGATCGCATCCGAATTCAGGATGCCGTAGCTCGTGGTCGATAAGATGCTGAAGGGCCCGGCATCCCAATTGATGGTCGCGTTGTAGTTCTTGTACTGGAAAGTGCTGGGTTGACCGATGATGCGTTCCTGCTTCAGTTCCCCTACCGTCGGGTTCAAGGTGACGGGATCAATGTCGACCTGCGGCGTGCCGGCATATCGCGACTCCTGCGAGCTGCCCGTGAGTCGGATGGTGAGGCTGTCGATTGGCTGAGCGAGCAAGGACACGCGGCCGCCATACTTGTGGCCCCCATTGATGTCTTCCTTGTTGCGCGAAGGATCATCGATAAAGCCCGGTGAGTCTTGGGTGAACCCTCCGACGCGCAAGGCCATCTTGTCTCCCAACGGCAGATTCACGACGCCGCGGATCTCTCCGCCGGCAGTGCCTCCGGTGATCTCGCCCGTCACTTCGGCTGCGCCGGAAAAAGAGCCGAGCACCGGCGGCGCGGTCACGAATTTCAGCAACCCGCCTTCGCTGTTGGCGCCGTACAGCGTACCCTGAGGCCCTCGCAGCACTTCGACGCGCTGCAGGTCCCAGGTATCGAAGTCGCCGCTCAAGATGGAACCGTTGAGCAAGGCGCTGCTGGAACCAAAAGGCGACTCATCCAGATACACAGCGACGGTGGATCCGACGCCGCCGGCGTTTTGGCCTCGCAAGGTCAGGTTCGTGTACCCCGGCTGAGCACTCGTGAGAGACAGGCCCGGCACCATGGCCGCATAGTCGCTGAAGCTGCGGTACTGCAGATTGTCGAGCGAACCACCGCCCAAGGCGGTGATGCTCATGGGCACGTCTTTGAGCTTCTCTTCTCTTTTTTCCGCGGTGACGATGATGGTCGTCAGCGCGTCGCTGTCCGCCGGTTGCGCGGCATCCGCCGCCCGGCTCTCCTGCGAGAAGAAAGGCCCGGCTATCCCTAGCGCCCCGAGCATTGCAAATTTGTGGATTCCCTTCATCGCTTTCCCCTGTCTTTATTTGGCTTTATTTCCAAGTAGTACCCAGCAGCCGACGGAAATTGCCGCCGAGCACTGCCTGAATATTCGAATCGCTGTAGCCGCGGCGGAGCAGCGCTGCGGTGAGGTCGTACATCTTTCGCGGATGATTGAAGTCATCGGTATCTATCTTGTCGCGGAACGCATATGAAGCCTTATAGCCGGCCTTCAGCTGCTTGTACTGATCCGGCGGCATGTGGTCATAGCCCATGAGGTCCGAATCGGTGCCGATGCCGACGTGCTCGATGCCGACCAGCTTCACGACGTGATCGATGTGATCGACGATGTCTTCGACCGTCGTAGGTTCCTTGTCTTTGACGAACATGCGCACGCCCGTGATGCCCATGACGCCGCCCTTTGCAGCCAGCTTTTTGATGGCCTCGTCGGTCTTGAGGCGCGGATGATTGTTGAGTGCGCGGCAATTGGAATGCGTGAAAGCGATGGGCTTGGGCGACAGCTCGATTGCATCCAGCGTGGTGCGATCGCCGCTGTGCGACACATCGATGAGCATGCCGACTTCGTTCATCGCCTTGATGATCTCGATGCCGTAGTCGCTGATGCCGCCGTCGACGCGCTCGGTCGAGCCGCTGCCGATGAAGTTTTGACTGTTGTAGGTGAGCTGCGCACAGCGCAATCCAAACTCGTAGAACGCCTTGACGTCTTTGGGGTCGCGGAATTCGTCGGCGTTTTGCAGGCCCATGATGACCGCGATTTTTTGGGTCGCCTTGGCATGATCGATGTCCTGCACGCGTCCCACGAGGGAGAAAACATCGCTGTTGCGGCCGCAGAATCCGCTCCACGCGGCGATGAATTGCAATGCATCGTCATAGGCGCCGAAGCCGCCCACGCCCACGGAGTTGTGAAAAGCGGTAATGCCGCTGGAGCGGAACATCGCCGCTTCGGCCTCCGTCAACGGCACTGCGTATGCCTCGGGCCGAAAATCGAGCTTCAGCGGCCCGAGCATGTCGATCACGATCGAGCGCTGCACCAGGTCCAAGACCTTGGCGGGATATTTGTTCTTGGGATCTTTCGCAGCGGCGCTCTGGGCCGCGTCCGCGCCGCCGAATGCAAGCGCAGCAAAGGTTCCTGCCATTGCCTGCAATGTGTGGCGGCGGGTAAAACGAAGGGAAGAGTCGGACATCGTTTGCTTATCCTGATATCGTGTCGCAACCAAGCCAGAATAATCCTGAATAGACAATTGTCAATAAAATTCTCTATACAGGTCGGTTACCGTCAAGCATGATGAATATTATGTTTTCTGCGCTTCGAAGCGGTTGACCTGCCGAATGCGGTAGGTATGCTGCGAGCGGCCAACGGAAAACGACATTTGAAGGGCGGCTCAGGATGGACATGAACACGCGTCACCCCACGCTAGGAAGCCTGCTGCGATCTTTGCGGGCTCGCAACGGCTGGACCTTGAGCCAGATGAGCGAGCGCACCAGCATCCCGGTTTCCACTCTTTCCAAAGTGGAACATGACCGCCTGACCTTGAGCTACGACAAACTGGTGCAATTGAGCCAGCGGCTCGAAATAAGAGTCTCTGAATTATTCGCCGATCCCACAGAGGCCGAACCTGCCGTGACTGCACGCCGCAGCATCGGCCTCACCGATGACGCCGTGCGCGTCAATACAAAAAACTACGACTACTACTACTTATGTCCCGAACTGCGCAGGAAGCGGATGATCCCGATCCTCACGCGCATCCGCGCCAAGAGCGCCGAGGAGTTCGGCGAACTGGTGCGTCACTCGGGCGAGGAATACATTTACGTTCTCAAGGGCGCGATCAAGGTGCTCACCGAGTTCTATGACCCGGTGGTGTTGAGTAGCGGCGAGTCGATCTATCTCGACAGCAATATGGGTCACGCCTACGTCACCGCCGAAGGGTGCGATGAGGCGGTCGTGCTCGGGGTGTGCTCGAGCAACGACGAAGGCTTGATACACTCGCTGATGTCATTGCACGGTGAGACCGAGGCTCCGGAGTTGCCCCACAAGCTCGAGGAACCCTTGCGCGCTCCGGGTAAAGCAGTCAAGCATCGCAAACGCTAGCCGGCCGGCGCCGGGGCGCTACTGTTCGAGTGCGAAGTTGAGCGCTCGGCTTATCGAGCCTGGCACGACGCTCAAATGATCTTCGGCGCTGAAATCCTGGAATCGCACAGTGAAACCGGATTTCGCATCGAGGCGCGACAGTCTGTTCGCCAAATCGCGCGCATTGTCCACCATTCGCGCCTGCGAGATTCTCTTGTTGGTGTCCTCGAGAGGCAGGCCGCCGGGCGCGTGAGTAAGGGCATCTTGCTCTTTGGCTCCCACGCATATGAGCACGCGCAATGGGGCCTTCCTGCTGTTCGCTTTGGCGACAAACCCGGCTTCGTCCTTCAGCACCGACTTGTTGTCCCACCAGATCGAGGGACTGCTGGCGACGTAATTCTTGAAGGACTCCGGATGCTTGAACATGACGCCGAGGACGAATAGCCCTCCCAGCGAATGACCGTACAAGGTCTGTTCCTGTGCGTTGACGGGATACGAAGCCGCAAGGGCGGGCCGCAGTTCCTCAACGATAAAGCGGTAGAAGAGCTCGGATCCCCCGCCTTGATCAGCATCGCTAAGCGGCGGCTGCGCCGGGAACAGGGTCTTATCCTCCGTGACAGGCGTGAGGTCCCGATAGCGCAGCGTCATGGGCTTCATGAAATCGTCGGTCGGGTAGCCCACGCCGATGACCAACGCGCCCTTTTGCGCGAGCGCCATGAGCGCCATCTGTGCGGCCGCCAGGGGGAACAGCCCATTCCCGTCGGTAATGAATATGACCGGATAGCCGGCAGGAGGCGGCGGCGGGAGCGGTTTATAAACGAAAATTCGATAGGTTCTGGCGCTGATTTTCGATGGCAGGTCGAACTGGCTTGCACCAAAGAGCGGAACGGGTACCGCCGTGCGCGCATCGGCGGCCGCAGCTGCCGGCGCTGCCAGTGCGCTCTGGATCAACCAGAGCGCACCGATTGCCCATGGGAGCCTAATCTTTAGAATTTGGCCCCCAGCTCTATGCCGATGGTGCGCGGCTGAATAAAGGAAGCCGTACCGGTTTGGTTGGCGCCGCCTTCGCTGCTGTAATCTTGGATACCGCGCGAGTTGGTGATGTTATTGGCGTACAGCTGTGCGCTGTAGTGATCGCTATCCAAGCCGATACGCAGCTGCAAAGTGTTGTACACCGGCAGCTTGACGTGCGGTACGACCACATCGGAGGACGGCGAGAACGCGGTATAGCGCGCTCCCGTATATGTTTCCGACGCGCCGACGTACGCCGAGTAGCTGCCGAACGCCGGCCAGCGGTAATCGACATTGAGCGTCGTACTGACATCCGGCACGTAGGGCAGTTTATCGCCCGAGAATGCGCCGAGGCCCGGGGCGTCGGCGGTAAGGTGAGCGTCCGTGTACGAGCCCAACAATCCGATCGTTAGGCCCGAAAGCGGGACCCACTGGAAGTTCCATTCGACGCCCTTGCTCTTGGCGCTGCCGGAATTGCCGTTGATGCCGACGGGACCGGCCGGCGTGTTCACGATGCTGAGGATTTGGATGTCCTTCCAATCGATGTAAAACACCGCCATGTCGATGGAGAAGGTCTTGTCGAACAGGTCGGTACGGATTCCGAGCTCGTAATTCTTGGTCGAATCCGACTTGAACACCGGCGGGTTCGGCAACGTGGGAGTCGGCAGATTCGGTCCGCCGGGACGAAAGCCCGTGGACACGCGTGCGTAAGCGAGCGTGTCCTCGTTGATGTGCCAACGCGGCGCAACCGACCAAGTCGTGCTGGTTTGCTGAGAAAACAGCGCGGCGAAAGGTGTGTCGACAGGCCCGTACAGAACACAGCACTGCGTGGTGACCTGAGAGTCCTGCTTCACGTCCGTGCGACGTCCGCCGAGTTCTAAGTCGAACGCGGTAGTGAAGTGATAGGTGATGTCGGCAAAGTAGGACCTCTCATTGTAGTTGCCGGGTACGATGGCGCCGCCGACCGCAGGCGCCAGGACGGTCGTCGGGTCGCTCGCCGCCACCGCGTTGAAAGGCTGGGTGAGAGTTGTCTGTTCGTGAGTGAAGAAACCGCCTATCTGCCAGTCGAATCCGTGGCCGAATAGCGTGTTGCCGGGATCCGAGGTGAGCCGCACTTCCTGGTTGAACTTGTGCACGAACTCAACTTGATCGCCGACGAACAGCACGGGCTGGCCATAGATCCCGGCAAGCAGATCTGAATAGGTGAACCCCGGCTGCAGATTTGAATTGCTGAGATTCTGGATGAAATGCAGATTGAAGCGGCCATAGCTTGTCGCCGACATCAACGTCGCCCAGTGGAAGTCGTAGCTCATGTTCAACGCGCCGTACTTGAGCGAATTGTCCTCTCTGCTCGGAACGCCGGCGTTGTTGACGAACCCGGCGACACGGTCGAATTGATTCGGAGGCCCGACCGGCGGGTTGGCCGCATCACCCACCACCTGCACGGCGCTGTTGCCGTTGGTCTTGAGGTGCTGCTCGAAGGCGCTGACGCGTGCGGAGAAATCGGAGGTCGGCTGAATCAGCAACGAGGCGCGCAAGCTGTAGCTGTCGCCCCCATTGATGTTGTCGCTTCCCAGCTGGGGATTGTCGACCCAGCCCGGAAGACTCTGCTGGACCGCGCTGACGCGCAGCGCGGCTTTGTTGTCCCAGAAGGGCAAATTGATGAAGCCCTTGACGCTTCCACCGAGGGAACCGCCGGAGACACTCTCTCCGCCCACCGAGACCGCACCCTCGAACTTGCTGAGATTGGGCGGATTGGTTACATACTTGATGATGCCGCCTTCGGCCGCCGCCCCGTACAACGTGCCCTGCGGACCGCGCAGCACCTCGATGCGCTGCAGATCATAGGTGTCGACGTTGGCGCTGAAAAATGCGCCGTCAGCCTGGGCCCCCGACATGAAGAATGGGATGTCGTCCACCGTCGTGG
This sequence comes from Steroidobacteraceae bacterium, assembly GCA_036493935.1. Taxonomy (GTDB): domain Bacteria; phylum Pseudomonadota; class Gammaproteobacteria; order Steroidobacterales; family Steroidobacteraceae; genus Bog-1198. The sequence continues at coordinate 158,630 of DASXOY010000033.1, read as the reverse complement.
CGATCGTCGCGCCCACACTGCCGACATTTTGTCCCCGCAGAATGAGCCTCGAAAAAGCCGGGTCGCTGGTCTGCAAGGACAGGCCGGGAACTTGAGCGGCCCATTCCTGAAACCCGGTGAGCTGACGCAGTGCGAGTTGGTCACCGCCAAGCGCCGTGACGCTCATCGCCACATCGTGCAATTTCTCGTCGCGCTTGCTCGCCGTCACGATGATCTCATCCAACGCCCCCTGTGAGGTGTCCGCTGCCCACGCGGCAGCGCCGGAGATGAGAAATCCCGCACCCGCGACCATAACCATGAAATGTCGGATAGCCATTGTGTTCCCCATTTTTTGTTTGGCGGATTGCGGCGCTGCAGCCGCACCTCTAGGCGCCATGCCGCCCCCAGACTATCGGGGCAATATATTTTTTATTATCCTGATTGGCAACTAGTTTCTAATTACGCCAAGTTTTGCCTAGAATCAGGGCCTTGATATTCAATATTCCAGACAGGCGCCCCCACTTGGGCCCTGAGACGGGCGATTATCGATGCCCAAAAACGCGCCAACGGCACTGCACGACGGCACTGCGACCTGGACGAGACAGAGTTTTTCATTGTAGAAAATTTCTCTTAGTGTAAACATGGCCTCAGCCAGCGTAGCTTCCAGGGGATAATGAATGTCGCGTCGATACCTACCGTTTTTCTCGGTTTCCCTTCTTTTCGGGCTGTCCGGTTTCGCCGTCGCAGCCGGCGCCCCTGAGACACCGCCCGCCTCCGCGCCGGATTCGACTGCCCCTGCGGCCCATTCCCTCGAGCGCGCCGACCTTGAACCATGGCTGGACGGGTTCATGCCCTACGCCATCGAGCGCGGCGACGTTGCCGGTGCGGTGGTTGCGGTGGTCAAGAACGGCGAGCTGATATTCGCCAAGGGCTATGGATTTGCTGACGTGGAAAAGCACAAGCCGGTCGATCCGGAACGCACCATGTTTCGGCCGGGCTCGATTTCCAAGCTGTTCACCTGGACCGCCGTGATGCAGCTGGTAGAGCAGGGCAAGCTGGACCTCGATAAAGACGTCAATGAATACCTGGACTTCAAGATCCCGGCACGTTCAGACGGCCCGATCACATTGCGCGACATCATGACGCATACGCCGGGCTTCGAAGAGCAAATCAAAGCGCTGATCGTCACCGACCCGAAACTGCTGGTGCCTCTCAAGGTTTATGCCGAAACCAAGACGCCGGTGCGTATTTTCAAGGCCGGATCGACGCCGGCATATTCGAATTACGCAACGGCGCTCGCGGGCTACATCGTCGAGCGCGTTTCAGGGCAGCCGTTCGACGACTATCTCGATGCGCATTTATTCAAGCCGCTGGAGATGACGCATGCCACCTTCCGCCAGCCTTTGCCCGCGGCATTCGAAGCCGACATGTCCAAAGGCTACGCGCTCGGATCGCAGCCCGCGAAGCCGTATGAGATCGTGGTGGCTGCGCCGGCCGGCAGCCTCGCTGCGAGCGGCGTCGACATGGCGCATTTCATGATTGCGCATCTGGAAGGCGGCGAGTATCACGGCGCGCGAATCCTCGGCGAGGAAACGCTCAAAAAGATGCATGAGACGCCCCGGGATATGATCCCGCCGCTGAATCGAATGATGCTCGGATTTTACGAGCAGAACTACAACGGTCACCGCATCATCAGCCACGGCGGCGATACGATATACATGCACAGTTACCTGCATCTGTTGCTGGATGATCACGTCGGTTTCTTCGTATCCGTCAACAGTCAGGGGCGGGAAGGCGCCGCGGGAGCGATTCGTGGCGCGCTCTTCGATGATTTTCTCGGCCGATACTTTCCTGCCGCGCCGGATGCACGCAGCGTCGATGCGAAAACCGCCGCAGAACATGCAAAGCTGATGACGGGCTACTACGAAAGCTCGCGGCGTGCCGAAACGTCATTCGTCAGCATCCTCGGCTTTGCGAGTCCCTTCAAGCTCAGCGTCGACAAGGATGGCTATCTGACCGCGGCGTCCTTCAAGGGGCGCAACGGCGCGGTGCGCCGCTATCGGGAGATCGCACCTTTCGTCTGGCGTGATGTCGACAGCGGCTGGCGCCTGGCGGCCAAGGTGGTGGACGGCAAAGTACAACGCTTCAGCATCGATGAAATTTCACCCTTCACAGTTTACGAACCGAGCCCGTGGTGGCGTTCAGCAAGTTGGCTGGTACCCAGCGTGGAAATGGGCTTTGGCGCGCTATTGCTGACCACGCTGCTCTGGCCTGTCGCCGCGATCGTGCGCCGCAGAAATCATCTGAAGCTGGATTTGGCGGGCCGCGATGAACGCGGGCGCTTGCTCTCACGCGTCGGTGCAACCGCCGTGACGCTGGTGTCGCTCGCATGGATAGTGCTGTTTGTGGTGCTAAGCTCCAGAACCGCGCTGCTCGGACCTGGGCTGGACCCGTGGCTGTTTCTCCTGCACCTGATCTCGATTCTGGGCTACGTCGGCGGGGCCGGCGTGTTGATCTGGGCCGCGGCGATCGCTTGGACCGGCAAACGCACCTGGCAAGGCAAGGTTTGGACTTCAGTGCTTGCCGTTTCCGCGGTAGCGATGCTGTGGATGGCGTGGGTGTATCACTTGACCTCGTTCACGTCGAGGTACTGAAACTCGCCTTGCCGCGCGCGAATAGCTGCCACACGCCGAACGTCATCACCGGCAGGACGAAGACTGCCAGAAACATGTAGGCGAGGCCGCGGTAACCGCGCGCGATCAAGGTCACCAGGCCGAAGCGCGCCGCCAGAAATATCGAGCCGAGCAGCAGTGCTCCGGTGATCCACAGGCGTGCGGATTTCGACAGGCTGCCGCCCTTTCGCGCCGCGTACGCCTCGGCGATGCGCTCATTGAATGCATGCACGCAGCCGGTGCCGCTTTCCAGCAAGGCGAGAAAGATCATCAGCTGGAACAAGTAGTGAAACGCTGGAAAATTCAGGCGCTGCAACAAAAAATCCGAGGGCAGCGCCTCACTGCCAATCTGTGGATAGTAGGCAATCATGCAGATGAAAAACAGCAGTGCCGGCAGCATTGCGAGAGGCCCCGCCAGAGTGCCGGCGATCAGCGCATTCTTGCGGCTGCGCAAATGGCGCAGCACCGGCAGGATGATCACCGCGCCGACCACGTTGTAGCCCGCATAGGTGAACCCGCCCAGCACCCAACCCTCATGCGGCGCCGTGGCCGCCAAGCTCACGATGATTCGATCGCCGAACGCGAAAAACGACAGCACCACGAAAATCGCGTAGATCGCGTACAGAAATATCGAGACCCACTTGAACAGGCGTTCCACGGAAGCCGTGCCGTACGCGGTGACAAAACTGATGCAGGCGATGAGGCAGCAGGTTCCGATGAGCGGCGGCCATCCCATCAGCGCCGTGCCGATGGCACCGGCCGCGGCGCCGAACACGGCGAGAATCAAGATGATGAAGAGCAGATAGCAGACTTCGAACAGCACCCAGCCTGGGCCCAGAAGGTTTTTGAAAAACGTTCGGTAGCTCCAGCTCGAGGTGGCGTATGCCAAAGCAAAGGTGACTGCGCAAACCAAGCTCCAGATGACCATTGCCAGCACGATGGCCATCAATCCGCCGCGCGGTCCGCTCGGCAGAAAGAACTCCGCCAGCTCGCGGCCCGTCGCGTAGCCGCCGCCGATGACAACCGCCTTGAAAGCGAATCCGGGGAGCAGGTAGCGCTGAAACCAGGATGATTCGCTGCCTGCTCCGGTCGCGGGGATTGCGCTCATGTCGGCGCGTGTCCCGCGGCCGCCTCGTAGCCTGCGCCGCGCAAAACATTCCCCGGCTTTGCGCCCGTGTGCCGGCCCTTATCGACCACCAGCTGTCCGTTCACGAGAACGTAGTCGATGCCTGTCGGATAAGCGGTGGGATTCTCATAGCTCGCCACATCGTCTATGCGTTCTTCGTTGAAAATGGTGACATCTGCCTTCAGTCCTTCGCGGATGACGCCGCGGTCGTAGAGCCGCATGCGTGTGGCGGGCCAGGAGGTCATCTTGCGGATCGCGTCCTCGAGGGTAAGGACGTGGCGCTTCTTCACGTACTCCGCGATGACGCGCGGGAAATTGGCGTAAGCGCGCGGATGCGGCAGCCCGATCGCATCGATTTTGCCCGGTGCTTCATTGGCGCCGGCATCGCTACCGATGCTCATCCACGGCCAGCGCAACGCGGTGGCGATGTCCGGCTCGCTCATCATGAAATATAAACCCATGGCACGGTTCGGCTGCGCGCCGAGCACGATGTCCCAGGACACATCGGCCGGGTCCTGGCCCAATTGCTTGGCGATGTAGTCGATGCTCTTGAAGCGATAGCGGTCATATTTCGGATTGAAGGCGTTGGCAAGCACAATGTGGTCCCAACCGCCGCTGGCCTCGATGAGGTTCGACCAGCCCGGCATCGATCCGGCGGCGACTTCTTTCTTCAAGCGCGCGCGTATCTTCGGATCCTTGAGGCGTTCCAGACCTTTTTTTGCGCCCTGCTCCCAAACCCAGTTCGGCACCGTGATATCGAGGCCGGTGCCCCCCGCGGTATACACATACATGTCAGCCGCGATATTCACGCCGCGAGCGCGGGCCGCTTCGATCAGCTGCCCCGCCTCGGGCACGAGCTTTCCCCAGCCGGGCGCATAGGCGCCTTTGAAATGGAAAATCTCGACTTGGATTCCGGTCTTCTCGCCGATCTCGATGGATTCGCCGATGGCCTGCAACAGCTTCGCGCTCTCATCGCGCATGTGGCTGGCATAGATGCCGCCGCGCTTGGCCGCCACGCGCGCGAGTTCGATGAGGTCCTCGGTGCTCTGAAAACTGTCCGGCGGATAGATCAGCGCGGTCGCAATCCCCATGGCACCGGCGCGCATGGCAGTATCGACGTGCGCCTTCATGGCCTCCATCTGCGCGGCGTTGGGGTGGCCCGCCACATCGCCCATCACTTCGACGCGCGCCTGGCCGCTGCTGTAGTACGTGCCGAAATTCAACGAGATTCCCTGGGTCTCGAGCTTTTTGAAATAGTCGGAGATCTGCGCAGCCGGGACGGGCGTGCCGCCTTCACCTGCGATGGCCGAAGTCACGCCTTCGCGCAGCTTGTTCTCCGCCAAGCCGTTCTTGAGCAGCACCTCGCCCGACTGGTCCATCATGTCGATCCAGCCCGGAGAAACATAGTCTCCCTGCGCGTCGATCTCGCGCGCACCTCGGCCTTCGACCCGGCCGATCTTCACGAAGCGCCCATCCTTGATCGCGACGTCCGCGATGACCCAGGGGTTGCCGTCGCCGTCGAGGACGCGGCCGTTTCGGATCACGACGTCGTAAGTTGCGGGCTGCTGGGCGAGCGCGGCGGCGGCGGCGCCCAAGAAGATCAATCCCATGAGCGGTGCGGCAGTTCGCAATGTCATCTTGGACTCCAGCGATGGTGATTACGGTCGCGCCACAAAGCGCGCCCGCAAAATTAGCACAATTGGTGGCCGCTGGTTTTCTGTTTAGGAGGGTGCGCGCCTAAGTCAGCGCTTTTTCTACCAATGCAGTCACCTGGGCCCAGGGCAGCGGTCCTTGATGCATGGCGAACACCGTGCTCACCTCGATGCCTTCCCGCTTCACCGCTTCCAGCACTTCGCGCATCAGTTCCGGATCGTAAAGAGAGCCATCCTCGTTGAGCGCCAAGGTATCGCTGGCATAAAGCAGATGATGTTCCGGGAAATACACCATGTACTGCCGTTCCGTGCAGGGCCCGCGGAGGGGATACAACTCCATGCGATTCGCCCCCGAGCCCACTTGAAGTTTCTTCGACACGATGCGCCACTGAGCCGTCCGCGGCGATTGTGCGAGCAAGTCCGGATTCAAATGGCGCGGTGCTTGGATGAGCCGGTCCAGCAGAGGCTTGTTCAAGTCTAGAATATAGACCGGCAGCCCCAGGGCCACGACCTGGCGGACACCGCCGACGTGGGGCCAGGAATCCGAGGTTGACAGCACCGCCTTAACCGAACGTCCCGGATTCTCCGCCTTAGCTTTGTCGATGACTCCGCCGATGTAGGTCCCCGAGAGCGGGGATTCCAACAGCACGACGCCGTCGTCTTGGCGGACGAGCGTCGCGTTCCAGGAACCCGGAAACAACGTGATGCCCGGTGCAAGCGTGACGCCCTTTTGCGCCTTGAAGGGCGACTCCCAGCCCTTCGATTGCAAGCCTTTCTGCGCCGCCTGGGCGTCCAGTTTGAAGTCGGCGGCGTCGAGGTTCGGATTCAAATCGAGGCGCAACACCTGCCGCGATTCCCACAGCATGCCGTTGCGTTCTTCCACCTCGTTGGTGGGATAGCGGATGCCATGAAAGGTTTGCCAATTATCGAAATAGATCCGCTGACGGACATCGCCCCACTGGTACCAGTGATCGTAAAACACCCCGACCGATTCGACGGCGTCGGGCAGATGGTTAAACGGGTTGATCAAGACGCGCACATCGCGGCGCTGCCATTTGAATGCCAGCACGGGGTGCAGAGTCTGGCGCAGGAGCTGCGGCGTCTCGAAGTGCAGGTCGGCCGCGCTCGATGCCGTGAGCAGCAGGCGCGTCGGCCCGAGCGCCAGCGCGTAGCGGGCTGCCTCGAGGTTGGCACGCGAGGCCGGGGTGTCGGATTTTCCCGCACGATTGATTGCGCCTTCCGGCCCCGTCACCACGGTTGAATCGGAATCGGCCTGACCCGGATCGGACTCCGGCCACGTGAGGTGCGTCTGCAGCAATCGCCTTTGCGATGCAAAGTCCAATTCTTCTTTAGTGCGTGCGTACGCCGTGATAAAAGGCTCCTGACGGTAGGACTGCTCCACTAACAAGGTATGCTGAGCGCCTTCCAGGCGCAGACTCTTGACGGCTTCGATGCGCTCGCGGCCTCCCATGGCGGCAAGCGCCAGCGACGCGCAGTCTTGCGGAGTCGGCGCGCACTGCGGCGCTGCAGCCGCAGAATTGCCGGCGACAAAACACATGATTGCAATGAACACGTATCCGCCAAAAATTATCCGTGGCATAAACCCTTCCTGCTGCATTTGAGGCCTGCGGCGATGCGCGTGAAAGAATACAACGTTGCGTGAACTAAAAAGTGGTTTGCGAATCTGTAGGACTAAGCTGACCTGGTTTGCCAAGGGTGCGTCCTATCACCGACACGCTGCCCGCTCTAACTTGCTGGGACGGCATTTAAACTGTGATTCACCCGACACGGAGGTGCCACGATGCATCCTGAAGATAGATCAATTGGTGAGCTGGCTTACCGGCTCTGGCAAGCCCGAGGCTGTCCGGCCGGAACAGCCGAGCAGGATTGGTTGGAGGCGGAGAAGCAACTCAGGGCCACGCGTTCGCCGCGCCCGCAATCATCCGAGGCGCTCGACGACTCTCTCAAGGGCACGTTTCCCGCCAGCGATCCGCCGGCGAGTCGCCTGCCGGACGTGCCGCCCGCGAATGCCGCAGCCAAGTGGCAAGCCGCGGAAGGCGCTCGCCCGGAAGGCGCTCGCCCGGAAACCTCTCGCGCGGAATCCCCCCGCCTCGACACCTCCCGTGTCGAGGTCTCTCGAACGGACGCCCCGCGCGCCGAGACCTCGCGCGCGCAGGAAACGTCCCGCAAGGCTGCGCCGCGCCGCCGCTCGCAGGCCAAGTCCGGGCAATCCAAGCCACGCAACGACTCGCCGAGTTGACGGCCGCACGTGACTCGCACCCGGGATGAATCATGGAGTTAAAGCCGGGCCGGGTGTCGGCTTATGTTCTGGTTTTGTTCTGCCTGTTCGGCGCGCGGCCGGCGAGTGCGCAGACGCCTTCGCCGCTGCAGGAGTGGCAATATTCCGGCGGCGTGATTCTCGCCAGGCTGTTTGAGCCGAATTTGCCTGAGTGGCGCGTGGTGCTGGGAGCTGCCGCCGAGTCGCAGCCGGTGTACTCCGGCGCGGCGGCGTATCGCGTGCAGGGCGGTCCTGTCATCAATATTCAATACAGCGATATCGCGTTTTTGAGCACCGGCGACGGACTCGGCGTGAATTTTCTGCGCGGCGATCATTACCGAATCGGCGCCGCCATCGCCTATGACTTAGGCAGGCGCGAGCGGGACGACTACAACACCTTGCGCGGCATGGGCGACATCTCAGCCGCACCGGCGGCCAAGGTGTTCGCCTCCTATGTCCTCTCGAAAAAATTTCCGCTGATCTTGCGAGTGGATGTGCGGCAACTGCTCGGCGGCGCCAACGGCACGGTCGGCGATGCCGGGGTATACATGCCGCTGCCCGGCAGCTCGAAGAAGTTTGTGATGTTCGCCGGCCCCTCGGTCACGCTTGCCACCCATCGCTACCTGCAGAGCGAATTTGGCGTCACACCTTCGCAATCGCTGGCCTCGGGCCATCCGGTCTTCGATCCGCATGCCGGGATGGTCGGCGTCGGCGTGGGATTCAGCGCGACGCGGTTCCTGACCGACCACTGGCTGTTGAATTTGGACGCGGCCATCAGCAAATTCAAGGGCAGCCCGGATGTCAGTCCCTTGACGGAACGGAGCACGCAGCGCGAGATCGCGATGTCGGTCGACTATCAGTGGTAGGTGGGCTGGAAGCCAGGGCCGGCTCCTCTATACTGCCGTCAGCCCAAATGCCTTCCAGAACCCCAACGTCCGCCTGGCTGATCGTGCTGCCGCGACTCTATCTCGCCGCTACCTTTCTGCTCAGCGACCACGGCAGCGGCACGCCGGAGGAAATGCGGCAACTGATCACACGCTGGGCGCAGGTGGGACGTGACTGGTACCGGCCGTTTCTCTCGAACGTCGTGCTGCCGCATTTGGATCTATTTACCAAGCTTGTTTTGATTGGCGAAATATACGTCGGCGTGGCCATGCTGTTGGGATTGACCACGCGTCTCGCCGCGGCCGTGTCAATTTTTATGCTGCTCAACTATTGGTTTGCCAAATCATCCGTACTCGGTATCCCAGGCATCGACACGGCGGATTTGGTTCTCTCTATCTTGGTGTTGGCAACGGCCGCCGGCCGTGTGTTCGGCCTGGACTTGTTTCTTCATCGCCGCTATCCGCGCGTTCCTCTTTGGTAGTGAGTGGACGCCCGGCTAATGCCAGATCAAGCACCCGCCTGGATATCGATTACCTCCGGTGAATTGTCCGCTGAAATCGACCCTTACGGTGCGCAGCTGTCCTCTTTGAAGCACAGCCGGGCACTCGATCTTTTGTGGAATGGCGACGCCGCCGTATGGGCCGGCCGCGCACCGCTGCTCTTTCCGATCGTCGGCGTGCTCGCGGGAGGCATCTATCGCCTTGGCTCCAAGACGTATGCGCTTTCGCGGCATGGTTTCGCGCGCGACAAGCGTTTCTCGGTCGAGAGTCACGGCGCATCCACGGCTTCGTTTAGCTTGGCCGCCGACGATGCAACACTCCGGGTCTATCCCTTTCGCTTCGAATTGAATGTGCGTTATGCATTGAACGGCGCAACGCTGTCGGTGACCACGCAGGTGCGAAATTGCGGCGATGTCGACATGCCCGCGAGTTTCGGCTATCACCCCGGCTTTCGCTGGCCGCTGGCCGCTGGCCAATCGCGGGATTCGCATTACATTCAATTTGAAACCGACGAACCTGCCTCCGTAAGGAGAATCGATGCCGCGGGATTGCTGACGCCGGTACGCCATCCGACACCGATTGTCGATAGGCGCCTAAACCTGACCGACGCGTTGTTCCGGGAGGACGTCCTGATCTTGGATCAACTTAAAAGCCGATCCGTCACCTATGGAAGCAGCGGCTCTCGACTCCGAATCGGCTTTCCCGACGCCGAGTATTTAGGCCTCTGGACCAAGCCCGGCGCGCCCTTCATTTGCATTGAGCCCTGGCATGGCATCACCGATCCACAAGGCTTTTCCGCTGACTTTTTACAAAAGCCCGGCATATTCGTCGTGCGGCCGGCCGAGGCACTCACGGCGAGAATGGACATAACGCTGCTGGCCTTGGCGACCCCCTGACTTGCGGCCCTGCCGTTCGCGGCCCAGGAACCACCGTCCACGCCGCGGAACAGCCGATTCGGCGCAATTTCCCAAGGTCCGCCTGCCCCTCATTACAGTATCTCCACGGTTCGCTTTTCTCGGAGATAAGTCATGAAAGCCCTCAATAATTTCGCAGCCCTGTCGCTGTCGCTCATCTTAGGGTTGGTGCCCTTTGCGCTCATCGCGGTGGACGATGTGGTCGCCGCCAAGGCCGAAGTTTCCACCACGGTCGCCGCCAATCCGGAACATGCGCTAGGAGTCGAAGGGCGATAGACTTAAGCTAATGAAGCCCTCCATGCAGGCTGAAGCCGAGCGGTTTTCACCCTTCGACGGGACCGAAGACACGGTGATCGATTTCTTGCGGCGTCGCTTGCCGATGACGCTTGCGATCAACACCATCATCGCTCTGCTCATCGCGCTGCTGCTGCATTCCTGGGACGAGGTCATTCCGAACCTCGTGATCGCCTACTGCATCGGCCTCAGCATTCTCGCACTGGTGGCGATGGTGCGCTGTACGGTCATGCAGCGTTTCCGCGGCCGCATCCACATGCGCTTCGCGATCTACTTCGTGCTGATCGTCATCGGTGCCATCGGCGGCGAGCTGCTCTCGAAAATGTTTCTGCCGCGCCAGTCGCCCACATACACCATGCACGAGGGCTACATCTGGCTGGTCGCCGTGGTGTTCTCGCTGGTGGCCGGCAGCATTGCGCTGTTCATCAACTTCAGCTGGGTACGACTCGCGCAAAGCCGCCGCGACGTGGAACGCGCGGAACGGGCCGCCATCGAAGCACAGCTGCGGGCCCTGCAGGCGCAGATCGAGCCGCATTTTTTGTTCAACACGCTGGCCAATCTCGACGCACTGATCGCGACGGATGCCGGCAACGCCCGTTGCCTGCTCGGCAATCTGATCCGCTACCTGCGCGCCGCCCTCACGCATGCGCGCAGCGAAGCTGCTACGCTGCAAACCGAGGTCGAGCTGCTGAAATCATATTTGGCGATCATGGCGCTGCGTCTGCCGAATCGCCTAACCACCGAATTCGATTGCGATCCGGACTGCTTGCGCCTGAAGTTTCCCGCCATGCTGCTGCAGCCGCTGGTGGAAAATGCCATCACCCACGGCATCGAGCCCGCCTGCGACGGCGGCAACATCCGCGTCAGCGTGCGCTGTGCGGGCGACAAGCTCATGGTGGCGGTGGATGACACCGGCGTCGGTCTCGGTAACGCCAATACCGCGGGCACCGGTGCGGGCATTCAAAATGTGCGCGCGCGGCTGCAATCGCTGTTCGGCAACGCCGCGCGCTTGGTTCTGGAACCCGGCGCGCCGCGCGGCACGCACGCGGCCATCGAGGTACCGCTGAATCTGCTGTCCCGCCCGGCTGCATGAGCCCGACGTATAGCTACATCATCGCCGAAGACGAACCGCTGCTCGCCCGGGTGCTCGCGCAACAATTGAGCGAGCATTGGCCGTCGGCTCGCTGCTCAGGCCTGGCGGCGAACGGCGCGGAAGCTTTGAAGCTCGCCGACGAATTTTCCCCCGACGTCGCGTTTCTCGATGTGCGCATGCCGCAGCTCGACGGGCTCGAGGCGGCGCGGCAGCTGTGCTTGAAGGATCGCCCGCCGCTCATCGTGTTCGTCACTGCCTATGACGCCTATGCGCTCGACGCTTTCGAGGCCGCCGCAATCGACTACCTGCTCAAACCCGTCGAGATCCCGCGACTCACCAAGTGCATCGAGCGGCTGACCGGCCAGTTAGGCAGGGGCAGCGGTGATGTCACCGCGGAAGAAATGGCGACGCGCATCGCCGCGCTGCTGGGCAATGCCCCTCGCAAGGACAAGCTGCGCTTCGTGCGCGCCGGCGCCGGCACCACGGTCAAGCTGATTCCGGTCAATGAAGTGCTGTGGTTCGAAGCCGAGGACAAATACATCACCGTGGCGACCCGCGACGGCGACAGCATCATCCGCATGCCGCTGCGGGAGCTGCTCGAGCAGCTGGATGAGGAGATTTTCTGGCAGATCCATCGCGGCACGGTGGTGAACTCCGCGCACATCGCGCATGCCAAGCGCGATGAATTGGGACATTTGACCCTGACGCTGAAAGGCCGCAAGGACGAGATCGTCGTCAGCCGCCAGTTTGCCCATCTCTTTAAGCAGATGTAGGACTGATAGGAGCGCACCATGACAATCCGATCCATCGCGTTGAGCGCGGGCGCACTTGTCATCGGGCTGCCCTGCTTCGCGGCAGTGTCCGCTTTGGCCGCGGATTCGATCAAGCTGAATCAGATTCAGGTGATCGGCACTCACAACAGTTATCACGCGGGTCTCGCGCCCAGCGAGGCCAAGCTGCTCGAGCAGAAAAACCCGAAGCTCTATCAAGCGCTCGAGTACCGGCATCGGCCGCTGGATGCGCAGCTGACGTCAGGCGTGCGTCAGATCGAAATTGATATCTATGCCGACAGCGAGGGCGGGCGCTACGCGCATCCCAAAGGCATCGACGCGGTGGCGGCGGCCGGTCTGCCGAAAGATCCGGAGTTTGATCCCGACGGCCGGATGAACAAGCCGGGGTTCAAGGTGCTGCACGTTCAAGAGCTCGATTACCGCAGCACCTGTCAGCAACTCATCGCCTGTCTCAAAATCGTTCACGCCTGGTCCCAGGCGCATCGGGACCATGTGCCCATATTTATTCTGCTGGAAACCAAGGAATCACCTTTGCCGCCGCAATACCAGGCGCGCAGTCCGGAGAAATTCACGTCCGCCACCTTCGATGCGCTCGATGCGGAAATCCGCTCGGTGTTCAAACCCGGCGAGATGATCACCCCCGACCAGGTGCGCGGAACCTATGCGACTCTCGAGGAGTCGGTTCTGCATGACGGCTGGCCGAGCCTGGCCGCCGCTCGCGGCAAGGTGATATTCCTGATGGATCAGCGCTCGGCGGAACCGGTGTATCTGGAAGGCCACCCCGCGCTTCGCGGCCGGGTCATTTTTACCAATGCGGAACCCGGGCAGCCCGACTGCGCGTTCACCGAGCAAAACGAGGGCGATCAAGCGACGATCGCCGCGCTGGTACGCAAAGGATACCTCGTGCGTACCCGCACCGATGCGGACACCAAGCAAGCACGCACCAATGACACGGCGCGCCGCGAAATTGCCTTGGCGAGCGGCGCGCAGCTCTTGAGCACCGACTATCCGGCCTCCGAGCCCTCGCAATGGACGGCGTATTCGGTCAGCCTCCCCGGCGGCGCCGTTGCCCGGTGCAATCCGGTCAACGGGCCACCATCCTGTTCCGACCAAGTCTTTACGACCCATCATCGGCCGACGCCGAACAACAGTCCGTAAGACCGCTACATTTTCATCGCCATCTTCATCTCGCCCGGTGCGATCTTCGCACGCGTGCCTTTATTGCCCGTCGCCCGATCCGGTATTTTCGCCACCAAGCTCGCGACATCGTGGTCGTCGAACTCTATGTGCACCCGATAGCTTCCCTTGGCGTTTCTGCCGCGGTAGTCCCAGGTTTCATCCGCTTGTCCGGGCATGGACATGCCGCAGTCGTTGAACTGCAAAATTCTCCACGGTGCGCCCAGCAACGACTGCACCTCTTTCTTGGTCGAACTACCCGGCTTCACCTGCGCAAGCTTGGCCGCACTGATGGTGTCGGTGCGCGGCGGCGGAACCGCCGCCGACCAGCCATCCTCGCTGCGCGCGGCGGAGCTGCCGAGCAAGCAAAGCGCCAGACCGGCGCAAGACCCTAACAATTGATTACGCATTGTCGTCTCCCGGATCTATTGTTCGGACTGCGGCAAAATGGCTTTGCGCGCTTCCCCGGTCAGCGAAAGAATCGTGACGCCGGAGCCGGCCCGATCCACGGCGTATATGAAGCCGCGATCGTCGTATTCCACGTAGTCGTTCATCGTCGCGTTGAAGCAGTTCGTCGCGCCGTTGATGGTGGAGCAGGATGCAGCCGTATTCGAATTCGGCGCCTGAATATAATAGGCGATTGGTTTCGGATTCTTCGGATCCCGGACGTCCCAAATACGTACCCCGGCGTTGAACCAAGAGACGCTGATGATCTTTCCGTAGTACGGCGGATAGATCGCCTCTGTCACGGCATGTGCGCCGAATCGCGCTCCCTTGCCGCAGAAGTTGCCGGGGAACTGCGGCACGCTCAAGGTTGCCATCGGCCAAGGTGTTTGCTCATTGGCGATGTCCAAGATCCAGGCATCGTGCGGCGCCTGGCCGAAGCAATTGTTGGCGGTGCCTTCCGAAGCCACGAACAGCAAGCTCTTGCTCTGCGGCGTGCCGTCCACGAAGTTCGATTGCTCTTCGGGGATCGGTACGTTGAACACCGGCATCGAGCTATGACCGCCGTTTTCCGGGTTCATCGTCACCCAGCTGACCTGCGGCCAAAGCAGGTCCGCCTGAGTCGGGCTGTTTTGGCAGTTCGCCGAAGCGTTGGGATTTGAGCCCGGCCCGCTCGTCTTGCAGCCGTTGACCAGCTTCTGGCGATCGACGATCTGGATCACGCCGCTCGCGCCGACGCCGTAGGGCATGTACACGCGGTTGACCACGGTGCCCATCGAAATCGGCCCGTGCACACCGCCCGGCGGATTCGTCGTGCCTTCGAAGCAGGTGTCGCTCGGTGCATTGAGGCAGGGCTGCTGCGTCGCCACCGCTGCGGTCGGCTGCTGGCCCGGCAGGCCGAACTGGCGGATGAACGTCGGCTTGGCAGGATTGCTCAGGTCATAAACGTAGACATGCTGCTTCGATCCGCTCTGCTGCCAACCGTCGCTCACGGCGCCTGCCACCAGATACGCAATGCCCGTGTCGCACTCCCACCAGCTCTTATGCGTGTTGCTCAAGCCGCTGATGATCGTGGTCAGGAATTTCGGCGCCGACGGCTCCGTCACATCCCATATCTGATGCGACTCGTTGGCACCCGCGTTGCCGAAGGCACGCAGCAAGAAGAATTTGCCGACGATGCCGTTGGCCGCGGCGTTGGGCATGGTGCTGCCCGGACAGACGCGCACCATTTGCGCGCCGGCCGCCGCGAAAGAGCCATTGATGGGATCGGGCCCGGGAATGTGAAATAAAAATTTCGGCTTCTTGACGTTGGTGACGTCGATGATCGAGGTGCCGTTGGATTCGGAAACGCCGGTGAGCGGATTCTTAGCCGTACCCGATAAGTTGCCGTTGTACATGATCTCACGGCCGTTTTGATTGACGATCAAGGGCTGATAGATCGGCCGGGCTTGATTGTCGTTGAAGCCTTCGACTTTCATGTTCCAGATCGACTCTTCGTTCGGTCCATTGGGCGCCGGCATCTTCTGAGCGTCTTCGTTAACCGCGCCGGAACGATGTTCGTTGTTGGTGATGACGGGAATAGCGGATCCATACGGTGGATAAGCAACTGCCGGTCCTTGGGCTAAGGCTTGAGACACGAGTCCAAGCGCAAGCAAACTTAAGCAACCAAATCCTTTGGTCAGCCGAGGTACGATGAGGTGAGACATAGACAATTCCCCCGATGACGAAAATTAAATTTAGAGTTAGGCCGTCTTTGCATCTCGCTGTTGTTGTGATTTCCTATCGAGTGCGAATTGATATACGAAATATCAATGCGCAGAGTCCGGGGGATTGCGGAACGAGGCGTGGGATTTGGGCTGACACACCGACAGGCATTGCCTTAAAAATCGGCGCGCGCGATCGCGCAGCCTCATCGCGAGTAAAGGCCAAGTCAATTCAGTCAAGAATTCGTCAGTGAGTGTAAAGAAAGGTCGAGGCTAATTTTTCGAGGGCGTGCCTTTGCTTCCAGGAACGCGGTCGGGAATTTTTCCGATGATGACCACGGCACCTTGGCGGTCGAACTCGATGTGCAGGCGGAAAGTCCCCTCCGCGTCCTTGCCGCGATATTCCCAGAACTCGTTTTCGATCTGGTCCAGATCGTTGTATTGCACCGTGCGCCAGGGTTCACCCAGCAAGGTTTTGACCTGGCTCTTGCTCATGCCCCGCTTGAGATTCGCGAGCTTCTGCGGATCGATCGACGGGGCCGCACTGCGTTTAGGCTTGATCGCATCGTCTGCCGCGGCGGCGGACACCAAGAATCCCACCAGGGCAAGCGTTGCCAGCGACTTGATTGCGCGCATACAGCATTATAAACCCACCCGTCCTCGCCCGATGGAAGGCGTATATAATTGAAGCCATGCCCGCCACGACGTCCAGATTGGACCCGGCATTCCACTGAAGGAGTGAGTCAATGTCTCAACCAACCGAACGTGCAATTTTAGCGGGTGGCTGCTTCTGGGGCGTCCAAGATTTATTGCGCCGCTATCCCGGCGTCATTTCGACTCGTGTCGGATATTCCGGCGGCGATGTGCGCAATGCGACCTACCGCAATCACGGTTCACACGCCGAGGCGATCGAAATCATTTTCAATCCGAACGTGATCAGTTATCGCAAGCTGCTCGAATTCTTTTTCCAGATTCACGATCCCACGACTCTGAATCGGCAAGGCAACGATCGTGGCTTAAGTTATCGCTCTGCTATTTTCTATATCGGCGATGAGCAGAAGCGCATTGCCGAGGACACCATCGCGGACGTCGAGGCATCGGGTCTTTGGCCGGGAAAGGTCGTGACGGAAGTGGCGCCGGCAGGAGATTTTTGGGAAGCGGAACCTGAGCATCAGGATTACCTGGAACGAATTCCGAACGGCTATACCTGTCATTTCATCCGGCCGGACTGGAAGTTGCCCGTCAGGCCCGCCGCGCGGCAGGCGTAAGCGACGAGGCCCAAAGGCCGCGCCGTCGGGGCGTATCTATCTGTTTTTAAAGAGGTTTTATACACAAAGGGTTCCGCGTGTGCGAGCTTGGCAGCCGCCCTCGGTTGCCCAAGGCTTCGTCCATCCCTACACGGATTTGCGGCAAATTCACTTGAAACGGCGTTGCATTATTCCTAGTCTAAAGGACATAAACCGTAGACAATCGAAGGTCTTGCGTGCGTTTATTCAATAAAATCAGAAACAAATCGCTCCTAGGCTCTTAAGGGATAAAGACAATGGCTACCCAGGCTCGATCCATCGCGTCGCTGACAATCTCATTCGGGCTTGTCGCCATACCGGTGAAACTGTATTCCGCGACGGTGTCCTCCGAACGCATTTCCTTCAATTTGCTGCGTCAAAAGGACGGCTCGCGCGTCAAGCAGCAGTACGTGGCGGTAAACGACGGCAAAATTGTCGAGCGCTCCGAGATGGTCAAGGGCTATGAATTTGCCAAGGACCAATATGTTCAGTTCAGCGCGGAAGAATTAAAGGCGCTCGAGGACGCGACCAGCCACGCCATCGACATCGGCCAGTTCGTGCCGCTCGAGTCCGTGGATCCCTTGTACTTCGACGGCACGTACTACCTTGCGCCCGACAAGGGCGGCGCCAAGCCTTACACCCTGCTTGCGACGGCACTGCGCAAATCGAAGCAATGCGCGGTCGGCCGCTGGATTTCCCGCGGCAAGGAACACATCGTGGTGATCCGCCCGATCGAAGACGGCCTGGCGATGCATCAACTGCATTTCAAAGCCGAGGTTCGCGAACTCAAGGACTTGGGGCTGGAGGCCGCGCCGGTGTCGGAGCCCGAGCTGAAGCTTGCGCAGCAACTCATCGAGCATCTGGCGGCGAAACGCTTCGACCCGAACGAATATGCGGACGAGCATCGCGCCCGCGTGCAGGCGGCGATCCAGAAGAAAGTCGAGGGCAAGGAAGTATCGCTGGCGGAAGGACCGGTGTCAGCCAAGGGCGGCAATGTCATTGACCTGATGGAAGCCTTGCGGGCCAGCATTGATGCGCGTGGCTCGAAGGCAACCGATCTGAAGGAGCGCAAGGCACCCAAGCGCGCGGCCGCGTCAGGGTCGGCACGCAAATCCGCCCGAAGATGAGATGCATGCCTACGACACGAAAGATCTGGAGCGGCTATTCGGATTACCGGCTTCGGCCGTTCGTGCCTTAGCGCGCGCGGGAAACATTCAGCCGGTTAGGCGCTCCGGCAGGCTGCATTACTCGTTTCATGATCTAGTGGTCCTGCGCACGGCGAGTGCGCTGCGCGCGGCGAAAATCTCCTCGCAACGAATCAACAAGACCCTGCAAGAGTTGCGTTCCGCCCTGCCGGAAGGCTCAGCCCTCAACAAAATTTCACTCACCGCGCTCGGCAATCGCATTGCCATCCGCGAAGGCCAGAGTTTGCGCGAATCCGAATCGGGCCAGTATCACCTGGCCCTGGAAATCATCGAAGAGAAGGGCCGGCTGCACATCATCACGCACCAGGAAGTGAGCGCCAGGCAGGAAGCGGCCGCCGCATCAAGCTCGCCGGCCGGCATGGCCGCCGGCATTTCCGCGGAAGACCATTACAGCCGCGCGCTGAAGCTTGAGGACAGCCATCCGCAGGCGGCGCAAAAAGCCTATGAGCTCTGCCTCAAGGCCGATCCCGATCACATGGAAGCGCGGATCAATTTAGGCCGGCTTCTGCACTTGGCCGGCCGGCTCATCGAGGCCGAGCGCGTCTATCGCCTCGGAGCCAAGTCGGATCCCTTCATCGCGTTCAATCTCGCGGTGGTGCTCGAAGACTTGGAGCGTGAACCCGACGCCATCGTCGCGTACCGCGAGGCGCTGGCGCTGGATCCACAGTTTGCCGACGCGCATTTCAATCTCGCGCGGCTCTATGAAAGGGCCCAGGATCCCAAGGCGTCGCTGCGCCACTTGCTCGCCTACCGGCGCATGATGGACCAAGGCGCATGACATGGCGAAGCCGGCGCTCACCGTTTATCGCACCAAACGCGACTTCACCAAGACCGAGGAGCCCTCGGGCGAGCAGCGCGTAGCGCCCTCCTCTCGACTGCGGTTCGTGGTGCAGAAGCACGCCGCGCGCCAGCTGCATTATGACTTGCGCTTGGAGTGGGAAGGCGTGTTCAAGTCCTGGGCGGTGGCGCGCGGACCCTCGCTCGATCCAGCTGACAAGCGCCTTGCCGTGGAAGTCGAGGACCATCCGCTCGACTACGGTGATTTCGAAGGCACCATACCAAAGGGCGAGTACGGCGGCGGCAGCGTCATGCTGTGGGACCGCGGCTATTGGGCCCCTGAAGGAAACAAGACCACGGAAGACGCCTTCGCGGCCGGCGACCTGAAATTCACCCTGGATGGCGACAAGCTGAAAGGCAGCTGGGTGCTGGTGCGCATGCGCGGCGATCGCTTCCGCGGAAAGCGCACCAACTGGCTGCTGATCAAACACCGCGACGACCACTCGATTACCGGCAACGGCGATGCCGTCTTAAGCGAGGACCGCTCGGTCGCGTCCGGGCGAACGATGCAGCAGATCGCCGACGGCAAGGGCAAGCGCCCCAAGCCCTTCATGCTGGCCACCACGGCGCCCGGCAAAGCCGACGCGGTGTGGATCAGCAAGAGTGCCGAGGAGCGGGCCAACGAAGCTGAGGCGCCTTCGCGCTCCCACTCCGCAGCCGCCGCCAAGGACGGCAAAACGTCCAAGAGCAAAGCCGTCAAAGCAGCGCGCGCCAAGCCCTTGTTGGTCAAAAGCGTTCCCAAGTTCATCGAGCCACAACTGGCGAAGCTCGTGGATCGGCCGCCGGATCGCGCCGGCTGGGGACACGAAGTGAAATTCGACGGCTATCGCGCGCAGCTGAAGGTCGAGGCAGGCGGCGCCGTCATCCGTACGCGCACCGGCCTTGATTGGACCGAGCGCTTCAGCGCCATCGCCAAAGATGCAGCGGTTTTTCCCGACTGCATGATCGACGGTGAGATCGTGGCGCTCGATGATCATCAGTTGCCGAACTTCGGCGCGTTGCAGGCAGCGCTGTCGGCGGAGAATTCCGAGGCGCTGGTCTTCTATGTCTTTGACCTGTTGTTCGAGGGCCGCGAGGATTTGCGCGCGCTACCCTTGAGCGAGCGCAAAGCCCGTCTCGAAAAATTCTTGAGCGCCCAGAACGCGGGCGGCCGTATTCGCTACGTCGCGCATATTGAGTCCAATGCCGAGGCTGTGCTCGCCTCCGCGTGCAAAATCGGACTCGAAGGCATCATTTCGAAAAAGCTCGATGCCGCGTATTTCTCGGGCCGCAGCGACCGCTGGCTCAAAGCCAAATGCCGCGCGGGCCAGGAAGTCGTTCTGGGCGGCTGGACCACTGAAGGCGGAACTCTGCGCTCGTTGCTCGCCGGGGTACATCGCGAGGGGCTATTCGTCTACGTAGGACGGATCGGCACCGGTTACGGACGCGAGGTGGTCAAAATTCTCTTGCCTAAATTGCAGAAATTAACGCGCGAGAAAAGTCCTTTTGAAGGCCCGAATGCGCCGCCGAAGGAAAGCAACGTGCGCTGGCTCAAGCCGGAATTGATCGCCGAAATCGAATTCGAAGGCTGGACCGGTTCCGGCATGATTCGTCAAGCCGCATTCAAAGGCCTGCGGGAGGACAAGAGTCCAAACGATGTAATAGCGGAGAGCGCCATGCCAAACTCAACCGAAGACGCTGCCGCCCCCAAGCGCCGGCGCGCGTCACCAAGCTCGCGTGTTTCATCGAAAAGGTCGCGCTCACAGGCCGCAGCGCCGGCCGGGCCTTCCACCATCATGGGCGTGACGCTATCGAAGCCGGACAAGGCGCTCTGGCCCGACGCCGGGGACGGCAAGCCGGTCACCAAGCTCGATCTCGGCCGCTACTACGAGCAGGTGGGCGAATGGCTGCTGCCGCATCTCGAGGGCCGCCCTTGCTCGCTGGTGCGCGCGCCCGACGGCATCACCGGCCAGCAATTCTTCCAGCGCCACGCCATGGCGGGGATATCCGAGCTGTTTGATCTGGTCAAAGTACGCGGCGACAAAGCGCCCTATGTGCAGATCGATCGGGTCGAAGCGCTCGCGGCCGTGGCGCAGATCGGCGCGCTCGAGCTGCATCCCTGGAATTGCGCGCGCAATGATCCTGAGAGCGCCGGCCGGCTGGTGTTCGATTTGGACCCGGCTCCGGATGTGAAATTCGATGCCGTCATTGCAGCGGCTTACGACATCCGCGAACGGCTGGAGCAGGTCGGCTTGGTTTGTTTCTGCAAGACCACGGGCGGCAAGGGCCTGCATGTGGTGACGCCGCTGTTGGAGGGCAGAAAAGCGGTTGCCTGGCCGGTCGCCAAGAATTTCGCGCACCTGGTGTGCGCACAATTGGCGCAGGACAGCCCGACGCGTTATCTCGACAACATGTCCAAGGCGAAGCGCTCGGGCAAAATCTTCTTGGACTACCTGCGCAACGACCGCATGGCGACTGCCGTCGCGGTGCTCTCGCCCCGAGCCCGAGAAGGCGCTCCGGTATCCATGCCGCTCGAGTGGCGCGACGTGAAGAAGGGCCTCGACCCGAAGAAATTTACCGTGCGGAGCGCGCCGGCGTTGCTGGCGAAGAACAAGCCCTGGAAGGACTACACGGGGGGTGCGCGCTCTTTGGCCGATGCCATCAAGCACATTACGCGCAACGCCTGAACTTCCATCGATCTGCGCTGCCGTAAACATAAGCGTGACTAGCCCCCAGCCTCAGCCGGTGCATATCGACGTCGACGCAACGACGCGGGTTTCCGGGCAATTAGTAGCCCCGCCGGGATCCAAAGCGTGTTTCGTGGTTGCGCACGGCGCGGGCGCCGGCATGCAGCATCCCTTCATGGTGAATTTGGCCAATGATCTGGCCGCTCGCGGCATTGCCACGCTGCGCTACCAGTTTCCGTACATGGAGAAGCGCGGCCGGCGGCCCGACCCACCCTCGCTTTGCCACGCCACCGTGCGCGCAGCCGTCGATAGCGCCCGCGGCTTGCTGCCCGCGCTGCCGCTCTTTGCCGGCGGCAAGTCCTTCGGAGGCCGCATGACTTCGCAGGCACAGGCCGCAAATCCGCTTCCCGATGTTCGCGGCTTGGCGTTTCTGGGATTTCCGTTGCACCCGCCCAAGCAACCCTCCGATTCGCGCGCCGCGCACCTGCTCAAGGTGCGCATTCCGCTTTTATTTTTACAGGGCGCGCGGGATCTGTATGCCGAACCCGAATTGCTCAATCCGCTGATAACGATGCTCGGAGATCGTGCCACACTGCTGTTGTTGCCGGATGCGGATCATTCCTTCCACGTTCCGGCTCGCAGCAGCTTCACCGACAGTCAAATCAACGACGACATGATCAACGCCTTGGCAGGATGGATGGGCGCGGTAGCGCGCAAGTGACCCTGCTGGCGGAAATCGTGCGAACCTCCGAGCGGGTGGGTGCGACCGCCGCTCGCCGCGTCAAAATCCAGGAACTCGCCGCGCTGCTCAATTCGCTGGCACCGGACGAAGTCAGTGTCGGTGTGCATTACCTGTCCGGCGAAATCGCGCAGGGAAAGATCGGCGTAGGCTACGCCGCGGTGCGAGCCGCCGCCGACACCCCCGCTTCGCGATCCGAGACGCTGTCGATTGCCGAGGTCGATCGACGGCTCGCCGCTCTTGCCGAGATTCGCGGCAGCGGTTCCGCAACACGGCGCGCGCAAGCCCTGCGCGACCTATTCTCGCAATCAACCAGGTCCGAGCAGCAGTTTCTGCTGCGCCTTCTGATCGGAGAGCTGCGGCAAGGCGCGTTGGCCGGCGTCATGCTTGACGCCATCGCCGCGGCGGCCGAGCTACCCGCGGCAGCCGTGCGCCGCGCGGCAATGTACGGCAGGAACCTCGGCGCGGTCGCCACCGCGGCCTTTGGCGGCGGCATCGCCGCGCTCGATGAATTTCAGCTCGAACTCTTCACACCGGTCTCGCCCATGCTGGCGCAAACGGCCGCGGATGTGGGCGAGGCCTTGCAAATCATCCAAGGGTTAGCAGCGTTCGAATGGAAGATGGATGGCGCACGCATACAGGTTCACAAGCAGGGCGATGAGGTACGCATCTACACGCGCAGCTTGAACGAGATCGGTGCGGCCATCCCCGAAATCGCCGAGCGCGTGCGCTCGTTTGCGCAGCGCACCCTGGTGATCGACGGCGAGGCGATTGCCTTCGATGCGGCACGCCGTCCGCATCCGTTTCAAGTGACGATGCGGCGCTTCGGCCGCAAGCTCAATGTCGAAGCCTCGCGCGAAACCTTGCCGATCGAGGCCTATTTTTTCGACTGCCTGCGAATCGGCGAGGAGAGCATCGCCGGACGCCCGACACAGGAGCGCTTTGAGGCGCTGACCAAGGCGGTGCCCGCAGCCATGTTGATTCCACGGTTGGTGACCGGGTCCGAGTCTGAAGCGCGCGCCTTTTACGTTTCCGCCATCGCCGCCGGCCACGAAGGCCTCATGGCCAAGGCGCTCGATGCTCCCTACGAGGCGGGCAACCGCGGCGCCGGCTGGCTCAAGATCAAGCGCGTGCACACGCTGGATCTCGTCGTGCTCGGCGCCGAGTGGGGCTATGGGCGGCGCACCGGCAAGCTTTCCAATTTGCACTTGGGCGCACTCGATCCGGCCACGGGCGAGTACGTCATGCTGGGCAAAACATTCAAGGGACTCACGGACGCCATGCTCACCCGGCAAACGAAGGAATTTTTGGCGCGCGAGACGCGCCGTGACACCGGAACGGTGTACATCCGTCCCGAAATCGTGGTGGAGATTGCATTCAGCGATCTACAGGCCAGCACGCGCTATCCTGGCGGTCTGGCGCTGCGCCTGGCGCGCGTCAAGCGCTACCGCGATGACAAGCGGGTCGAGGATGCAGATACCATGGTGGCGGTTCGAAAGATTTACGCCGGGCAGTCCGGCTAGCTACCGCTCCCACTCCGGCCGAACTCCAGGCGGCAGCACCGGCGTAATCGGCACAATGTCGCGGGGCCGGCCCGCGAAATCGAACAACTCATCGATGCTGCGAATCGCGGCGATCTCCTTCAATATCGCGCGCGTCGGGTACATGAGCAGCAATTGCTTGTTGGCGTGTTCCGCCAAGGCTTCGGCAGCGGTGCGCCACACCAGCTCCGACATTTCGTTCCCCGCGAGGCTCGCGGTCTGATTGGGCGGCACCGCGCACAGAAAAAATCGCGTGTCGAAGCGCAGCCGGCCGGGAGGCGTTATCCAGTGGCTGAAGAAGGCGAGTTTGTCGACGGCGAGGCGCCAGCCATTCTTCAGGCAGAGTTCGGCCACGCTCAACTTGCCGGAAGACATTTGCAAACGCGTTTCGCGCAGCCGTGATTCATCCCAGAGGCTCAAATCCACCACATCGCCGCGCGAATCGTATGCCAGAAGCAATCCGCACTCCTCGAAGGCCTCGCGCACCGCAGCCACGAAGAAACGCAGCCCGTTCGACGGCACTTTCAAGCACTCGCTCGCCCGGCGATCATCCAAACCCTGACACATGCCGTAGACATCGGGGCTTTCGTCGTCGAGATCGAGCGCGCCGCCGGCAAACACATAGGCGTTGGGCATGAAGCGCGCGTGCTCGCCGCGCTTCAATAGCAGTATCTCAGGCTGAATTCCGCGGGCGCGCACCAGAATCGTGGTGGCTGCAAGCCTCGGCATGACTTCGGGCTCGGCATTCATCGAGCCAGTTTAGTGCACGGCCGCCCTGTTTTGCCATGGAAAACGCACACGGATCAACCAGAAAACCATCAGGGCCAGCGGAATGAACTGCGGCAAAAAAAAAGCCGCCGGAACATGATAAGGGCCCGGCAGAAGCCGCGCGAACCCGTTCGTGAAGCCTGAACCGAACGCCATGGCAAGCCCCAAGCACATGCGCCACAGATGACGCGAAATACGCGGCGGGCCGGCGATGCAGGCCCCCGCCCTTGCGGGCGCACAAGGCGACGGACCCGGACACCAGCCCAAACATACCGCCGCTGATGTGCAGAATGAAAGCCAGCAACGTAATCGCGTGCAACAGCGGTGTTTGTGCTTGCGTCATGTACCGCGCTCCCGAATGCCGCGGCACTTTAGCACGCGCATGCCGTCAAGCACGGCGGCGAGCAAGGGCTGACCGCGCCATGGTTTGCCATGATTGCGTCACCGGCTCGCCGCATTTCGTCTCTAGCGTATGGCCCATGCGGGATGCGGCGCTCGAATTCCTAGCCTTTGGGCTCAAACAAGCACGCGCCTGCATCTTCGTCGGCTTATTTTTTGCAGCCGTGTTTCTCATGCCGCGGGCCGGACTGTTCGGCATCGCTCGCTACGACATCCTATTTCTCTACGCCGTCCTCATCCAATGCTGGATGGTCCTGAGCAAGCTCGAGACCTGGGATGAGCTCAAAGCCGTCTGCCTGTTCCATGCCGTGGGATTTCTGCTCGAGGTTTTCAAGACTTCGCATGCGATCGGTTCCTGGAGCTATCCCGATGCCGGCTTCACCAAGCTCTTTGGCGTGCCGCTGTTCTCCGGATTCATGTACGCGGCAGTCGGCAGTTACGTCATTCAAGCGTGGCGGTTGTTCGAGCTTCGCGTCCGCCATCACCCGCCGTATTGGATGGCCTGGCTCATCGCGTGCGCCATCTATGCAAATTTCTTCACGCACCATTACATCGGCGACCTGCGCTGGTATATCGTCGCCTGCGCCTTGGGCCTTTATGCGCGGACCAGCGTCGCATTCACGCCGCTGCACAAAAAACGCAGCATGCCGCTGTTGCTTTCCTTCGTGCTCATCGGCTTTTTTATCTGGCTGGCCGAAAACATCAGTACGTTTTTCGGCGTATGGCGCTATCCCAATCAGATCGGCGCGTGGGCGACGGTGCATATCGGCAAATGGAGTTCGTGGTCGCTGCTTGTCATCATGACCTTCACCATCGTCGCGAACCTCAAGCACATCAAGGCGCACATTCACGTACCCGAGTGAACTGAAACGACGCCGGCCTGTCTAGTGTACCGGGGGTTGTCCAATGCAAGCCGAGTCTGTGCACCGGCGCCAGCAAAATGAAAACTGGCGCTTGACGGTTTTCTTTGGCGTGCTTTTCTTGCATGTTTCGATTGGCGTCCTGCTCGCAAGATCATCATGGTTGCTCATCGCCGCGCGCCCGGGCCCGGAACCTTTCTTCATCGATTTCCTTCAGCGTCCCGACCGGACCGAGCCGGCCAGGGAAACGGGCGTGGCGCGCGCGGCAATGTCCAAAGCGTGAGCCCCGACACCCGAAATGCAATCACAGTGCCCGCACCGATCGACTGGACGCAAGAAGCGGAGTGGGCCGTTCAAAACCAAATGCGATCCGCGGAACGAGAGAAACTCTATCGGAATTTATCGGGACTATCCGCGGCGCAGCTGGATTGGATTCGCAAGAATCACATGGAGCCCGTCGATAACAATCCGCCCTGGGCGGAAAATCGCCCGCGGAACAACGCAGATGGCGTGCTTTGGCTCAGCGAGAACTGCGCCCTCGTGAATCTGCTGCCCTACTGCCGGATCAAGCTCGGCCACACGCCGGCGCGCGGCGATCTGTTCAAGAACATGCACAAATATTTGGAGGACCGCGAACTCGATCCCTTGCCTTAGCGGGACAGCGTCTCGGCGAACAGCGCGAACAAACGCTCCCAATGGCGTTCCGCCGCCGGCTTGTCGTACATCGGACGCGAGGCGAAAGCGAAACCATGCTGCGTGCCGGGATAAACCTCCACTTCCGCATTTCCGCCCTTGCCGGCGACTTCCGAGCGCAATCGATCGATCATTTCCGTGGGAAAGTAATGATCGTTTTCCGCGCAGCCAAAATACAGCCGCGCATCCGTGCGCTGCGGCACAAGATGCGGACTGTCGCCCTTGTCGGTAACCAGTGCGACGCCATAGATCGATGCCGCCGCGCGGATCTTGTCCTTGTGGCGAAGAGCTGCGTTCATGGCGTATTGACCGCTCATGCAATAGCCGACGCACCCCATCGGCCTGGTCGACGCGGCCTTGTCCTTGGCGGCAAAAGCCACCAATGCATCCGCATCCTGCATCACCATCGGAATGTTGATCGTGGTCATAAGCTTGAGCGCCTTCTCGCGCGTGGCGACATTGGCCTCTCCCACCACCGAGCCCAGCTCCTCGACGTTCGAGCGGTAGTACAGATTCGGCAACATCACGTAGTAGCCGACGGTTCCAAGCCGGCGCGCCATGTCGCGTAGTTCCTCGCGGATGCCGGGCGCATCCATGAAAAAAATGATGGCGGGATGCGGGCCGTTCCGCTCCGGATGGCAAATGAAGGTGTTCATCCGGCCATCCGGCGTGACGATTTCAATCTGACGTTCGATCATTTATTCCTGCCCGGCACCGACTGCAACCCACGCCAAATCCGCGCTCGATACCGATTCCACCTTGAAATTCTTTGCCGCTGCCGCCATTCGCGTCAGAGCCTGCGCCAGGGGCATCGGCGGCTTGGTATCGCCTTTCTTCGCCTTATGAAAACGCACTGGATTGATTCGCGCCACCACATAGTTGCGCAGGTACGGAGACTTGAAGCCGCGCGATTGCAGCATCTCGATGATTTTCTTCGCGCGCGCATCGATTTCGAGCAGGCGCGCGGCGTGCCCTTCGCGTTCCCGCAAGCTGGCGGCCAAGGTACGCTCGCTGAAGCGGTCGACTTTCTTGAGAAAGGAACTATAGGCACCGCCGGCAAAGCGCGAGGACTTCTCGTACACGATTCCCAACGTCAGCAGCTCGGCGGCTTCGAATTCCGCGGTGTACTGCAACTCCTTCGAATTGCTGTGACGTTTCGCAAGGCTGCGCGCCATGCGGATCACTTCGAGGCTACGGTCGCGCAGGTTGTGCGCTTTTTCGGTGTTGAGGGCCAGAATGCGATACGCCAGCGTCTCGTCCGGAGAGATCAACACGGTAATCTGCTTCAGGCCGAGCACTTTCCCGGCCGCCAGACGGTGCCGTCCGTTCGGCGTCCAGAAACGCCCCTCCTCGCCTCGCACGACGATCAGCGGATCCAAGAAGGCCGCGGTCTCGTCGATCTTCACCGCCAAGCGCTTCGCATGAGTCGGCGACAGGTCGCGCTGAAACGGCGTCGGCTGCAGGGCATTGAGCGGCAGCGACGCCAGCACCAATGCGCGGCCGCCTAGCGGGTCTCGGTAGGCGCCGATGACGGCGCCACCGGCGCTGCGCACTGAACCAAGCACTTCGGCGATATCCGCGCTGTCCAAGGCGATCGCCACCTGACCGGCATCGAGGCCACGCGCGCTGCCGCCCGGTGCCAGCTTGCCTCGAGAACGTTTCGCAGCGGTTTTTTTCTTACGCGGGGTCTTGGATTTTGCTTTTGCGGTCGCCATAGGGCGGTAAGGTTCGCCTTTTCTCGGCCCGGCGTAAAGAGCAGCTTTGGGAGACCGACCTTGAACGTCCAGATAAGCCCTGTAGGTACATACTTGCGTGAGTGGCGCCAGCGGCGCCGCTTGAGCCAGCTCGATTTCGCGCTGCAGGCGGAGATTTCTCAGCGACACTTGAGTTTCATGGAGAGCGGCCGTGCGACACCGAGCCGTGAGATGCTGCTCAAGCTCGCCGAACACCTGGATGTGCCGCTGCGCGAACGCAACGCGTGGCTGCTCGCGGCAGGGTACGCGCCGGTATTCGAAGAGCGCCAATTGGAAAGCCCGCCGCTGCACGAGGCGCGGCAGGCCATCGATGTGCTGCTCAAGAGCACGGAGCCATTTCCGGCCCTGGTCGTCGATCGCGGCTGGAACTTGGTTGCCGCCAATGCAGCGCTCAAGCCGCTGCTTGCGCTGGTGGCTGACACCGCGCTGCTGCAGCCCCCGGCGAATGTCATGCGCCTCGCGTTGCACCCAGGCGGACTCGCGCCGCGGATCGTCAACCTGGCCGAGTGGCGCAGGCACTTGCTCGACCGCCTGTATCGCCAGGTCACCCTCACGAATGATCGCACCTTGTTGCCGCTGCTCGAGGAACTTCGCGCATACCCCGTTGCGGAGTCGCAGCCGCCTCCCGAAATAACCGGACAAGAAAAGATCTTCGTGCCGCTTCAGCTGCAGACCGATCAGGGACTGCTGAGCTTCTTCTCGACCACGACGGTGTTCGGCACGCCCGTGGACATCACGCTGTCGGAATTGACGCTGGAGTCCTATTTCCCCGCCAATTCAGAAACCGCCGACGCCCTGCGCGCTGCCGCTTCCTGAGCCACGACTTCGAGACGTAGTCGATTACTTCGGACGTAATCGACTCACCGGCGGCACGCTGGCATCGTTCCTCCCACATTAGGAGGAATCGCCATGCACCGACCCAACACCATATGGACCGCCGACGGAACCGAACTCTTTTACCGCGATTGGGGTACCGGCACGCCGGTGGTTTTTCTTTCAGGATGGGCCCTTTCCTCGGAGTTCTGGTCATATCAGATGGCGCCGCTGAGCGACGCTGGATTCCGCTGCATCGCCTACGACCGTCGCGGACACGGTCGCTCCGGCGATCCGGGCCGAGGATTCGACTACGACACGCTGGCGAATGACCTCGCCGCGGTGCTTGACGCGCTGCATCTCACCGACGTTCAAATTGTCGCCCACTCGATGAGTGCCGGCGAAGTGGTGCGCTACGTTTCCAAACGCCAGGCGTTGGGCATCAAGCGCATCGTCCTGATCGGCCCGACGCTGCCTTGTCTTGCGAAATCCGCCGACAATCCTGAGGGCGTGGATCGAGAGGTGCTGTACGAAACGCGGCGGCAAATCCTCGAAGGCGGCTTTCCGGCGTGGCTCGACGCCAACGCGCGGCCTTTCGTGAACCCGGACACGCCGTCCGACACCATTGCCTGGATAAAGAACACGATGCTCTCCTGCTCCATGAAGGCGGTCATCGATTGCAATCGCGCCATGATCGAGGCCGATTTTCGTGCAGAGCTCCAGCGAACCAGCGTTCCGACCCTGATCATTCATGGCGATCGCGACGCTTCCGCGCCTCTTGAGCTGACGTCGCGCCGAATTGTGCGGCTGATGCCGGATGTGCGGCTGACCGTGTATGAGGACGCTCCCCACGGGCTGCCGGTGACGCATGCGGCGCGCCTCAATCGGGATCTGGAAGCATTCCTACGCTCTGCGCCGCTGGCCATGCCCGTCGTCGCGCGCCAAGTAGCGCTCAGCGCGGATTAGGATTGTGATCGACCTGCGTGATCAGGCGGGCGCTGCGGTTGCCGGTTAAATAAATCCACAACCAGCTCAACGCCACGCTAAGCCGATTGCGCAGGCCGATCAAAAAATAGATATGCGCCATGCCCCACACCAACCAGGCGATCCAACCCTTGAGCTTGCACCAGCCGAAGTCAATGACCGCCGAGCGCTTGCCGATGGTCGCCAGATCGCCGGCGTGCCGATAGCGAAAGACGCGCGATGCTGTGTCGCCGGCCAGGCGCCGCTTGATGGTGCGCGCCACATGGATGCCCTGCTGCTTGGCGGCAGGCGCGATTCCGGGCGCGGGTTTTCCATTCCAGTCCACGGCCGCGGTGTCGCCGATGACAAAGATTTCGGGGTGCCCCGGAGCCGTAAGATCCGGCTGTACTTTCACGCGGCCGGCCGAATCCGCGGGCGCATTAAGCCATGCGGCCGCGGGCGATGCCAGCACGCCGGCAGCCCATAGAACCACGTCCGCCGCTACGGCATCAGCGCCCATTCTCACGCCGCTGGAGTTGCACTCGGTCACGGCCGAGCCGACTCGCACTTCCACGCCCAAACGCTGCAGCGCCTTGTGGGCATAGGCTGAAAGATCCGGCGCGAAAGCCGGCAATAGACGCGGGCCCGCCTCAATCAGCAGCACGCGCGCCTGCCGCGTGTCGATGCGGCGAAATTCGCCCACCAGATTCTGGTACACCAACTCCACGATGGCGCCGGCGAGTTCCACACCGGTCGGCCCCCCTCCGACGATGGCGAACGTGAGCAACGCGGTGCGTCGCGCAGGGTCCGTTTCCCACTCGGCACGCTCGAGCGACAGCAACACCCGGCGGCGAATTGATGTGGCGTCTTCGAGCGTCTTTAGGCCCGGCGCAAACGGCTCCCATTCGTCGTGCCCAAAATACGCGTGGCGGGCGCCGGTCGCGACAATCAGCGTATCGTAGTCGACGCTGGCCCCGTCTTGCAGCATTACGCGGCGATGGTCCGTGTCGATGCCGCCGACTGCACCCAACAACGTCGTCACCTCCTCGCGCTTGCGCATGAGAAACCGTATCGGCCACGCGATTTCCGAAGTCGCAAGCGCGGCGGTGCCCACTTGATACAGCAGCGGCTGAAACAGGTGGTGATTGCGCTGATCGATGATGGTGATGCGAACAGCGGCGCCGGCCAATTGCTGCGCGGCGGCCAGTCCGCCGAACCCAGCGCCTACGATCACCACGCGATGCGGTACCGGTGCCCTTATTTCAAGCAATGCAAATGACCTCTCACGTTTAGCGAAGCGGTAGCGCGAGCTTAGCCCATGCCTTGACCTGCGATCCATTTATACTAGAGCAGCTGTGAAGGCCTTCCTAGGTGTCGTGCTGATAGCCGCTCTGTTGGGCGGCCGGGCAATGCCTGCGGCGGGTCAGCGGATATCGATTGCCCTCGCCTCCTGCCGAATCGAGAATCTGGCGCGGGCCGCGCGCTGCGGCACACTCGATGTCGCCGAAAATCCCGACAAACCCGACGGCCGCCGCTTATCGATCGGCATCGTCGTCATTCCAGCAGGCGCCACACCGGCGTTCAGCGACCCTATCGTCGTGCTGCAGGGCGGTCCCGGAGAAGACGCGATCAGCAGCGCGTCTTTCTACGCGGAGCGCTTCGCGACGTTGCTCGATCATCGCGACTTGTTGCTCGTCGATCAGCGCGGCACGGGAAAATCAGGCGCGCTGCCCTGCCAGTTCTTTTCCGCCGAGGCTCCGGCGGTGAACCTGCGCGATCTTTTCCCGATTGCCGCGGTCAAGCGCTGCGCGCAGCAACTGGAAGCGCGCGCCGACCTGACACAGTACACATACCAGCGTTTCGCCGCCGATCTCGAGCAAGTGCGGCGCGGACTGGGGTTCGGTCGCTTGAATCTCTATGCGGGATCCTACGGTACCCGCGCGGCTCAAGTGTACATGCGCTCTTTTCCAGCCAGCGTGCGCACCGCTTATCTTGGCAGCGCGGTTCCCATCGATGCCGCCAATCCGCTGCCGTTCGCGAAAACCGCGCAAGCGGCGATCGAAAAACTGTTTGCCGCCTGCTCGGCCGACGCGGCCTGCAGCTCCGCTTTCCCGCAATTGCGCGAAGAGTTTCGCGCGATCCTGGCGCGGCTTGAATCAGGCACGGTGCGAGTGACGATCCCCGGTCGCGCAACTCCCGCACCGCTGGATCGAGGCCGGGTCGCTGAATGGACGCGATCCAGGCTTTATCGTCCGAAGAGCGCATCGGAGTTGCCCTGGATGATCCATCGCGCCTTCGCCGGAGACTGGGATCCGTTGGTGAAGGATCTGCTCGCGGACGCGCGTGAGGCTGATTCGTCCTTGAGCTTTGGCCTGTTTCTTTCCATCACCTGCAGCGAGGATGTTGCCTTCGTGCGTGAGCAAGACGTTCCCGCCGCAACGCAAGGCACATTCCTGCGCGACTACCGCTTGCGGCAGCAGCAGGCGGCTTGCCGGCAATGGCCGCAGAGCGTGTTGCCGAAGGACTATCGCCTGCCCGTGCGGTCGAGCGTCCCCACCCTGTTCGTCTCCGGAGATGCAGATGGCGCCACGCCCCTGTGGTACACCGAGCATGTCGCCGCGGGATTTTCGAATCGTTTGCAGGTCGTCGCCAAGGGTCAGGGCCATACCGAGTGGAGCGACTGCCTCGCGCAGTTGTATGCGCGGCTGGTGCGCAGCGGCGTGGCCGCCGGCCTTAAGCCCGCCTGCGGAGCCACGCCGCGACCGGCCTTCAAGACCGGCTAGACTGCTGCCGTAATAACCAGCGAGGTGCACCATGTCAGTGTCCGTCACCGCGATTGATCGGGTCGCGCTAATTCGCATGTCGCGTCCGGAACGGCGCAACGCCGTGGACGCCGCAACGGCACAGTCCCTCGCAGAGGCGTTTCGTGTCTTCGACGCCGATCGCGGCCTCGACGTTGCCGTGTTCACCGGCGGCGATGATGTTTTCTGCGCCGGCGCCGATTTGAAAGCCATTGCCGCGGGAGATCGCATTACGCTGTCCTCGAACGGCGATTCCCCCATGGGACCGCCGCGGCTGCGGCTGTCCAAGCCCGTCATCGCCGCCATCGAAGGGCCCGCCGTGGCCGGCGGCTTGGAGTTGGTGCTGTGGTGCGACTTGAGAATCGCCGGTGCCAGCGCAATTTTCGGCGTGTTCAACCGCCGCTTCGGCATTCCGCTGGTCGACTTGGGCACCATTCGGCTGCCGCGCATCATCGGTCACGGCCGTGCCATGGATCTCATTTTGAGCGGCCGAGCCGTCGATGCCGCCGAGGCCTTGAGAATGGGGCTCATCAATCGCTGTGTCGCGGACGGTGACGCATTGCCCGCCGCGATTGCACTGGCCAAGCAACTGTCGAGCTTTCCGCAAACTGCGATGCGGCACGACCGCCTTTCCGCCATAGAGCAGTGGGGCTTGAGCGAGGAGGATGCGATCGCCAATGAAATCGCCCACGGCCAAGTCACGATCGCCTCAGGCGAGACCGCCGCAGGCGCGATGACTTTCGGCGGCGGCGCCGGGCGGCATGGGAAATCCTTGCGCTAGTCGTCCGGTAGCCAGGAAATGGGGCGAGTGGCACCTGCCGGCAGCGATGCCCGAAACGCAGTTCGCGCGCGCAACCGCTCAAGATAGCGCGATACGCCGGGAAATTTCACCAGCTCGATCAGCCGGTCGGCGAGATGCAGGCTGACGCCCACGCCGATATCGGCGGCGCTGAATCCGGTGCGCAGGAGATAATCGCGATCCTTGAGCGGCGTCTCCAGCACCTGAACCGCCTTCTCCAATCGGCGTCCCTCCAGCTTTGCGATCACCGGCGAGCGGTCCTCCCGCGCAATGAAAAATCGTTGCTGCAGAAGTGCCGCCACATGTTGCGCCATGGTTTCGCCGTAATGAATCCATTGCAGCCACTCGTACCGCTCAACGTCCCGGTCGAGCCGTCCTATTCCGCTTTGCGGGTAACGCTCGCACAAATACTCGGTAATCGCGCCCGACTCGAACAGGCGAAACTCGCCGTCCACGAGGCATGGCACGCGGCCGAGCGGATGCACCGCCAGATAATCCGCCGATCTCAGGACCGATAAGTCGAAGGGCATGTCGATGAGCTCGAACGGAATCTGCATTTCGTTCAGCAGCCAAAGTGAACGCATGGATCGCGATTCGGCGCAGTGATAAAGCTTGAGCATCGCTTGGTTCGTCTCGATAGAATCGGCGATGAAACGATTATAATGAGCGAACACTCGCGAAGAGGTAAGAACTCATGCGCATTCTACTGATCGGCCTTCTGACGATCGCCGCCATGCCGGCGCTCGGCCAATCGGCCTCGAAAGCGGTCCCGATTCGAGGCGGCAAGACCTGGGCCGACAGCTGGGTCATCCATTACACGCGCAAGAAGACTTAAACCGCAGGAGCTCCACGTGCTTCACAAGGGATGCGTTGCGCTGCTCAGCTTCTGTCTGGCGAACCAATGGGCCGCCGCGCAAATTCCTGCGGGGCAGACCTCCAAGAGCATGAACGCGGCGGCGCCGATACAGCAACCGCCGCCGGACACGGCGGATCTGGTGCAGAAAGCCAGCCGCGACATCGCCTTCGCGGACCGCCGCTTGTCCGGAGCCGGCGGCGATTTCCTCTTGGAAGAAATCGCGCATGCACAGTTCGTGCTGATCGGCGAAAGTCACTACGATCACGACACGCCCTTGTTTGCCGACGCGCTCTATCACGCCTTGCATGCCCAATTCGGCTTCCATCATTTGGTGGTCGAGCAAGATTTCGTCGGCATGGAAGACGCGCTGAAGCCCGGGGCCCGCGGCGATGTCAGGGCGCTCGCCGCCATTGCCCGACGCGATCCTTACCTGGTTGGCTTCGCCTCCGATCAAGACCTGCAGTTGCTGGCCGACGTTGCGCGGCTCGAGCAGGTCCCCGATCCCATCTGGGGGCTGGAACAGACCCAAGGCACCACTCGCTACCTCGCCGAGCTTGTCCAGATCGCATCCTCGGCAAAACTAAGCTCGGAGTGCAATTCGCTGTTGGAGGCCGCGCGGAAAATAGAAGGCACTCGCGGGCCTCACGGAAACTATTTATCCGATGCAGGCGATGCGCTCGAAAAAATGACGGCGCTCCGCGAGCACTTCCATTCGGCATCCGGCTCGCGGGCGCGCCGCTTGCTCGACGGGCTGGTAAAGTCGGCTGAGATTTATAGTTATTACCGGCGCGCCGAGCGGGGCGAATTCGTCGGCTTGTTCAACAACACGGTGCGCGAGGCCTGGTTCAAGCAGCAATTCCTGGAGGACTATCACCGCTCCGCCAAGCTCGGCGATGCGGCACCGAAGGCGTTGTTTAAATTCGGCGATGAGCATATGTATCGCGGCTTGAATCCCGTCGGCGCCTTTCCCATCGGCAATTTCGCACACGAATTTGCAATCGCCAACGGCCAAGAAGCGTATAGCTTGGCGGTCGTGCCGTTGGGATCCTATTCGAAGTGGAGCGACATGCCGGGATGGCTGCTGCCGCTGCTGCCGCCGGCCTCGCCCGAGCATCCTGTGCTCATCGATTTGCGCGCCCTAAGACCCTATCAAAGATTATTCCGCGCCAAGGTAGCCGAAAAGGACCAATGGCAGATGCGCGCCTTTATCAATGGCTATGACGCACTGGTCTTGCTACCGCAGAGCCGCAAGGCTGACATGGTCCTGACCGGCTTTCCGAATCCCTTTTAAGCCTCGCAGCGCAGATGCGCTCCATAGGCTCCGAGTTCGCGCGTGATTTTTCCATTGTCGCCCAAGGGCACGGCCCGCGACCCGGCCACCAGTGCTGCAAACCCGAACTTCAGCGCTCTCAGCAACGCACCCTTGTTGCGGGGACCCTGTGGCTGTCGGTTCAGTGCCGACAGTTCTTCGTCGAGCGTCGACAGCCGCACGGATCGATAAATCTCTGGATGCGTCATGCTCAGCAGCCCGACAGCGATTTTTTGATACTCAGTCATGGCGTTCACCTTCAGTTGCATATTCCATCCACGCTGACAGGTTGACGCGGACTGAGCGTCGGAACAAATGCAATGACTGAAGCTGGGTTAAGAATTACTTAATCGTTCACCCAGCTGCCATGGAATCCCGCAGGCACGCGCACGGGCAATTCCAGCACCGCTTCGGGTTCTGCGGCGATGTCCTGTGCATCGAGTATCAACAGATCGCTGCGTCCCTCTGCCGCGCGATGCACCACCGCCAAAATCCAGCCATCGCCTTCCTGCGCCTGGGCGCTGCGCGGCACGAACACCGGTTCGCCGACACTGTCGCCGTTCGAGAATCGGCGCAGCGTCTGTCGCTGGGTGGCCATATCAATGTGCACCAGCGAATCGAACAGCAGCGCCTCGTTCATGTCGACATTGGCGCTGTGCCAGCAGTGACGGTACGGCAGCCCCGCGAAACGCTCATCGATACGCGGAAATTCTCCGGCCAGATCGCTTATCGGCGTGCGGACGACGCGGGCGCCGCTGTGCTTAAGATCGATGCTCCAATGCACCATGCGCGCCCGGGACGCCTCGCCGCGCGATCCGTCCGGATTGGGGAAAAGCGGTGCACTGGGATACTCCATCATGTCGCAATGCAGGTTTCCGTCTTTCTCGTAGGCATTGGCCGGATGAAACACGTAGACCGGGTCGACCTCGATCCAACGCACGGAGTCGACGCTTGCGTTGCGCGCCATCAAGCCGACGAACGCACCTTTCTGCGGTTCCCAGGCGAAAGCAGGCAACCCGCGCTTCGCGCGCGTCATGTCGCCGGTGAGCGGCAGCACGGGAAATGCCGTGTAATTCTCGGTCACGATGAAATCGTGCACCATCGAGCAATACGGCGCCTTGAACCGGTCGCGTCGCAGAACGCGGCCGGCGGAATCCGATACGCCGTAGTCGAGGAAAGGGTTCAGCGGCCCTTCACCCGAAGAATAGGCGAACCAGCGCAACTCGCCGTTGCGCGGATCCGTTTTGGGATGCGCGGTGAATCGCCCGCCCGTCTCCACCCAGCCTTTCGAGGTCAGATCGGCCTTGTCCACCTCTAAGGGGTTAGAGCCTTCTTGCAGCGCCATCAGCTTGCCGCCGTGATAGACGATGTGCGTGTTCGCGCCTCCGCTTAAGACCTTTTCCACGGAAGGGTCGCTCGGCGCGCCCATGCCGCCGAACAGGGCGCGGCCGGCC
Organism: Steroidobacteraceae bacterium; assembly: GCA_036493935.1. Lineage (GTDB taxonomy): Bacteria > Pseudomonadota > Gammaproteobacteria > Steroidobacterales > Steroidobacteraceae > Bog-1198. The sequence continues at coordinate 121,380 of DASXOY010000033.1, read as the reverse complement.
GCATGCTCCGCGAGCCAACGCGGCGTGCGCACATAGCGGTTCGCGTATCGCGGCCGCCCTTCGCCCAGCCAAAATCCATGGATCATGCCGTCGCCGATGAAGGGGTGATAAGTCCGGCCCGGGTCGAACTGCGGATTCGGGCCGTTGCGGTACAGCGCACCGCGCAGGCCTTGCGGAATCTTGCCGCGGATTTTCGGTTCAAGCGTTAATTCGGTGCGCACTGGGGCTTGATTGCCGCTCACATGCGGATTGCCTACCCGCGGCTCGGTTGCGATGGTGTCCATATCTCGTGCTCCACGCAGCTATATATTTATGCTGTAAATTTATAACGTAAACTATACTAAGTCAATGCCTAAAACGCTCTCCCAGGAAGATCTCGAGGCTTTTCGCACCCGCCTGTGCAATATCGCGGAAAAACTCTTCGCTGCGCACGGTCCTGATGGGGTCACCATGCGCGAAATGGCCGACGCGCTCGGCGTCTCCTCGATGACTCCCTATCGCTACTTCAAGGACAAGGACGACATTCTGGCCGCCGTGCGAACCCGCGCCTTCAACCGATTTGCGGCCGCCATGGAATCGGCCCGCGCCAAACCGCACTCGGGCAATCCTTATCTCGATTTTGCGCTCGCCAATCCCGCCGCCTACCGGCTGATGTTCGATGTCAGCCAGCCGACCTACGCCGAATATCCGGAACTGGTGCAAGCCATGGAGCGCGCGCGGCTCACGATGGGCGGCGGCCTGCGCGAGCTTGCCGCAAGCGGGCGTTTTAGCGGCGATGTCGAGCTCGCGGCATATGTGTACTGGTCCACCATGCACGGCGCCGTCATGCTCGAATTGGCCGGCTTGCTCGAGGGCAGTAAGCTGGATGCGCGCAAGATTGCGCAACCGGCGGTCGAGGCGCTGGGGAAACATTTCGGAATCAATTAGAGGGATGCGATGACCCCGCTGCACTCAACGCTGAAACGCGCACTGACCATCGACGGCCGCGACTACGTGCTGACCTTGAGCGAGACCGCGCTGAAACTCACGCTCAAGGGCAAGCGCAACGGCGTCGAGCTACCCTGGACGCAGCTGGTGAACGGCGAAGCCGCGCTCGCAGTCGCGTTGCATGCCTCGCTCGGTGCATTCGCGGCCAAACCCGCGAGCAACGCCCCCTCCCCCGATAGTCCCAAACGGCCCGGTCTGCTCGCGAAAAAGGCTGCCAAGAAGCCCGCGCGCAAAAAATAACTGCCAGAGCAGATTTTCGATCGAAATTTGACATCGGCTAATATTCACCCTAAAAGGTGAATATATGACCCGCGCATCGAATCTCGACAACATCTTGGGCGCCATGGCCGATCCGACCCGGCGCGCAATCCTGCTGCGCCTGGCGCGCGGCGATGCGCGGGTGACCGATCTCGCGGCGCCTTTCGACATTTCGCTGAACTCGGTGTCGAAGCACATCCGCATTTTGGAGCGTGCTCGTCTCATCGAGCGCCGCCGGATCGGACGCGAACACTTCTTATCAAGAAATCTGCGGCCGCTGACCGAGGCGGCCGCATGGATCGAAACGCTGCAGGCAAAGTGGAATGCCCGCATCGACCGCCTGGAAAGAGCATTGGACGAGGAGGAATCGTGACCGCACCAAACCAAAAAGCCGCCACACCCAAGCATTTCGTCATTGACCGGAGCCTTAAGGCTTCGGCCGACAAAGTGTGGAGGATGTGGACCACCAAGGCGGGACTGGAAAAATGGTGGGGCCCCGAAGGCTTTACTTCCACCGTGCTGCATCTCGATGTCCGCGTCGGCGGCCGCTTCGAAATCGAAATGACCGCGGTGCTGCCGGAAATCGTGGCGCATCTAGAAGCGGCGGGAATGGGCAAGAGTTCGACCGCGAAGGGCGATTACACCGCGATCGATGTGAATCGCCGCTTGGTCTATACCAACGCTGTGGATTTCGTGCCCGGCGTGCCGCCCTATACCGCTACGACGATAGTCGAGTTGTCCGCCACGCCGAGCGGCGGCACACGACTCGTCATCACCAACGACGTGATGCACGATGAACAGTGGACCGCCATGGCGACGATGGGCTGGACCCAGCAGATCGACAAGCTCGAGAAATTGCTGGGGTAGCCGTTGCGCGATGCCCGCGCCGCATTAGGGCTCGGCCTTGACCTTCGTTTGCTCGGTGATCCAGTTCACTTCCCACGTCTGGCCACCGTCATCGGAATATGCCTGCTCGAAATGCGGTGTCGGCGAGTTGATCCGCGACCAGGCATAGCGCGTGAATATCACGCGGCCATTGATCTCTTCTTGATCATAGAACTCGCCGTGGCCGTCCTTGAATTCACCCACCACCGGCGGCCCGCCGATGGCGCCTTTCGCCGCGTTCGCCCAATAGATGCTCCACTGATGAGACGAAGGATTGTAAAGGCGCAGCGCCAACCCGAGGATGTGTATCTTCTTCTCAGGCGCATCAACACTGAATTCTTCAACTTCCCCCTTACCGCCGAAGACCGGCTTGCACACCACGGTGCCATCGAACTCGACCCATTCATGCGAGCCGCTCAAGGGATGGACCATGCGCTTGAGGTGGATCTTCCAAGAACCTAGCAGAAAATCGAAATCATGCTGACCATCGTGCACCGGAGCGGCAGCCGGCGCGCCTTTCGCGGCGGACCCAGGCGCCTGCGCCCAACTCGCCCCGCCATGCAAGAAAAGGAATGCCCCGGCTGCGAGCGCGCCAAGCCTTGAGCAGACTCTCGCCCGACCGGGGTACCGCGACATGTTCGATCTTTGCATACCATCCTCCCGCGACTGATTGATTCAGAGGCGGACAGCATACAAGTGCATTCCTGACACCTAATGTCATGATTGATGGCAGCTTTAAAGAATTCTTCGTTGTACCCGGTCACCGCGCGACCAGAGGCGCGGAATCAGCATCGGCGTGCGCGCCCGATAGTCCACGTACACATTGCCGAACGCCGCTACCAGATCGCGCTCCTCGAGCTGTATGGCGATCAGAATGTAGGCCGTCGTGGCCAGCGCAAAGATAAGGTGCGCAACCGTCATGGTCGGTGCCGCCCAGAAAATCGTCAGCCAGCCGATGTACAGCGGATGGCGCACGAGCTTGTACAAGCTGGGAGTGCGAAATACGGGAGCGCGGTAAGTTTTGTTCGCGAGCCGCCGCCAAACTTGCTTCAAGCCGAACAGATCGAAGTGATCGATCAGGAAGGTGGTGTATAAAAGGAGCAGCCAACCGAACAGGTAGACTCCGATGACTACATCGCGTGCGGCGCCGTCGGTGACGCTCCACACCGCGCCGCCGATCGGCTGCCAATAAACATACAGCGCCGCGAGCGCGATCGAGCTCAAGAGCACATAGGTGCTCCGCTCGGCCGCTTCGGGCACGTAGCGCTTCCACCAAGCCTTGAACGCCGGTCGCGCCATGCCGCTGTGCTGCAAGGCAAACGCGGCCAGCAGACTCAAGTCCGCCGTCAGCGCGCGGCCCAAGGACGAGGTGGGCACGCCATCCAGGCTGGTCGGCGTCAAAAAGCCGCCGATGAACCCGATGCCGTAGAGAAAAACGCCGAAAAAGAACAGATAACTCAATATGCCGTAGGCAAAGATTGCGATGCGAGACATATGCGACTCCAATGAAATTAGCAGGTCGCATCGTGCCGCGAGGTGGCCTTCGGCGCATGGGGCGCACACCCCCATCTTTGAGATTGGATCTCCCTATCTTTTCAGCTCAAGAGTCCGCGCGAGCGGGCCGCTGCAGCCGCCTGCTGGCGAGTGGGAGCTTCGAGGCGAGCCATGATGGCCGACACGTGGTGCTCGGCGGTCTTGGCCGAAATGCACAATCGCCGCGCGATTTCCGAATTGCTCAAGCCCTCGTCCACCAACCCTAAGACCTGCACTTGCCGGCGCGTCAGCCCTGCCGCGTTGGCGCGGGTGCCCGCAATGGGCCCGCGCGGCACGGTGCGAGCGCCGCCGGCGCGCATTTCCCGGCGCAGTCGCGTCGCTGCGGGCACAGCGCCCAAGCGATCGAAAATTTCCAGCGCTTGGTGCTGTGCGTTTTCATCTCCGACGCACAGGGCCAGCCCTTCCTCGTAGGGACGGCCGAGCGCGCGCCAACCCGCTGCCGCCTCTTGCCAACGGCCCTCGCAATGCTCGCGAAACGGGCTGGAAAACCGCGCGGCCTCTGGCACCGGTTCACCCAGCATGCTCAACCATAGACCTACGTCCTCCATCACCCAGCGTGAGTGCCGTTGTTCGGCCAGTGTGTACACCGCTCGCAGCTGCGCCTTCGCCTCGTCGAGCGCGGACCCCGCGCCATGCGACAGCCACGCATCCTCGGCCGCGGTGGCCGCGATGTACACGATGCGCTGCGGCTCGCCCATGCTCGCGGCCAGACGATGCGCGGCATCGAGGGGCGCGTCGGCGTCCGGGTCGCCGCGCCTTATGCGCAGGCGCGCCAGCGCGATCAGCGCGGGAAACCGGTAGGTCTCGGCGGCGTAGCTGCGGCTGCAGATCTCTTGCGCTTCCTCCTCCGCGCGAGCCCAGTCGCCCTGATCCAGCCAAATCATGGCGCGCCAGCCGCGCAGATACCCTTCCCAATGCGTGAGCTCGAGCGTGCCGGCGTAGGCCACGCCGCGCTCGACGTAGTCGAGAGCGGATCGGTAGTTGCGCCCCCAATAATGCGTGCAGGTCAGATTGCAGGATGCACGCTCGACGTGGTCGTGATACTTGCCCTCAACCGCCAGCTCGAAACTGCGGTTCAGCTCCGCGTAGCCCATCGATCCGCCTTCGTCGGACAGCGCCGAACCGATGTTGCCCAGGGCGTGAATAATTATTTCCTGCTCGCCCAATTGCCGCGCCAAGTTGAGTGCGCGCTCGCCCCAGCTGATGGCGCTGTCCATGCGCGACGCGAGCATGTCGAGCTGCGATTGATGCGAATAAGCCCAGGCGAGTTGGCGGCCCGGCGGCGCTGCCTGTAAAACAGCAATCGCTTCTTCGCAAAACTTTTCGGCCTCAGCCCTAAGGCCGCACATCCAAGCGAAGCGCGTGAGGCGGGTCAGGTCATGTCCCAGCATCAGCGTTTCCCCGGCGCGACGCCGCAACGCCGCCGCCTCCGTCATCGACACCATTGCCATGTCGGCCGAACCCATGAGGTAGGCTTGCTCCGCATGCTGCTCGAGGGCATCGATCACCTGGGTCTTTTCCAACGCGTCCCGATGGCGCAGCATGACGGCGAAGTGGGCCGCCGCTTCGCGCGCCGCGCCGGCGAGCGTTGCTTCTTGCCCCGCGCGCCGCGCGAATTTGAGCAGCACCGCGGTGTCTCCGGCGCGCTCCGCATGGTGAGCGATCTCGCTGGCGCGCGCATCGGGGCGCCGCTTCAAAACATCCACGACTTTCTGATGCAGCGCCCGGCGACGCGCCGGCGTGATGGACCCTTCAATGGCGCGGCGGGCGAGCTCATGCCGAAATTGCACCAGCCCGCCATCGAGCGAGAGCATGCCTTTCTCCACGCACTCATCGAGACCTTCGTCCATCATGCTTTTGGCGAGATCGGCAACAACGGCAGTTTCGGCGTGGCGCGGAAACACCGACACCGCATCCAATACGATGCGGGCCGCTTCGCATAGGCGCGACGCCCGCGCCAACGTGGCATCGCGCACCGCATCGGTAGGCAGGTCGCCTTCCACCGCCAGCGCCTCGGTGACAAGAAACGGATTACCCGCGGTGAGAGCGTACAGTTGCTCGGCGCGCCGGCCGGCCTTGGCAGCCAAGCCGGTCACGGCGGTGAGCGACAAGGGCTCGAGCGTCATGCGCTGCACGCTGCCGGCCGGCGTCTCGCCAAGAACAGTGCGCACCGGCGAACGAGCATCCACTTCCTCGTCGCGATACGTGATCAAGACCAGCGCACGCACGCGCGCGATCCGCCGGCCAAGAAAGCGGATGAGGTCCAAGGTTGCGGTATCCGCCCAATGCACGTCCTCGATGATGAGCAACGCGGGCCCGATGCCATGGGATAAGAGCCGCAGCATCGATTCGAAGGCGCGAATGTGATCCGTGCTCAGATCGAGCGCCTCGCCGTTGGCGCGCGCAATATCCCGCAGCGGCAACAGCACCTCGGGCGTGGAGAGATGTTCGCACGCGCCCCAGTACACACGCGCGCTTTTGGCGAGACTCTCGACGAAGCGTTCAGTGAGTGCCGTCTTGCCGGCGCCGGCCTCGGCCGCAATGGCAATGATCCGGCCGCGACCGTCGCGCGCGTGCGCAAAGGCCTCGCTTAGGCGCCTGAGTTGTTCATCGCGCTCGAGTAGTTCGATCGGCTTATCCTCCCCAACGGCTTTTATCCTGACATAACGCCACCGACTCGTTCGATTTCTCGAGGGGAAGCGGCAGTTTAACCCAAATCATTGTAAATGCGAATGATTCGCGTTAGCATCGCCAACAATGGCACGGGAGCAAAACCGATGAGCTGCGCAATCAGTCAATTGATCCTGCAATCGATCCGGACTTGGATACGCTCGACGCAGTCGCTCAAAGTGCTCGCCTGCATCGAATTGCGTTGGATCGAAATAGATGCCTTGGCCGCATGGCCGGCGCTCGAAGAATTTCTCGCGATAATCTTCTTTGAGCGGCAGCGCGACCTCGACGTCGCCGCGCCTGCCGAGATCAATAAATTAACCGCCGACGAAGCGGCGCTATTGATCTCCCTATTCGCCGCGCGATGGGACACCGCGACCGCGGCGCGATGCCTGCGCTGCTTCTTGAGCGAGATCAGCGCGCGAGCCGCCGCTAGCGCCGCCGCGCGCCTCAGGTTGGCCCTATCTCGTCAGCCGGGATCGATCAGCGAGCCTCTGGCCGATGTCATTTTCCTTGCGCCCCGGGCCGCCAGTCCACCGCGCCAAAACGCGTATGTCCCACATATGTATAGCCGATGCTGAATGTACCGATGGTCTGATGTGAGGTTGGCAGGGTCGCGTACCGGCCATTGCGGCTGGCTTCCGAATACCGGAAGGTGATGCCGTGCAAATTGTAGACACGGACCGTCAGCGCCGTATCGATGCGTGAAATATCCTCCGACCCGGTGCTCTCGGTCGCAGCCACGCGGCTGATGTAGTACTCGCGAAAGGTCGTATCAAGCGAGACGCGGTCCCCGACAATCAAGCGGGCCTGCACTTCCCCTTGGGGGGCCATGCCATAGTGATAGTCGCGTTGGCCGTCGCCGAGCGCACCCGCTTGTGCCACGCCGGCACCGTGAATCACCCCGCCGCCGCCATAGCCAACGCCGAACAACGCCGTGCCTTGCAGGGCGACTTGGCGCGACAGCCACCACTGGCCCGTGGTCCCCAGCGCCGCTGCGGTGGTGGAAACGCGGAATACCTGCGGCCCGACATATTCGTACGTGCCATACAGACCCCAAATGCCGCGGTAGTTCGGACCGATCGCATAGTCGGTGCCGTACAGCAAGCCGCGGCTGAAAACGGTTTCGATTGCGTTGGTGGTGTCGGCGCTCACTTCGAAATTGAAATAATCGAACGGCCGATCGTAACTGTAGCCTGGTTTGCCCGGCAGGCCGTATGCCATGGTGAATATGGCGCTCGCGCTCTGCCGTTTGAATGTCTGGGCCGCGGGCGGCGCCGTCGGGTCCGCGTTCACGTTCACATTTGAAGTGAAATGCGTGCTCAAGCTCGCGCCCAGATCGACGCGGGTATAGACCGCGGGGTCATTGCTGCGAAAAACTCCCGCGAAGCGGTCGCCGTACAGCAATCGATTCAGGCCCATCGACGGCGAAATGATGGCGGCGCCGATTTTGCGCAACAGCCCCGGATCGCCGTCCGGACCGCTTTCCAGCAACAGGCTTGCCATTCGAAACAAGGGCTCGCCCAAGAAATTTCCCGCGATGCCGCTCGCGACTTGATCGTTGATGGAGGGCCGTGTGGTCTCGCCCGCGTACTCCCACAGCAAGCTGCCTGCGAAGGTGTATGCGGAGGACTGCCAGAAGTCCAACCCCGAAGAACGCGCGAGGCCCTGGTAGAACGCTCCCTGATAGGGATGCAAGAATTGATTGGTGGCGAAGGCATCGTTGTCCACGACCCACTTGTGGTGCAGATTTTCTTTGAAGTTCGACAGCGGCGAAGCGTACACCTGTGAATCCACGGCATAGTGATCGACGCGATTCAGCAGCAACTCGAACGCCGGTATTTCCCATGCAGGAACCAGATAGCTCTTGCCCTCCCCCACGCCCCAGTCTTTCACCGGCGAGGGTTCCGGAGCGGCAAATGCCGTCGGTGCTTCCTTTTGCGGCGGCGTGTTGAGCTTGGGATCATCCGCGAAACTCATCCGGCCGAACGCCAAGAGCATCAGCAGAATCGTTCCTCGCAGGCGCTGTGCGCGCCAATTAGCCGTCACCGCCGAAATGTGGCCTCTCATTGTTATTCTCGGGCGGGCCGACCCGCCGATTACGCGCTGTTGCGAGTATTAAAGCGGCTCTGCTTTGCAAAGGTAATTCGCGCCGGGAGGTGCTTGCTGTCGGCGGGTGCTTACAAATTTCGCATCCCTGCTTCCAAAACCGTGACGGCGTTGAACCAGCCCATGCCGGGATTTGCTACATTCCGCCGCATGAATGACTCAGTACCGCAAGACCCGCGCCGCGAGCTGCAGACAATGTTGGCGTCCCGTTTGGCGCTCATCGTGGTCGAGTCCCGCGAGGAATCGCGGGTTCTGACACTGGTGCGCGAAGCGAGCCTGAAGGTCAAAGAAGGCCGCGGTTGGGGCGTGTTCCAATGGACTGTGACCGAAGGCCTTCAGCGGGTTGACGTAGACATGGGCGGTCCGCAGCGGATGCTCGCGGACCCCGAGCAACTGCTGAAGCACCTCAAGGCCACGCCGATGCCGGGCATCTACGTGCTGCTCGACTTTCATCCCTACCTCAAAGAGCCGGTGAACATTCGGCTATTGAAAGACATCGCGCAGAGCTACGATCACGTGGCGCGGACGGTCGTTCTGCTGAGCTATGAAGTGACCCTGCCGGAGGAACTCGAGCAATTTGCCGCGCGCCTGCATCTTGCGCTGCCCTCGACCAATGAGCGCCTGATGATCATCACGCGAGTCGCCCGCGAGTGGAACGCCGCGAATCCCGGCAAACCCATCAGTCTGAATCGCGACGTGCTCGCCAAGCTGGTCGACAATCTCAACGGACTCACCGCGTCGGACGCGGAACGCCTGGTGCGCCACGCGATATTCGATCACGGTGCCATTACCATGTCCGACATTGCCGAATTGCTGGCGGCGAAATACGAGCTCTTGAATCGCGGCGGCACGCTCACCTATGAGGCGGCGACCGCCAAGTTCGCGGACGTCGGCGGCCTGCAGAAGCTGCGGCAATGGCTGACGAGCCGCAAGCCCGCTTTCGACGGCAGCGCTCCGGAACTCGATCCGCCCAAAGGCGTGCTGCTGCTCGGCGTCCAGGGTTGCGGCAAGAGCTTGGCCGCGCGTGCGGCCGCGGGAATCTTCGGCGTGCCGCTGGTGCGGCTGGACTTTGGGGCGCTGTACACCAAGTGGCAGGGCGAGGCGGAGAAGAATCTGCGCGAGTCGCTGCATTCGGCCGAAGGTCTCTCGCCGTGCGTGCTGTGGGTGGATGAAATCGAAAAGGCACTGGCGGAGGGCGAAGGCGACAGCGGCGTCTCGCGCCGCGTGCTCGGCACCTTCCTGACCTGGCTGTCCGAGCAGCGTTCGCGAATTTTCGTCGTCGCCACTGCCAATGACATCGCGGCGCTGCCGCCGGAATTGATTCGCAAGGGGCGCTTCGATGAAATTTTCTTCGTCGATCTTCCCGGCAAGCAGGCGCGCGCGGAGATCATCGCCATTCACGCTCACAAGCGCGGACTCGAGTTGCGGCCGGAAGAGCTTGCGGCACTCGCGAGCCGCTGCGACAGCTTTTCGGGCGCCGAGATCGAGCAGGCCATCGTCGCGGCACTTTATAGCGCACACGCGGCCAACCAGCCGGTCACCGCCGCGATGGTCGCGCGCGAGATGCAGAATACCCGGCCGCTCGCCGTCGTCATGGCGGAGAAGGTCGCTGCGCTGCGCGCCTGGGCCAGCGGCCGCACGGTTTCGGCCGACTGAGCAGGGGATTGACCTTGCTGCTCGGCGCACTGCTGTGCCTGGCCGGCTCCCGAGCCTTACGCTGACCCGCGCACGGGACTGAAACCTACAGACCGCGCGGTCTAACATCCACATGATTCCCTGGCAGAGCGCATCATCAGGGAGTTACTAGAAATGCCGAAAAAGCGTACCGCGGCCGTCTCAGCGCCCAGGCTGCCGTCCGCATACACCTTCAATGGCGTCGCAAAGCAAATCGGGGAATGGGTAAAAAAACAGCCTGTTGCGGCGCTGTTCGTAGCGGCAGCAGCGGGATTTTTATTCGGAAGGTCGTGGACGAACAGGCCGTAGAGGGGGATCAATCGCCATGGCACACATCGCCCGCCCCGTTTCTGAAGTGCTCAAGGATATTTTCGACAACGCCCAAGAGATTGTCCGCTCAGAGGCGAAACTCGCCAAGGCGGAACTGTACGAGGAGGTGGGAAAGTCAAAACGTGCCGCCGCGTGGCTTGCTGCCGCGGCCCTTGCTGCGATTTTCGCCGTCGGATTCCTGCTGGTTGGCGCCTTTCTGGTGCTGCACAACGTAACACGCGATTGGGTCGCAGCCTCAATCATCGCTGCGGTCTGCAGCATCCTGTGCGCGCTGTGTCTGACCGTAGCGCAAAAAAATCTCGATCTTGGGCGTTCACCCACCTCTTCTGCCGGCACGCGGGCAAAGGAATTCGAAACATGGGCGAAACAATCGAGCAAATAGAGGCCCACATTCGACAGACCCGCGATGACCTTGTCGCCAATTTGAATGAACTTGAGCGCAAGTTGAAGTCGGCCGTCGATTGGCGAAAACACTATCAGAACCACCCTTTCAGATTTTTGGCGGCGGCCGCGGCTGCAGGCTTACTCCTATCCCTGATTTCCGGACGCCCGCGTGCACCAGCGTCGCGGAGAAGCGATACGACTCAATTTAGATGAGAGTTCCCGCTCCCTTGAGGAAAGCCTATTTGCTTATCGTTTGCGCCGGCCGCTATTGGAATTCGGACAACGCTTCGAACATTGGCGCCGCGCTGGCATTTTTTTGCGCCTTCTCTCTGGCACCGTTGCTGATCATCGTTCTAACCGTAACCGGTTGGATCCTCGGCGCGGATGCGGCGTATTCGCAGATCGGCACGCAGCTCGATGCGCTGTTCGGAGCTTCCACTGCGAAAATTCTGCTGCAGGCCGTGAAGAGTTCCCAGCAGGCGCATGGGCTGCTCGCGACCGTCACGAGCATAGTGACGCTCCTCATTGGGGCGACCACGGTCCTTGCCGCACTCCAACAGGCGCTGGAGCAGATTTGGAAGAGCGCCGCGTTGGCGCTATCCGGTGTCACCGGCTGGATACGAACGCGTTTCATATCGCTGGGATTCATCTTGGCCTTGGGTTTTCTCCTGCTGGTCTCGCTCACCATCAGTACCGGCCTTTCCGGAGTCCGCGCGAGGATCGCTCAGTCTTATCCCGCAATCTTGGGCGCAGTGGCCGGTTTGGATCTCGCCGTCTCCATCGGCCTGGTCGCAACCCTGTTCGCCGTGATCTATCGTTACATGCCTGCCCGGCGGCTACCCTGGCGGGTCGTTCTGATCGGGGGAGTGCTGACCGCCGTCCTATTTGACATTGGCCGCTGGGGGATAGGTCTCTACCTTGCGCACTCGACCGAACCCTCGGCGTTCGGTGCGGCTTCATCTTTTGCCGCGCTCCTGCTGTGGCTGTACTACACCGCACTCATTTTTCTCTTTGGCGCTGAATTTACGGCGTGTTTGGGTGGGCTGCGCGACGAGCCTCCCCCCAGGCCATCGGCGAGCATCAGGCGGCCGCCCTAGGCGCTGAAACGGTTGAAGGCGCCGCTACTGGTTGAATTCGAACAAGTCAAACAGATCGCCGATGGCCGGCATATTGTCCGGCACATAGGGATCACTGGTTGCGCCCTGCACCGGATCCGGCAAATTGTCGCGGCTTCGCTCGCTCAGTGGGCCATCGAGCATCCAGTTGCGCTCGACGAATTTGATGAATGAAGAATGCTCGCTGTAGGTGTGGCTGATGTGTCCGCCCGTCGAGAACGGCGAAATGGCCAGCAACGGAATGCGCGGACCCGTGCCGAAGAAATCCACAGGCTGAATGAATCCAGAATCGTAGAAACCGCCGCTTTCGTCCACAGTGATGAAGATGGCGGTCTGCGCCCACTGCGCGCCATTGCTTTGCGCAAGCTGAACGATGTTGTTGACGAAGGCCTCGTACAGCGTCCATTTGGATGAAGCAGGATGTCCATCCATGGTGGCGTCCGGCTTCACATAGGCCACGGCCGGCAGCGTCCCATTGGCTAGGTCCGCGAACAGATCCGTGACATCACGCATGTGATCCGCGATCAGCGACGGATAATTTGCTTCGTACTCAAAGGGATTGCAGATGCTGCAATAGGTCCCGTCGAGAGGGCCGCCCGTTCCCAGGGCATTGAAGCCACCGCCATAGTACTTCCAAGAAATGCCGCGCGCCGTGAGTACATCGCCAAGGCTGCGCTGCAGGGTTGCCGGCAGGATCTGGCCGCTCTGCGCCATGCCCTTAGGCGCAAACGCGGGGCCCACATTGACCGCCATCCAATATTCTCCCGTGCCGCACAGGTCTTTCACCGCATAAGGCAGCGCCTGCAAGTAATTCTTGATTGCGGCGATTCCCGGCTGCGCGGTATCGGCGCAGTTGAACCACGCTGCCTGGCTGGTGTAGAGATTCAGCGTGCCGGGCTGCGGGTCGGGGTCATAGATGCTGGCCTGAGGCGGTGTCGCGGGATTGCCCTGCCCATCGTTGAAAAAGAGCTGGTCGGCAAATCCCAATGCCTGACTATTGGGGCCGGTGCCGCCGTGCACGGGCTGATGATAGTTGTCGCTGATGGCGAACTGATCGGCGAGCGCCTTGAATATCGGCGCATCGCCCTGCTGCATGTTGAAGAACTCCATGGTCTGACCGGATTCGTGCGCCGTCGAGCCGGGTGGCGTCGCATACGTCGTTGCAATCGCGGCCTGCAGGTCATGGAGGCACCCGGTCGGGTTCGACGCGCTCACGTGTTCGGCGTCGATCGCGCAATCGGCTTGCTGCACCATGGTGAAGTATTGGTGCGGCGTGTCGCCGGCGAATGCATCGAAGGGCATCGTCGGCCCGGTGAGCTGAAACGGACCCGGGGGTAGATTATTGACGTTGGCAATGCGGGTATCCGGTCCCAGCGTGAAATTCAAATTGGTGCCGCCGGTCCCGAATAGAAATTGATCTTGCGGCGGCAGCCCCGGATCGCCGCCGGGCACGCTTAAGATGCCGGCCCAGAGGGATGCCGCACCGACACCGTCCACGTCGGGAGGCGGAAGAACCGTGTACAGCACCTTATTTGCCACGCCGGCGCTCGAGAAAAATTTGCCGCCGTTGGGCGCCGAGATGAGACGGTATTGCTGCGCTAAAGCGAAATGAGCTCCGGGCGAACCATCCGCATTGATGATCCCTTCCGATAACAAGTTGAGGACCTGCTCGTGAGGGTTGGACGGCACATAGGTCGCGAACAGATGATCGAAACTGCGGTTTTCACCGACGATTATGATCACGTGCTTTATCGGCGTCGCGGTGCCGCCCTGCGCCGGACCGGCGGGGGGCGCCCCGCTCGGGGAGTGCTTTTCTGCGCTGCAAGAAATCAGCAGGACGCCGCAGGCCGTCAGCGTCGCGCACACGCGGTTTTTGAGCAAATCGCCTCCTTTCGCTTTCAGTCTATGGGCATGGGGAACGAATGGAAACCCGGCGCTCCGAGGCGTGGTTGCCGCCGCGGGCGTGCGAGTTGAGCCCATATGGGCGACAATGCCCTACACAAAAAAAGGGGAGCTTCATTGACTCACGCTGCCATCGTCGGCTGGGGCAAATGCCTGCCGCCGCTAATTTTGACCAATAAAGATCTGGCGACTTTCCTGCCGACGGATGATGAGTGGATTACTACCCGCACCGGCATGAAAGAGCGGCGCATCTCCCATGTGCCCGGCATCGAGCTGGCCATCACGGCAGCGCGCCGCGCCATCGCCTGCGCCGGCATGTCGGGCAAGGACATCGATCTGGTCATCTACGGAAGCTGCAGCAACGATGAACTGGTGCCCAACAGCGCCTCCGGCGTGCAGCAAAGAATCGGCGCAACGCAAGCGGCGGCCTTCGATGTCAACACCGCCTGCACCAGCTTCATGTACGGGCTGTCGATCGGCTCATCGATGATCAAAACCGGCATCGTCAAGAATGCCCTCATTATCGGCGTTGAATTGATCTCTCAATACATGGACTGGGACAACCGCAATGTAGCCGTGCTGTTCGGCGATGGTGCGGCGGCCATGGTGCTGCAAGAATCGCAAACCGAGTCCGGGGTCATTGCCGAGAAGCTGCAGTGCTATGCGGATGCGCGGCAAATCCTACGCGTGCGCGGCATGGGCACGATGTACGCCAATCTCGGCGTGCAGTATGGGCTGACCAGCTGGGATTTCGACGGGCAGGAAATTTTTCGCAAGGCCGTGCAAGGCATGAGCGAGGCGAGCCTCGAGGTGCTGCGCCGTGCCGGCGTCACCATCGACGATGTGGGGCTCGTGGTTCCACATCAGGCCAACTTGCGCATCATCGACGCCGTCGCCAAGCGCGCCGGTGCCGGCGCCGACAAGGTCTTTTTGACGGTGCAGAAGTACGGCAACATGAGCTCCGCCACCGCGCCCGTCGCGCTCGTCGATGCCGTGGAAGAAGGCCGCGTGGCGCCCAACAGCCTGGTGCTCATGCCGGCGTTCGGCGGCGGCCTTACCCTGTCTGCGCATTTGGTCCGCTGGGGCGAACGCCTCACGCCGCTGCAATCGTGCGACGCGGAACTGCCGCCCACGACAAAAACCGCGCTCGAAATCGTCAACGAGATCCGCGCGCAGAAGAAATTGGGCGAGGCGGAAGCCGGCCGGCTCAAGACTTTGAGCTTTGCGGAAAATCGCGCCGGTTAAACTCCTAAGGCGCTGAAATTCGCGATGGCGTAAGGCCATGTGGTCGTTCGCAAATTCCAGTGATAGGCGACGTCAGGATGATCCATCGGTTTTGCATCTCACATCCCATGACGGCGGCCCTCACGGGAAAAGATCGGATTCCGAACTGAAAAGTGGTCAAATGTAGCTCAAGAAAACAACGGGAGAGATTCATGGCTGATAAAGAAGATGGCGTGAGCCGCCGCGATTTCGTGCAAAGCGCCCTGTCGGGCGCAGCACTGATGGCCGCGCCGGGGGTGCTGGCTGCCGCAGTCGACAACCCTGAGAAGTCGACGGTGCTGGCGCAGATACCCAAGATGCATGCGGAAAATGTCAAACGCCTGCAGGACTGGATTGCGCTGCCGTCCATCGCGGCAGAAAACCGCAACTATCCCAAGGGCGCCGAGTACATGGCGAAACTGGCCACCGATGCGGGATTCACAGGGGTAAAAATCATTCCCACTTCCGGCAAGCCAGGCGTGTTCGGACGTTTGGATTCCGGCGCCAAAACCACCGTCGCTGTCTATTTCATGTACGACGTGAAGCAGTTCGTCCCGGAAGAGTGGAGTTCGCCGCCGCTCGAAGGCCGGCTCGTGGAAAAAGCCGGTCTCGGCACCGTGTGCATGGGCCGCGGCGCGGTGAACCAAAAGGGCCCGCAGAATTCTTTTTTGAGCGCGCTCATGGCGTTCAAGGCAACGGGCAAAAAATTGCCGGTCAATCTTGTGCTGGTGTGCGAGGGCGAAGAGGAAATCGCCTCGCCGCACTTCGGCGAAATCGTCAACAGCGCCGATGTGTTGCCGCATATGAAAGGCTGCGTCGGCGTGCTTCTGCCGGGTGCGAGCCAAGACACCGATGGCAGCGTGCAGGCTGAAGCCGGCGCCAAGGGCGTGGTGGAAATGGAATTGGTCTCGGATGGCGCGACCTGGGGCCGCGGACCGAAGAAGGACATTCACTCGAGTCTGGAAGCTCAGGTGGATTCGCCCTCCTGGCATCTGATTCAAGCCTTGAATACCTTGGTGGAAAAAGACGGCCATACGCCCGCGGTCGAAGGGTTCTTCGAAAAAGTGAAACCGCTGTCCGAGGCCCAAAAGAAAATGGTCGTGGCCTACGCGAAAGCCGTGCCGGAAGCCACGATCAAAACAGAATTCGGCGTCGAACATTGGGTGCACGACCTGAACTGGCAGGACTCGCTCATGCGGCTGTTCTCGCAGCCGACGATCAACATCGAAGGCCTGGTCGGCGGCTACACCGGACCCGGCGGCAAGACGGTGCTGCCGCACAAGGCGGTCGCGAAAATCGACATGCGCTTGGTGCCCGACATGACCGCCGCCGATACGCTGGCCAAGGTAAAAGCGCACTTGGCCAAGCACGGTTTCGGCGACATCCAAGTCAACATGAGCGGCGGCTACGATCCCACCCAGACGGATCCTGACAGCCGATTCTTCAAGACGGTCGTCTCAACGTTCACCAAGCTGGGCTCTCCTCCGCTCGTTACGCCACGCAGCCCAGGCTCGTGGCCCGGCTATCGATTCACCGGTCCGCCGTTGAGTCTTCCCGCCAGTGACTTCGGATTAGGTCACGGCACCGGCGCGCACGCGCCGGATGAGTATTATCTGATCGACTCGAAAAATCCCAAGATCAAGGGATTGGACGGTGCGGCCGCTTCCTTTGTCGAGTTCTTGTACGCCATAGCTTGATCGTAAGTGCCGGCGGTGCGGTGCCGCCGGCGCTTATTCAGGGTCCGGTTATCTTCGGGGGGCGATACAATGCCTCCATGAACTCAGCAAACCCGGCCGCCGAATCCGCGTTCTCCGACGTCGATGTCCTTACCTGCATGCGCGTGCTGCGTGCGATTGAGGCTGATCGATCCCACCTGACTCGATTGCCGCAAGAGCAACGGCGCGAGCTGCTCATGCTCGCAGGGTTGGTCACCAAGCCGGAGCGGCACGATGTATCCCGGATGCTCAAAGGCTTTCGGCGCGCCAAGCGCGAAGTTACCAAGCAGCATGACCGCGGGCTGATTGAGCGCGCCGGCCTGCGCGTGCAACGCCGCTCCAAGGTTTACACCCCGCTCTGGCTCGAGCGGCCGAAGGCGGATGCCACCGAGCCGCGTGCCGCATTTGTCCAGGAGCGCAACTGCTACGTCTGCAAGCAATCCTTCTCGGTCGTGCATCGATACTACGACTCTCTATGCGAAACTTGCGGTGAGTTCAACTACGCCAAGCGCGAGCAGACCGCGGACTTGAGCGGCAACTACGCGCTCATTACCGGCGCCCGCGTCAAAATCGGCTTTCAAGCCTCGCTCAAACTGCTGCGCGCCGGCGCGCACGTGATCGTCACCACGCGCTTTCCGGTCGACGCCATCGAGCGCTACTCCAAGGAAGCCGATTTCGGCGCATGGCGCGAACGCCTGCAGATTCACGGCCTCGATCTTCGCCACACGCCGAGCGTGGAGTTGTTCACGCAGTTTCTGATCGAACGCTTGCCGCGGCTCGACTACATTCTGAACAATGCCTGCCAGACGGTACGGCGTCCCGCCGGATTCTTCCAGCACCTGCTCGAGCGCGAATCGCAGCCGCTGGCCGCGCTGCCCGAAGCCTGGCGCGCACCGTTGGCGCCGCACGACGAGCTTCGCGAACGCATCGAAGGTTCTGGGGACCGCAGCCGCAGCGCACTCATCGCCGCGGCCTTGCGCCAGCATGCCGAAGGACTGCTGCATAGCGCCGCGCTGTCGCAGCGGCGCTATCTCGATGAGGATTACCGCGGCGGCGAGGCACTTTTCCCCAGCGACCACTACGATGAAGATCTGCAGCAAGTCGACCTGCGAGAAGTGAACAGTTGGCGGCTGCGCATGCATGAAGTCGAGACGCCGGAGCTGCTGGAGGTGCAGCTCGTGAATGCCATTGCACCCTACGTGCTCAATGCACGCTTAAAGCCGCTCATGCTGCGCACGCTTGGGGCTCACAAGCACGTCGTGAATGTCAGCGCAGTCGAAGGTCAGTTCTATCGCACCACCAAAACCGACAAACACCCGCACACCAACATGGCGAAGGCGGCGCTCAACATGATGACGCGCACCAGTGCGCCGGACTTCGTCAAGGACGGCATCCATATGAACGCCGTCGATACCGGCTGGGTAACAGATGAGGACCCGGCCGCGCACGCCGCGCGCAAAGCAAACTTAGGCTTTGCACCGCCGCTCGATATCATCGACGGCGCCGCGCGCATCGTGGATCCGATATTTTCAGGCCGGCTGACGGGCGAGCACGTGTGGGGACAATTCCTGAAAGATTACAAGCCGGCGCCGTGGTAGCAGGCTCGCGGAAACTCTCAGGTTGCCTCAAATCGGTTGAGCGCAATATTCTTGCGCACCGCATTCGCCGGGAACACTTGACCGTTCGCCGCGATATACACCCCGGGCGGGAGCGCTTGAACCGCGCCGATCGCCAATCCCAAATTGAACTCCGCGTCGCTGTCGGCGAAGCGCGCGGGCTGAAGCGCTCCGGTGAGGACGATGGTCTTGCCTGCGGTTCCTTGCAGCGCAAGCGCGGTCTCGACCATGGTGTCTGTACCGTGAGTCACGACCACCCGGGTCGCATCGGACGCCGCGATGGCCTCGCGGATCGCAGTTCGATCCGCGGCGGTCATTTCCAAGCTATCCTTGCGCAGCAGCTCGATAATCGGGATCTCGCCGCTGACGCGGCCGTGCTCTAAGATTTGGCGCACCATCGGAGCGCCGACCTCGTAGCCACCTTTGGCGTCAAAGTAGACTTTGTCGATCGTGCCGCCGGTCGTGTATATCGTGATAGGCAAGCGTGCATTATAGGACGCTCTGCAAGAATCGCTTAGCTTAAGTTGGAGCATGCCTTGACGAACGAAGCGCTGAAGACCATTGCCGAGCTGTCGGCTTTCAAAGAGACCGGCCGGCTGGATGAGGTGAGCCGCCTGTGCGAGGGGTTACAGAATGCCTGGCCGTCGGCGGTGCGTGCCTTCGAGTACGGGCGCTCGGCTGAAGGGCGCAGCATGCGCGCGCTCATCGTCTCGCGTTCGGGGGCGCTGACTCCTCAGGAACTGCGCGAGCGCCGAATTCCCCTCCTGATGGTTCAAGGCGGGATTCACCCGGGCGAGAGCGACGGCAAGGATGCAGGTTTCATCGCGCTTCGCGAGCTGCTCGAGGGCGACGCCGGGAAATCGGCGCTGACGCGTATCGCCGTGTTGTTCGTGCCGGCATTCAACGCCGACGGCCACGAGCGCGTCGGCCGCTGGAATCGCCCCAATCAAAATGGACCTGATGTCATCGGCTGGCGCACCACGGCGCAGAACATCAACCTGAATCGCGACTACATGAAGGCGGACACGCCGGAGATGCGGGCCATGCTGCGTCTCATCAGCGAATGGGATCCGTTGGTATGCGCCGACCTGCACGTGACCGACGGCGCGGATTTCGAACCTGATGTTTCCCTGCAGGTCGAACCGCTCAATCAAGGCGACCCGGCGCTCAAGATAAGTGGGCGTCAGCTGCGCGACACGCTCATCGCCCGCATGACCCAATTGGGCTCGCTGGCTATCGACTTTTATCCCGATCTCGCGAGCACCGATGACCCGGCGTCCGGATTTGCGCTAACGGTGTATTCGCCGCGCTTCTCCACCGGCTACTTTCCACAGCGCAATCGCTTCACCGTGCTGGTGGAAACGCATTCCTGGAAACCTTACGCGCATCGAGTGCGCGTCATGCGCGACACGGTGGTGAGCTTGGTCGACATGATCGCGGAAAGCGGGGTTTCCTGGCTCAAACTCGCGCAGGAAGCCGATCACACGGCGACGGGCTTGAGCGGCGCAACGCTTACGCTCGACTACAGCTCGAATTGGCGCGAGCCGGCTCAAGCCGGCGGCGGTACGCCGGCGCGCGATTCCTCTGGACCTGCGCGCATGATCGATTTTCGCGGCTTTGCCTATACGCGCTCGCCGTCTGCGATCTCCGGCGGTCTCGTCACCCGATACGATCCCACGACCCCGCAAATTTGGCATGTGCCGCTGCGCGATCAAGTCAAGGCCTCGCTCGAGATCCCTGCACCTCGCGGCGGCTACTTGGTGCCGCCGGCTTTTTCCGCTGAAATTGCTGCGCGCCTCGAGGCTCACGGCATTGGCTACGATACGCTGGCCAAGTCTTGGGAGAGCTTCCGCGTCCAGGCTTTTCGGGCTACCCGCGTGAATTTCTCCGCGCTGCCCTTTGAAGGGCGGATGCGCGCGCTCTTAGAAGGCTCCTGGCGGGACGAAATGTCGAGCGCGCTCGCAGGCTCGCTCTTCGTGCCCGTTGCGCAACCGTTGGCCCGTCTGCTGGTAGCGCTCTTCGAGCCGCAGGCACCGGACTCATTCGCTGCGTGGGGTCTCTTCAATGCCTGCTTCGAACAGAAAGAGCACATGGAGCCCTACGTCGCGGAACAGATCGCGCAGCAGATGCTCGACCAGGATCCGAAACTTGGGCAAGAATTTGCGCGCAAGCTTGCAAGCGATGCCGAATTCGCGGCGAGCCCCAG
This sequence comes from Steroidobacteraceae bacterium, assembly GCA_036493935.1. Lineage (GTDB taxonomy): Bacteria > Pseudomonadota > Gammaproteobacteria > Steroidobacterales > Steroidobacteraceae > Bog-1198. The sequence goes on along the minus strand of DASXOY010000033.1, from coordinate 100,712 downwards.
CGCGCGCCTGGAATTCTTTCTGCGCCGTCACGCCTCTTGGGATGCCCGCTACAATCTATATCCGGTGTTCCGGCTCGACGCGCCACCCAACGTGCGCTAGACAGCGGCCAACGCGTACAGATGCTTGACGTACGACAGCGTCGCATCTGCCATGCCTTGCACTGCCGGGTTGCTCGACTCGATCACGTAGTATTCGTCGGGCGCGTGTGCGCGGCTGCCGTGGCCCGTGCCGAAATGGCCAGCCGGCAAACTGACCGGCGGGCCGGTGAAAATATATCCCGGCCAGGAACCCGCCAGCCGCGGCGACAAGCTTACCGGCATGCCCAATTCCTTATAGACTGCCGTGGACGCCTTGATCAGGGACGAGTTTTCGTCCGTCTGCGTCGGATCGTAGCCGCCGGTCACCTTGACCTCGATGTCTCCGTAACCCCGCTTGGCTAAATGCGCCTTGAGCTTCGCCTCGCAATCCGCCGCCGTTTGATCGGGCACCAGGCGCAAATCGAGTTTCGCCGTAGCCTTGGAAGGCAATATGGTCTTCCCGCCCGGGCCGGTGTAGCCGGCGTACATGCCTTCGATGTTCACCGTCGGCTGCGAAGCCAAGCGCTCCAACGCATCGCGATAAGACAGGTCCCGCACCCAGTGCTGCACGCCCAGTAGCTTTTTGACGTCCGCCTCGTTGGTGTGGGCCACCTGTTCGCCGATCAGCTCTTTCTGCCGCGCCGTCAAGGGCTTCACCCGCTCGAACCATCCGTCGATGGCCGGGTCATTGCCATCTTCTGAAACCAAGGTCGAGAGCGCTTTGACCATTCGCCACACGGCACTGTCGAGTTCGGCCTTGTAGCTGGAATGAATATCGTCTTTTGCGCCGCGGCCCCATCGTTCGGTCGAGGCCACCAATTCCACTTCCACCGCGCCCTTGGCTCCAAGCGCGATCTGCACCGAGCCTTGCGGTGATTGCGACGCGAAGGGCATGAATACCTCGTGGCATTTCGAAAGAGCCTTCAAGACTTCCGGCTGATGCACCACTTGTGCGAAATGCGGTGAAGCGATTTCCTCTTCACCCTCGGCGACCAGCACGATATTCACCGGCGGCTTGCGGCCGGCCGCCTTCAGCGCATGCAGCGCGGCCAAGAACGTCGCCTCCGGCCCTTTCTGATTGATGGCGCCGCGTCCGATCAGCACTTTGCCGAAGGGCGCCTTGTCGACGATCGCCGCTTCAAGGGGCGGCGAGCTCCATTCCTTCGGATCGAACTGTTTGACGTCGTACATAAAGTACATGCCGACGGTGCGTGCTGCGCCGGCATCCAATGTTGCAAACACCCCGGGCTGTCCGTCCGTCGGCATGACCTTCGCACTCTGAAAGCCAGCGTCCTTCAGCAACTCCATCATCATCCGCACGCCTTCCTGCATGTTGCGGTTTTCGGCGGCGATCGAAGGCAGTGCAATCCAATTTTGCAGACGCTTGATCGCTTCGGGGCGCTGTTTTTCGATCGCGGCGCGCACCGTGCTCAAGTCGCCGCCAAACTTATCGGATTTGCCCGCCGCGGCCAGAATCATCCTCGGCATTGCGAGCGTGGCCCCCGCTGCCGCCGCCGTCATCAGCAACCCGCGCCTGTTCTTATTCTGAAGCTCCCAATCGCGCATGCCAGTCTCCCCGTGAGTTTTCGTTGCGGGAATGTAGCACTACGCGCCGCGATGAGCACGCGGGGCCCGCCTTAAAAACTCTAGTGAGACTGGGATTCTGGAGCAGCGTTGGAGTAGCGTTTCTCGTTGGCGGCGCGCATCGGTGTGCGTTTGGCGGATGAGGTCGATTGCATGGCGCTGATTTTCGCGGCTATGCTGGCGTCTCGTGGCGCCAGCGCAGCGGCGCGCTTATACGTGCGCAGTGCGTCCGCGGCGCGATTTGAACGGCTCAGCGAATCGCCCAGCGCCTCGAGCAGCGCAGGGTCGCTCGGATTCCAGCGTAGCGCGTCATAGCAGGCGTCGATGTCGCCATGCCGGCAGCGCTCGAAACCCGCGTTCAGCGCCGCCTGCGCGGGCTTCGATGCGGGGGCCGCACCTGCCAGGCCGGCTGCGGGAGGCAAAATCATGCCGAGCAGCACGGCCAGCGCGAAGGCGTGGGTGCTGGTCACGACGTAACGTCCCTGACCAGCCGAATCCCTACGCTGCTGGTGCGATAGTCCGCGGCGAAGTGATTGCGATAATTTGCCCGTACATACGCAGGATTACTGAACCACGAGCCGCCGCGCAGCTCGTGATCGGAACAGTCGCCGCCGGTGCGTGCCGAGCCGTCGATCGGTGCATTTGCGTAGTCGGCGCGCCAGCAGTCCTCGGTCCACTGGAACACGTTGCCCAACATGTCGTTGAGGCCAAAGGCATTGGCCTTGAATGAACCGACCGGCGCCGTGAACACGAAACTATCATCGCAGCCGAATACGGCCCAGCCGGGGTAGCGGCGTCCCGCGCTGATGTCGGCCACGTTTGCGCCGGCACAGGCACCCGCCGCGTCTGTCCACGGCTGCACCGCCGCGCCGCCGGCGCGCGCCGCGTATTCCCACTCCGAAGCGCTCGGCAACCGATAGTGCTGTTTGGTCGTCGTCGACAGCCATGCTGCATAGGCCTTGGCATCGTTCCAAGACGTGCACGTGACCGGGTGCGAGCCGGTCTGGGGGAATCCAGGATTTTCCCAGTTCGAGTCGTCCCGGTGGCGCCAACTGCCATCGTAGATGTCGCAGCCGCCTGACATGCTGTGTCCCGTCGCTGCGACGAAGGCGCGAAATTGATCCACCGTCACGGTATTCGTCGACATCGCAAAGGGATACGCGATGGCCACTACATGTAAGGGCTTTTCAAACGTCGACGCACCGTCGGCGGCCTTGGTGCCCTGCTGAAAGCGGCCGGGGGGCAGCACGGTGACGGCCGGACAGGTTGGGCAATCCCGCATCACCGTGCCCGCTTTTGGAAGCGCCGCCGCGACCACCTCCGGCGCTTTCGCAAGCTCCGCGGGGTGGCGCGCGAACAGCCAAGCCACGACCGCGATCATGGCGATGGCTGCACCCACGCCGATCATCGGTGAGAGCCCAGCGCGCTTGCGGCGTTGTGCCGGCTTCGGCGCAACGAAATTATCTATTTCTACCACCGGCGTCGACCTCGCAGCCGCCACCGCTGCAATGGCGACCGGTTCAAGATCTCCAAGCTCCGGAGCCTCGACTCGCCGCCGGTTCTCGTTTCTGGCAGGAATCTCGATTCGTGCCGGATTCTCCATTCGTGCTGCGCTGTCCTCGCGCGGCACAATCTCAATTCGCTCGGAATCCCGCTGCTTCACCGCGGTTTGAAATTCCGCAGCCCGTTGCGCGTTGCTTCTCACCGACTGCTGCATCCGGTCGATGAACGCTTCGTTGTCTTTCAACTTCGACTGCAGCGCCGCAGCTTGCGCGCGCAGCGAATCGCGATCGACGCGTGCCGCGACCAGATCGCTTTGGCCGGCGCGCAGTTGCGCGGTCAAGCGATCGTTGTGCGCGTTGAGCGCGCTGGCCGCATCCTGGGTCGACTTCAGCTCTGCGGTCATCACATCGAGGCGCTTGCGCGAGGCTTGCAGTTCGCCTTCGAGTGTTTTCGCCCGCGTCTCCAGCACCGCCGCGGCCTTGTCATGGCCAAGCCGAAGCGAAGCGAGCTGCGCGTCGCGCTCAGCGTGCGAACGGCGCGACAGCGCCGCCTCGTTCAGCGCCAGCTTCTCCACCGACGCCTTTTCAATTTCTTGACGCCTGCGCTGTTCCGTTTCCAGAGCCGCCCGCGCCGATGCGAGCTCGGCGCTCAACGCTGCCGTCCGCGTGCGCGACGACTCCAAATCGGTCTGCAGCTGTGTGACGTTCTTGCCGCGCGACTCCAACGTCGTCGATGCGGCCGCGTGCTCCTTGCGCAGCGCCGCGATCTGCGCGTTGCATTCGTCCAGCGAAACGCGCATTTGCGCGATGACCGCGTCCCGCGAAGCGAGCAAATGACGTGCTTGGCGCAATTCTCCTTGATAGTGCTCCGACTCCCGCCGCACATCCTCGCTGCGCGCCCGCGCCGCTTGCTCCGAGCCAATTCTTTCGGCCAGCGCGCGGCTGATTTCCCGCGCTTTGCCTTGCTCTGCAGCGAGTGCGCTGCGTGTGATCCTGAGTTCGGCCGCGAGATCGCTCGCGGGCTCCGGCTCCGCGATGACCTCCGGCTCCGGAAGCGGCTCGATCGGCTGTACCGGCGCATGATCCCGCGCCTCCTCGAGAAGCCGCATCACTTCCGCGTGTGCATAGTCAGGCAGCGGCGTGATCAATTCGCATCTGCGCAGCACTTCTTGCAATTCCTCCGGAGATGTCCCTCCTGCGAGCAATCGCTTCAGGTGAAACTGTACGTCCGTGTATGGCAGGCCGCCGATCTCGAAACCCTTCAAGACTTTTCTGAATGTGGATGCAGGCAGTGAAATTGCGGTAGCCATGCGTATTTATTTACTCGGCCGCAGCGAGTTGCGCAAGAGCTAAACCACGCTTTGTATTACGCTGTCCGTTTGTATTTTTTTCAAAACAAAATCTTTGTTGGCGGCACGCAGTTATGTAAACACGCACGCTACAAACGTAGTACGCCGCGCTTCGCGAGATATCCCAGCGTCATCCCGACCACGAAGGCCAAGCCCACATTCCACATTGCGAACGCGGCCGTCGTCAGCGAGATGAAACGCTCGACTTTGTTCTTGCTGAAATCGCATGAACCCAATGCGAGTTGCGCCCCTGTCAAGAACAGGATCACGCCGAGCACCGCTTTCGGCAACACCGCCAAGATGGTTGCGACAGAGCCGCTGAACCAGAAGGCTAGTGCCAGCAGTATCGTGCCCAGGATGATTGGCGCTCCACCCGTGCGCGCGCCGAATGCGACGTGGCCCGCCATACCGCCTGCGCCGTGGCACATGGGCACGCCGCCGAGGCAGGAGCCGGCAACATTCATCAGTCCTGTCGAGATGGCTACGGATCGATCGCTGACGGGATGAGCTGGGAATAGGCGATTGTTCTCCTCGCGAAGCGCGATGACGGCGTTGCCGAGCGTTAACGGCAACTGCGGCAGCGCCAGAAACAATGTTCCCACCCAAAGGTCGTGCCAGCTGTACGCCGCTGTCGCGACGTGCAGTGCATGCCATTCGGGACGCACGGCGGCCAGCGTGTGTGCGGCCGCAGGTTCTTGAATGACTCCACACACCGCGCCGAACAGCAGCAAGGCAAACATCGCCGGAACTATCCGATTGGTGAGCAGCATCAAGGTGCCGGCGAGTCCGATAGCCGCGATTACCCAACCTGTGCTCATTAGCTTGATGCCTTCGGTCATGAAGCTAAAACCGAGGCCCAATACAATGCCGACCACGACGAAGCGGGGCACGACCTTGGCGAGACGTGTGGCCGCTCCGCTAAATCCGAGAGCGAGCCACACCAACCCAGTCACCAATCCCGCGCTATAGACCGCGGCTGAAGTGATGATCGCAGTCTGCGCGGCCTGAGTGACCGCCGCCGCACCGAGCGCTTTCATCGGTTGAACCGGAAACGGTGTCTTGTAATGCGCACCGCAAAGAATCAGCGCCGCACCAAAGGAAAATAAAATGCCGAACGGATCCATCTTCAATACTGAGATGTACGCGACCACGAATGGAACCAGCGTACCGAGGTCGCCGAAGGCGCCGGCCCATTCCATGCGATTGAATCGATTGCCGGCGGCTGCGACTGGCGTTTGTGGCGTCGGTGAATTCACAACGATTGCAGAGTAGTCCGCTGGGCGCGAAAATTCTTCGCAATCGCTGTTGGCTATATTTATTGCGATATAACGGAACGGCTAAAACGCTGCCATCGCTATATTTCATAGAATACGACGAGCACGCCGCAAACTGGCTTTAAGGGGCTGCCGGGGTCACTGCAAAAGCTTTCTGGCAAGCGGCTTTTTGCCGGCACTGTCCGGACGGGCGGTCTTGGCCATCACATGGGGCGTGATCTCCGCCATCCGCTGCACCCCGAGCTTTCCGATCTCGCGCTCGAGCAGGCGGAATTGCTTGATCAAGCTTATGCCGAAGGCGGTAACGCATGCGCCGCCCCCGCCCTTGCCACCCGTTGAGGATACGGTCACCGCCTCGGAAAACCCCTGTTTTAAGCTGTTTATGAGCATCCAGGCGCGCCGGTAGCTCATCCCCAGGGAGCGCGCCGCATCGGAAATCGAGCCGCTGGATTTGATCGCTTCGAGCAATGCAATCTTGCCCGGACCTATGTTCACGTTGTCGCTGAAATCGATCCTAATTCGGATTACCGGCGTCATGCGCGCTCTCCATGGTGCATTGCTGTGCACATCATAGCGGGTTGAGAAGTCATTTCATTTTTGCGGGAACTTGAATACATTTCGCGACAGGAGGATTCTTGGCATCCCAGACAGGAGTCCTCATGGCGACAACATTTCTCTTGAATGGTCAAAGCACCACCCTTGACGTCGATCCGAACATGCCGCTGCTCTGGGCCATCCGCGAAGTCGCGCGACTGCACGGCACCAAGTTCGGCTGCGGCATGGCCATGTGCGGCGCTTGTACCGTACATGTCGATGGACAGGCGGTCCGTTCCTGCGTTCTTAGCTTATCGTCGGTGGCCAATCGCCAGGTAACCACCATCGAAGGACTCAAGAGCAAGCAAGCCAAGGCGGTGCAGGCGGCTTGGATCGACCTGCAGGTTCCCCAGTGCGGTTACTGTCAATCCGGCCAGATCATGTCGGCGACAGCGCTTCTGGAAAAGAATGGCGCGCCGACTGATGCGGACATCGACAGCGCGATGAGCGGCAACATCTGCCGCTGCGCGACCTACCCGCGCATCCGCGCCGCGATTCACGCCGCGGCTAGCTCGGCAAAGGCTTAAGATCATGAGCAACTCTCAAATCTCGCCTTCTCGTCCCGCGCGCCGGGAATTCTTGAAGGGTGCGGGTGCCGCGGTCACGACGCTCACCATTGGATTCGAATGGCCTGGCGCCGCGCGCCCTGCCCTGGCGCACGCCGCAGCCGCTCCGACGTCCGCGCCGTTCGCGCCGAATGCCTTCGTCAGAATCGGCAGCGACAACAGCATTACCATTATTTCGAAGCACATCGAAATGGGCCAGGGGGCCTACACCGGCATTGCGACCGTGCTCGCCGAAGAGCTGGATGCCGACTGGACGCAGGTGCGGGTCGAGAGTGCTCCGGCTGATGCGACCCGATACGCCAACTTGGCTTTCGGCAAGATTCAAGGGACCGGCGGCAGTTCGGCGATCGCCAATTCCTGGCCGCAATTGCGCGATGCCGGCGCCAAAGCCCGCGCGATGCTGCTGAGCGCGGCTTCCGGCGAGTGGCATGTGCCCGTAGCCGAACTCACCGTTGATAAGAGCGTCATCCATCACGCGCCGAGCAAACGCCAGGCCAGTTTCGGCTCATTGGTGAAAAGGGCTGCGATGTTGCCCGTCCCGGACACGGTGCAGCTCAAGGATCCGAAAGACTTCAAGCTCATCGGCCAGCGCCCGGCGCGTGTCGACGTGGCGGCGAAATGCGACGGCAGCGCACTCTTTACCATCGATGTCGAACTCCCCGGCATGCTGGTCGCGCTGCTGAAGCGTGCGCCTCTCTTTGGCGCCACGGTCAAGTCCTTCGATGGTGCGGCGGCGGCCAACGTACCGGGTGTGGTGAAGGTGGTGCAGGTTCCGCGCGGCATCGCCGTGGTCGCCAAGAGTTTCTGGGCCGCGAAGCTCGGGCGCGACGCCTTGACCGTGGAGTGGGACGATTCGAAGGCGGAGAAACGCAGCTCCGCGGCCATGATGGAGGAGTACCGGCGGCTCGCCGATCAGCCCGCCCTGCCGGCGCGCAAGCAAGGCGACGCTAAGAAGGCCATCGGCGAAGCCGTGCGCAAGGTTTCCGCGAGCTTCGAATTTCCTTACCTGGCACACGCGCCGATGGAGCCGCTCGATGCCGTGGTGAAGCTCGATGCGAAAAGTTGCGAAATCTGGGCAGGCGATCAATTCCAGACCATCGATCAGCTGAATGCCGCGCAAACTGCCGGCTTGACGCCGGCTCAAGTGAGCATCCACACCTTGTACGCCGGCGGCAGCTTCGGCCGCCGGGCTAACACCGTCTCGGACTACATCGTCGAAGCCGTCTCCATCGCCAAGGCCTACGGCGCGGACGGCACGCCGATCAAGTTGCAGTGGACGCGTGAAGATGACATCCGCGGGGGCTTGTATCGCCCGATGTACTTCCACAAGCTCGAAGCGGGCTTGAACGCGCAGAACGAACTGACCGGTTGGCACCATGTCATCGTCGGCCAGTCCATCATGGCCGGCACGATTTTCGCAGCGGGAATGAAGGACGGCATCGATTCGACTTCGGTCGAGGGCGCGGCGAATATTGCCTACGCCATCCCCAACATTGCAGTGGACCTGTCGACGACCAAGGCGGGCGTGTCTGTGCTGTGGTGGCGCGTGGTCGGCAGCTCGCATACCACCTTTGCCGTCGAGACTTTCATCGACGAAGTCGCGCATGCCGCCGGAGCGGATCCATTCACGTTCAGGCGCAAGTTGCTCGAGCACGAGCCGCGCATGAAGGGCGTGTTGGAACTCGCCGCGGATAAGGCGGGCTGGACCTCCGGACCGATGCCGAAGGGCAAGGGCCGCGGCATTGCCGTGTGCGAAGCGTTCAAATCATTTGTCGCGCAGGTCGCTGAAGTCAGCGTCGACGACGCGGGAAGCATCAAGGTAGACCGGGTGGTTTGCGCGATCGACTGCGGCACGGCCGTCAATCCGGACATCATCAAGGCCCAGATGGAAGGCGGAATCGGCTTCGGCTTGGGCGCGGCCCTTTATGGCGCGATCACCTTGAAAGACGGGCGCATCGAGCAGGGTAATTTCAACGACTATCGGGTGCTGCGCATGAATGAGGCGCCGAAAATCGAGGTCCATATCGTGCCTTCCACGGAAAAACCCACCGGCGTGGGCGAGCCCGGCGTGGCACCCATCGGGCCCGCCGTCGCCAATGCCGTCTTTGCCGCAACCGGTAAACGTGTGCATGTCTTTCCGTTTTCCAAAAGCGACATCAGGAGCTGATGCCCATGAACGCGATGCCTCCAAGAAAATCGCACCCGGTTCTCTGGGTTCTCGCCGTCATTGCTCTCATCGCGATAACCGTCGCCGGATACTACGCGTTGAGCCCCAAGCCTACCGACTTTGCCGGGGGCAAACGCGTCGCCTTGACCGCCTATGCGCAGGCGGATCCCACCGGCGTGCCCGCGGAGCTCAAGGCCGCGAGTATCGTGACGCGCGGCGAATATCTAACCCGGGCTGCCGATTGCGCGGCCTGCCACACGGCCCAGGACGGAACGCCGTTCGCCGGCGGGCGCGCCTTCGTGCTGCCGTTCGGGACGATCTTTTCAACCAACATCACTCCAGACGTGGAGACCGGCATCGGCAGCTACAGCGACCTGAATTTCCTGAACACCGTGCATAAGGGCATTGGGCGCAGCGGTGCCCGCCTTTATCCCGCCATGCCCTATGCCAGCTACACGTACATGACCGATGCCGATGCGCTCGCGATCAAAGCCTATCTTTTCACGCTGAAGCCCGAACACGCACCGACGCCTGCCAACACCCTTACCTTTCCGTTCAATCGGCGCGGCCTCATGAGCCTGTGGTCCGCGTTCTTCAATCCCGACAAGCGCTTTAGACCCAATTCCGGCCGCAGCCCCGAATGGAATCGCGGCGCGTACCTGGCCGAGGCGATGGAGCATTGCGGCGAATGCCACACGCCCAGGAATCTGGCCTTTGCGCTGGATAATCGGCACAAATTTGCAGGCGCCGTGCAGGCCGGCTGGCGCGCCTACAACATCACGCCCGACCACGCGAGCGGCGTGGGCGCATGGACTGATGCGGATCTTGCGAAATACTTGTCGGCGGGACATGCCGATGGCCGCGGCACGGCGTCGGGCCCCATGGGCGAGGCCGTCGATGAAAGCTTGAGCCACTTGACTCCGAGCGACATCGGCGCGCTGGTCGCGTACGTGCGCACCGTGCCCAGCATCGCCGCTGCCGACTTGCCGGCGCCCCGACTCGATCCGGCGCCGATGCTGTCGGCGGACACCACCGCAGAGTCCCGCGGCAAAAGCATGTACGAAGGTGCCTGCGCCGGTTGCCACGGCTGGACCGGGGTGAGCCCTGTCATTCCTTTGGCAACCTTGACTGGCACGCGCGGCGTGAACGATGCGACCGCCAACAATGTTGCGCAGGTCATCATCGGCGGGGGCCAACGACACTACCACCGCGATTCGGACAACATGCCACCGTTCGGCAGCACCTACTCGGATGCGGAAATTGCCAGCGTCGCGAACTACGTCACTGCGCGCTTCGGCTCCAAGGGCTCAAACCTCACCGCGGCGGAGGTCGCAAAACTGCGTTCGCAGAACTGAAGGCCTGAGGACTTGATTTAAGGCGTCAGGCTCTCGAGTAGCGATGTCGTCTTGCGCATGCGAGCCTCGAGCATGCTGAGAGCACGGCTCGCCAACGCGGAAATTTCCGGATCCTTGATGCGCTGGCCGCGTTTGAACAACAAGATGGTCTTCTGGTAGTTGTCCAAGATTCTCATGGTGTAGGCCGAATCGAACTCGCGTCCATTTTTCTCCCGCAAGAGTTCTATCTCGCGCGCATGCTCCTCGTCGATCGCGCCCGGCACCGCCAATTTTCTGCGCGCCGCAATTCTCGCGATATCCGAACTCGCCATCTCATAGTCCTGCACGAGCTGGTGCGCGAATTGCCGAACCGGCTCGACTTCGCTCTGGCTCGCCGCCAATTGTCCGAGCTGCAATTCCGTCATGCATTCGATGCTGGCGTGCGCGATGAACGCATCGGGCTGGATACTCTCGAGACCTTCGCTACCTTTTGGCATCTCCCTATGCTGACCCCGCTGCGGCCTTACGTCATCCGGGGCCGGTAGCGTTCAGCGGTCAGCGTGCTCCTACACGGGACTGGCCGCTGTGCGCATGCGTTTACTTGGCCTCCGCAGGCGTCATGGTTTCCGGCCCCATGCCGACGATTTCGAGGATCACATCGCCGTCCTTTGCACCGTCATAATGCACTTGATTGCCGAAATGCTTGACGAAGCTGCCCTGCGGCACGGGCTTCATGTGCTCTGGGTCGTAGTCGCGTCCCGTGGCCACCCACCAAGTTCCCGACAACACCGTGATGAACCGATCGTTCGGATGAAAATGCGGCCGGCTGTTGTGATGCGCGCTCCATTTCACCAGCTGCACGTATAGCCCTGGCTTCGACGCATCACCCGCGAGCGCAATGGAGGACGCCCCGAATGGCGTGTCCTTCCATTGCAAATCCGCGGGCAGGCGAATCGCAATGGCCTTCGGGTCGAGACTCGCAAACGGCCCTTCGGCGGATATCGCGGCGGGCGCGGCCAGCGCCAACAGCAGCGCACATCCGGCGAAGCTATTGTTCAACGTGTGAAACATGACATTTCTCCCTCTGTCGTTGCACCCAAGATCACAAGCATGCTAAATCCAATGGATAGCAAGAAGAACGCCTTAAGGGAGGCCGACTTGAAAACCAGGATTACGCAGCTGTTCGGCATAGAGCATCCCATCATCCAGGGAGGAATGCACTTCGTCGGTTTCGCGGAACTCGCTGCAGCCGTATCCAACGCCGGAGGTTTGGGAATCATCACGGGACTGACCCAGCGCACTCCAGAGAAACTTAGGGTGGAAATCGCGCGCTGCCGCGGCATGACCGATAAGCCGTTCGGCGTGAATCTGACCTTTTTGCCCGCCGTGACGCCGCCCGACTATCCCAAGTTCGTGGAGACCATTGTTGAAAGCGGCGTGAAAATCGTCGAGACCGCGGGAAACAATCCGCAAAAATATCTTCCCGCGCTCAAGGCGGCGGGTATCAAGATCATCCACAAGTGCACCTCCGTGCGCCACGCTCTCAAGGCGGAGTCCATCGGCTGCGATGCGGTGAGCGTGGATGGCTTTGAGTGCGGCGGCCATCCGGGCGAGGACGACGTGCCCAACATGATCCTGCTGCCGCGAGCGGCAGAATCCTTAAAGATTCCATTCGTTGCTTCCGGCGGCATGGCCGACGCGCGCTCATTGGTGGCGGCGCTCGCGCTGGGCGCGGACGGCATGAACATGGGCACGCGTTTCATCGCGACCCAGGAAGCGCCCGTGCACGCCCACGTCAAGGAAGCCATCGTTGCCGCCTCGGAACTCGACACCCGGCTCATCATGCGGCCGTTGCGCAATACCGAGCGCGTCCTTGCCAATGCCGCAGTCGATCGGCTGCTCGCCAAGGAACGCGAGCTGGGCACGAAGTTGGGCTTCGCCGATATTGCCGCGGAGGTCGGCGGCGTGTATCCCCGCATCATGCAGGACGGCGACATGGATGCCGGTGCCTGGTCCTGCGGCATGGTCGTCGGCCTCATTCACGATGTTCCGACCTGTAAGCAATTGATCGATCGCATCATGGCGGAGGCAGAAGTTTTGATCCGGCGGCGTCTGGAGCCGATGCTAAATTGAGCCGCGTGCGCGTGTCAGACCGGCTCCGACGCGAGAATCGCGCGCACTCTTACGGAGGGGGGCCATTGCGGCACTTAAACTTGCATAAAAATCATGGCAACCACCTGGAGTCTGTCCGAATCTCACTCGAGCCGCCTGCGCCGCACGCTGGAGGAGTTGCTGGAGGGTTGCGGCGTTCAAATCAACGGCAACAACCCCTGGGACATTCGCGTCCACAATGAAGATTTCTACGCGCGGGTTCTGCATCAAGGGTCGCTGGGATTCGGCGAATCCTACATGGAGCAGTGGTGGGACGTCGACGACCTGGAGGAATTGATTTACCGGATACTGAAGGCGCGGCTGGAAGAGCGCGTGCACACCTGGCGCGACCTGGTCGCCTATTTGAGCGCCGCGCTTTTCAACCGCCAGCGCCGCTCGCGCGCCTTCGAGGTGGGCGAGCGGCACTACGACATCGGCAATGATCTCTATGAGCGCATGCTGGATCCGCGCATGATCTACAGCTGCGCCTACTGGGAGAGCGCCAACACGCTGGAAGAGGCGCAGCGCGCCAAGCTCGATCTGGTATTTCGCAAGCTCGCGCTCAAGCCAGGTCAGCGGGTGCTGGACGTGGGTTGCGGCTGGGGCGGAGCCCTCGAGTATGCGGTGAAGGAATACGGAGTCGAGGGCGTCGGCGTCACCATCTCACGCGAGCAGGCCGACTACGCCCGCAAGCGATGTGCGGGCTTGCCCGTTGAAATTCGGCTCGAAGATTATCGCCAAACGCGTGGCGACTTCGATCATATCTATTCCATCGGCATGTTCGAGCACGTAGGCTCCAAGAACTACCGCAACTACATGCAGACCGTGCGCCGCTGTCTGCGTCCCGGGGGCCGCTTCCTGCTGCATACCATCGGCGCGAATCGCCCGAGCGGCGGCCGCAGCACCGATCCTTGGATCGAAAAATACGTCTTCCCGAATTCGAAGTTGCCGACGGAGCCGCAAATCCGCACCGCGATCAGCGGATTGTTCAATGTGATCGGGCACCAATCGATCGGCATGAACTATGTGCGCACCTTGCGCGCGTGGCGCGCCAACTTTGAGCGACACTGGCCGACATTGAAAAAAACCCGCAATGACGAATTTTTCCGCATGTGGGAGTTTTATTTGAATTCCAGCGCCGCGACCTTCCGAGCGGAAAAGAATGACGTCTGGCAGTGGCTATTGACGCCGTAAGGCGATCTTGACACTTCTTGACATTGCCTAAATTTGGGATCACGGTGAGGTGACCAAAGGGAGCCTCCCAAATGAAGGCGGTCGTAGCCGTGGTCCTTCTGCTGCTCGCCGGATCTGTCCCGGCGCATCATTCCTACGCGATGTTTGACGGCTCTCGAACCTTAAGCGTGAGCGGCACCGTCGCCAAGCTTGAATGGATGAATCCGCACGTGTTCGTCTGGTTGTACGTGCCGAATCCCAAGACCAAAGAGGGGTACGACCTCTATGTTTTCGAGAATGGCTCGCCGAACGTTCTCGCACGGCTCGGCTGGACGAGGACGGCGCTGACTCCCGGCGAAAAGATTGTCATCGAGTACTGGCCGCTGAAAGATGGCCGAAACGGAGGTCATTTCACTAAAACGATCCTTGCTGATGGTCGGATACTCAACGGAGCCGGCGGCCCGAACGCCGCGGCCGTGGGCGAGCCCGCGCTTGCCCCTGTGTCCCCAACAGGCGCGGAACATTCGAAGCAGTGACGCCCGATCTGGAAATTCGCGTGCGCCGCCCTTATGCACAATTACGAGCAACGTTAAGTTGCATCGCGCTGGCATGGCTCGCGACCGGTGCTGTATGGGCCGAGGAGCAGTCGCTACCCGGACTGACCTACGCCTCGATACAGTCCCTGCCGCGCTGGAGCGGATGGTGGATTCTCAACGTTCCGCCTCTGGCGGAATTCCAGCGACAACCGCCACCGATGAAGCCCGCTGACCTTGCCAAATTTCGCGCGCTGCGCCTCCAAAATGTGGAGTCCGACCCAACCCGATGGTGCCGCCCCCCTCAGTTCGTCGGTTACAGCGGCGGCTTCGTGGAGGACGTCGAATTCCTATTCACACCGGGCCGGGTCACCCTGACCAATGAATCGGGTCTGATTCGCCGCATCTATACCGACGGCAGGTCAACTCCTCGGGACCTGGAGGAAAACAACACCGGGACGTCGATAGGTCACTGGGAAGGCGAAACGCTGGTGGTGGAGACGGTGGGAATCAATCCGGATGCACAGTATCCCGATCGGGGTCCCGGCTCACTCCCGATCGGAAAACACGTCAGGGTCACGGAGCGCATTGTGCTCAAGGACGAGAACACGCTTGAATTCGACGTGACCCTCATCGCCCCCGACATCCTCACTGCGCCCGACCGGCGCAGGCGCATTTACTCGCGCGCGCCGAAGCAAATACCGCGCGAGGTTTCATTTTGTGTCGGCTTCGACCGATCGATAGATCCCGTCACCGGCAAGCAGCGCTTCGACACCACACCGCCGAAAGACCTTCCGCCCCCGCCGAGAAGGGAACCCTAGGCTCATGGCTCGCAAAGTCTCGTTCGGGTTGGGAACTTCCCCCGACTACTTAGGTCAGCTAGTCGGGCCAGCAATCAGAATGAAAGGCTCCTTTACAGGGAAAACGAAGATGAATACCCCGTTCTTGATGAAGCTCAGTGCCGTCGTGGTTGCGCTATTCATGAATGGTCTGATCTTGGCGGGCACGGCCTACGTGGTCCACGCGCAGGCTCACCCCCAGTCCGGCGAACCCATGGCGTGCACATCGAAAAAGACCATCCACCTGCACGTGTGACTGCATTTAGGCGGGAACGATGGCCTCGTTGCGCGCTGGTTCGGCAGACACGCTGGCCCGGGCGTAGAAAAATGCCACGATCAGCCCGAAGAGCAGCATCGCGGCCATATTCTCCGCGAATTTTAATGCCGTGAAATGGGGTGTTGCTTTCAAAGCCGAGAGCGGCACGACGGCATAGTTCATGACAAAGAAAATAATGGCCCCATAGGCCAACCCGCTGACGACCCAGCGGCGCGAGAGGGCGGGCATGGCCCTCGCCGGCAGCACGTAGATCGCGGCTATCAAGATCCCCATCGCCTCCTGCAAAAATGCCCCCAGTATCATCGTCGGCACGCCGCCGCCGAAGGACGCCTTGCCCAGCAGTCCGGCCGCGATGGCCTGCAGAATGAAGGCCGGAGTGCGGCCTGAGATGATGCTCGCCGCGACGACATCGATCGTTGCGGCAATGACGCCGCCAAGCAATATGGCAGCAAGAATTCCTCGTTCCTTTCTTTGCACGACTGACTCCTCAAATTCGGGCCAGCCAAGTTAAGTGCTCGCCGCGCCGTGCTCAACATCCAATCCAAGACTCTTTGAGGGCGCCACTTCGGATGGGCGCAAGCCGACCCGCCCTCAGGCCCCGCCGTTTCGCGCCCGCGTTAACGCGATGGCGGCAGTTTACTCAGGCCCTGCTGCGCTTTTCGCAGCCAGTCGTCTCGATCCTTTGAAGCCGGCAGCGCCTGGCTCAGCTCGCGCGCCCGTCCATAAGCTTCGCGGGCATCGCCGGCATCGCCGGTTTTCGCCAACGCCTCCGCCAAGGCCAGGGAATTCGGCGGATATTGCGGCTTTAACGACACGGCTTCTCGCGCCGAGGCCAAACCCGCCTCGGCGTCGCCGGGTCCCAATGGCCACGCAGGCGCCTTGATCAGGACCAGGGCCTTGACGCGTGCCGGTCCCGCTTCGTCAATCTGCGCATCCGTTGCTTCCGCTCGCCCTAGCGCCTCGATCATGCTCTTCAGCGTTTCGCCGGCACGCAACGGATGCGCTCGCGCTTCGAGTCCCAAAGCAATCGCGTGATAATAAAGACATGCGGCAGCCTGAGGTGCGCGATCGAGACAGGCCTGCGCATCGCGGCCGGCGTTGGCAGCGAGCTGCTCGCGGATCTTTGCATCCGGCTCGGCATCGCTGCGCCGAGCATCTTCGGCAACGGCCGCGGCCAGCTGTTCAACCGACATCGATGCGCCGGGTTCGAGAACCGCCATGGACGCCACCGGCCGCACAGCGGTTGCCTTGCACGCCGTCAGCAACAACGCTGCGGCGGCGACGCCGAGGACGCGCATCACGGCTTTCCGGTGTTGCCCGGCAACTTCGGCAACACGAATCCCTTGAGGCGCAGCGACGCTAAGGTATCCGCGCCCCCGGCAGCCACGTTCATTTTAATGAGTGCTGTCTGAACTGCCTTGGCACGCGGCGCGGGAACGCGCGCACCGACCACGGCGATGAGTGCAACAGGCAATGGCGGCGATTGCACCAAGGTTTTGAGCTGTGCGGCGAAGGGCAGCGTCGCGAGCGACGCCGCCTGGGTTTGATCGAGCAGCGCCACCACCGGCTCACCGGAGGCGACGCGCCGCAAGGCGCTCAATATTTGGCCGCTTGCCTCGATTTTCACGTCGGAGGGGAGGGTCCAAGCGGCAAGGGCCGAGTGCTTCACAAATTCAGGCGCATAGCCTGCCACACTCAAGATGGTGTGGCCGCTTAAGGATTTAGCATCGGTGACCGTGCCGCCGGCCTTGGCCACCAATGTCCAACGTTCCTCGGTGCCGACGCCGACGACATCGGCTTGCGCCAGCGGCGCAAGGTGCAGCGCCGCGCCATGCTCCACAAAAAACGCGTAGGGCACGAAGGCCAGCACCGACTCCTTGTCGTTGAGTTTCGCGAGACCTCCTTGCTCGGTGGGGTCGTATACGGCCGCGAGATCGCCGCTCCAGCCCGCGGCGGATGCCGTGGTCTTGGCGAACTGGTCCACGAAGGGCTGCGCGTCCCCGGCTGCGCCCGGGTACCCCGGTGCGCAGAAAACCAAGGTTGCGACTGCCGCCGACATGAGTGCGCTCATGGCGACAGGCTATCATTACCCCCCGATGACTGACCACCGCACCATGTTCGTCTCCCCACGCATGCTGCGGTTCTTTTTGCGTGTCCTACACGCGCGGTATTGGATCGTCGGCGTGTTCATCCTGTTGGCCGTGGCCGGTACGTATGGCGCGATGCGCATCCCGACCGACACCTCGATCGACCGCCTGATTGTCCCCGGCGATCCGGTCGCTCGGGCCACCCGCGAGTTCGAGCGCGTATTTCCGGAAGCCGAACAAGCTCTGATCGTGCTCGAGGCGTCGGACCCTTTGAGTGCTGCGGCGTTGCAAAGCGCCGATCAGCTCGAGCGCGATCTCGGCAAAATCCCCAAGGTCTCCGCGCACAGTCTTCTGACTGTGTATTTTCGCTCCAGTCCGCCGGCGACCATCAGCGCCGCCGATGCCGAGAAGCTGCGCAGCTTCGCCGGCGGCACCCTGCTCTTCCGCCGTGCGGGATTGATGGGGGATCACTACCTCGGAATCGCGCTCGACCTCAATGTCAGTTCGCCGGCGGATCGCGACCGCGCCCTCGCCGCCATCGATGCAAAGGTGCTGCCGATCAAAGCCACCGGCCGACCCTTCACGGCGATTCGCCGCGTCGGCTCGCCGTGGCTAGACGCCTGGCTAGAGCGGCAAACCGGTGCGTCGACGAAAAAATTCATGCCGCTGTTCGGCGTCTTTCTGATGACGCTGGTCTTCATCGTCTATCGTTCGTGGCGCGCCTTGGTGGCCATCATTTTGACCTTGGGCGCGGTCGTGGCGGTCGCGGTCGGCTTGGGCGATGTATTCGGTTGGTCGAACAGTGTCGTCTCGACGCTGGTACCCCTGACCGTCATGGTCACCACCACCGCCACGTTGGTCTACATTCACTCCCGCTACATGGAACCCGATGCGCAGTTGCCGCCGCTCGAGCACCATGCGCGCGCACTCGCCAACAAATTTCTGCCCTGCACCGCCTCGATGTTCGCCACCGCGGTCGGATTTGCAGCCTTGGCAGTATCGGATATTCGCCCCGTGCGCGAGATGGGGTTGTGGACTGCGTGCGGTTTGGTCGCAGCGTGGGTGGGATGCTTCACGTTATTTCCGGCCCTGCAATCTTTGTTGCGTGCGCCAAGAAGATCGGGTGCGCTCACCGAGGGGAAGTGGTTTGTGTCGTTGGTGGGCCTGCTGGTGCCGGCGACGCGCCGCTACCGCTGGCTGCTGGTCGCCGCCGCGCTGCTGATCATGGCCTGCGGCGCGACCGCACTGTTCGGCATTCCCGGCAAGGTGCCGCCGCTGGAACTGCAGACCGACGCACTGACCTACGTCAACGCACGCGAACCCGTGGCACAGGACACGCGCCGCTTCGAGGAAACCAACGGCCTCGACGTTCAGGACCTGTGGCTGCAGACGCCGCCCGGCCATGCGTTGGATCCACAGTTCCTGCGCAGCGTGAACATGCTGGTGCGCCGCCTCGAGCAGCATCCCGGTATCAATGCCGTGGATGGTCCCACCTCGGTGCTGCGCTGGGCGCGCTACATCCAATCCGGCTCCGATCAGCTGCCCACCGACGCGGCGGCCTGGCCGAAGATAGCCGAGGATTTGGAACAGATCCTGCTGGCGGAACCCGGTTCGCGCAACTATGTCGATGTCGCCAATCTATCCAGCGTGCGCTTGAGCATCCGCGGCCGCGGCGAGTTATTCGGGCCTTCCGGCGCGATGCGAAAATTCATTCTGCAAGCTTGGAACGACGCGCAGGCCGGCGATCCGAATTTTCGCGGCGTGCACGGTCAAATGGCCGGCAACGGCGTGCTGTCGGGCATCATTACCGAGCGTTTGTTGCCCACGCTGACGCAAAGCTTTGCAATCACGGCGAGCACGATTTTTCTGGCCTTCCTCGTGGTGTTTCGCAGCCCCTCGGCGCGCCTGATGACCATGATTCCGTCTTTTTTCGCGATTCTGTCGGTGTTCATCGTCATGCGCTTCGGCAACATCCCGCTCAACATCGCCACCATTCTCATCGGGTCGACGGTGCTCGGCGCCACGGAGAACGATCAGGTACACTTTTTCTATCACTTGCAGGAAGGCCGCTCGAGCGGCACCACCAGCGGTGCGCTCACTCATGCCATGCTGACCGCCGGCCGGCCGATTCTGTTCGCCACGCTCATCAACACCAGCGGATTTCTCGCCCTCGCGCTATCTGATCTGCCGCCCATGCGGCAGTTCGGCGTGGTGTCCGCTTCGGCCTTCGTGCTGGCCTTGATCGCTGATTTCACCGCGCTGCCCGCCGCGCTCTGGATCTTGAGCCGGGACGGGCGCCTCATCTCAACGCAGCGCAGCGCCTGATTCAGGAGCGCGGAACCGCTCCGGCAATTCTCCTACAGATTTACGCGGCTTCGTCGGATTGTGTCCGTCGAGCCGGAACTGTTAACTTTTTGCATCGTCAGGCAAATCCCATAAATCTTTGTGGAGGAGCGACATGATTGCGCACACGACATTGCCGGTGAGCGATTACGCCAAGTCAAAAGCGTTCTACAGCAACGTTCTTGCAACACTGGGCTACCGCCAGAACATGGAACACGGATCATCCGCGGGTTTTAACGACGGCAAGAACACGGACTTTTGGATCAGCGCCGAAAAGAAGGTGGTCCCGATTCACCTTGCCTTCCAAGCAAGCGACCGCAAGCAAGTCGAAGCTTTCCATAGAGCCGCGGTCACCGCGGGCGGCAAGGACAACGGCCATCCGGGGTACCGAGATTACTCGCCTGGATATTTCGCAGCGTTTGTCATCGATCCGGACGGCAACAACATCGAGGCGGTCTGGTACGACCCCTCCAAATCCAAATCTTGAAGGTCACAGCCCTCGTTGTCCGAGATCGGCCGATGGCCGAGAGTGCGCTGCGGCCGGGCCGTCGAGGAGCTGATCGACACTGCCGGAGAAGTGCCGGCTCATTTTTATGCGCGCTTCCGCCATGGCCAGCAACCGGCTTGCCAACGCGGAAATCTCGGGATTCTTGATCGTTTGGCCGCGCTTGAAAAGCATGATCACCCGCCGATGGTGCAGCGCAAGCCTCTGCATATAGGCCGAATCGAAATCGGCGTCGGTTTTCTCGCGCATGCTCTGCAGCACCTGCTCACTCTCCTCATCGAGCGGCTCCAGCGGCAAATTCTTGCGCGTGGCGATGCGTGAAATATCCATCAGAGTTTTCTTGCAATCCTCGACCAGGTGCAGGGCAAAATTACGCACCACTTCCGACGTCGCCTGGGTGGATGCCATCAGCGCAAGCTTTTCGTCGATCGTGCATTCCCGCATCGCGCTGGAAACGAAGACTTCCGGCTGAATTGGCTCGATGATGGTGCGGTGTCGTTTCAAGGGAGAGCTTCGTTTGGTTTATTTGAATCCTACCTATACGTCTCGAGCGCGGCGGCTGAAATCCTTCCGGTGCTGCATTTCAAGTAGGCCAAGTCTCACACCGCCTTGGCAGCAAGGGGGAATCCTACGCGAAATGGAGTCGCGCTCCGCCGCGACGAAATGTTCATTTTCGCCGTGAAAAGCCTATGATTTGCGCGTGTAGCCGATTTGAATGCGGCAAACTTTTGGCGGCCGGATCATGTATACGGGCAGATGTCTTTGCGGGGCGGTCCAGTTCAAAGCGGCGGGTGAGCCGCGTAGTGTTCACTACTGTCATTGCAGCATGTGTCGCCGTGCAACGGCTTCTGCGTTCGCTGTTCTCGCATGGTTTTCGGCCCGCTCCATAGTCTGGGGCGGACAGATGCCGCAGCGGCGACGATCCTCCGGCGCTGCGGAACGTGGCTTCTGCCGCGAGTGCGGCAGTCCCCTATTCTTGAAATACGACAATTCCAGCGAGATCGGCATGATGCTGGGGTGCTTTGACCGAGCCGACCTCCTGGCGCCCGCCTACCACTATGCCGCGGAGTCCAGGTTGCCTTGGCTCGAGGTGAGCGATGGTCTGGCGCCGCAAACTCCGGAAGCATCCGAATCCGAGCTTCCTTCCTCTGCACCGGCATGATCATGCCGGTGCACCGTGCAGGATTGCGATGCAGCGCCCGCCCTAATTGTGAGGCGGTGTGCTGGGATTGTCCGGCTGACTGGGCGAGCCCGGCGGCGGCACACTCGGACTGGTGTTCGGCGTGTTCGGATTTGACGATGGCGGCGGCGGCATTTCCGGCGCGCTTGGCGGTACCGAGGGTGAGGTCGGCGGGGGCGTGTGCTGCGTGCAGCCCGCCGTGGCTGCAGCAAGAATTACCGCTGCCAGCGTAAATTTCAACGCATTCATATCTGCACTCCTCTTAAGGCGTTCGCTTATCTGACACGGGGGGCGATTATTCGCCTTGGGCGCTCACTCCCGCTTCCGCCGCGATCGACTGAATCTTTTTCAGATGCGCTTCCAAAGTGGGCAAGGTGGCGCTCGCGAATGCCCGCGCATCCGGGTCGCGACCGGTCGTCGCCTCCTTCTTGAACTCGGCGATGTCCTCTTGATGGTCCTTGATCATTCCCTTGATATACGACTTATCGAAAGAGGACCCGGAAAGTACTTTGAGCTTGGCCTTCGTCGCCATCTCCTCGACGCTCGTATTGGCCGGCAGCGTGATGTTCTTTGACTCAGCAATCTGCTTGAGTTTTTCGTTGGCCGCGGAATGATCCTTGACCATCAGCGCGCCGAACTCCTTCACGCTTTCGCTGCGAGCTTGCTGCTGCGCCATATTGCCCATCTCGACTTCCGCGAGGCCCCCTTCCGCCGCAGCTCTATAGAAGGACAGGTCGGGGATGTCCGCAGCGAAGGCCGCGAACGGAAGCATCAACACGATAGCTGCTGCGAAGCGGCCCATGGGGATTCTCCTGGTGATTTTCCTAGCCGGCAGCGTGAGCCTGCCCTTTTTATGGCAGATTTCGCAGAGCCGAAACTTCCCGGGTCCTCGTAGGAAAAGAGGAATTTTTTCGTCAGGTCAGCCAAATCGCCTTGCGGCGCCGCATCGTGTGACTACGGCTCACCGGATGAGTGGGCCAGTTGCTCGGCTTCTTGCGCGTCCTAAGGAAAGACCTCCCGCATCGGTGTTGAACATTCGAAGCGGACTGCACATTGTTGCGCGCCGGCTTCTGGCGCTGCGCACGCCGTGGTAACGTGAAATACCGGTTCGCATACCTATAAGCCATAAGGGGAACTCGGTGCCGGAGACCTCGAATGACGCCTGAGCGTTGGACACGGGTGAAGATCCTGTTCGAGCGGGCGAGCGCGCTCGACAGAGTCTCACAACTGTCATTCCTCGATGGCGCTTGCGAAGAGGACGCCGAGCTGCGCGCTGAAGTGGCCTCGCTGCTCGCGGCGCATGCGACTGCGGATGCGGTCGTCGACCGAACGGCCACCGAGTACCTACCGAGCATGCTGGAGCCCGCCAACGAAGACTGGCAGGGGCGGCGCATCGGCGCCTACGAGCTCATCGCCTGCTTGGGGCGCGGCGGCATGGGCGAAGTATGGCGGGCGCGGCGCGCAGATGCCGAGTTCGAGAAGCAAGTCGCCATCAAGCTGGTGCGCACCGGCTACGACACGGCCTTTGTCTTGCAACGTTTCAAAGCCGAGCGCCAGATACTCGCGACGCTGGAACATCCGAACATTGCGCGCCTGATCGACGGTGGCATGGCCGCGGAGGGTCAGCCGTACTTGGTCATGGAGCTGGTGGAAGGCCGCCCCATCGATGAGTACTGCGAGTCACATAATCTATCCGTAGCAGAGCGCCTGCGCCTGTTCCGCGAAGTGTGCGCGGCCGTTAGCTATGCCCACCAGCGGCTGGTGGTTCATCGGGACTTAAAGCCGGCCAATATCCTGGTAACGGCCGACGGCTCGATTAAGCTGTTGGACTTCGGCATTGCGAAATTGCTGCAGCCGCTTTCCGCCGACGCCGCGCCTGCGGACGCGACGCGTACCACCATGCGCGCCCTGACCCCCGCGTTTTCCAGTCCCGAACAGATATTGGGCCTTCCCATCACGACGGCGAGCGATGTGTATTCGCTGGGGGTCGTGTTGTTCCACTTGCTGGCCGGCCGCAGTCCCTATCGCACGACACTTGCCTCGACTCGGGATGCGATCAAGGACGTCTGCGAAACAGAGCCTTTAAAGCCCAGCGCCGCCGCGCTGACCGCCGGCACTCATAAAACGTACGCCTTGCTCGACCGCGACCTCGACGACATTACGCTGAAGGCCCTGCGCAAAGAGCCGGAAAAGCGCTACAGCTCGGTCGAGCAACTCTCCGAAGACTTGCGCCGGTACCTTTCGGGACTGCCCGTCATCGCACGCGGCGATCAGCTCTCATACCGCGCAGGAAAATTTCTGCGCCGGCATCGCATCGAGCTCGCGGCCGCCGGACTCGTCGCCGGATCTCTTATCGCCGGACTCGCGGTGTCGCTGTACGAAACTCGCATCGCCAATCAGCAGCGAGCTCGCGCCGAGCGTCACTTTGCAAGTGTGCGCTCGCTTGCCAACACCTTTATGTTCCAAATGGACGACGCCATCAGCGATCTTCCTGGGGCGACCGAGGCGCGCGAGCTGTTGGTGAAGACGGCCCTCACGTATCTGGATACGCTGTCGAAGGAGCCGGGCAGTGACCCCGCTCTCCAACTTGAGCTCGCACAGGCCTACGGCAAGGTCGCCGACATTCAAGGCCAGACGAATTCACAAAACACCGGCCACGCGCATGCCGCCGTGGACAGCTACAGCAAGGCCATCGCGCTCTTGACACCGCTGGTTGCGGCGGGCGCTGCCGATGCCAAGGTTCGCAATCAACTCGCGTTCGACCATCTCAAACGTAGCCGAACATTGGTCACGCTCGATGGCGACGCGCGCACCGCGGCGGACGAATCGCAGCTGGGCGTGGCCATGTTGGAGCAGGTGTCCGCTGCAAACCCGAATGACGCCCAGGCGCAGCGACGGCTGGCAAGCGCCTATGTATTTCACGCTCAGGGTCTCGTATGGGCAGGAGATACCGAAGCCGCGGTCGCGTGCGCTCACAAGGCAGTCAGCATCCTGGAAGCGCTGCAGCGTGCCGCACCGGACAACCTGGAGATCATCCTCGCTCTCGCCCGCGCCTACAATAACGCCGGCGTGGTCCTCCAGGCGCGCGGCGTGCAGCCCGCGACGATCGAGGAGGTGCTTGCTTTGTTTGAGAAAGCCGTCGCTCTCTTCGAGCACGGCCTGGTAGTCGCGCCGGAGCATGAACTTGCGCTTTGGGGCGGAATCGCGGCGGCTCGGGGGAACATGGGCACCGAACTGCATGAGCGCGGCAGCTATGCGGCAGCCTTGCAGCAATACCAGGCGGCGCTCGACGCGCTGGCAAAAACGCCGCCGGATTCCCACGATTTCCAAGCGCAGCTCGATGGTGTGAGACTCATGGAGCATCGCGCACGCGCACTCTTCGCGCTGGGACAAATCGTCGAATCCGCCGCCTTGTACGCGCAGGCGCTCGGAGTGCTGGGCGAGCTCGTCGCGCGAGGCGACAATCTGGAAGTTCAGTACAACCTGGCGACAATCCAGATGAGCATGGGCCGGATTGAGATGCTGAAGGCCACGAGTCCCACATTCAAGGCCCGGTCGGCGCAGCTACAACACTGGTACGCCGCGCGTGATTGGTTCACGGCCAGCGTGCCGCGTTATGAACGTATCCTGAAGGGTGTCACCCTGATCCCGCAGGAAAAAGCGGGCTACGATCTGGCGCTGGCGGGTTTGAAAGACAGCAACGCCAACATCGCGACGCTGGAGGCAAAGGCGCCGCCGGGCCAACACTAACTTCTAATCGCGCGAAAGCTCCCGCTGCAGCCACGCGCGCGCAATGGCCCAATCGCGCTTCGCCGTCGTCACCGATATCTCCAGCACCGCGGACGCATCTTCGATATTCAAACCGCCGAAAAAGCGCAGCTCCACCAGCCGCCCTGCCCGGGGTTCGATGCGCTCGAATTCCTTGAGCAGCCGGTCGAATTCCTCGAAGTCCAGGTCCGAATTCACTTCCTCCGGCAGATCGTCCAGATCGACTTGCACAGGATCGGATCCGCGCTTGGCGGCTCCGCGCTTGCGCGCGTGATCGACGAGAATCCTGCGCATCATCTGCGAGGCCAAGCCGAAAAAATGCGCGCGCGATTGCCAGGTGACCGACTTTTGGTCCACCAGCCGCAAGAACGCTTCGTGGACCAAAGCGGTGCGCTGCAAGGTGTGCTTCGAGCGCTCGCGGCGCAAGTGGCTTTGCGCGATCGAGCGTAGTTCGTCGTAAACCATCGGGAACAGATTCGTCAGCGCAGCCTCGTTCCCGCCGCTCCAGTCGAGCAGCAGCCGCGTGATGTTCTCGCGAGGTTCCGGGTTCATGCCGCCATCCCGTTTCTTTGCCGGGAATCATGTCACAAGCTGCGGCGCAGCATGCCTGGATTTGACAGATCTGCCCGCCGAATCTCGATGAGCCAAAAAATCCGCGCTTTGCGCGTTGTCGGTTGAGGGAATTCGCGAGTGGGAGGCTACAAACTATGAATGCAAAATACTGGCCTTGGACCATCCTGTTGGCATTGACCCCGCTACTCATGGTACAGGCCGGCGCCGCGCCGATGACCATCGGCATCGTATTGCCGCAGGGACAATCGTTGGCGAGCGCAGAAGCCGCTGAAGCGCTGCGGCAGAATCTAGCCATCCAGCTCAAAAGCCAGTCCGTCGAAGCCGTGCTCCTCAGCGCGAGCGCCAATAACCTGGCGGACCAGGAAGCTCAAGCCAAGCATTGCAGCTACGTGCTGTACACGCATGTAACCCAAGCCAAACTCAACAATGGCATCGGCGGCGGATTTTCCAAGATGAAGGCGCTGCTCACCGGACCGAGTGCTTTCGTCGTCAAGCCCGGGGACGTCCTGACTCTGGAGTATCGGCTCATCCCGGTAGGTTCGACGAATGTGATCAAAGCGGAGTCATTCAACGACAAGGCCGCCCCAGACGGACAGGTCTCGGACGCCTCGGTCGCGCAACTGACCCGCTCGGTGGCCACCGCTGCGCAGGCCAATCCATCCGGATCCGCCGGCCCCGACTCGAGCGGACACTCATCGCCGTTCGGCGGACTGTTTGGCCGCCACACTGCGTCTAGGTCGATATCGCAGGGCAACGCCCCGAGCACCACCATGGACTGCGCGCAGCTGACCAACATGCCGAATGCGCCAATGACGGCGGAGGCCTGCGAGAAACTCAAGGGCGCGCAGCAAACCTATACCACGGCCGCCGCCGACCCGAGCGCGGCGCGGCCGGGCGATGACCAAATGACCTGCACGCAGATCAACGAGGAGCTCAAGCAGCAACAGATTACGGCGCCCGACAAAACCAAAGTGGCGGAGGCCCAAAAAACGATGGGAGAAGCCCAGACGTTGATGGTGAAAGAACACAAAAAGATGCTGGAAATGCAGGCGAAGGATCAAATGGCCGTCAATGCGGCGAGCGCAGCGGATCGGGCTACGGAGCTCGCCACCGGCGGCCTGGTGCAAGGCCGCGCGCTGCAGGCCACTGAGAAGGCCCTCGATGCGGAGCATCGCGCGAACAACGAAAGGGTCGTGAAAGAAGATACGCCAACCTTCAGCAAACTCAACGGGCAGACAGCCGACTTAGGATCGGATATGGCGGCGCAGATGCAATCAAATCCACGCCTCGCGCGCCTCGTGCAGCTTGCGAACTCCAAGCACTGCAAGGGCGGCGGCTGAGAACGCCTAACGCGGCAGCGCGTATGCGATCAAATAATCGCCGCGAGCGCTGTCATCTTTGTATCCGCCTGCCGCGATCACCACATATTGGCGACCGTCGATGGCATAGGTCATCGGCGTGGCCTGACCGCCTGCCGGCAGGCTCGCACTCCACAGCAATTTGCCGCTCTCCGTGTCGAAAGCGCGCAGACGGTCATCCATCGTTGCCGCGATAAAAATGACGCCACCCGCGGTCGCGATCGGTCCGCCGATATTGGGCATGCCGAGATTTAGATGAACCACCGGCGCGTCGCCCAACGGAATCTGCCACTTGATCACGCCTCGTTGCATGTCGACCGCCGCTAGCGTGCCCCACGGCGGCTTGACGCACGGGATACCGAAGCTGGAGAGGAATGCCTTGCGCCGCATGCCGTAGGGGGTGCCTGTTTGCCGCGCGAACTCGAAACCGTCGTACTCTTTCGAAGCGCGCTGCGCGGCAAGTTCGGCGCGCGGAATGAGCGCCACGACAAAGGGGAGGTTCATGGTGTTCGCAATTGCTAGCTGGCGTTTCGGATCGAAGGCGATGCTGCCCCAATTCGAGCCGCCGGCGTTGCCGGGCTGCATCAACGAATCCTTGAGCGCAGGCGGCTGGAACATCCCTTCAGAACGATATTGCTCGATGCGCTTACGGCAGGCACGGGTGTCGAACCAAGCCACGCCCCAGGCATCGTCGGGCGTGACCTTCGATTGGCGCACCAACGCTGGCGGCGCCGCAGGAAAAGGCTGCGTCGCCGACGGATGTTCGCCGGGGACTGCATCTTGCGGCACGGGTCTTTCTTCGATCGGGAACAAAGGCGTGCCGGTATCGCGATCGAATGTGAACAGCAATCCTGCCTTCGTGGCCTGAATCACAGCCGCGACGGATTTGCCCTCGTGCATGATGTTCGCCAGGGCCGGCTGAGAGCCGACGTCATAGTCCCACAGGTCGTGATGCACGAGCTGCTGACCCCACTTGAGCTTGCCGGTATCCGCATCGAGCGCGACGATGGAATTCGCCCACCGGTTATCGCCGGGACGAAGGCCTCCAAAAAAATCCGGACTCGCCGAGCCGGTTGGCACGAATACCAGGCGGCGCTCGGTATCCACCGACAGCGGCGCCCAGGCATTGGCGGCGCTGGCATTGCCCACCGTTGCCGCATCCCACTCTCTATATACGGGGTTGCTGGGGTCTCGCGGTATGGGATCCCAGCTCCACAGCAGCCGACCGCTGCGCGCATCGAAAGCCCGCACGGTGCCGAGCTCTTCGAGCACGGCGCGATTGTCCCCGATCGAGGAACCCACGATCACCTTGTCATCGAGAATTGCAGGCGGCGAGGTCACCAGATAATCACGCCATTCATCGCCCGGCTCGAATTGGGAGCGAATGTCCTTCAGCAAGTTGACCGCGCCCTGCTCTCCGAAATCAGCGCATGGCTTGCCGGTCGCGGCATCGAGCGCCAGCAACCGGCCGTCCAAAGTGGGCGCGAAAATGCGCGCATGACAAGGTGTGCCCTGCGCACTCTGCGGGTCGACCCACAGCGATACGCCGCGCGATACGCCGTCGGAATAGTGCAGGTCCTTGCGGCTTTGGGAATCATGGCGCCAGCGCATTTCGCCGTTGACCGCATTCACCGCCACGACATCGGTGCTGCTCGTCGTCAAATACAGCGTCCCCTCGTAGAGAATGGGCGTTGCCTCGAAAGCCGAGCGCTTCCAGTCCTTGACACCCTGCCCCAACTCGCCGGTGCGAAAGGTCCACGCGACCTTGAGGTCGGCTACATTTTTAGCGGTGACTTGTGTGAGGGAGGAATAGCGGGTGCCGCCCGGATCGCCGCCGTAAGCGGACCAGCCGCTTGAAGGATCCGAAGCCGCAGGCTGCCCGGCGGCAAAGGCGATACGCGAAACCGTTGCAGCGAGAACCAACAGTGCTACTTGACGCATGACGACCCCGGTACGAACTTGTAGCGGGATCGTAGCTACTCGCCCTAAGCCTTACCACGCACTTGTGACGGACGGCTCGGCGCTGGGCCAAGCGGGACTGGAACCGGGGCAAGCGGCGTCTCGCGCGATTGTATCCATGCATGCAGCGCCACCGCGCCGAGCACCACCGGCAAACCCACAAGCACGTTTTCGGAAAAGGTCTCGCTGCCCAACCACCAGCCCACGATCAGCGCAACGGGGGGATTCACATAGGCATAGGTCGCCGCCAACGAGGGCGACGCACGCTCGACGACGAATCGATACGCCGAAAAGCCGATGAGCGAGCCGAACACCACGAGATAGCCCAGCGCCCACCAGACGTGCGGCGCGCGTGGAATCCCCCAGTGCTCGCCGAGCGCTGCACTCACGGCCAACCCCATGAGGCCCGCGGTGAGCATTTCCGCGCCGAAGCCGGTCGGGCCGTGCGGAATGTCCACCTTGCGGGATAGCACCGTGCCCAAGGACCATGATGCCGCGGAAAACAAAATGATCAGCGTGCCGAGCATGCTTCCTTGCAGGTCGCGGCCCAGCAGCATAATTGCCGCGCCCACCGCGCCGAGTGCAATGGCGAACCATTCGCTGCGCCGCGGCCACTCGCCGAAGGCGCCTGACCAAAGTGCCGTCGCCAGCGGAATGATGCTGATGAGCGCCACAGTTGCACCGGAACTCACCCAATGTTCGGCAACCGACACACCGCCGTTGCCAACCACGAGCAGCAGAAATCCCACCAGCGCTGCGCCGCGCCACTGCTTGGCGGTCGGCATGGGTTGACCGCGCAATGCCTGCCAACCCAGCAACAACACGCCCGCGATGACGAAACGGGTTCCCACCAGGAAAAACGGCGCCATGCCTTGAATCGCCACTTTGATGGCGAAATACGTCGTGCCCCACACGATGTAGACGACAAGCAGGCAGGTACCGATGAGTACGGCGGACGGTTTTACAGCAGACTGGTTGGCGATAGACGACATAGGGCGCGCATCATAACGCCCCGGCGGCCAATGCGGTTTAAGGTTATCTAAACCGCGTCCAACTTCCGCTAATACATGACAAACCGCGCCGAAGCGGCGGCGGTTCTAGCCGACCATGTCTTCCAGCTCCCGGCCCCGCGTCTCGTGCACCATCTTCATCACAAAAATAATCGAAATGAATGCACAGGCGGTGTAGAAGCCGTAGGTGATCGGTAAGCCGATGTACTTCGCGAGCACCGGGAAGCTCACGCTGATCAAGAAATTCGCGGTCCACTGCGCTGCGCCGCTCACCGCCAACCCCGAGCCGCGGATCTGGTTGGGGAACATCTCCCCCAGCATCACCCACATGACGGGACCCCAGCTGAAATTGAAAAAGACCACATAGAGATTGGCGCTGATCAGAGCCACCCTGCCCACCTGGGGCGCGAGGTGTAATGTGCCGCCGCTGAAATTCCCCGTCGCGAACGCAACCGTCAGGGCTGCGAGGGTAACGGCCATGCCGATCGAGCCGATCATGAGCAAGGGCTTGCGGCCGATGCGATCGATGAGAAAAATCGCCAGCAGGCACGCGCCGATCGAGAGCGTGCCGCTCAAGATATTGATCTTGAGAGAATCCGCCTCGCTGAATCCCACCGCCTGCCACAGCACCGCGCCGTAGTAGAACACTACATTGATTCCCACCAGCTGCTGGAAGGTCGCAAGGCCGATCCCCACCCAGACGATGCGCCGCCATTGGCCGGTGGAGCGGTCGATGAGATCCGCAAGGCGCGGCGTGTGATCCGCGGCCAGTGAACCCCTGATTTCCTGCGTTTTCGCCGCTGCTGCGGCACCGCCGAACAGCCGCGTCAACACACCCAAAGCCTCATCGTGGCGGCCGCGCGCCACCAGGTAGCGCGGGCTCTCCGGAATGAACAACAGGGTCAACAGAAAGATGCTCGCCGGGATGACCTGCATCCAAAACATCCAGCGCCAGGCCGCGTACCCCAGCCACAATATTTCGGTGGAGCGGCCCGCGACGTGCGCCAGGAAATAGTTGCCGAGGAATGCGCCGGTAAGACCTGCGATGATCATCACCTGCTGGACGCTCGAGAGGCGTCCGCGCATGCTTGCCGGGGTCACTTCACTGATGTATGCGGGAGACAGCACGCTCGCGGCGCCCACGCCCACGCCGGCGGCAAAACGCGCAATGATCATCATTACCGAGGATGCTGCGGCGCCGGATGCAAGTGCGCTTAAGATGAACAGCGCGGCCGCGGCCAGCATGACGCGGCGCCGACCGAAGCGGTCCGCCGCCCGGCCGGCGGCAAACGCCCCGACCGCGCACCCGGGCAACAGCGCGCTGACCGTGACGCCGAGCCAGGCTTCGCTCAAGCCGAAGGTACTTTTTAAGCCTTCCTGAGTGCCGTTGATGACGCCGCTGTCATAGCCGAACATGAAGCCGCCGATGGTAGCCACACCGACGATGGCGGCAATCAACGGCATGTTGGTGGTTGCTTGCGGTTGCTGGCTCAATCTAGTTTCTCCCTATAGGAGCCCCTTGGCGGCCCGCACTTTGCGTTCCTATTGGTGCTGCCGCCCAAAACGGCATGCAGCGGTGGTTGACGACACCGGCAGTGTAGTCGATCAGGGCGCCGCTAGCTGAGCAGGTGCTGGACGGCGCGCGAAAAGATCAACCAGGGTGGCCAGGCTGCGGGACGAAACCAGTCATCGAACAGGTCACACATTTGAGCCGCAGCCGCCGAATACGCGCCGAGGCCATGGACTTGCGCGCCCTTCTGGTGTGAACTTGAACCTCATCCGCCAGGGACGGAACGCAATTGTTGAGTCCAGTTGAGCTCTAGCATCGGAAAATCGCTCCTGCGCGGAGTGTTGCGCACTTTGTTCCGGGTCCGGGTCACCGGCGACCAATCGGTTTTTGCCAACGATCGAACCCTCATTGTCGCGAACCATGAGTCGTTCCTAGACGGCCTGCTGCTCGCGGTCTTCCTTCCGGTCTCGGCGACCTTCGTGGTGCATGCGCAGATCACGAAGAGTTGGCTGGTTCGTCGGCTCTTGAGCTTCGTGCCGCACTTGGTCGTTGACTCTGCCAGCCCTTTGGCTATCAAGCAGACCATTCGCCTGGTCGAAACCGGCACCCCCGTCGTGATCTTTCCGGAAGGCCGGCTCACGGTCACGGGTTCGCTGATGAAGGTTTACGACGGCGCAGGATTCGTGGCCGCTCGGACCGGCGCGGTCGTCGTGCCCGTGCGCATCGAGGGTGCGGGTCGCAGCTATTTCGGACGGCTCGCCGGCATCTATCCGCGCAAGCTCCTGCCAAAAATCAACATTGCCATCCAACCGCGGCGCCGGATCCCGATGCCCGAACTGCCTTCCGCTAAATTGCGCAGGCGCAGGGCTGGAGAACTGATGCGCCGCATTCTGCTCGATATGCTGGTGGCAACGCGCCCCAGGCGAACTCTGTTCGACGCCTTCTTGGATGCCAAGGCAACGTTCGGGTCGAGCTATCGCTTGGTGGAAGACGTCCGCATGGAGGAAGAGTCCTATGGCTCCATGCTCAGAATGTCGTTGGGACTCGCGCGCCTTTCCAACCGCCTGACGAAGGCCGGTGAAATCGTCGGCGTCATGACGCCGAATGCCGCTCCGACATTGGCTCTGATTCTGGCGTTGTCTGCGACAAGGCGCGTTCCCGCGATGTTGAATTATACGGCCGGCCTGGACGGCCTACGGGCAGCCTGCGCCGCGGCGAGCATTAAAAATATCATCGCGTCGCGCACATTTGTCGAAAAGGCGCGCTTGATGCCGGTGCTCGCGCAGCTAACTGAAATCAAAATCCATTACCTCGAGGATCTCCGGGCGCAGTTTGGGATCAGCGACAAGATCTGCGTCATTTGGCAGCAAATCTTTCCGCGATCCATCAGCGTGGCGCAAGAGCCCGACGATCCCGCCATCGTGTTGTTTACTTCCGGGTCCGAGGGCAAGCCGAAAGGCGTCGTTCACACGCATGCGTCGATCCTGTCCAACGTGGCGCAAATCCGCGCGCTCGCGGACTTCACGCCGCTCGACAAGTTCATGATTGCACTGCCGGTGTTCCATTCCTTCGGACTCACCTGCGGGGCAATCATGCCGTTGGTATCCGGATCAAAGGTTTTTCTATACCCATCGCCGCTTCACTATCGCGTAATCCCGGAATTGGTATACGACCGCAACTGCACCGTGCTGTTTGGTACCTCCACCTTTCTCGGCAACTACGCAAAAAATGCGCACCCGTACGACTTCGGACGGCTGCGCTATGTAGTGGCGGGGGCGGAAAAGCTCTCCGAGGAAGTGCGCGGCCTGTGGATCGAGAAGTTCGGCATACGCGTGCTCGAAGGATATGGCGTCACCGAATGCGCACCGGTGGTTGCCGTGAATGTGCCCATGGCCTGTTGCAGCGGCAGCGTAGGACAGCTGGTTCCCGGGATGCAGCATAAGCTTACGCCGGTGCCCGGCGTTCAGAACGGCGGAGTTCTGCACGTGAAGGGGCCCAATGTCATGAAGGGATACCTGCTGTTCGACAATCCCGGCGTCATCAGCCAGTCGGAATCCTTGCGCGACGGTTGGTACAACACGGGCGATATCGTATTCATCGATGACCAAGATTTCGTGCACATTCGGGGACGAGTCAAACGCTTTGCCAAAATTGCCGGAGAAATGGTCTCCCTGGAAGTCGTTGAGCAAATCGCGGCCGGTGCCGCTCCCGGATACTCCCATGCGGCATCGACGCGCAGCGATCCGGGCAAAGGCGAGGCCATCGTGCTCTTCACGACCGCATCCGGACTGACTCGGGAACGGTTGAGCGCAGCGGCAAAAAGTTTAGGAGCGCCAGAGCTCGCCGTTCCGCGCATCGTGCTTCCCATCGCGGAGATTCCTCTTCTGGGTACCGGCAAGACTGATTACGTTCGACTGAAAGCCCTGGCAGAAGCGAAGAGCAGCGAGGGAGTTGCGGGTTGAGCGCCTAGCCAACGGAGCTAGCTGCCTCTGATCGCGCGAAAACGGATGCTCGCGCTGTAGCTCCCGCCGGGCTCGATCACCGGCATGCCAGGTCCCGTACGGAGGTTCAGTGCGTTGTTGACGTGCGGGACCGGCTCGAAGCAAAACTCACCGAGCTCGCTGCAGCTATAGACCACCACG
This sequence comes from Steroidobacteraceae bacterium, assembly GCA_036493935.1. Taxonomy (GTDB): domain Bacteria; phylum Pseudomonadota; class Gammaproteobacteria; order Steroidobacterales; family Steroidobacteraceae; genus Bog-1198. The sequence continues at coordinate 66,356 of DASXOY010000033.1, read as the reverse complement.
CTGGACAGCCCGGTGGAGGCGGTGATTTCCAGCACCTGAAGCTTGTCCGGCCACGTAATGTATGCGGCGCGACTCCAACCGGAAAAGCAATTGTCCACATCTCCCTGCTCGACTGCCAAGCCTTTGGAGAAGTCGAGAGCGCCGGCGGGTTTGACGAGTTCGGAGGGCAAACCGTCCTCGCCGTTGAGCCACACCTTCTCGGCATGAAAAGTAAGCCGTGCGCCGCTGCGCGGGATATAAGGATGATGACCGAAGGCCAGTGGCACGGCCTGCGCCTCCAGGTTTACCGCGCTCAAGTCCAAGCTGAGTGCATCGTCGGTGAGGGTAATGCGCTGCCGCGCTTCAAACGCCCACGGCCAGCTTGCGTCCGGCCGGTGCAGCAACGCCAGCAGCAGCGAGTCGCTGGTGCGATTCAACACCTGCCAGGGGCGCTCGAATCCCACGCCGTGAATGGCGTGCGGTTCCGGCGGAAAATTGTGCACCAAGCTCACGGTCTTGCCGTGCCAAGTGAAGCGGCCCTCCGCGATGCGATTGGAAAAAGGCACCAATGGGAAGCCGGCGGTGGCATAAGGATCGCGCGCCGCGAGGCCGGCGGCGCTGACGGCGCGCAGCATCTCCTGGCCCCGCGAACTCCACGCGCCGATGCAGCCGCCCGTTTGGGGCAAAATGTCGCAGCGCGCCGCGCCTTGCGTCAGGCTGACAATCTCCGCGACGGGTGGATCCAAGATCATGTGGACGCTACGATAGCGCTACCAGGAATCGGCGTCAGGTGCTTTGTGCGAACCATCGCAACGCTGGCCTTGAAAAACCAGCTGCGCAATTTGTTGAGCTCGATAGCAGGCATCGCCTGCGTCGCAGGACCCGCGTCGATGGCCGGCGTCGTGCTCGCGTCCCACTCTGCAATGGCCGATCCGGCATCGCCGCCTCACCTGCTGCACGAGATGTTCCAGGATCACGCGGTCCTGCAGCGCGACCGCTCGATTCCGGTATGGGGTGAGGCACCCGCCGGCGATCGCGTCACGCTCTCGATGGGCGCCGCCACGCTCGATACACGCGCGGACGCTACAGGCCATTGGCGCGCCGCGCTGCCGGCGCTGCCCGCCGGCGGTCCCTTTACGCTCACCGTGCGTACGCAGTCCGGCCGCAGCCAGTCCATCACGGATGTTTTGGTGGGCGATGTGTATCTCTGCTCAGGCCAGTCGAACATGGAATTGGCGATGACGAGATCGTTGGACGCCGCGGGAGAAATCGCAGCCGCCAAGAACGACAGGATCCGCCTGATGAGCGTCGCGCGCGTCAGCAGTGCCGCGCCGCTGGCGCATTTCCAGAACCCGGTCGCGTGGACGTCAGTGTCGCCCGACAGCGTCCGGGATTTTTCCGCAGTTTGCTACTACTTTGCGCGTGAATTGCAGAAATCAGTGCCGGTACCCCTAGGCCTCATTCATTCGTCCTGGGGAGGCTCGCGCATCGAGCCTTGGATGAGCGACGCAGCACTGCGAGGTGTCGGCGGTTTTGATGCGCGCCTCGACCAGTTGCGCCTGTACGCGCGCGATCCAAAGACGGGCAATGACCGGCACGGCGAGTTGTGGGAGCAGTGGTGGCGCGATGGCGCTCACTCGACGCCTTGGAAGGAATCGGGCGCGGCCTGGCGCGCCGCACCGGAACCCATGCGCGACTGGAAGACCTGGGGCGTGCCCGAGCTCAAGAATCATGACGGCATGGTGTGGTTTCAACGCAGCGTGATGCTGACGGCTCAACAGGCTGCGGCCACGGCGACATTGAATCTGGGCGCCATAGATAAAGTCGATGAAACTTGGGTCAATGGCCGGCCCATCGGCAACTCGTTCGGCTATGCCACCGAGCGCAGCTACGGGATCCCGCCCGCGACGCTGCGCGCAGGCGAGAATTCCATTGTCGTCAATGTGCTCAGTACCTGGGGTACGGGCGGCATGTACGGGCCAGCGGATCACATGACTCTGCGCTTTGCCGACGGAAGCACGGCGGCATTGGGTGGTCAATGGCGTTATCAACCGGTACCCGAGAGCATGGGGCTTCCGCCCCGCGCGGCCTGGGACCCGCTAGGCGGTTTATCGAGCATTCACAATGCAATGATCGCACCGCTGCTGCCATACGGCTTGAAAGGGGTGTTGTGGTATCAAGGAGAATCGAACGCCGTAGATGCCGCGAAGTATCAGGCGCTGCTGTCCGCGCTGATGCACGACTGGCGGCGCGAATTCGGCGCCGCGTTGCCCTTCCTCATCGTCGAGCTGCCGAATTTCGGCAAACCATCGATCCTGCCTGCCGCATCCGACTGGGCCAATCTTCGCGAAGCGCAGCGCCGCGCGGTTTTAGGCGATGCACACGCCGCGCTGGCCGTGACCATCGATGTCGGCGAAGCGGACGAGCTGCATCCCCCCAACAAGCAGGCCGTGGGCCGCCGACTGGCGCGGGCGGCGCGGCATCTGATTTATGGCGAAACGCTTTCGGCCTCGGGTCCAGTGCCGCGTTTCGCCATGCGCTCGGGCGATCGCATCGAGGTGCACTTCGACGGCATCGACGGAGCGCTCGTCACGTACAGCGCGACTCGTGCCGTCGGATTCGAATTGTGCGGGAGTACACAGAATAGCTGCCGCTTTGTCGATTCAAGCGTGCAGCACGACCGGGTTTCTCTGGACGCGAGCGCTGTTGCGGACGCAACGCGCGTGCGATTCTGTTGGGGCGATGCGCCGCTCTGCAATTTATACGATCGTTCCGGGTTTCCTGCGGGGCCCTTCGAGATCGACATTCAACAATAAGTTCAGGGCTTCGCCGGCTCCGGCGGCGTTGTCTGCGTCATCGCCGTCTCGGTGCTGCGCGCCGCTTCCGCTGTATCAAACTGCTGCTTACAGGTCTTGAAAGCGTCGCGATACGACTCCGAATTGTGGGCCCTCAAGCGCTTCATCATGCAGTGGGCCATTTCGCGCGGCGTGAATGAGGCGTTTTTCAAATCATCGCCAAGAGCGGCCGCAGAAATGAGCATAGCAATCATTGCCGGTATTATGGAAAGTCGTCGGCTCATGAAACACCTCCGATAGCCAAAGGTGGCCTCTATGGGGTGCGCAGGCAATTCCGCGGTCACCCATCCCGGGGTGCGGATTCTCCTACGCGCGGATCGAAGGCCAGAAGCATCCCGGCACCCACTGCAGCCATTGCCGCGCCATAAAAAAACACCGCTGTATGCCCGGCCCGATCCCACAGAGTTCCCGCAATGAGGCTGGCGAGCAGCTGAAAAATGCCGACTGTCGTGCTGTACCAGCCGATGCCGCTGGCGCGCAACGACTCAGGGACCAAGTCGGTTGCGAGAGTCTTGCCGACGGCACGGAATATCCCTTGAAACAAGCCGTAAAGAATGAACAGCGTGATGATCAGCATATGGCTTTGCGTCAGCGCGAATCCCAAGTAGGCGGCGGTGAAAATGAGGAACGCGGCCAACAAGACGCCTTTCCGGCCGACGCGATCGGACAATGCACCCGCAGGATAAGAGATCAGCGCCGCCGCCAGATTGAACGCGGCGTAGATCAAGATGGTGGACTGCAGCGAGATGCCGACATCCTGGGTGCGCAATATGAGAAAGGCGTTGCTCGAGTTGCCGAGATTGAATAATCCGGTGACTGCAAGGTACTTCCAGTAGCCGGCCGGAAAGCGGACATGGAAATCCAGCTTCGATTTTGCCTGTACCACCGCGGGCCGATCCGACACGAACAGCACCAAGCCGAATGCCAGGAGGCCCGGTATGAGTGCGAGATAAAAAATGCTGCGGATGTTGATGTGCATCGCATACAGCAGCGCCACCGCCAGCAACGGTCCGATAAAAGCGCCCGCATTATCGCCGACCCCTTCGAGCCCGAAGGCTCGGCCCCGGTCCTTCTCATGCACCGAGGCTGCAATCAGGGCATCGCGCGGCGGTGAGCGCGTGCCGGCGCCGATGCGATCCAGCAGCCGTGCGGCGAAGAAGCCTGGCCATACTGTGGCCAGTCCCATCAACGGTTTACCCAGTGCCGCAAGAAAATAGCCGACGAGCGCGATGGATTTGCGCTTTTTGAGCTTGTCGGACAGCGCCCCGGAGAATCCTTGCACGATGTTCTGCGTGGCCTGCGCAAAGCCATCGACGAGGCCGACGATACTGCCGCTCGCCTTCAGCGTTTGCGTGAGAAAGGTCGGCAGCACCGGATACAGCATCTCGGTGGAGATGTCGGCAAAAAAACTTGAAAACGCCAGTAAAAAGGTGCTTCCGGAGAGTCCGGCGAAGTAGCGTTGAATTAGTTTGCCGCGCATACCCTAAGGTTTCTCCCGCGAGGCGTACCCCATGATCAGTGACCGGCTGACGCCACTGTAGCCTATATTCTTACATCCTCCGCGGCGCGGGGAGCCGAATACTTGACTACTTAACATCCGTCACTTCGGAGCGAACATGAACAGCCCGACGATTGTTTCCGCCGTGCTCACGAAAAACAACACCGAACTGTTGCGCTGGTTCGAAGACTACGACTCTGCGGATTCATATTTTCGAAAGCAAGAACTCGCATCGAAAATTTGTCGCGGCATGCAGGTGCATATTTCCTTGGAACGGGAGGTTTATGATCCTGCATTCCTGGAACAAGTGAATGATCTGGTTGGACGGGACGCTGCAGCGGATCAGGCCATTTTGTCTCAGTTGACCGAACAGGTGCTTGACTCCAGCCCAATCGACGAGCTGTTCGACTCCAAGGTCCGCATTCTGGGCGACGCATTCGCCGAGCGCGTGGCGGTCGAAGCACGATACTTCGAGTGATTCTCGCCTTGTCTTAGACAGCGCGGGCGGCTATAAACGCAACATGATGGTCTATAAGCGGCCGGACGGCCAAAGCGTCGATGGCTACCTCGCTGAACCTGCTCAAGGCCGCAATGCGCCCGGCATTGTGGTCATCCAAGAATGGTGGGGTCTCAACGATCAGATCAAAGGCGTCGCCGACAAGTTCGCGGCGGCGGGTTACCGCGCACTCGTGCCGGATCTATATCGAGGCAAGGTCGCGTTGCAGGCTCACGAAGCCGAGCATCTGATGAACGGTCTTAATTTCGGCGATGCAGCCGGTCAGGACGTGCGCGGCGCGGTCCTGCACTTGAAGTCCTTGGGCAGCCCCAAGGTTGGGGTGACCGGATTCTGCATGGGCGGCGCCCTGACGCTGCTCGCGGCGGTGAATGTTCCCGAACTCAGCGCCGGAGTCGTCTGGTATGGGTATCCACCGCTCGAGTACGTGGACGCTTCCAAAATTAAAATTCCATTAATGGGGCACTGGGCCATTCACGACACCGCGTTTCCGATTGCAAAGGTGGACGAACTGGAGAAGAAGCTGCGCGACGCGGCGGTCGCATTCGAGTTCCATCGCTACGATGCAAAACATGCCTTCGCAAATGAGACGGCCGATTCGAAAAATCTGGCGTTTCTGAAATACGACCCAAAAGCTGCACAGCTGGCTTGGCAGCGCACCATGGATTTTCTCGGCAAGCATCTTCGCTAGTAGACGACTGAGGAGTGAGGCACATGGATTGGCTATTGGCAATTGCGCTCACGAGCGCCGCACCCCTGTTCGCCCAAATACCCGCTCCCGCGCCGGCACAGGCGCCGTGGACTCCGCTGCACATTCCAACGCGCAACGGCGAGGTCATTCTGCCGACGACGACAGACAAGCAGAATTACGATCAATACGGATATGCCGCGGTACGCCGTGCCGGCAATCTGGTATTCATCTCGGGCGTGGTGGTGGGACGTCGCGCCGATGAGGGAACCGATGTGGAAGCATTCAAGGCCCAGGTTCGGCGGGGCTTTCGCAGGCTGGAGGCCATTCTCAACGCCGCCGACTCGAGCTTCGACGACGTCGTCATGATCAATTCATTTCATGTCTGGCAGGGGCCTAATTTTGCAGGCAGCAAGGACGATCAGTTCAAGGCGTTCGAGCAGGTCAAGGAAGAATTCATGCACGGTCCGAAGCCTGCGTGGACTGCGGTGGGCAGCACGGAGCTGCTGCCGAACACCGGGATCGTTGAGATTCAAATGATTGCCATGGACAACGGCAAGTCTTCGCACGGACATTGACGGATCGCCGCGAGCTAGCGGCTGCCGTTCCACAGCCACGCGGCGGCGAACAGCACCACCATCATAATGGAGGCGGCCAGCTTCATCAAAGTGCCGAAGATCAGTCCGGCCCATGTCGCGACCCCGACATGCGCCGAACGCTCGAGCGTGCGGCCGGCCAAGAGTTCGCCGATCAGCGCCCCGGCGAACGGTCCGAATATCAGCCCGGGTATCCCAAGGAACAGTCCAACGACAGTGCCGATGAGCGCGCCGGCCACCGCCTGCGCGCTCGCGCCGACGCGCTTGGCACCGAGCGCTGCGGCCGTGAAATCGAGGATCAATCCGACAGCCGCGATGACGCCAATGCCGATCAGCCAGCCGGAACTTACATGCTGATAGTGATCCACCGCAGCGACGAGCCAGATGCCGCCGAAAATGATGGGAATGCCGGGCAGCATCGGCACCACGGCACCCGCCAATCCGATCAGGATCAGGGCCGCGCCGAGGGCGTATAGAAAAACGTGCATGGCAGAGTCTAATCACGACTCGCCATGCACGCGAATCAAAATCGTTTAGTTCGGCGCTTGACCGGGAATCGGCAGCACTTCCATGACCTCGACGCCGTCGCCGGGAAATATCGTGAACTGCGGATGGTTTTCGAACATCTTGGCCGCGGCCTCGTGCGATTCGGCCTTGACGATCACGAAGCCCGACAAATTGTTCCTGGTGTCCTCAATGCCCTGCGCCGTGGTGCGTTTGGTCTTGCCGAGAGGTCCTCCCGTTCCGACAATCGCCGAATTGTGGGCCGCCATCCAATCGCCCCACGCTTTGATGCCGGCCGCCTCGACTTTCTTGCGCTTGGCCTCTTCCATCGCGAAAAACTCAACTACTTTAGGCGAAGTGCTCGTGCCGACAAAAACCGCCAGGTAATTCTTCATTGGTTACTCCAGTTCATGTGTTGAAAATGATTGCAGCGCCACCGGCACTAAGATCTCAGCTCGCTGCGGCGAGCGCCGCGCGCTCTTCGGGCCAGGGCTTGGCCCATGCGGGAATGCGCTTCAAAGCGTCGAGCCATCGCACGATGTTGGTGAAGCCCTCCAGCGGCATTTCCGATTCCCGCCAGTAGTTGGCCATCGCCGCAACATAGAAATCAGCGATGGTCAGCCGTCCGAGCGCGACGTGGGTGCGGCCCGCAAGATGCTCATCGAGCACCGCCGCATATTTCAAGAGTTCGGGCACAGCCGCCTTCAAGGTTTCACGGTTCGGCTGCCCCAGATCGAAAGTCGACCTGACGATGTGCTCGAAGTAGAACGGCCCAACCGCGGGTCCCCAGTGACAGTCGTTCCACGATAGCCAGCGCAGCACTTCGATTTGCTCGGCCGTTCGCGTCGGCCACATGTCCGAACCCGCCTTGTCGCAAAGATAGGCCATGATGGCGGAGGACTCCCACAGCACGGTCTCGCCGTCCACGAGCACGGGCGCCTTCTTGTTGGGATTAAGAGCAGCGTAGTCCGCCGACCTTAAGCCCCCGGCCTTCGCATCGACCGCGACGAATTCGGCATCGATGCCGAGATGCTTTGCCAGCGCCAGCACGCGTCGCGGGGCCTGCGCTTTGATCCAATAAATTTTCATGTCAGCGCTCTCCTGCAGTGACCGATGCGGCCGGGACGCCGGCAATGTGCGCCGCGCAGCCGCATTCAGCCGCGTGATAGCGCCCTGTGTTCTCCACCGTGCCGCCGCGCCCGTACATGTCATGCGGCCGGGCCCAATCGGGCAGCGAATGATAAGGGCCGTTCTCAGCGCGCCCCTTCGGCGTCACGTCCAGATAGGCATAAATGCCTAAGAACTGTTCGCCGCCGCGGCCGTAGGTCGAGTACGTATGATAAACCTGCCCCTCGTCATCTTTAATGAACACGCTGTCGCCCGACAGATCGATCATGGCCGGGCTCACGCCCACCTCGCCATAGTTGTAGGTGCCTCGGCCCAACGCGATTTCGTCATCCGTGAACGACACGTGAAAATCGAAGTTGAACGCATTGCGATAGGACGACACCCACGGGAAGTCCCAGCCCATTCTGCGCTTGAGCCGTTCAATCTCTTCGATCGGCGCGCGCGCCACCACGGCGTAGGAGAGGTCGTGGTTCTCGAGATGAACCCGGATTCCCGCCAGGTGATCGACCTCGAGCGAACACCCGACGCAATGATGCGACTGTCCGGGTCCCATCATGAAATGCTTGATGAACAGCTGGCTCCTGCCCGCAAAGAGCTCTGATAGGGTCACGGGGCCGTTCGGACCATCGAATACATAATCCTTCTCAACCCGCACCCACGGCAGCGCACGGCGCTCGGCCGCGAGCGCATCCTTCATCGCCGTCAGTTCCTTCTCTCTTGCCAGCAGCGCAATGCGCGCCGCGCGCCATTCATCTTTGGAAACGATACGGGCCGGCTGTACCGGCGATGGGTCAACGGTCATTTGATTCTCCTGGTCTAGTCGGATTCGACTCGTGGCGCCGGAACAGTTCCCGTCAGCGACCTGGCGCCGGCTACTAATTGCCGGATCAAGTCGAATCCCAAGGTCGAGATCGCAATTGTTGCGGTTGCCGCGCTGGCAGCGGTCAATACGGCAGTCGTTGCGCAAAACGGGCACATTGGGGGTCTCCGGTCGCTCGCTATAAGCTTAAGACGATCGGAGATCAGCCAATTCGACAAAGGTAAGCAATAAATTTAAGCGCCAGTGGCGGCGCAGCCGAGGCAACCCTCACGGCCGCGCCGCAAACGGGCGCTTTGAAGCTTGAGACTATTCCTCGACCCGGCACTCCTTCGAATCGATGCCCCACGGTCCATCGCAGCGCAGAACGACGCCATGAATCGGCTGACTGCCGAAATGGGTGTTGGCCTTGGCACCGAAAGCCATGGTGAAGTTCGAGAACGTTACATTCGCGGCTCCCAGGACGCAAAGCGTGAGCGGCGAGGCACCGAACGGCGCCGGGGCGCCGTTCCCCGTGATGAACGCATTACCCCTGATCACAAAGCCATCGGCGACGGCCGGGCTGAATGCCGGACAGGCGGTCGCCCAATCGGTGCCGATCACCCCGTCGGTCATGAGGATGTGGTGGGTGTGCGCACCCCGAGTGGTGGGATCGTCCTTGTTCACCAAGGGCTGCGTCGTTCCATCCGCATTGGTTACGGTCTCCGAGATTCCGTAATCCGAGGTCTCCATGTTCATCGCCGCCTCAAATCGAGTGGTGCCGTGCCGCTCATCCACCTCCAATGACCATTTGCCGGCCATCACGTACGGCCCGCCCTTGGTAACCGCTGCCGACGGCGTGAAGTCGTTGATCAGGCCGCTGAAGTGCGTCGGAGTGCGAGAATGATCGTCCGCCGTTGCCGCCGTCAGTCCGCCGAGTCCGGTCGCAGCGGCAAGTACCGCGCCGCTGCGCGCCATCCATCTCAGTGTCGAGTTCATCATCTTAAAAGCTCCCATTTTATGTCCAGTGTTTGAGTCCGCTGCCGCAGCAGGCGCTGTCGCCGCTTAGGCGCTTACACCATCGAACGCCCTCCCCAGGCCGGTCAAACAGCAATGCAAGGAATCCGCCCGATGCCGCTAAATGCCGTCCTTTGCCGTCCCTGCTTTGCCGCCGTGGCGCTTCACCCCTAGAATGGTTGGCCAAGAGTGGAGAAGCCCTGCGCGATGGAAAAGCCACCTGCCGACGAGCCGCAGCGATCGAACGAAGGTCGGCTGGATTCCTGGAAGAAGATCGCCGTCTATCTGAAGCGCGACGTTACGACCGTGCAGCGATGGGAGAAGCGCGAGGGCATGCCCGTCCATCGCCAGCTGCACGACAAAATGGGTTCGGTGTATGCGTTCCGCTCGGAGCTGGACGCGTGGATGCAGAGCCGCAGTGAGCAGGTTCCCTTAAGCGGGACGGAGTCTCCGGGCGAGACTCCCGCCGCCGGGCCAGCGGCGCCCGCATCCGGGGCGCGGCGTCGATGGGTCCTCGCGGCCGCCACGGCAGCGCTCGGAGTCATCGCAGTCGTCACCTTCATTTCGTATCAACGCAGTGATCACTTCTGGCGCAATCCGATCGCAGGCGCTGCTTACCAGTCGATCACCGGTTTCGATGGACAAAACGAAGCGGCCGCCGTGTCCCGCGACGGGCAGTTCGTGGCGTTTCTTTCGGATCGCGGCGGCCGCACCGACGTCTGGGTGACGCAAGTGGGCTCGGGTCAGTTTCACAACCTCACGCATGGAATCGACGGCGAGTTCATCAATCCGTCCATCCGGACGCTGGGTTTCTCGCCGGATGGCGCGCTCGTGACGTTTTGGCTTCGCAGCCCATCGCGCCCGCGAGGCGAGGACATCAACATCTGGGCAGTGCCCACGCTGGGCGGCGAGCCAAGGCCGCTTCTCGAAGGTGTCGCCGAGGCGGTGTGGTCGCCCGACGGCAAGCAAGTCGCCTACCACACGCCGGGGGCAGGAGATCCGCTGTTCGTCAGTGACGGCAAAGGCCTTTCGCGCAGTCCGCCGATCTTGATTGCGCCGCCTGGTTTGCACAGCCACTTCCCGGTCTGGGCACCCAACGACCTGATCTACTTCATCAAAGGGACCCTTCCCGACCAGCTGGACGTCTGGCGAGTCGGCGTTCGCGGCGAGAATCCCGAGCGCATCACCGCGCAAACCGCCCGCCTCACCTATCCGGTGCTGGTGGATCAGCGCACTCTCCTCTATCTCGCCAATGCCTCTGACGGGTCGGGACCATGGCTGTACGGCATGGATGCCGAGCGCCGCGTACCCCACCGGCTGACTTCCGGGGTCGAGCAATACACCTCCCTCGCGGCCAGCGCGGACGGACACAGGGTGGTCGCGACCGTGTCGGAGCCGGCGCGCACGCTGTGGCGCGTGCCTCTCGCCGAACCGGAGGGCGCGCCGGCGCCGGACGGCGCATCAGCGCCGGTGCGGATCACGCTCACCACCGGCGCCGGCTTCACGCCGCGAGTCGGTCCGAATTATTTGCTTTACGTGACAGCCGTGGGCACGGGCGAAGGCATCTGGAAAATCACCGGCGCGTCGCCGACGCAGCTGTGGACCGGGAGCGATGCACGCATCATCGGCGGTCCCGCAGTCTCGGCCGATGGACGCTTCATTGCATTCTCGGTTAAACAGCGCGATCAGACCCTGCTCTACTCCATGGCATCCGACGGCTCGCACCTGAGAGTCGTGTCCGACTCGCTGCAGCTGCGCGGCGCCCCGGCCTTCGAACCTGACGGCAAATCGATCACTTCGGCGGCGGAGGAAAACGGCGTCCCGCATTTGTTCCGCATTTCGCTCGAGGAAAAGCCGCCTGCACCCCTTGTCAGCGCCTACTCGGTCGACCCGGTCTGGTCGCCCGACAGCCGCTTCGTGATTTACTCCGGGCCCGACGTCGGCACCAAATTCACCGTCAAAGCCGCGACCGCGGACAATGCGCCGCACGCATTGCCGCCGCTCGAGCTGACGCGTGGCGCGCGCCATCTGGTTCTCCTGCCCGGAGGCCAGAAGCTGGTGTTTCTGCAAGGCGAGATTCAGCACAAGAATCTTTGGATGGTCGATTTGGCGTCAGGCGCGATGCAACAGCTCACGCACATGCCGGCCGATTTCGACGTTCGCGATTTCGACATCTCAGCGGACGGCCGCGAGGCCATCGTTGAGCGTGCTCAGGCACGCTCGCGCGTCGTGGCGATCGATCGCTCCGCCACCTAGTACAGGTTGTTATTCACGAAGCCGATTGCCTTCAATCCGCCATACTGCAGATCCGCCAAGGTTTGCGCCACGGTCTCCCATCGCCATACGATTCTCCTCTTAAAGAAAAAATCGCGCGGGTCTTCCTACCCTTACTCGTAAGTCTACATAGGGGTGAGGCGCAACGCAAATCTTCACGCGACGTTCGTCGCTTCGCCCCGATATCTGCGGCCGTATTTGCTAAAGTGACTCTACGGGCGTTCAATCTGAGCGCCCTTAGGGATGGATATCAGTGGACGCGCCGAAGTACCGCGCCTTTATCAGCTACAGCCACAGCGATGCGGCTTGGGCTTCTTGGCTGCATAGGGCCTTGGAGCGCTACCGGCCGCCGAAGGTCTTAATCGGCACCGCCACGGCTCAAGGCCAGGTGCCGAAGCGCCTGACGCCCATTTTCAAGGATCGCGACGAGCTCCCCAGTGCCACCGATCTGGGGGCGCTAATCAATGCCGCACTTGCGGGATCCGCCGCCCAGATCATCATTTGCTCGCCCAATTCCGCCAAATCGAAGTGGGTCAACGAAGAGATCCTCGCCTTCAAGCGGCTTGGACGCGAACACCAGATCCTCTGCATCATCGTCGGCGGCGAACCGTATGCCAGCGACCTGCCCGGACGCGAGGACGAGGAATGCTTTCCCCCTGCCCTGCGCTATCGCTTGGGAAGCGACGGCAACTTAAGCACCGTCAGGACCGAACCGATTGCGGCCGACGCGCGTCCGGGCAAGGACGGCAAGAACAACGCCAAGCTCAAGCTCATTTCGGGACTGCTCGGTGTCGGATTCGACGCGCTGCGCCGGCGCGAACAACAACGCCGCAATGCGCGCCTGTTCGCCTTCTCCTGCGCAGCGGCCGCCGGCATGGTGCTGACCACCGGGCTTGCCGCCTACGCGCTGGTGCAGCGCGCCGCCGCGCAGCGCCAGACCCTGCGCGCCGAAGCCGAGGCTCGCACCTCCAAGAAGGCCACGCAGTTTCTGGTCGAGCTCTTCAAGATCTTCGATCCCAGCGAGGCGCGCGGCAACACGGTGACGGCGCGCGAAATGCTCGACAAGGGAGCGGTGCGCATCCAGGGTGAGCTGGCGAAAGAGCCGGAAATTCAAGCCACCCTAATGGATACCGTGGGGACGGTTTACATGGGCCTCGGGCTATACGCCCAAGCGCGGCCCTTGATCGATGGCGCGGTGGCGAAGCGGCGCCAGTTGTCGGGGCTCGATCCTCTCGACCTGTCGGACTCCTTGAGCCATCAGGGCGAGTTGATGGCGCTGCAGGCCGATTACGATGCAGGCGAGAAAGCCTATCGCGAGGCCATCCGCATCGAATCGGCCGGCCTCAAAGATCGCCAAAATCAGGAAAAGCTGGCCAGCTCGCGTTACGGCCTTGGCACCCTGCTTGCCAAGCAGGGCCGCTACAAGGACGCCGAGGAGAATTTGCGCGAGGCGCTCGAGCGGCAAAAGGCTCTATATGGCGCAACACATCCGGCGGTCGCGCGGACACTGAAGGATCTGGCCCGGGCGGTCGACGACGGCGGCAATCTGGCCGCCGCGATTCCGCTGATGGAGCGCGCCGTGGCCATGCAGCGCGAGCTGCGCGGCACGGAACCGCATCCGGATCTCGCCGAGGTGCTCAATGACATGGGATTGCTGCTCTACGAGAAAGGCGACTCGAGCGGCGCCGAGAAATTCTACCGGGAATCCCTCGCGATGAACCGGCGCCTGCTGGGCGACAAACATCCGGAAATTGCCAACGGGCTCGAGAATGTTGCGATGACCGAGCAGGACCGGGGCGATCTGGCCGGCGCTGAAAAGCTCTACCGGCAATCGCTCGAGATGCGGCGCGACTTGCTCGGGCCCGACCACCCCGAGGTCGGGCGCACGCTGGCCAATCTTGCCTCGTTGCAGTCCGACCGCGGCGAAACCAGCGAGGCACTCTCAAACATGCGGCAGGTGCTCGCGACCTATCGCAAAGCCTATCCGCCGGATCACCCCGAGACGGCACGGATCTTAAACGTGATCGGTTCTTGGCTGACGATCGCCGGCGAGTACACGGAAGCCGATGTTTACCTACAGGAGGGCCTGGCGATGCGTCAGCGTCTCTTCGACGCACACCACCCCGACGTGGCCTCGAGCCTCATTGCGCTCGCGATCCTACAAGTCGACGAGAAGAATTATCCGGCGGCGATCGCGTCGGCGCGTGGCGCGAAGGCGATCTATACGGCCGCATTGTCGCCTGACCATTGGCGCACCGCGCTCGCCGAATGCGCGGAAGGCGCGGCGCTGACGGGTTTGGGCCGGTACGCCGAGGCCGAGAAGCCTCTCGCTCACGGTTACTCGATTTTGAGCAAGAACGGTGAATTGCCGTTGATCTACAAGACGCTGGCAAAAACCTGGTTCGACAACCTGCATCGGCGCGAAAAAACGCAAGTCGCTGAGGCGACGCAACAAAATCCCGCAACCCCGTGACATAACGCGAAAAGCGCTGTGACATCCTGACACGTCATTGTGTTAGCGTAGGCGTCACTTCGAGAAGGGGCCGCACCGCAACGTGCGATGTCCCACAAAACCAAGAACTATTGAGGGGATGTCGATGGAATTCAGGTTCACCGCAGCTGCAGCGGCATTGCTGGCTTTTGCTTCCGTCCACGCACAAACCGTTCCCGTAGAGCAATTTGGGTTGACCGCCGTGAACAGCAACGGCGATGCGCTGTACAACGTCACCGTGACGCCGAACACGCCCGCCAACACCGGCGCGCTCATTACCGGTACCCAGGTTCTCAATACCGATGCGGCAACGCAGGGCAGTTTCTTCGCGGTCGCGCGCGTTCCAAACTCGGTGACCAGCGCCATGGACTTGATCGTGGCCGATGCGGAGAACGGGCGCATCCTGCGTTACCCGGGCCCGGGTCCGGCGAGCTACGCGGTTGCGACGCCCATCTTCACGTGGACACACCAGAGTTCGGGTCCTAAGTACCCCTTGAGCCTCTCCGCCGACGTCGCGGGCAATGTGTTCGTCATTTCAGCCGGCGTGCCGTTCGACACCAAGCCCGCGCTCTGGGTACTGCCCTTCAACGCGGCCACCGGCAACTACGGCGCGCCGATATTGATCGACAATACCTGCGGCATTGTCACTGAAGTCCTGGTCGCAACCACCGCGGCGAACTCCGCCGGCGGCGCAGCGCCCGCCTGGAATGTGGGCGATGTGCTCGTGCTGTCCAACGATATTTTCAATGCGCGCGTAACGGTCTATTCGCAAGCTGCGATCATGAGCGTGCTCGCGAATCCGCACACACCCCTCAACAATCCTACTTCCACCGCGGTCAGCCCTTCGCTGTTGCGCGGCACGTTGCCGATCGGCATGGATATCTGGCCGGCCGATGCCACTCATGGTGTGAGCTTGCTGCTCACCACGTTGGGCGGCCGCGTCATGCGTTTTGACTCAGCCAGCGGCGCAATGGTTTCGGATTTCGCCAATGGCCTAGGGCTCGGACTACAGCGCATCAAAGTGGGCACGTACTCGACCCTGACCTACGCCTTCGTCGCACAGTTCACGCCGGGGCGGGGCAAGATCCTGCAATTCGGCGCGCCGCCTGCGAGCGGCACGAATCTGCCGCTGACTTCCTTGAGCACCGGCAACAAGGATCCGCAAGGCCTCGCGGTCAGCAGTTCGGGCTCAGTGCCCGTGACGGCTTGCGTCGCACCCATGGCCTGCGCCCCCTTAGGACCCCAGCTGACGACGCAACTCTCGGGCTCCGGCACGATTCCGCCTGCAGCGCCGCTGCTCGAAGAGAGCTGTGTCGTGAAATCCGATCCGCGCGTCACGGTGGTCGGAACCTCCTGGAGTTGCGCCGGCGGTAATCTGGACGTCGCCAATTTTTGTCCTGGCTTCCCGAGCACCGTGCTTCCCGGCTCCATGTGCGGCCACTCCGGGCCCACGGGTGCCGGATTCGTGGTCGTGAAGGGGACCGCAAAGACCATCGATCAGAACGTCAACAATACTTTCATTCAGCACACCGTCGATCCGAACATCGACCTCCCCGGACCCTTGAACCTCACCTGCCCTCAGCTGGAAGTCTTCGCCTGGGCGCCGCGCTCCGATCTGCCCTTGATCGAAGGCAGCGTGGTCGAGGGAGGACCCGCGCCGGGCAGCAATTACTTCGTCGATCTCTCAGGGTTCTGCGACAGCGGCGGCGGACACACCCACGTGCTGTCCATGGTGGCCTATGGCCTGGGATTGAACAGCGCGCAAAACGGCATGCCTGCCGGCCTGCCCGGTTTCGTCACCGATAAATTTACCAACCTGACCAGCACCATCAGCGCGGCAAGTTCCCAGATCGATCCCAGCGTCGCCGCAACCGTGCAGGGCTACGTCAATCAGGCGCAAACCTTCTTCAACGGCGGTCTCGCCGAATCTTCATCGAACGGCTATAGCTGTGCGATGAACTCGCTGGCCACCGCAGATGCTTATGTGCGCGCTCATCTGCCTGCCTTCTTAGGCGCGCCACCGCCCGGCAACCCCAATCCGGCGGGTGCCATCGACGGGCGGCTCGCCAATATTTTCTTGCCCATCGATCTGTACTTTTTGATGCAGTCGGCCAATGCTGAATGGCCGACGACCAACGTTCCGCCCTGCGTCGCGCTCACGCCGACGCCGGCGACGGTCACGTTGAGCTCCGCGAGCCCCGCCGCGGCAACGCTGACCTGGGGTCCCGCTACGGCGGCCTTCCCGCTATCTTTTCCGCCGGCCCAGTGCTCGATCTCGGCGAGCGACGGCACCTTCCTCACGCCGGCGACCGTATCGGGTTCAGGTACGGTGTCGACCGGTGCGCTCAGCACGCTGGGCACTTACACCGCCCAGCTCATGTGCACGGCGGCCGCGGGCAACAGCATCACCAGCTTCACACAGGCGATGGTAAAGGTCATCGCATTGTCATCCATTGGCGTGACGCCGGCGGCGCCGCAAGTCGCGGCCGGAGGCACGGCGCAATTGACGGCCACAGGCACTTACACCGACGGGTCAACAAAAGATCTCACCGCCTCGGCCACGTGGGTTTCCAGTGCGCCGAGCGTGGCTGCGGTGACCGCAGGTCTCGTGAGCTGCAACGCCAACGCGAGCGCCTCAGGATCCGCGACCATCTCGGCAACCGGTGCCACCGCCACCGGCACCACCACCGGCTCGACGACAGTCACCTGCTTGGCTCCCGTGCTTCAGTCCATCACGATCGCACCCTCGCAGCTCACGCTGCCGGCCGGCGGCACAGGACAACTGACGGCGACGGGCAACTTCTCCTCCGGACCTTCGCAACCTCTGAGTTCGGTTCAGTGGAGTTCCAGCGTCTCGAGCGTCGCCACGGTATCAGCCGCCGGGCTCGTGACATGCAACGCAAACTTAAGCAGCAACGGCTCCGCAACGATCAGCGCGACCAGCGGCAGTATCACTGCATCGATCGGTGTCGCCTGCCAAGCACAACAGCTCAAGTACATCAAAGTCACGCCGGAGAATTACTGTGAAATTCCCGCCGGCGGCAAGCGCCAGCTGAAGGCCATCGGTTACTTTGCCTCCGGCGCGACGAAAGATGTCACCGCAACGGCGAACTGGTACTCCAGCGCGACGAGTGTAGCGACGGTGTCCGTGGGACTGGTCATGTGCAAAGAGCCGCACTCTTACAAGGACGGCAATGCGACCATCTCAGCGAGTGTCGGCAGCGTGAGCGGCTCGACCAATATCGTCTGCGACGGACTGGGCCGGTAATCGGCACTGCAGCATTGCCGCGGCGGCAGACCGTCACGCCGAGATGCGTGACGGTTTTACCCCCCGCATTCGGTTTAGTCTTGCATGGAGGATTACATGCACAAACTAATCACGCTTGCAGCGCTACTTTCTGTCATTCAGCTCAGAGCCGTTGCCGATGAGAAACTGCCGCCGGGGACGGTAAAGCACGGAACCTTGGCCAATGCCAATCTTGTCCGCGACGCGAAAGTCGGGGTCGCCGGCAAGGTCGGCGCGATGGGATGCAACAATCTCGGCGATGTCGATATTTATGTCACCGCCATGCCGGTCGGCACGCCCGGCAACCGGCGTTGGAAAGAGCTATGGATAGTGTCCGGATGCAATAAAAAGTATCCCGTGAACATCGAGTTCGCGGAGAGCGGAAACGATGCCGACTGGACTATCCGATGATTCGTGACTCAGGAATGAATCCGACATAAGAATCCTTGGCCGGAAAGGCGAAGAAGGCCGCCACAGCTTGCCAAAATAATTCGTCGGCGAAATATTCCGAGTGTCCAGCATTTTTCAGGATGACCAGGCGCTTGGCGGTCGTCACGGGGATCGCGTCAAAAACCGCACGGGTGAATATCGGCGGCAACGCTTCATCCGAATCCGAGCCGACCACCAAAATCGGTGTCCGTACGTCGGGCGCGATTCTCAGGTTGTCGAACTGAGCGTACTCATCGTCCGGCCGCAGCCACACCAAATAGGTATAGGGGAGTTGATGGTGAAGCATCGTCACGCCAGTGCTCGTTGGCGCGGCGACAAATGTGCCTGCGACACGGTCTCGGGCCGCGACATCCAAGGCAAAGGTGGCGCCCAAACTATGTCCACCGACATAGACTGCTTTTGCCGCCGGCGTTGGCAGTGTTGCGGCGGCCGCGTACAGCGCCTGAGCGATGGCGCGCATCTGGGTCATCGTTGGGACTGGCTCTCCTTGCTCAAAATAGTTGAAGACCAGCAGATCGAGGTTCATTGTCCGCGCGGGAACCAGCATCCGTTGCAATGCCGCCTCCGCGCCATAACCATTGCCGTTGAAAAATAGCAGCACACCGTGGGCATCGCGCCCATCATCCCAATACGCGGATATGCGGCGTTCGCCGACCGTTAGGGGCAAATACCGCAGCCGATGCTGCGCGTCGGACATTTGATTCAGCGCAGGCGCCGAAATCGGCTTGAACCCGACCTCAAAGATATCCCCGCTGCGCAGGGTGTAACAGCCGGTGAGCGTCAGTGCGAAAACCCCGAGCGCCAATTCAGCGGCGATTCGAGCGCACGAAGTCAATTTCTGTCGTGAAATCCAATGTGAGACGGCCGTTCCCCTTTTCAGGAGGATTGTAGTGCCAATTCCTGCGATTCTCTGGGTTTCAGGCGATCGCGGCACTTCTTCCCCCACGCAACGCACGTTCTGTGACCTGCCGCATACCTTGATTTCACTGGAAATCTTACATTGCGCCCCCATATTTCAGGACGCGCCGCCGCCCATTTGGATGGCGCCGTAATGAAGAAACAGGAGAGTTTGAAATGTTGCTTAGAGTCGCTCGATGGACCCATAACGGCCTGCTTTTGGCGATGGGTTTGCTAACGATCGCGTTGGTCGTCTTCGCGGTGTAATCGTGCGGGGTCCCTTCAACGGTTAGAGGACCGCCTTTCCCGACGCTTTCGCACGGAAAACGGTAGGCGTCACTTCACCAATGATTCGCCAAGCGCGCTGGGCTCCTTAGGGCTTAGCACGGCCGCGCCGCCGTGCTTGAGGATTGTGCATTGCAGCAAAGCGCGTGTCGAGTCTGGCCGAACGCTGTTGCCGGTTTTGGTCCGACATGCGTTTGCGTCGTTGGGATACTGGTAAGCGAATGCGGCTGGTCCAATCTACGAGCCACTTCGTCATCCACCTAACCAGAACTTTGAAAGGAAGAAACGTCATGGCCACGAACCGTACTACCGAACAAGATGCGATTGCATTGCTCACCGCAGATCATAAGAAAGTGAAGGGATTGTTTTCTCAATTCAGCAAACTGAAGGAGGCGGGCAGCGGTGGGGAGAAGTCCGATCTTGTCACGAACATTTGCAATGAATTGAAGATTCACACCGCAATCGAAGAGGAAATTTTCTATCCGGCGGTCCGCCAGGCAATCAAGGACTCGGATTTGATGGATGAAGCGCTCGTGGAGCACGCAGGAGCGAAGGACCTCGTCGCTCAACTGGAAGGCATGGACATCAAAGATGACCTTTATGACGCCAAGGTCACCGTGTTGGGCGAGCAGATCAATCATCACGTCAAGGAAGAAGAAGGTGAAATGTTCCCGAAGGCGAGGAAGGCAAAGCTCGACACCGCGATCCTGGGCGCGAAAATGCTGAAGCGCAAAGTCGAGCTTATGGATCAGATGGGAATCGCGGAAGGCGAGGACAAGGCAGCTCCCAAACAAACAAAGCGAAAGGCTGCTCGAAAATAACAGTTGCAACCGCCGGCGTGCGCGCTCGCATCGCGCGCGCCTGCATCCCGCCGGCCGGGCAACATGCTAGGGCGCTTCTGACCGATGAGGGTCATCTATTCGATTTGCTGAGTACACGCTCAACTTCAGAAGCAAATCGTCAGAGTTCCGCGTGATCGCCTCAAACGTCATCCGGCCAATCCGTTGAAACTCGCCGGTTAGACCTGCTCCGCGAAACTCTCGTGCCGCTGTGGCCGCTAATTTTGCCGCAGCCAACAGACCTAGGCTCGGTCGCATGAATTGAGTTGTGCTGACTAACGCCGCAACCCGCCAGGAGTTCGGCTCTTCGATGAGTACTGCAATGTTTTCGCACAAGCAGCAATTGACCTGGGCGATAAATGCGCATTGACGCAGGCTAAGTGCTCGCGCATTGGCGTCCCGCCGTTCCATCGTCATGCGCAGAACCAAAAGCGCGGCGCGACTAATATTGTCGGTATCTCGGGCCGGACCCCGCGAGGCGACTTTCAGATCATGGGCGCGCAAGAATGCTTCCAGCGGCGCGCGCCTAAGGCTCGCTTGCAACGCTCCGTTCCATAGATTCGCAATTCTCTCGTCGGGGAATACGACAGCCATGCGAATACAACCCCAATGGCGACCAAACACTGATCGGATATTAGTCACTGCAACGGCAAGTTGAGCAGGTTCTACAGGCATCGTTTTTGCGAAAAAGCGTAGCGCGTCACAAAAGTCCGTGCACTCTTCGCGCTTTTCGCCTACATCCCGGCGTCCGTGCGCTCAGCCAAAATGAGTCTTACGACCTGTGCGCAGTCGCAGCGGAAGCCATATGAACCTCTCTCCGAGCAAGCCTGCCCCCCATCCTTCCTACCACGACCTCCGTTCCGTTATTCGGCAGTTGCATGAATCTACCGAGGCGCATCAGATCGCTCTGCACCGCGCTTTGCACGATCAACTGGGCGGCTTGATCGTATCTGCGGCCATGGATCTCTCGGCAGCGGTGCGGACTCTGGGAGCGTCCGGGTTGGTTGACTTCCGGTTGGCACGCGCGCAAAGCTCGATGGTGGCGGCGATCGATTTGGAAAGAGAACTGTCCGAGGACCTCCGGCCTTCTTTGCTCGACAACATTGGTCTCTTTGCCGCCCTTCGTTGGTATGTCAGGCACGGATGTCCGCATTCATCAGTGGTCTGTTCAGAGCATTTCCCCGGCGAGGAAATGAGCCTGAGTTCCGTTGCGGTGACGACGCTTTACCGAATTGGGCAGGAATCGTTGGCATTGGCCTTCAACGAACCCGACCTTAAATCGGTCGATCTGGATGTCAGCGTTGATAACTCGGTGCTTCAGCTCAGCGTCGCGCATGAGCACCAGGGAGGGGAATCGGTCGATCCATTTGACGCGACGCCCGGGCTGACGCATTCGCTCTTGGAGCGCACTAGATCCATGGCGGGTGAGATGCTGATCTGCCGAACCCCCACGGGCACCGCCCTGGTCCATCGATTCAAGCTTGAGCTACTTAAGTAGTCGGGCCGTTCGTGCGATTCCTCTGACAGCCTGATGAGGGATTTGACCGGCGACCCGGAGCCGGTGGCGCCGCACACTAATGATTGCGCCGGCTGGAGTTTCCATGCCTCAAGATCAATATCAAAAGGGCTTAAGCACCATTCGCATCTTTGTGGATGCCGCGCTGCGCGACCGTGGTATCGTGGCGCAGAACGTGCAATTGGCCGAACAGGGCGAACGGCGCGAAGCGAATCTATCCATTTCAGCCAATGGCAAAACCCAAGCCGCCGTGTTCAGCTACGACGAGGTGGAAGATTCCGGGGAGGCTATAGATGCACCCACCGCCGCGAAGGTACGCCAATTGGTGAGTCATTTCATTCAAGACAACTCCTGATACGGCTATGAGGGCGATGACGCACAGGCGGCTGCGCGGCGTGCTGCCGCCCTTGGCGGCGTGCATGATGATCCTGTTTGTCTGCATCTCAAACGCTGCAGCCGCGGCGCCTTCGGTTTCCCATCATTGGGCACTCGTCGACGGGCATCAGATGGCCTACGCCGTGAGCGGCAATGGTCCCACACTGGTGCTGCTGCACGGCGGCGGTGACTCGGGCGAGCACTCTTTCGAACACCAGCTCGGGGTGTTCTCGGAGCACTATCGAATCATCGCTCCGGACCAGGTTGGCCAGGGGCGCACCCCCGATGTTGCCGGATCGTTGAGCTATACCGGCATGATGACCGACACCGCGGCGCTCATGAAGATGCTCAAGCTCGAGCACGTCGATGTCATGGGATTCAGCGATGGCGGAATCCTCGCACTCATGCTCGCAGTGCGCCATCCGGAACTGGTCCGGCGTCTTGTGATCAGCGGTGCCAACATCGCGCCCGAAGGATTGACCCCTGAAAATCTCGAGGAACTGCGAGCCGGGGACATCGCCAAGCCCACGACCATCGATGAAAAACTTTCGCACCTTTGGCTCACCTCTCCCACGGAAAAGGAATTGAGCCTTGAGATGTTGGCGAAGATTGCGCAGCCGGTGCTGGTGATTTCAGGCGACCGCGACGACATCACCCTCGAACATACCCTGCAGATCTTTCGGGCGCTGCCGCATGCTGAGCTGTGCGTGCTGCCGGGAACCGAGCACACGACTTTTTCGAGCCGGCCCGAGTGGTTGAACCCGATCATCCGCCACTTTCTAAGTGATCGGGACAGCGACCTCAATCCTGGTCCCGTCCCGGCCGGCTAAACGGCATCAGCTCGGATTATTCTTGCCGATGTCCCATCCGGGAGGCGTGCTGGTTCCGCCATCATCGACCGTATTGCCTGCCTGGGTGACGGCGATGGAGCTATACAACAGCGTCGCATCGACATATGCCGTCCGCGGCGCCATCGCACTGGCGGCAGTCGCCGCCGCGGTCACGTTGCTGACAAAAACGGAGTTAAAGGTGAATTGGATCGCACCGCCGTTGGAGCCCTGGGTGTTGAGCGCGCAGCTCGTGAACGGAACACCGGCGGCAACCGCCTGAAACAGCTTTTCGAAGGAGCTGAGCGCGGCATGTAGATTCAGCGGCATCAGCGTGTTCTGCGTCGGCCCGGCGCTGCTTGCCGGGTTGGTCAAGGCCGCACCGATGCTAAAGTAGCTCAAATTCATACTGACGACGCCTTGGCTGCCGGTGCAGGTCAGATTGGCCACTGTACCTGCGTGGGCCAGTGCCGCGGTTGTCAAGGCAATCACTAAAAGGATCGATCGTCGCGGTGACATGGACATGGACACTTCCTCACAAGGGTTAAAATTGGGATTCTCATCAAGTGAATAACCGCCAACGCGATCGAAAACCGCCAATCAAATCGATTTGTCTTAATCACTCGCGTGCACTTGGGGTCAAAATCCTCGTACCTGCCCTCCCCGCCGTTGTTGTCGTAGAGTTGACGCTGGACTGTCGGCAACTTGTCGTGGCGCCGTCGTAAAACAATCCTAGGCAATCCGATCAGGATGACGGCGCCTTAAATCTTAACCGTCGTGGAAGGCTATGAAGATCAACGCAGAACTCGTGATCGCACTTCGCGCCAAAAGAGCCTGGTCGCAGGACGAGCTGTCGATCGCCTCGGGTCTCAATCTGCGCACGATTCAGCGCATTGAAAACGAAGCGTCAGCATCGCTGCAATCAAAGAAAGCCCTGGCATCGGTTTTCGGAATCGATATCCACGACTTGGAACATGTGGAGAAGCCGTCGATGAAAAAATACGAATACAAGTCGGTGGAAATGCCGTTCCGCTTCGGCGTTCTCAAGCAGGGCATGCCTGATATCGACAAGGTTCTCAATGCCGAGGGCGATAAGGGCTGGCGGCTGCATCAAATCATCATGCCCGCCGGCGCCAGCTTCGGGCAGTCGGACAAGATGATCGCCATTTTCGAGCGAGAGAAGAATGCCTAGGTGAAGAGCGATTCGGCATCGTTCCAGATGCTGAGAAAAAGATTGGTGCGCGCGGTTGCGCCGGCGGCGGCCGTGGCCACGGTCGGATTGACCAGAGGGAGCGGTGTCGTGGATGCTGGAATCTGCTCGGGCGCTGCAGGCGCACTCGACGGAAGCAAAGCGGCGGCGGCGGCGAGACTTCCTTGCATGCCGTTGGGAGCAGCCGCGGACCGGGTAGTCAGCTGATTGATGGGCGGCGGCACCAGGGCTGCCTCGACGCTGAGCGGTCCGTCATTGTTGGGCGCCGCCAGGCTCAAGGCACTCAACAGACTCGGCGCCGCCTCATCCCGCGCCGTCAGCGGGCCGCCGAGCGCGAACAGCTCTCGGACGGTCTTGATAATGGAAGTATGATCGAACGGCGTCGTCGATCCATCGGCATTCGGAGTCGTTCTTACCTTGCTGCCCGGCGGTACGTAAGGCGAGATGATCACGGCCGGAACACGTACGCCGTAGGTATCGAAGTTGAAGTTCAATGGGTTGGCGATCTTGCCGTCGGGCGGGACGGCCTTCGGCGGCGGCACGTGATCGTAGCAGCCGCCGTGTTCGTCGTAAGTGATGATGAGCAGCGTCTGCTTCCAGCAGGGTGAGCTGCGAACGGCATTGTAGACGGCGGCGATCAACTGCTCGCCGTAAAGAATGTTGTGCGGCGGATGCTCATCGTTCGGAATGAAGCTCTTGAACAGATCCGTGAAATAGCGCGGCTCTATGAAGCTGTAGCTCGGCAGCGAGCCGGTATGCGCATCGGCGAGAAACTGATCGAACAAGCGGTAGTGAGACAGCGCGTACAGCCAGATGTCCTTCAACAGCAGCGACTGCGGCATGTCGTGGAAGTAAACGCGCCATGCCTTGTTCTGATCCTCCAGCCGCCGGAAGAGGCTCGGAGCCTCGAAGGGGATGTGGAAGGTCTTGTTATCGACGTAGCCCAGCGATGTCCCTGTATGGGCAAAAAAGCGGTTGGGCCAGGTCTGGCAGGGAGCCGATGCGTGCCACTGATCGCAGACGCCGAACGCCTTCGCGAGCGTGCTGATCACCGGGACCTGCTCCGGGGTGAAGTAGTGCATGACCGCCGAGGGCGCGAACGCGCCGCCATTAGCGGGTTGCGCCGCGTAACTCTGGGCAAAACCGCACATGGTGGCAGCTTGACCGGCTCGACCCGTCGTACCAAAGAGTTGCAGGTTCATGTCCGTGAAATACTCGCCTGGATCCGGGTCGGGGATGCAGGCGTCGTGTGCGGTGATGCTCGGGTCGGTCCAAACACCGTACACGGAGCTGCCGACTTTGTTGCTTTCGTTAAGGGTCAATCCCCGATAGTCCGGATCATTGGGGTACAGGCGCCCCAGCATGCAGTCGAAGGAGCGGTTCTCGAGCATGAGAACCACGACATGCTCAATGTCGGCCATCAGCTGTTCACTTCCGGAAACTTGAAGCCGACGTACCCAGCGCTGCTGATGGCCATCAGCGCGAGCAGATTGCCGCTGAACTCCGGCATGGAGAGTTCGCGATAGACCTCGATCACGAACACGGCGCCCAGCAGCAAGGTCCAGCAGAACACTTGCAGCCGGTGTATGGCGATGCCGTTCAGATCCGTCGTCATGTCCCTAAACCACCCCTGGGTGACGAAGGGCCGGACCTTGTCCTCATAGGTTCGCAAGATGTTCATTCGATCCTGAATTTCGGTTTGCAATTGCGCGCGCCGCGGCGCCGTCAATGGCGCCGCGCCGCTCAGTTCGTTCTGTCTGTCCAGGATTTCCTGCTTCAGGCGCTGCACGTCCGCGTAGCTGTTCAACCCCAGCGCCCGAAGTCCCCGGTTGACGGCGTCGGCGGGCGAGTCCTTGTAGGCATCGACACCAACAGCGGCCAGCGCTGTCGTGCCGGAGATTCCCATCAACGCCAACGCCTGCGCCGATATCGTGTTGGTGTCCGACAGCAGCGCATACAGGAATACGAATGCAGCGAATATCAGCGTGAACCAAAACGCCATCTGCCAGCGGGCCAGGCTATAGGTCTGAAGACGGGGCGGAAGTTGAGGCAGGTAGCTGTCCCTCAGCGTGGTGCGCGTGCGTGCGTGTCCCCAGACCAGCCCGAGAACGAGGAGCACCGCGAGCGACCCGGCGGTGAGACGGGCCGCGCTGAAGACCTCGAACTGAAAGCTCGACGCGCCGGGAGCCGCGCTCACGATGGTGACTTGAGTCTGCGCGGCACCCTGCGCCGCCCGCTGTCCGAGCGAAACCATGACCGGGGCGTGCCGGCTCGTGGGAGCTTTCAGTAAATCCTTGAAAAAGTCGTCATTGCCCGCGCCGCGCCGCAGCTTGAAGACGAGCGCATGCGGCATCTGGTTGCAGCCGCTCTGGAGCGAACCGTCCGTTGGCGGCGCGAGACCCTTGATCTCGGTGCCGTTCAAAAAGAGCACATATTGATCGGCCGTGAGCGGCGGCGCACGGCTCAGGACGACGCACAACTGGCCATGGAGCCCGACGCGGCTCTCGATGTCTTGGTTGCCGGCATCCTTGCCGCTGATTGGGTGACCCGAGGATGCATCGAGAAGCTGTGTGATGAGCAGCGGCGAGTCGGCCGCCCGCTGCGAGTCCGCTGCCTGCTGCGCGTCGGCCGCCGGTGGTGCTGCGGCAGCGGGACCGGTCGCCACGGCCGCCTGTTGGTCCGCCCAAGAGGTTGCGGCAATGGCGACGGACACCAATGCCATGAACGTCAGCGAGCGATGCATCTGCGGCTTGATCATGAATTCCATCCGTGGCATCCCCTGCCCGTTTTTCCAAGCGTACTACTTTAGCGCGGCGGCTTCATCCTGTCGTATCGAGCCAACCACCCTTGAAACCCGCGCGTTCCAGGCCGCGGCGGACATAAGGATTGCGGCGCATGATGCGCCAAATCAAACCGCTGCGAAAATTCTCGATCATGGTGATGCTAAGGCCCTCATCGATGCCGAGAAAGTCATTGTCGAACCAGCCCACATCCGGCACGACATGGCCGTAAGTGAGCGGCACATCGGTGTATTTGAAGCTGAGATTGAACGCATCGACGAAACCGAAGGTGGAGTAGATGTACTTGCCGTACTGCTCCTTCATCAATCGCAATGTGGGCATGGCAATCTCCGGCGTGAACGGCAGCGCGCCCGCGACCGCGCTCGGCGTGAGCGTGCCGTCGTCGAAATTCTGCGCGCCGCCTGGGCCGCGAGCCGCATAGGCATGGAATGCGCGCGTTTCGCCGTTGAATTCAAGCTTGGCATTGGCCGGTCCATCGCTCGCGCTGATGCCCCACAGGCGCGAGGAGTAGCCCGCCCACTTCATGGGATTCGCGATGACGTAGCTGCGCTGCGCGAAAATGGCGCGGCGCGTATTATCGAAATAGTCGATCCCTTTACCGCGCATGTATGCATCGCGGATGTCGCGAAAATCGATCCATACGTGCGAATACTCATGGCCGAACAGGGGCGGAAAGGACAGATACCACTGCCCCTCGTTGACCCAGTGAAAATCAAACGTCGAGGTATAGGACTGCCATGCGCTGGCCGGCATCGGTGCGGTGGGGGAGCCCAGCCCCAGGATGTACATGATCGATGATTCGTTATAACCGCGCCAACTCCTCTGATGAAAGCCGAGTTCCGGCGACCAGCCCAATGCAACCTCGCCGTCATCGCGCGAAGCCCAAGCCCAATCAACCCGCCGGTACAGCCAATCGGCGATCTTGCGCAACTCTTTTTCCTTCGGGTCGGAGCCGTCGAAATAGCTCTGGCAAAACAACACGCCGGCGATGAAAAGCGACGTGTCCATCATCGACAGCTCGGATTGCTCGTTGAAGCGAACGCCGGTTTCCATGTCGAGGAAGTGATAATAGAAACCCTTGTATCCGGCAAAGCCCTTCACGGCGGTGCCTTGCGGAGCATCGCGAAAGAAGCGCAGCGTTTTTAGCACCCGGTCGCGCGCATCGGCGCGCGAAACGTAGCCGCGTTCCACGCCGATGGGGTAGGCAGTGAGCGCAAAGCCGACCGCCGCGAGGCTGGAGAAAATGCGCGTCGGATAACGGTCGGGCACCAAGCCGTTTTTGGGATTGGCATTGGCCCAGAAGTAATCGAACGTCTTGCGCTCGATGTCCTCGAGAAACTCCGCCGCCTGATTCGGCGTATCGGTCTGCTCGAGGAGCTTGGGCGGCGCCGCAGGCTTGAATACGGCACAGCCGCTGATCGACAGAGCGGTCAACAGCAAGGCGAATCGCAAGCTCCGCCGGCGCTTCGTCATCCGAATCGTTTCAGAATTTCGCCCCGACCGAAAGCTTGAGTGTACGCGGCACGCCGACGATATTGCCGGTGTAGTTGTAGACCACGGGGTTCGGATTCATGACACCATTCGAACCGAAATTCAAAATGGTGTCGGCATAGTTGCCAAAGTTGAAGATATTCAGGCCGTCCAGCCGCACGTAGACGGACGCATAGTTGGCGATGTCGAAATTCTTCGTCACCTGCAGATCCACCGAGCGATAGCCGAAGAAATTCTTCGGCGTGACCGACCTCGGCACGCAAGTGGCGCCGCTGGGATAGGTTATGCCGATGCACTGCACATCATCGACCGGAATCGGCGTCGCCA
Source organism: Steroidobacteraceae bacterium (assembly GCA_036493935.1). Classification (GTDB taxonomy): domain Bacteria; phylum Pseudomonadota; class Gammaproteobacteria; order Steroidobacterales; family Steroidobacteraceae; genus Bog-1198. Next base: position 37,712 of record DASXOY010000033.1, on the reverse strand, counting down.
GCGTCAGCTTTCCCGCGACCACAAAGCCCCACGGCGCCCCGTACGAGCCGGTGCCGACGATGCGGTGCCTTGCCGCGGCGTTCGAGTTGATGAACGGATACTGTTGTATGGACGGCTCGTCGAATGAATAGTGCTGCGTGGTATCGCGATTGGCCGACGAGCTGGTATAGGTGTAGGCGAAAGTGGCGCCCCAATGCGATTCGGCGGTGTACGGTTTTTCCGCCGACAACAGCAGCTGCGTGGTTTTGGTCTCTATGCCGTTGTTGCCGATGATCAAGGCGCCGAAGCCGGGCACGCCGTTGCCGAAGTCCGGTCCGCCGTTGCTGAAAAATGCGCCGCTGGGCGTGCGGTTTCCCAGCGTGAAGACGAACCCGTCCTTGCTCAAGATGCGCGCGATCGCGGCGCTGGTGTTCCAGTCACCGACCTTATTGCGGATGCCGATGCTGAACTGGTCCGAGTACGGCACCTTCAGGTTGTTGTTGATGGCATCGATCTCCGCGCCGGCGGAGGTCGAGGCCACGAGCGCCTGCAGGTTGGGCAGGCCGGTCAGGAACTTGGGATCCCAGGCAACGCAGGGAGTTCCCAGGCAGCCGTTCGCCGCGGTGGCGGCGGCGTTCGGGAAGAACACCGTGTATTCCGGCAAGGCCGACTTGGTGACCTCGACCTGCAGATAGTCGTACAAATCGCGATCATAGGAGCGGCCATAGCCGCCGAACAGCACGTGCTGCTGATCGCCATTGAAGTCAAAGGAGAATCCCAGCCGCGGCTGGAACTCGCCGGTGTAGGCCTTGCGATTGTTGCCGGTGCTGATGTAGTCGTTCACGTTGACGCCGCCCTTGGCGAGGGACTGAGCATAAGTCTGTCCGGCCGGCGCGTTCGGATCTTGCATATTGTAAGCCGCCACCACCGCGGCCGGCGTCACATAGTCCAGATAGCCCAGGTTCCTCTCATAGTCCCAACGCGCGCCGAGATTCCAGGTCAAATGCTCGTTCTGTGCCCAATCGTCCTGCAGGTAGATGCCGAATTGATTGTCTCTCGAGGTTGCCGTGGGGCTTAAGCCCGGGACGGGATTGGTAAAGAGCGCCTTGTAGGGCAAGGCATCCGTGCCGGCCGGGGTGACGTTGAAGTAGAACTGCGGATTGATGTTTTCGGCGTCGGCCGCCGTCAGGTCGATGCGTTTGAACTTGGCGCCGGTCTTGACCGTGTGGTCGCCCAGCCAATGCAAATCGCTGAAGGTCAGATTGTCCTCTATTCCCGGTCCGCGCTGGCCTTTGTCCTGCGTGGCGCGCGGATCCGCGGCACCCGTGGCAAGCACGGCCTGCTGATTGTTGGCGACCACGTTGTACTGAAAGCCATTGCCGATGTTGGTGGCCGAGGGCTGGTTGAATGCGTCCTCGTGCGTCAGCAGCAGCTCGTTCAGCCAACGATCCTCGCTGTGCACCCAGCGCAGGGTGTAGCGCGTGTCATTATTTTTCGTGGTGATATCGGCGGATTCCGCCTTCGAAATACCGAGATTTTCGATCTGATCTTCATTGCGGACCTTGACGCTGAACTCGATGCGATCGTACTCGGACGGCTCGAAATCCAGCTTGCCAAAAAATAAATCCTCCTTGAAAGGCAGGCTGGCCGGCCCGAATTGCGCGTTGACGTCGGCCGGCAGGAAGTTATTGATGGGCAAGCCGTTGAGCGTGGTGACGCCGGGCGTCACGGTGATCGGCGTGTTGAAGCGTTTGCCCTCGTAGGCGACGAAAAAATGCAGCATGTCCTTGATGATCGGACCGCCCACTGCGGCGCCGAACTCCTTGTCGGTCGAGGGCGTCTTCAGCGCGTCAGCCCGCTCGGACGGCGTTTCGGCGCGAAACTTATCGCTGGTGTATTGGCCGTAAACCTCGCCATGAAATTCGTTGGTGCCGGATTTCGTACCGGCCGTCACCGCGGCGCTCGACACTTGATCGAACTCGGCTTTGTAATTCGAGGTGATCACCTTGTACTCGCCGATGGCAAGCTGAGGAAAGGGATTGCCCTGCGTGTCGAACTGCCCGCTCACACCGCCCTCTTTAACGTAGTTCTTCTGTCCGACGCCGTCGATATACACATTGACGGCGTTGGAGTTCTGGCCGCCGCTTTGCAACGAGGTTTGTCCTTGGTCGTTGACGTTGAACACCAGGCCCGGCACCGTGTCGGCAAATTCCAAAAAGTTGCGCGTGATCTGCGGCACGGTGTCGATTTGATGCAGCGACACGGTCGTGCCGACTTCAGACGTGCGCGTTTCGACCAGGCGCTTCGCAGTGACGGTCACCTCGGCGACCGGCGCAGCTTCGGTTGCCGGCACGAGGTCGAGGGTGGCGGTCGAGGCTACGGTCAGCGTCACGGTCGTCTGCGTGCCGGGCCCCGCTTCCACCGTGTAGGTTCCCGGCTGTAGTCCGGGAATCGTGTAGCTGCCGTCGGCATTCGCCTTGGTGCGCCGCGTGACGCCGTTCGCAATGTTTTTCGCCACCACGTCGGCGTTGGCGGCCGCTCTGCCGCGCAGAGTTGCATCCGCGGTTTGTGCCCAAGTGGTGCGCATGCCGGCGCTCATGGCCAGCGTCACCGCGATGGCCGCCGCGAACAATTTGTTTTGAAATTTCGAGCTTGTCTTCATGATGCTTCCCCCGCGATTACCGGCGCACATCATTCGAGTGCGTTGTGTCTTTTGATTGATGTGCTCTTGGGGGACGGTCGAAACAGTTGCTGTGGAGATGGCGGCCACACAGGTGCCTCGCGCGCAACATCCTTAAATGTCATAGCCATGGATTTCCCCCATAGGCTTCCCGTCCGTGGAAGCGATTTCGCTGCTGATAGAAATTGCGGTTTAGAATGCCGCATAACTTCTGATTGGATGCTAGTCCCTTATGCGTTCCTTTGTCCACATCACGGCCTCCTTCGCAACGATGATTTTCGCCCTGTATTTCAGCGTTTGCGCGCTCGCGTGGAGCGAGGAAGAAATTACAATTGATGCCGCGGCATCACATCATCCTTTCCCGCATTTCTGGGAACAGATGTTCGGCTCCGGTCGTGCAATTCTTACAATGCGCGAGAGCTACCGGAACGATTTGCGCCGTGTCAAAGCTGCAACAAATTTTCAGTACGTTCGCTTCCATGCCATTTTGCACGACGAGGTAGGCATCTATGACGAGGACAAGCGGGGAAATCCGCTCTACAACTTTTCCTACATCGATCAGATTTACGATGGTTTGCTCGCCAACCACATTCGCCCATTCGTCGAGATCTCGTTCATGCCGGGCAAGCTCGCCGCGCGGAGTGCCGTTCATAGTTTCAAATATCACCCGATCGTCGCGCCACCCAAGGACTACGCCAAATGGGACGCGTTGATGAGAGCCTTTGCCGCGCATCTCATCGAGAGATACGGCATCGAGGAAGTGTCACAGTGGTACTTCGAGGTCTGGAATGAGCCCAACATAGATTTTTGGGCCGGTGTGCCGAAGCAGCGGACCTATTGGACTTTGTACGATCACACCGCCGAGGCGCTGAAGCAGGTCGACAGCCGCTTGCGCGTGGGCGGACCTGCCACCGCGCAAGCGGCCTGGGTGGACGCCTTCATCCGCCATTGCGTGGAAAATAACATTCCGTTTGATTTTGTATCGACGCACGTGTACGCCAACGACAAAGCCGAGGATGTCTTTGCCCGCCACGAAGTGATTCGCCGCGATGAAATGGTCTGCCGCGCCGCGCGCAAGGTGCACGACGAAGTCAAGGCTTCTTCACGGCCTGATGTCCCCATCATCTGGAGCGAGTACAACGCCACGTATTTCAATGATCCGAGGATCACCGACACAGTGTTCATGGGCCCGTGGCTCGCGGATACGGTGCGCCGCTGCGACGGCCTTGCGGACATGATGTCCTATTGGACCTTCTCCGATGTGTTCGAGGAACAGGGTGTTGTCAGGCGCCCCTTCTACGGCGGATTCGGACTGATCGCGGCCGGCGGAATTCCGAAGCCGGCTTTCAATGTCTTCAAGATGCTGCATGCTTTGGGCGAGGAGCGTCTCGATGCCGACTCCGAGCACGCGCTCGTCACGCGTCGAAGCGACGGCACGTTCGTCATCGCGCTGTGGAACTATGTGCCTCCCGGTGAGACCGGCACGCTTAGTGAAATGGTGCTGCGGCTGCCCGCTTTCTCGGCGCGCTCCGCGAAAATCACACGGCTCGATGCCGACCACGGCGACGCGCACAGCGAGTATCGTCGCATGGGTTCGCCGCCAACCCCGAGCCGTGCGCAACTTGAGGTGTTGGCGAAGGCCGGTACACTGCCGCCGCCTTCAGAAACGGCGATCTCGGAGCAGCGGCTGTCGATTACGCTGCCGCCCAATGGTCTTGCAATCGTCGAGATTGCGCCGCCTGCGGCGCGGCCTTAAATCGCGCCGGCGTGCAAATCAATCGCCGTAGGCAAGCTTGTCCATCATCTCTGCGAATCGCCCCCACGCGACGCGTTTCGCCGATTTGCGATTGTGCCCGGCCCAATACAACGATCCGCGTCCGACTTGCAGCTCGCCGGCCTTGATGCCGCGTGCGTAGATGTCCAGCCGCAGCGCCGACTTGGCTTTGGCAAGATGGAAATTGGAGAGTTTCGCGCGGACTTCGAATTTCTTCAGTGAATCGGGCTTTCGTCTTCGCTTCGTCTTGGCCACAAAGCACCCCTAGCTTGGGTAAGGCCCGCGCGGGCGATCAGGGCTCGAGTGTCCCGAGCCGCTCGAGCACCGCGTCGCGAACTTGCGCATCGTCGAATTCGATCACGAACTTGCCGCTACCGTCGGTGCGTTGGTGCAGCTCGACGCGCATTCCGCGGCTGCGCATCACTTCGCTGATGACCGCGAGCTGCGGAGAGGCGCCGGGTAACCGTGCGGTGCGTGTCTGCGAAGACTTGCGCACCTGGGATTCGGTCTCGCGCACGCTCCACTCGCGCGTCGCAATCATCTGCGCGAGGCGCACCCGCTCCTCGTCGTCCTCGAGACCGAGCAACGCACGCGCATGCCCCATGCTCAAGGTCCGGCTTTCGAGCATGGTGGTGACTTCGGCCGGCAAGTCGAGCAGGCGCAGCAGGTTGCTCACCGCCGCGCGCGAGCGGCCGATCGCGTGCGCGACCTGCTCGTGCGTGAGCGTGAATTCTTCGATCAGGCGCTTGAGCGCACGCGCTTCGTCCGCCGGGCTCAGTTCCTCGCGCTGGATGTTCTCGATCAGCGAAACCGCGAGCGCTTCCTGATCATTGAACTCGCGAATCACCGCCGGAACATCGGTGAATCCGGCAAGCTGCGCGGCCCGCAGCCGCCGCTCGCCCGCGACCACTTCGAACTGATGCGGGAAGCCGGGCACCGGCCGCACGATGAGCGGCTGAATGAGGCCGGTGGCTTTGATCGAGGCGACGAGCTCGTCGAGGAGTTCGGGCTGCGATTCGGTGCGCGTCGGCTGCGGACTTGCGCGAATCGCCTTGATCGGGATGGAGCCGGCACCCTGCCGATAGGGACGGCGGGGGTGCGCATTCAGGAACGCCTGAAGCTCGCTTACCCCATCCGCCTTAGCACCCATCCCCCAAGCCTACCTCAAACCGGCTTGCGCTCAAAATGTGGCACTCAGGCGCACGTACCAAAACGCGCCGTTGAAGCCGAACGGGCCTCCCGTGCGCGGATAGAGTTCGCCGTCCGCCTCTCCGCCCGTCTCGGGATAGATGGGCGAAGCCGCGCTGTTGGCGATCTTGTCGGGATACGCATTGAAAATATTGCGTCCGCCGATGGCCGCCAAGACGTTTTTCAACACCTGGTAGCCCACTTCCAGATCCGTGGTGTATTTCGCGGAGAAAAGTTGCCCCGGATAGTCGTTCTCGTCGCGGAACGTACCGTAGTAATTCTCGCGCACCAAGGCGTGAATCGGCCCTAAACCATAGCTTAGATTGAGGTTCACCCGATTGTTGGGCGCATAGTGTTGAATGTCGATGATGCGCGCGGCACTGATCACGTTGGAGTTGAATTTCGTGACATCGGTCTTGTTGTAGTTATATGCAAATGCGGTGTCCAAGGTGCCCGCGGCGAGCGACAGCGGATAGGTCGCCACGACATCCAAGCCTTTGGTTCGGGTGTTGAAGCCATTGGTAAAGTACTGCACGGTGCCGCCCGCCCCGACATATTGAAGGGCCGGCAGAGCGATGATGTCCGCGGCCGTCACGTTGAACTGCTGCGAAATGCCGATCCGGTTGCGAACCGAGATTTGGTACCCATCGACGGTGACCAGCAGTTTCGGCAACGGGGTGAGCACGATGCCGGCGCTCAGGTTGGTCGATTCCTCGGGTTTCAGCGGCACCGCGCCGTAGAACTTGGCGTCCACGCTCGTCACGGGGTAAGTCCCGATTTGTACCTGGGTCGTGGTCCCGGGAAGAAACGTGGTGCTCAGGGTCTCGACGTTGGACTGGCCAGGGGTGGGTGCATGAAACCCGGTGCTCGCGGTGCCGCGCACCGCAAGCCAATCGACCACCTTCCAGCGCGCCTGAAACTTACCCAGCGTGGTATTGCCGAACGAGGCGTAGTGCTCGAAGCGTCCCGCGAGGCCGAGCGTGAGGTCGCGCACCACATCCGCCTCGACGTCCAGATAAGCCGCGTAGCTGACCTGCGAGGCATCAACCGGAGCCGAAATACCGCCATATCCGTTGGAGGCAGTCGATTGCGTGGCCGTGATCTGGTGACCCGTGCCATCGAGAGCCGGGGTGCATGCGCCGGCCGCACAATTGTAGAGCGGCTGTGAGGCATACGGGCCGGCTGCAAAGGAGGCCGCGTCGCCGAGCAGCTGCTGGTAGTTCTCGTCGCGCCATTCAAGGCCGCCCGCGATTGAAATCGGGCTCGCCAATCCGGGCACCACCCAGGGATAACTCAAGTCGAGATTGAAATTGTTTTCCTTTTGAATGAACTTGCCGTCATAGAAACTGGTTGGCGATTGCGGCCCCAATGACGGGTTGATCGAGGTCTTCAAGGATAGCGCCACGGAATTCTGCGCGGTTGTGCCGGAGAGGTCGTAGTTGATGCCCCAACGGTTGGTCCCTTTGTAACCCACGGCGCCGAAAAACTGTTGCGTGACGTCGAAGAAACGCGGCGTAAAGCCGGCCGGGTACACCGAATTGAAATTGAAGGTGTGCCCGTTGTTGATGAAGCCGCCGGTCGGGCACCCGGTCAGCGTTGGGGTGCACGGGTCCAGGAAAATATCATTGAAGGCCGGATGATTGCCGAAAGTATTGCCGCTCGAGTCGGTGACCGTCACCGGCAAGCGGTAATTGAAGCTCTCGTTCATCTGAATATCGGCGTAGTTCGCGAAGAAGTACACCTGATCGCCATTGTCGAGCGGAATGCCGGCGTTCAAAAACGTCTTGACGCTGTCGGAAGGCGGCGTTCCCCACTGCTGCACGGGGCCGGGATAGTTCGGCAATTGCGAAGCGAGATTGGGGAAAGTCTGCGCAAACCCGAGGGCTGACGGGCGCGTCGGGTTGCGGACGGTTTGTTCACTCTTGGCCCACTCGGCGCTCAAGTTAACGAAGCCCTGGCTGCCCAACGGCAACCCCACATTTGCCGCCAAGAGCCCATCGCCGCCGTCGCGCGGGTAACCGCTCGGAAAGTACTCGCCGTAGCGTCCATCTATCTGGATACCGCTGGGACTGTTCCTAAACTGATAGTTGAGCACGCCGGCGATGGCATCCGAACCGTACTGCGCCGAGGCGCCGTCGCGCAAAATCTCGAGGGACTTGACCGCGATGGACGGAATCGAATTGAGGTCCGGGCCCTGCGAACCGAAGGCCAATTCTGTTTCGCCGCCTTGGTAGACCTGCACGAGCGCCGAGCGGTTCATACGCTTGCCGTTGAGCATGACCAGCATCTCGTCGGCCGGCAGGCCGCGCAAAGACGGGGAACGAACGAAGCTGGACGCATCGGAAATGGAATTCTGTCCGACAATGAAGGACGGCACGAGATTGGAAAGCGTATCGAGCATGCTGGCCGCCGGATAATTCGTCAGTTCCGTGCCGGCGATCACGTCGATCGGTGCCGAAGATTCCGCCACGGTACGATCAAGGCGGCGCGTTCCCGTGACGATGACTTCGGTCAGTTCGTTCCCGGCCGCACCGGTATCGGCTGCGACATCCGTTCGTTGCGCAAGAGCTCGTTGCGCCACGGCTGCATTCAGCGTGACGGCAAGGGCCGCCGCGCTCACGACAATTCGGAGAATTTTCATGCAGGATCTCCCTACGAATATTTTGGTGCTTGTGCTTTACGGCAACTGCAGGAACGCGTTGCCGATGTTTCCCGACCGTCCTTGATGTCCCTCCACAATCCGAACCCGCGCCGCGCCTCGAGCACGCGGCTTGTTCCGGGCGCTTTAAGCGCCGGCGTGAATCGTCTTGTTCATCCCGTGCCAGTCAATGGCTTTTTTCGGTTCTCGTTCGAGTCTAGGACTCAAATAGGCGTTATGCAACCACGCTTTGGTCGATGATTCGATAATTGCTAGATATACAATGTATTTCGTGCTAGCCGCTGCGAAGAATTTCGACGGACGCGTCGGACACTCTTGCATCCAAAGTGATGCCGACGCTTACGGTGGCATTGCCGCTGTAGGACTGCTAACGCTCGGCTAGATCGACGCGAGCTTGTGCGAGGCAGAGATGAGGCTGATTCGCGCTTTGAAAATTTTTGTGCAAGATGCGGCCTTCCGCTGATCCTACAGTTTGCCCAGCGCGTTGCCTGCCAAGGTTTTCTCCATGGATATTTGTTCGGCCGCCGTTGGGCCGTAAACCTTGAACAAATAGGCCGTCGCGCCCTTCTTGACGCTCAAAGTCACGAACTGCTTGCCGCTGGCGGGACCCACGGTCGTTATGATGGCGTCATCGCCTAACCCCGAAACCGGTGTCTTGCTCACGCCCGGAAGCGGGGTCTTTATTTTGGACCACCCGGCATCGCTTCCATCCCAGAGCGACAGCGTGACGATCATATGCGGCGCGGACCACGAGCACCCCGTGTCCGCAATCGGCTGTGCCGTGCCGACGGTCACGCCAACCGCGGCGCTGATCTGGGCCGAGGTCAGCAGGCTGCAAGGAGCGGGTCCCCCAGCAGGCGCCCTTTGGGCCTCAGCCACGCTCAATCCCAGCGTAGCCAACGCACCACAACAAGCGACGATGAAATATCGAAGGCTGATGGACTTCATGGGAGTCTCCCTAAACCGCTAAAGTTATAGCCGCTAGTATGCCATTCGCTAATATCCAGCCGCTTGTCCGTCGCGGCGCGGATCGCTGGCGGCGACATACCCTTCCACTGCCGGATCGCCCAAACGCCAGATGAACTGACCCGCGCCGAAATCCTGATAACTGTCGTGAATGACTTCAATCTGGTGACCCAACTCGCTTAAGCCGCGCGTGGTCGCCTCCGGCATCGATGCCTCGACGTTGATGGACAGGCCTTGATTGAATCGCCACCGCGGCGCATCGCAGGCCGCTTGAGGCTGCTGGTGGTACAGCAGCATGCGCACCAAGGTCTGCAAATGTCCCTGCGGCTGCATATTGCCGCCCATCACTCCGAAGCTCATCTGCGGCAAGCCACCCTTGGTGAGAAATCCCGGAATGATGGTGTGAAACGGCCGCTTTCGCGGCGCGACGCAATTGGGACTTCCGACATCGAGCGAGAAGGCATGCCCGCGATTCTGCAGCGACAAGCCCCATTCCGGCACCACCACGCCTGAGCCGAATCCCATGTAGTTGCTTTGAATGAAGCTCACCATCATGCCGCGCGAGTCCGCGGCGGTCAGGTAGATCGTGCCGCCCATATCCTTCTGGCCCTCGCCGAAACTTTGCGCGCGCTTTGGATCGATGAGGGCGGCGCGCTTTTCAAGATACTTCGGATCGAGCATCTCCTCGACCGTGCGGTGCATGGCTGCGAGGTCCGCGACGTGGGCATAGGTATCTGCGAATCCCAGCTTCATCGCTTCGATTTGCAAGTGCTGTGCCGGCGCGCTGTCCACCGGATGTGCGGCCACATCCCTGTGCTGCAAGATACCGAGCGCGATCAGCGCCGCGATTCCTTGGCCGTTCGGCGGAATCTGGTGCAGCCGATGGCCTTGGAAGTCCATGCCGATGGGCTCCACCCATTCCGGCGAGAACCCTTCGAAATCCGCAATGCGCATGGACCCGCCATGTTTCGCCGCATGCGCCGCGGCGGCAGCGGCAATTTCGCCGCCATAGAACGCACCGCCCTGCGTCACCGCGATTCTCGTCAGCGCGCGAGCCGCGCCCGGAAACTCGAAACGCTCGCCGACATGCGGCGCACGGCCGGCCGGCATGAATGTTTCCGCAAAGCCGGGCAAGTCTTTCAAATCCGAGATCGCCGCGGCCCACTTCTCCTGCACCACCACCGGAACGGCATAACCGCGTTCGGCAATCTCGATCGCGGGCGCGAGCACATCGCCAAAGCTCAACTGGCCGAAACGTTTGGAAAGCTCGACCCAGGCAGCGACCGCACCCGGCACCGTAACCGAGTCCCAGCCTCGCATCGGCGGCTGCCGCGCCTCGCCATACTTTTGATGAAAATAATCGGGCGTCCAGGCTGCCGGGGAAGGCCCGGAGGCGTTGAGGCCGTGCAACTTTTGGCCATCCCACAGGATGCAAAAAGCATCGGAGCCCAAGCCGTTGCTGCAGGGTTCGAGCACCGTCATGGCCGCGGCGGCGCCGATGGCTGCGTCGACCGCATTGCCGCCCTTTTTAAGCAGCGACAACCCCATCTGCGCGGCGAGCGGGTGGGAAGTCGACACGACATTGCGCGCGAACACCGGCAGGCGAATTGACGGGTAGCCAGCGCGCCAGTCGAAACTCACGCGCCTACTCGGCAGCGACCGGCGCATGGCCTCCGGTTGCGGGACGCCGCACCAAGAAGCACAGGGGGATCATCAGAACGCTGAGCCATGCCGAAGCATAGAACAGGTCGATGGAAGATAAGAGATAACTTTGGCCGACCATGACCTGCGTCATCGCGCCGGCCGCGCCCTGATCGCTCAGTCCCACATGATGCAGTTGATTCAAGATCTCGTGATAGGCCGGCGAGTACTGCGTCACCGCTTCAGCAAGCTGCGACTGATGCAGCGCCTCGCGGCGGTCCCACAGGGTGGTGATGAGGGAGGTCGCGAAGCCTGCCGCAGTGATACGCATGAAATTTGACAGGCCCGACGCCGCCGGCACTTTCTGGGGCGGCAAGCCATCGAAGGAGACGGCGAGCATGGCCACGAAGAATACGCCCATCGCCAGGCCCTGCACCAATTGCGGCGCCATGAACACCCAGTAGCTCGAGTCGGCCGTGAACTGCGCGCGCATGAAATAAGAAATTGCAAAGAAGGCAAAGGAGGTGGCCGCGAGCATGCGCGGATCGTAACGGCGCATCAATTGCCCCATCAGGAGCGAGGTGAAGATCGCGGTGATGCCGCTGGGAGCGGACACGAGGCCCGCCCAAGTGGCCGTATAGCCTAGATTGCTCTGCAGCCACAACGGCATCAGCACGATATTGCCGAAGAACACCGCGTAGCCCAAGCACATGGCGAGCGTGCCGAGCGCGAAGCTGCGGGACTTGAACAGGCTCAGATCGACGATCGGATGCTCTTCGGTCAGTTCCCAGACCAGCCAAACCACGAAGCCCACCACAGTCACGATGAGCAACGTCACGATGAACGGCGAACTGAACCAATCCAGATCCTTACCCTTGTCGAGCATGATCTGCAGCGCCCCGACCCAGACGAACAAAATCGCAAGGCCGATCCGATCGATGGGAATTTTGCGCGTCGGCGTTTCGTGCCCCTTCAAATTCTTCCAGCACATCCACGCGCAGAAGGCGCCTACGGGGATGTTGATGAGAAAAATCCACGGCCAAACGTAGTTGTCGGAGATGTAGCCGCCGAGCAGCGGACCGGCGATCGGCGCCACGAGCGTGGTGATCGACCAGATGGTCAGCGCGGTGGTGCGCTTGGCGGGGCCGAACACATTGAGAAGCAGCGCCTGGCTGCCCGGAATCATGGGTCCCGAGACCGCGCCCTGCATGACCCGAAATACGATCAGCGAGGACAGGCTCCAGGCTAGCCCGCAGAGCAACGAGGCAATGGTAAAAAGCGCCACGGAGAAGACGAAAGTGCGCACCACGCCGAAGCGCTGCATCAGCCATCCGGTCAATGGCACGGTGACGCCGTTCGCCACTGCGAAGGAAGTAATCACCCAGGTGCCTTGATCGGCGCTGACGCCTAGATTGCCCGCAATGGTCGGAATGGAGACGTTCGCAATGGAGGTGTCGAGCACCTGCATGAACGTCCCCAACGCCAGCGCCACCGCAACGACAGCTTTGCGGCCGCCGAGCAGTGCCGGCTCGGCACCCACGATGGCGGCACTCGCGCTCACGGCCGCCCGGCCAACAGCAGCGCACCTTCACCCTCGCGCTTGTTGCGGCTGAGTCTCGCCGGCTCTTGCGCCTTAGGTCCCGCGTTATCCGCGATGATGGATGCGATCAGGGTATTGACGCCCGGATCATCACCCGCGCTCAGCTGTTTAGGCAGTGCTACATTGCGCACGGCGGTCGACATGAGCGGACCATGCGTATTGTGCAGATCCACGCGCACCGTGGTCGAGAGTCCGATGCGCAGCGGATGCGCCTTCAGTTCCTGCGGATCCAACAGGATACGTACCGGCACGCGCTGCACGATCTTGATCCAGTTGCCGGAGGCATTCTGCGACGGCAGGAGCGCAAACGCATTGCCGCTGCCCGCGGCGATGCCGGCGACGCGGCCGTGATAGGTCACCTGGTGCCCATAGAGATCAGTGCGTACCGTGACGGGTTGGCCGTCGCGCATGCGTTCCAGCTGCACTTCCTTGAAGTTCGCATCCACCCAGACGTTTTCGAGCGGCACCACCGCCAGCAGCGGCGTACCGGCATCGACTCGCTGGCCGACTTGCACGGAACGTTTGGCGATGACGCCGCTCACGGGCGACGTGAGCTCGGTGCGGTGCAAGGCGAGTGCGGCATTGCGCACCGCGGCCGCCGCCGCGAGGACTTGCGGATGGTTCGCAATGGTGGTGCCGTCGATCTGTGCCACGGTTTGGCTCAATTGCTCCCGCGCCGCGGCGACATTCGCGCGAGTTGTGGTCACGGCATCGCGCGCATGCGAGAGCTCTTCGGCGGAAATGGCGCCGTCGGCAATCAGAGTCCCGCGGCGCTTCAAATCATCGTCGGCCGTCCGCGCCGCTTGCTCGCGCTGCGTGATCTGGGCCCGCAACTCCTGACCTTGGGCGAACAGGCCGCGCACCTGGCGCACCGCGCGGGCAAGATCCGCCTCGGCATTCTGCTCCGCGATTTTCGCGTCCGCGGGATCGAGATTCAGCAGCGGTTGGCCGGCTTCGATGAACTGGGTATCGTCCACATTGAGCGACAGCACCGTGCCGGGGACCTCGCTCGTCACCTGCACCACATCGCCATTGACGTAGCCATCATCGGTGCTTTCAAAGAACCGGGCGTCGAAGAACCAATAACCCCCGTAGGCAAGCGCGCCCAACAGGACCACGGCGCCTATGCTGAGCAGGCCCAAGAGGCGGCCTCTTCCCCGAGCCTTCGCCGGTGAAGAAGCAGAAGGATTTGTATCGCTGGATTCTTTCGTATTCATGGTATTACTCGCGTCAAAGCTGGATTCGAATTGGAGGCTGCCTTTATATTCGCTGCGCGTGCATCGAAGCTGCCGCCGGTGGCGAGCAGCAGCGTCACCCGCGCCACCGCTTGGTTCGCGACGATGTCGACCATCGTTTGGCGCGCGGTGAGCACTTGAGTCTCGGCGTTCAGCACCGAGAGATAGCTGGCAAGGCCGGCGCGATAGCGCTCCTCGGCCAGCTTGTAAGCCGCTTCGGTGGCTTCCAGGGTTTGCTGCTGTTCGACCCTTTCACGCGCCAGAGCATCGATTCGCGTGAGCTGGTCGGCCGTCTGATGCACGGCACGCAGCACGGTGTCGTTGTAGCCCGCGATGGCGGAATCGAGGTGCGCCTCGCTGCTTCGGTATTGCGCGCGCAGCCGTCCACCGTCGAACAGCGGCAGCGAAATCAAGGGACCCGCGCCGTAGCCGTGTGCGCTCCACTGCACCAGGTTGTTCAAGCCGAAGGCGCCGATGCCCGCGAGCGCCTTTAAGTTGATGTCCGGATAGAACGCAGCACGATCGGAGAGCCGCTGTGAATCAGCGGCATCGATTTGCAGGCGCGCGGCGAGAACATCCGGCCGCCGCGCCAGCAAGTTGATGGGCAACGCCGTCGGCACCGGCAGCGCCGCGTCGAGATTCAACACCGGCCGCTGCATCGACGCGTAGGCGTCGGCGCCCTGCCCCGTCAATGCGGCCAGCGAGTGCACCGCCAGATCCGCCGCGGCTTGCGCCTGATCGCGCGCCACGTGAGCTTGCGGCAATTGACCTTCGGCCTCGCGCAATTCGAGCTGCGTATCGACGCCCGCGGCGACGCGGCGGCGCGTGATGGCGACGATGTTTTCGCGCTGCGCGGCGGAGCGCTCCGCAATCTGCGCCAGCGCATTCTCGCGGTACAGCTCCACATAGGCCTGCGCGATCGCGGTGGTGAGCATGAGCTTGGCGCTCTCGACATCCAGGGCCGCGGATCGGGTCAGCGCCTCGGCCTCATGCACTGCGTTAGCTTGCTTGCCGAAGAAATCCAGGTCCCAACCTAAGCTCGCGCCGGCCTGTCCCATCCAAAATGTGTGTCCGGCCAAGGGCGGCGGTATGACGTAGTGCTCGGGCGCGCGCTGATATAAGGCGCTTGCGTCCAGGCTCGCAGAAGGCAATCGCTTCGATTGCGCTATTTGCGCACGCGTCAAGGCATCGGCAACGCGCGCCTGCGCCTGGGCTAGGGTCGGACTGTCCTTGAGACCCGCACGAATCAGCTGGTCGAGCTGCGGATCGTCGAAGGACTTCCACCAACCGTCGGGGATCGGCTCCACGGCGGCGCCGCTCAATCCTATGCGAGTGCTTTTCAGCTCTTCAGGATGCGCCGACTCCTTCGGCGGCAGCACGCATCCTCCCAAGAGGACGCTGAGCAGCAACAATGAAGTCTTGAATGACATGGCTTAGGCCTCCACGGCCGCAACGCTTGGCTCGACGTGCGCTTGGAGCGTGGTATTGAGCTTCACCAACAAGCGCATCAACTCCTGAAACTCGGGCTTACTGAAATCGGCCAGAACCTCATTCAGCTTGTCCACGACCTGCGGGATCAGGGTCTCAATCGTCTCGCGGCCCGCCGACGTGAGCTGCAGTTCCACCTTGCGCCGATCTCGATCGCGGCGAACCCGTTCCAGCAAACCGCGTTCCGCCAACTGGTCGATGACGCGGGTCAGCGCACCGCTGTCATGGCGGTATTGAGAACAGATGTCCTTTGGATTGACCGCGATGCCGTCGCGCAGCGTCGCCAAAATCACGTACTGAATGAAGCTGAAGCCGAGCTTCTCGATCACCGGCTCCAAGACATCGAGCGTCAAGGAGTGCGCGCGTTTGACGAGGTACCCGATGCTCGACTGGGACTTGTAGGTATCGGCCTTATAATGCTGCTTGGACATTTAATGCCTCGGCAATTACTGCTTTGGCAGCTATTATCCGCTGATCGCCGGTTCTGTCAACCTTCGTTTATTGTTATGTAAATCATATGCTTATGTATAAAATGACGCCCGCAGGCCAAAACGCGGTGATATCAAAAATGCATAAGCACATGCGCGATGGCGCATCCCATCGAAGTGGGTCCGGCGTTCGGCTCGCTCCTGACTACGCGTTGCGTCTGCCGCGCCGCGACACGTATACATGCAGCTTCCGCAAGCGCCACAAAAGCACCGCGGTGATGAGCCAAAGCGCCATAGCGGCGCTGAGCACCCATGCGGTTTCGTGGCGCGGCAGCTCCTGCCAAACGAGTAATGCGAACGCCGCGAGTGCAATCGCCCCGAGAGCGGCCCCGCGCGCATCCAGTGCCACGGCGAAGCGTCCTCGCAAGGTCACCGAAATTCCCGCCTCGCGCTTTTTCTCCCGCTCCTGTTCGTCGATGAGGGTCGCGCTCGCCGGGAAGATTGCAGGAAAGGCGAGAAATAGGCCGCCGATCACCGGCCCGAATTCCTTGGCGATCATCCCTGTGATCAGGGATACCGAGCCGCCGAGCAAGAATCGAATCAGATAGTCTTGCCAACGAGTGCGGCGCAGCGACGAGAGGGATATGCGAATGATCATGGCACTTAGCGCAAGAACGCCGACCACAATCCAAAAGCGCTCAATCCCCATAGTGCCAGCAGGCCCAAGGTCATGACCGGCGCCTTTAGGCGTCTCGCGCCTATGAAATAGACACAGGCAACTGTGTAAAGGAATAGCGCTGCGGCGCCCGCAATCATCGACTTGGCTTCGATGGCAGCGTACAGCCGGCCCTTGCTCATGACCGTAATGGTCAGCGTGGCCAACGCGACCGAGGGTGCCGCGCCGAAGAGACCGGCAAAGCCTCTGGGACGGAGCACATCGCCGGCCACCGCGAAGAGCGAGACGAAGAACCCCCCAACCAGAAATCGCCAAAATAAGTCCATGAATCGTAACCGCCGGCCTGTCAGGGCTTGTCGCACAGCGCCTGAGGCACATATCTGATAGGCAAACTTCTACTCGTGCCAGATCGTGGATGTCATGGCCAAACGATCAAAGCGATCTTCCGGTCTCGCGGATCCCACGCGATTACCGGCGGTCGATTCCAAAGACCCGGACCTCACCGTGGTCATTATCGAGACTCCCAAAGGCAGCCGCAATAAGTACGCCTATGACCCTGATGAGCGCGTCTTCGCGCTAAAAAAGGTGCTGCCGGCAGGCATGGCGTTCCCGTACGACTTTGGATTCGTGCCCTCGACTCTCGGCGGCGACGGCGATCCTCTCGATGTCTTGGTGCTCATGGACGAACCCGCTTTCCCCGGCTGCAAGCTCACCTGCCGGATTGTCGGGGTCATCGAAGGAGAACAGAGCAATAAAAAGCAGACCGAGCGCAATGATCGGGTAGTCGCGGTGGAGAGCGGCAACCATAGTTACGCGCGCGTAAAGCGCATCGATGACTTGGGCGGCCGCTTCGAAAAGGAACTCGAAGAATTCTTTGTGAACTATCATCGCTTGAGCGGCATGCAATATCGAATTTTGGCCCTCAAGGGCCCGGCGGCCGCCGCGCGTTGCATCAAGCAAGCACGCAAGCGCGCGCGCTAGAGAGCAACGTCAACACATGGCCGGGAACTTATCGACCTCTCATGAGGTTTAATGGATATGCACTCCGCGGAGGTCATGGCGCTTTGCGAGCAGCTGCGCGAGGTCATCGCCGCGGGTCCCGGAAAAAATGACCTCGCTTTGCAGGAAGCAAAGGACATCGTCAGCGTGCTGCAGCAGGCAGCACCGTGGAACGGCCCCCGCGACAAGCTCGTGACCATACGCCAATGGCTCACCGTGTGGTTCAGCCACCGTGCCTGGCGTAACTTCGGCGATGCAGGGGAGATCTGCCGTCAAAGTCTCTTGAACGACATTCTCGTGGTCGAATCTTACTGGGAACGAAACAACAGCTCAGGCCTGAGCAGCCCCTCGGAAACGCGCGTCTAAAGGCGCGGTCTCATGGGCAATGTGACAATTCGATGACACTGGTGACGTCTTCTTCTGGGCGTGACGCTGTCCCTGAGGCAATCCGCAACGCATTGATCAATCGCGCGCGCACAAATCCGTCCATGCGCGCGCGATAGTTTTGACGAGCTTCTTCGGTCTGACTCGGATCATTCGCCAACCGCATCCATGCGGCGTAGTCGGACCGCTCGCCTTCCGTCACGAACTTTAAGCCTTCAGGGTGATGATGCCGCCCATCGCCGGATCCGAGAAGCTGTCGCGGCCGGTTTCGACATGACCTGCCAGCCGGTAGCTGAAGCTGGGATCTTCGATGACCGTTACCACCACGTCGTACCAGCCGAACAGCTTGGAGCACGACCAGTCGTCCTTGATCTCCTCATCCGGCCGCAGCGAATGAACCACGTTCCTGCCGGTATAGGCATCCAGCACGACCACTGAGGCCTTGTGCTCGCCGAAATTGCGAATCCGCCAGGAGAGCGACCCGCCTTCACCATTGCTGTAGCTCGAGCGCACATCGAGTGTCGCCGCCTTCGGTCCCACGCTGCCTTTGAAATAGCGCGCGAATCCGTTGGGTCCGTATACCGACACATCATAGGTCGAGGCGATGTTCCAGGTGTCGCTGAGCTTTTTGTGCGGTTCAACGGTGTAATTTCGCACCTGCGCCGCTGGATCCGCCGACCGCACCTGGAATACGACCGTGGCCTCGCCCGTGTTGACGAATTCCAGTCGCAGCGTGTCGCGCACGGTGTCGACGGTGCCATGAACATTGAGCTCGTAAGGCAATGCTCGCGCCGGACGCACACCCCTTTCCTGCTTCGGAACCCCGATCGTCACGCCGTCGACGGTCGGGATGAAGGTGTTGACATTGCCTCCGGCGAGTTCATTCTGCGGCGGTAGAAAGCCGTCGGTGTCGGGAAGCTGCGCGCGGGACTCGTTCGGGTTCGAGAAGTTGAACACCGAAGTCAGGTCTCCGACGACGGCGCGGCGCCACGGCGAGATATTGGGTTCATGCACCCCGAAGCGTCTCTCGATGAAGCGGATCACCGAGGTGTGGTCGAACAGCTGTGAGTTGACGAAGCCGCCCTTGCTCCAAGGCGAGATCGCCAGGAACGGAACACGGATGCCGAGACCAATGGGACCATTCGGTTCCGTCGTCGTCACCAGCTCGTTTTCGATGCTCACCGTCGATGCGCCGTTCGCACTGGTCTGTGGCGGCGTCGGCGGAACGATGTGATCGAAGGCGCCGTCGTTTTCATCGTAGTTGACCAAGAACACCGTCTTGCTGAATACGTCGGGATTGGAAACCAGGATGTCGAAGATCTGGGAGATGTACCAGGCGCCGTAATTCGAGGGCCAATCCGGATGCTCGGTGTAACCCGCCGGCGCGACGATCCAGGACACCTGCGGCAATTTGCCGCTGCTCACATCGCTGCGGAACTGATCGAACAGATGCTCGGCCCACGCCTGCCACGCCTGCTCGGGGGCGCCCGCAGCCGGTGTAACGGCGGTGATATTGGTGCCGGTGCAAGCCCTTTGGAACAGCGGCGAATTCGTCGCGGATGTAGCGTATTGATTGAAGTACAGCATCGAGTTGTCGCCGAAGTTGCCGGCAAAGGCGTTGCCGGTGCCGTCGCCGACGTCCGGGAAGAAAGTCGCTCCCGCCAGATCCTGGTAAATCTTCCAGCTCACCCCCGCCGCTTGCAGCACCTCGGGGAAGGTGTGCCACACGTAAGCCGCATTGTTCTTGCCGAAACCGTTGCCCGTGACGGGGCCGCTGCCTTGTCCATCGACGCCGCCGGCTCCTAAATTACTGAGATTGCCGATGCATCCCGTCCACATGTACATGCGATTGGGGTTGGTGGGGCCCAAGATCGAGCAGTGATAACCGTCGCCGACGGTGAAGGCGTCCGCCAGGGCATAGTGATACGGAACGTCTTCGCGGGTCAGATAGCCCATGGTAATGGGGCCTTTGGCCGTCGGCCATCCATCGTACTGGCCTTGATTCCAAGCGCCGTGCTGCGACGGCCATCCATGGTCGGTTCCCGGCAGATACGTCAGCCCCAAGCTCTTCAATCCCGGACTGATATCGGCCGGATTGATGCGGAACGGCGGCAGCACTGAAACGCCGTCCGCCGGGCCGCCAAGGTTGCCGAAATTCGGCGGCACCGCGTAGCCCAGCGCGATGTTATCCGCACCCGCCGGCTGCAGGAACACCGGCACAGATGTGGTGCCGCTGCCGCTCGCGAGCGGCAGGTTGATGTTCACTGCACGTGGATCGGAAAAGCCGCGCACGCCGCGCATCGCCCCGAAATACTTGTCGAAGGAGATGTTTTCCTGCATCAGGACGACGATGTGCTCGACGTCTTTAATGCTGCCGGTGCGGTGATTCGCAGGAATTCCCATCGCTTTGGCGATATTCGCGTCCAATGCGGTTGCCAAAGTCGTCATGCCCATCAATTTTAAAAATTCGCGGCGATCAGTATTTTTCACGGCGGTGCTCTCCGACAGATGCTGAATGTTCAGGAATTGAATTTTTTCAGCGCGCATGGCAGCGCGCAGCGGAGGCAAGATAACCAGCCACTCTGATCGCTCTGTTGCAGTTACATGAACATTTTGTATCGCCGTAATCGAACTGTATGAATGGCCAATTAGAATGTAGGACGGAAGACGCTTCTTTTAATGCGTCCGAGGCATGAATGAACTCGCTGAGCCGCATCCGCAATCTCACCCGGCAGCGCCGCTACAGCGAAGCGCTCGCCGGCGCGCAGACCCTGTCGGCCGAACAGCCCAACGATCGCGATACTCTGTACCTTCTCGCCGTCAATCAGCGTTGCCTCGACCGAATACCCGATGCATTGAAGACCTTGGATCAGCTGGAGCGCGAGCATCCCGATTTGAGCCGTCTGTATCAGGAGCGCGGCTTCTGCTTTCTGAGCTTGAGGGACTCGGCGCGCGCCATCGCGGCGCTCGAGAATGCCGTGCGCCGCAATCCCGCGTTGACGGCAAGCTGGGGTGCGCTCGAAACCCTGTACCGCATGATCGGGGATTCAGCCAATGCGGCGGCGGCCGGCGAGCAGATCGCCAATCTCAAGCGCCTTCCCGCGCAAGTCGTGCAGGCCGGCAGTCATTTCTCGGAGGGTGATTTCGGCACCGCCGAGACGCTCGTCCGCGCTCACCTGGCCAAGGAGGGTAACGACGTCGAGGCACTGCGGCTTCTCGCCAGGATCGAACAGCAACGCGATGCGCTCGATGCGGCGGAACGCCTGCTGGAAGCGCTATTGAAGATCGCGCCCGATTATCGCGTCGCGCGCTTGGAACTGGCTCAGGTATTGATCGGGCGGCAAAAGTACCTCCAGGCGCGCGCGCAACTGCAGGCGCTCCTTGAACTCGAACCTGATAACAGCGAGTACCGGACACTTTGCGCCACCGCGTGCGCCGGATCGGGCGATCATGAATCGGCGATTGCGTATTACCGTGCAATCCTGGCCAAGGATCAAAGATTGGCCCACGTACAGCTGTTGCTTGGCCATTCCCTCAAGGCAACCGGCCGCCAGATAGACGCCATCGAGTCCTATCATGCGGCGCGCAATGCCCGGCCGGATTTCGGCGATGCGTATTGGAGTCTCGCCAACCTGAAAACGTATCGTTTCTCCGACCCGGACATCATGCGCATGCAGAATGCCTTGTCCGCGCCGGCCACGCTTCCCATCGATCGCCTGCATTTGCACTTTGCCCTGGGCAAAGCGCTCGAAATCCGCGGCCGATACCAAGAGTCTTGGCAAAACTACGAGAGCGGTAATGCGCTGAAGCACGAGCAAAGCCGCTACCGTCCGGAATTCTCCGAGATCGGCACCCAACGGCAAATCGAGGTGTGCACGCCCGCGTTCTTCGCCGAGCACGCGAAAGCCGGTGCGCCGGATCCCGATCCGATCTTCATCGTCGGGTTGCCCCGCTCGGGATCCACCCTCATTGAGCAGATTCTCGCGTCTCACTCCCAGGTCGCGGGCACTCAGGAGCTGCATGACATTCCGCGCATCGTGCAGGAGCTACAAGGCCGCTCCGATCCGAGCGATCCTGATTATCCCGCCGTGCTGCGGGATCTTGCCTTCGAGGATTTCCGCAAACTCGGCGAGCGGTATCTGGCGGATACGCGCGCTTACCGCACGGCCAAACCGGGCGCGCCCCTCTTTATCGACAAGATGCCCAACAATTTCCGCCACGTGGGATTGATCCGCCTGATGTTGCCTAACGCCAAGATCATCGATGCGCGGCGCGGACCGATGGCCTGCTGCTGGGGAAATTTCAAACAGCTTTATGCCGGCGGCCACGAATTCAGCTACGACCTGGAATCGATGGCACGCTACTACCGCGCCTATCTGCGACTGATGCAGCACTGGGAGCAGGTGCTGCCGGGCCGCGTGCACCGTGTGATCTACGAAGACCTCATCGAGGATCTCGAGGGCACCGTGCGGCAGCTGTTGGATTTCTGCTCACTGCAATTCGAGCCCGCCTGTCTCGATTTCCACAAGACCGCCCGCAACATCAGCACCGCAAGCTCGGAGCAGGTGCGCCGGCCTATCAATCGCGACGGACTCCGTGAATGGACGCACTATCGGCCTTGGCTGCACCCACTCGAGGATGCGCTCGGCGACGCGGTGGTTCGCTATCGCGATTAGCGGCGTTAGTGCATACTGCTCTCGTGAATCACCTCATGCACGCGATCGCGATTACCTGCCCGGCTTCCAAGGGAAGCCGGGGTATTGAGGTTTTCGCATCAACGATCCGATGTGTGAGGTATGAATCCGATGGTTTCCCAGTCACTGTCTCTATGGCGACTCCGCGTCACAGCCGACGCTGATCCCGGCGTCGTCGCTCGCGTCGTCGAGCGTTTCCACAACTTGAACGTCCTACCCCGCCGCGTGATTGCCGAGGCCGACATCAATAACCGCTTCAGCATTGAAGTAGACGTGTTGGGCATGCCAGTTGCGCAGATGACGCTGGTCGCCGCCAAATTGCGGCAGAACACCAGCGTTTTGAATGTCTACTGGCATCGGGTCTAGCAGGCCGCCGGACTTGCACTGCCGACGCAAGAATTCCTGCCAGCGGCTGAAATGCGCGGCGGTCCAATCGTACGTCACGGCGGGGATCGTCTTGCTTAGTAACGATCGCCAAAGGTGCGCACGGCACCCGTGCCGAGCCAGCGGCCGGCAGCCGCAGGCAAGCTGGGTCCGATCCGCACCAGGAACAGCGGGGTGGCGCAAGACGCCGGCAAGCCGTCGAGTTGTCCACGGAAGCGGGCGTTGCCCTCGGAACTCAATTTGACTTCCGCACTGTCGATGATTTCCTGGTTGCCGGTGCCGGCATTGCACACCAGCGTGCCGGTCAGCGTGGTCACCGGGCCGGGAGTACCGCTTGCGTTTCCGCCCACCAACACCAAACCTTCAACATCGAAGCTCGCACGGCCCGTGAGAAGATCGATGCGTGCGTGACCGTCATGTGCCGTCCAGGGACCTGCTCCCGCCTTGATACCGGCAACCGGGTTGTCGACATTCGGCGCGGTGATGACACCGACGATGCGTTCCCATTGCACGACTGAGTCGTCGGACTGCTGCGCAAACAAGGCCGCAGGTGCCAGCAGCAATGCCAGCGACAAAATCTTTTTCATCGAATTCTCCTTCCAGGTGTTTGAGGTCTTTCCGCCGGATCTCGCTCGAAGCAAATGTCCGCGCACGATTGAGTGCAGCCAACGGCCCGTTCGGTTCAAATCGCTACGCGCAAACCGTTCCGGCGAGCCGCGGCAAGAGGGTGCGCAGCTTGCCGCGCGCGTGAAACATGCGGGTTTTTACGGTGCTCACGGGGCAATCCATGATCTCGGCAATTTCTTCGCAGGAATAACCCTGGCCGTAGGCCAGCTCCAACGTCACCCGCTGGTCGTTGGAGAGCTGCTGCATCGCCAGCGCCAGCCATTCGGCGGTCTCCGCGGCGTCCAACTCGTCGGGCGCCGGCAGCGCCTCATTCTCGATCGGCACGGCGTGGAATAATTGATGTCCACGGCGGCGCAAGGTCTTGAGCGCGCACCGGTATGCAATGCCCATGATCCACGTTGAGAGCCGCGAGTCGCCGCGGAACTCGGCGGCCTTGCACCACACGATGTACAGGGTGTCATTGATGACCTCTTCCACCAGATCCTGGCGCCGGGTGAAGCGCAGCAGAAAGCCGGCCAGCTGCCGGTGATAGATCAGATACAGTTCCCGCAAGGCATCGCGATCGCCCGCCACGACTTTGTCCAACAGTCCCCGATCGATCTGCCCTTTGATGCCACGCATATCCCGTCTCAGGTAAAGGCTGGGAGCCATTCCACTGTGCGAGACGATAGGCGCGGCGGCCGATGCGCGAATCGGCCGAGATCCCCATATTTTCCCGGAGGATTCCCTATTTAGTTTGAGTTCGGCGGGCACGCCAGCATGCGCCGCGCAAGCGTTGCGATGCCGCAAAACAAAGGCTTCGTACGCTGTTTTTAGGCGCGCTTGACCGCCGCGCCGCCCAAGCCCAGCCGGTTGGCCACGGCGGCCGCCTCGCCGCGGGAGCGCACCTGCAGCTTGTCGAGGACGGCAGACACGTGGTGATCGACGGTCTTTTCCGTGACGAACAGGCGAGCTGCAATCTCGGCGTTGCGGCACCCTTCCGCCAGCAGCGCCAGCACCTGCAATTGCCGCCGCGTCAACTGATGCGGATTCTGCTTGGTGCGCTCATGGCTGCCGCGAGGGATGTTGCGCACGCCGCTCTCGCGGAGCTTGCGCCGCGTGATGGCGGCCATCGGCGTGGCGCCCAAGTCCTCAAAGATTTGCAGCGCGGTGCGCACCGCGCTTTCGTTCTTGCACTCGGCCAGCGCCATGGCCCGCTCGTAAGGGCAATTGATCGCCTCCCACCCAGCGGCCGCGCCCTGCCAGTCGCCGGCAATTTGCAGCGCCCAGGGCTTTGCGATCTGCTGAGTTGATTCAGTGAGCCGCCCGGCGCGCCACAGCCAAAACGCCAGTTCCCCTTGCATCCAGCTGTCCGAGATCTTGCAGGTCATCTTGTACCCCTGCCGGATTTCGTCCAGGGAATCAACCAGCGTACCCTCGAGCCACGCCGCTTCCGCGCGTGCCGAAACCACCGGCGCAATCCTTTGCACCTCGCCGCTCGAGAATGCCAGTTGCGACGCTTCTTCCAGGACTTTCGCAACACCCGGGTCGCCGCGGCGCAACCGCACGCGCGCGAGCACCACCAGCGCGGGAATCCGCGCGACCGGGGCCACCTTTGCGTTCCCCGCGATCAGCTCCGCCGCTTCCGCGGCGGCGTCCCAATCGCCTTGCGCCAGCAACGTCTCGGCACGCGAAGCCGTCATGTATCGCACCCACGAATAAAGATCGCGCTCCTCGCAGTAGACGATGCCTTCGCCGAAGTAGCGCCGCGCGCGGTCAAAATCGCGGGCGCGCGCCGAACTGGTGGCCAGGTTGGCATACGCGCGCCCCGCGTGTTCATCGAAGCCGTTGGCCAGCGCCAATGAGAGACTCCGCTCAAGGTCAGCCAGACCGCTGAAATCTTGCGCCGCGAGCTTGGTCGTGCCCACATTATTGAGCGCGTGACTTTCGATTTCAGGATCGCCGAGCTCGCGGGCGAGCGCCAGCGCCTTGGACCCCGCGACCAGCGCCTCCTCGGGCTCGTCGGCGAGCATGTGCAATTGCGACAGATTGCTGTACGCCCAAGCCAATTCGCGCCCGGGCGCGAGCGTCTCGAGAATCTCGACCGCCAGCGCCGCATAGCGATCGGCCGCGGTCTTGTTCGTCATGAACCACGACAGCCGCGACAACCAGCGCAGGCTGTCGCCCTCCTTGTAGCGATTGCCGGCCGCCTTCCATAGCACGTAAGCGGACTCCCGAGCGCTCACCGCCTCCGCAATCTGGCCGGTGAGATAGCACTCGTACGACAGTCGATCCAAGAGTTGCGCCTTGGCCTCACCGCTCAAAGCAGAGGCGTGACTCAAAGCCTTGGCCAGATGCGCCGCGACTTGGCGGTGCGCGCCTAAACTCAAGGCCTCGTCCGCCGCCGCAGGCGCGAATCGCAGCACCGCGGCACTGTCGCCGGCGCCGTCCGCATGATGCACCAGCCGTGCGGTCTGCATCCCAGCCGCCCCGTGCGCCTGCAATGCCGAGAGGATCCGCGCGTGCATGTCCTGCCGCATCGGCGCCGGCAGGTTCTCCTCGACAGCGTGACGCGCAAGCTCATGTCGAAACGCGATGGCGTGATCGCGCGCCACCATGCCCGCGGCGAGACACTCCTCCACGGCGCACGCCGTGGGCGCAACGATGGCGTCCAGCAACCAGCGATCCAGCTTCCCGGGCACGAGTGCCGCCAGGTTCGCCACATCGCGTGCCTCGCCGGACAGGCGCGAAATTCGCGCCAGCACCGCATCGCGCACCGTCGCCGGTACTTCGTGATCCGCGACCGCGAGTGCCTCGGTCACGAAGAACGGATTGCCGCCCGTGACCCTGCACAATTCCGCGGCTTCGCGCCCCACGCGCTGCGCCATGGTTTCCACCGCGGTGTCGGAGAGCGACGGCAAGGACAACCTCGAGACCAGTGCCACCGGCAAGTCGCCGATGACCGAGCGCAGCGGATGATGCGGCGGTACTTCATCGTCCCGATAGGAAATGATCAGCATCACCGGCAGGCGCTGCAGGCGGCGGCCCAAGAACTTGATGAGATCCAAGGTCGCCTCATCCGCCCAATGCACATCCTCGAACACCACGATGGTGGGCTTGAGGCCATGCGCCAGATGATCCATGGTCGCGTGAAAAATGAGGTCGCGATTCGCCGCCGCCGCGATGATGCCCGGCAGCGTGCCGCCTGCTTGGCGAGCAATGTCGTGCAGGGGCGCGAGCGGGTGCGGCGTAAACAACGCCTCGCAACCGCCCCAGTAGACTCGTGCCGCTTGACGGCGTTGCGTCGTGAATTCCTGGAGCAGGGCCGTCTTGCCGATACCGGCCTCGCCGGAAACCAAGGCGATGCAGCCGGACCCTTCCGCCAGCGCCGCGAATCCCGAGCTCAATGCGTCGAGATATATCTCTCGCTCAAGCAAATGCATGGGGATGCGTCCTCCTGGACTGCGGCTGCTGCCGCCGGCGCGTAGTGTAGTTACTTGAGCGCCGGATTACGACCGCCGCGCTTAGATCTTGGGGGCATGACCATATTAAATGGGGAGCCCTCCCGATTTGCCCTTTGCGCCGCCCGCCTACCATGCCAATCACCCGGATACCGGGTTGGTGCCAGGAGCTTCGCGATGCCACGATACTTGATTGAGCGCTCGTT
Source organism: Steroidobacteraceae bacterium (assembly GCA_036493935.1). GTDB lineage: Bacteria > Pseudomonadota > Gammaproteobacteria > Steroidobacterales > Steroidobacteraceae > Bog-1198. Next base: position 10,664 of record DASXOY010000033.1, on the reverse strand, counting down.
TCCCGACGGCGTGCAGATTCCGGTCGACGCGGCCGGTGTGCGCACCTGCCTTGCCATTGTCGAGAGCAACAATCAGGAACGCGTCTCCTGGCTGCACTCTTATATAAGCGTGGATAACCGCCGCTCGTTCTGTATTTACGACGGCCCATCGCCGGAAGCCATCCGGCGCGCCGCCAACCGCAACAAGCTGCCGATTCACAAAATCATCGAAGTGACTGTCCTCGAACCTTACTTCTACCGGTAACACCAATTCAGTCGCCGACATCGGTCATTGCACCCGCCAACGAAATCGCGCCCTCGTTGCGGTTGGCCGCAAGGAGGGCGCGCAGTAAGTGAATGAGCGGGTGCTAGTTGTTCGCAGCGCCGCTCGTGATCCAGGATTTGATCTGATCGATGGTCGCTTGATCCAGGAATGGTCCGCCCAAGGGCATGCGTGATCCGCTGATGCCTGCGGTGCCCTCGAGCTTCTGGATCAGATAGCTGTTGTCGGGATCACCAGCCTTCACACGCCGTAAGGTCGGCTGCTCGAGGCTCGCCACACCCACCAGGGCCGCGAAGCTGTTGCCCGCGGTGAGATTCTGCGAGCCCGGCAACGCGCCGCCCGGCGGGTTGCTGCCGTTGTGGCATCCGGAGCAAATCGGCGTGAACACCGCCGCCTGAATCTGCGCCAGCGTGGCCGGTGCCGCACCATTGCTCACCACCACGTCCGCCGCGGCAACGCCGACGTTGCCGTCGACATCGGTAGCCTTGGCGTTGACCGCCACCGTGCCGTTCGCGATGGTGGTCGTATCCCAAACGGTGGTGAAAGGCGCAATGGTTACGGCACCGAGTGCGACGCCGCCGGCGAAGAATTCCACCTTGGCGGTGGCGACGTTGCCCTGCACGGTCGCCGAGACGTTCACGGTTCCGGACACGTTTCCGGCGGGCGCCGTGAGCGTGACGACGGGAGCAGCATTGAGAATCGGCGCGGCGCCGGCATCGATGCGGCCGAACTCGCCGTTCACCTGGTCGTTCACGCCCGCGGCGAAGAACAGCGTGTTGTGCGGCTGGTTTCCGGTGTCGTTGCCGAAGGCGATGCCTTTGAGGCCCGGCAGCGCGAAGGCCGTGCCGTGTGAGTCGGCGATCGCGCCGACGGCTGCGCCGGTGCCGGGCGTAAACGCATTGATCTTGCCGTCGCCGGCATTGCCGATCAGCAGGTCATTGCTGAAGGTGCCGAAATCGGCCGGTGCCAGCGCCACACCCCAGGGCGCGTTCAGCAACCCGCCGGTTGCGACCAAGTGGCTGACGAAGACGCCGTTGGTATCGAAGATGTCGACTAAACCTAAGCCCGCGCCGTTCACCTGGTCATGATTATCCGTGCCGTTCTGCTGCGCGTAAGTCACGTAGATCTGCGTCGCGCCGGCAGCGCCCGTCTTGAGCGCCTGGATGCCGAACGGCGCGTACCCGGCGGGAAGCGTCGGATCGACGAATGCAAATGCGGTTGCGGAAGCGGTCTGCTTGGTGAAATGCGTATCGAACACATCCACCTTATTGCCGTGAAAGTCGGTGGCGTACAGGAAATTGCCGGCGCCGTTGTTGGCGATCGCCAATGCCTTGTACACGGCGCCGTCCGTCGCCGTGAAGGAAGTGATCGCATGGGTCTTATCGACCGCCGGCGCCCAGCCCGCGATCATGCCGCCTTCGCCTGCGAAGATGAAATGCGCGGCGCTCGAAGTCGCGCCGACGGCGACCACGAAATCGGTCGACGCGTTGAAAACGATGCCGGTCGGATTGAAGGGAGCGCCCGCCGCGTTCGGCGCCAAATTCACCACCAGCGGCGCCGCCGTGGGCTGCGCCTTGCCGTTGCCGTCGTACTGGGTCGCCGTCGCGTTGCGGTTATTGGCCACCCAAATCGCCGTCGTCGGTCCGAAGGCGATTCCGGAAGGATTCACGAGGTGCGCATCGGTGGTAAGTGCCGCTGTGCCCGCGGTGTCGGCGACGAGATCGGTGGCGGTAAACGCGGTCGGTGCGGTGACCGTCAACTGCGCGGACTTCGCCGTGCTGCCGGCGCCCATGCCGCTGCAGGTGAGCGTGAACGTGAGCGACCCTGCGGCCGCCGGAGTCTGCACGCTGGTGCCGGATGCGGCTTGATTGCCGCTCCAGGCGCCGCTCGCCGTGCAGCCGCTGCTGTTCGTCGAGGTCCAGGTTAATGTCGCGCTCTGTCCGAGCACGATGCTTGTCGGCGCAACCGACAATGCAACGGTTGGTGCCGGAGTGCCGGGGTTATAGCTGCCGCCGCCGTAGCCGCCGCAAGCGGCAAGCAGCATGGCCAGGCACGCTACGCCCGCGGGGCGCGCCTTGAGTGAATTCAGCACAGACGTCTGCATGATCGGTTCCTCATCAGTGAGATGCACGCCGACGAGCGTGCTTGCCGTGATGAGTGACGAGAGGAGTGTGGTAAGTTTCGGTGCGAACCACAAAGAAAAATCCGGGGCTCGTTGAACCTAAGTGCGTTTAGGGGGTACGCGAATGATTCACACGCGCAGCATCGCCGGTCTGCTTGCATTGTGCCTGCCGGGCACGGCCGCCTTCGCCGTCAGTGCGCCCGCATTCCCGTTCGATGACTATGTCCGTCCCTATGTGAATTCCGGCAATTTCTCCGGCGCGGTATTGGTCGCGAAGGACGGATCGGTCCTGTATCAAAGTGCCTACGGCCCAGCCGACCAAGCCGCGAGGCACCGGAACACCGCCGCGACTCGTTTTCATTTGGCGTCACTGTCCATGCAATTTACTTCCGCAGCCGCACTGCGATTGATCGATGCCGGCAAACTCGCGCTCGATACCCGCGTGGCGGATGTCGTTCCGGGCCTACCGAACGGCGAAAAAATCACCGTCCGCGAACTGCTCGAAGAAACCTCCGGATTGCCCGACGTCAATTCCCTTCCCGATTACGCTCAAGTTCTTCAGGCGCACCAATCCGCAGCCTCGCTGGTGGAGATGATTCTCGGCAAAGCGCCGCGCTTCGAGCCCGGCTCGCCGTCGAACGGCGAGGAGCACTCCGCCTTCAATCTCCTGGCACTGATCGTGGAGAAGAAAACCGCATTGCCGTTCGCTGCCGCGGTGCGTGAGTTGGTATTCAAGCCCCTGGCCATGACCAGGAGCGGCATCGACGACGACGCGAGACTTCCCGCCGATTGCGCCCAAGGCTATGCCCCGGTCGGCGCACGCGGTATCGAGCCCGCAACGAAAATCAAATGGTCCGCAAAAACCGGCAACGCCTCCGCCTATTCAACGGTGGGCGATGAACTCAAATGGGTCCACGCGCTTTTTAGCGGCATGTTCTTGAGCGACTCCTCGCGCGCCGCGGCGCTGGACTATTCCAAAGCTCACGTCGGCTACGGTTGGTTCAAGAGTTCCAGCAAGCGCTTTGGCGTCCCTGTCTATTATATGAACGGACGCGCGCCCGGCTTTGCGTCCTACCTTCTCTACGTCCCTTCCGAAAAGCTCAGCGTCGTGGTGCTCAGCAATATCTACTCCTCCGCACCCACAGCCATCGGTGAAGATCTCGCCGCGATGGCGCTCGGAAAACCGTATGAACCTGTGCGGCTGCTGGCCGCACCGTTGCCAAACGCCGCGACCGCTGCCCTCTCCGGCTCTTATAAATTCGGGCCGGACTTCTACCAGCCAAACGCCACGCTGCAGCTGACGGTCGACAACGGCGACGCCACCCTGCACTGGCCTTCAGCGGAAACCACCGCGCTCATTCCTCTCGACAACAACCACTTCGTTGACCGCAGCTACTGGGTTCCCGTTTCAATCCGGAAGAACCCCAATGGGCAAGTGGCGACGCTTGTCTATGGAGGGTTTTCCGGGCAACGGCTTTGACCGCGAGTTATCGGTACACGTCGCGGCGATGCGCGACCTTAAGGCTGACCCTGCCCGCCTCCCGCTCCGTAAATGTTGCCGGTGGTAAAGCTCGCATCGTGGGCGGCGAGCTGCACGTAAATCGAGGCCAACTCGGCCGGCTGCCCGGGACGGCCGAACATGGTTTTCTTGCCGAAGTGCTTATATTTTTCCGGCGTCGAGCCGCCGCTGATCTGAAGCGGCGTCCAGATCGGGCCGGGAGCGACACCGTTCACGCGTATGCCTCGGTCGCCGAATTGCTTCGCGAGGGATTTGACGTAATTCATCGTCGCCGCTTTGGTCTGTGCATAGTCATAAAGATCCGGCGACGGATCGTAGGCTTGCTCGGACGTCGTGCCGATGATGCACGAGCCCGGCGCCAAGTGCGGCAGCGCCGCCTTGATGATCCAAAAGGGCGCGTAGATATTCGTCTTCATCGTTGCATCGAAATCCTCTGCACTCAGTTCCAGAATCGAGGCCCTCGATTGTTGCCGCCCGGCGTTGCAGACCACGATGTCCAGGCCTCCCAGCCTTTGCACCGTGTCGGCCACGAGCCGCTGGCAAAATGCCATGTCGCGCAAATCGCCCGGTATGGCGAGCCCGGTGCGGCCGGCGTCCTTGATCAATTGCAGAACTTCTCGCGCATCGGCTTCCTCCGCCGCCAAGTAATTGATCGCGACATCAGCCCCTTCGCGCGCGTAGGCAATGGCCGCCGCGCGTCCCATGCCGGAATCGCCGCCCGTGATCAACGCCTTGCGGCCGGCCAAGCGCCCCGAGCCCTGGTAGCTCGTCTCGCCGTGATCGGGTTTGGGTTTCATCTTGCCCGCAAGGCCCGGCCACGGCTGGTCCTGCTCCTTGAAAGGCGGCTTGGGAAATTTCCCTCGTGGGTCGTTCTTCGCAGTAGCCATATTCTGCTTCATGCTCCTTCATCGCGGTGGTGGGTGAAAGCTAGCGATCTCGAAACGGTTGCGCACTAGGAACGAGGGCCTTCCTGATGTGAGCAGCCGACGACGCTGCGGCTAAAGACGCCGGGAATTCGATGTCCCCCCCGTCCGACAACGCCTGTGCGTAACGTCCGACAGACCTTTCCCACCATCGTCGATATCAAAGAACGTGGCCGCGATCTTCCGCCCTTCCGCCAATCTCATGGCAACCTCCGTGTTGCTGCTGGGTTGGTTTGTTCTGCTTGGGCTCCTCGCTCTATGGTGGTACTGGCCGCGCACCGACTATGCGCAGCATCTCGGCGCGGCCATGCCGCAACCGGTGCCGTTCAGCCACGAGCATCATGTGGCGGGACTCGGCATCGACTGTCGCTTCTGTCACAGCAGCGTCGAGCAGTCGGCAAACGCCGGCTTGCCCGCCACGCATGTCTGCATGACGTGCCATTCTCAGGTCTGGACGAATGCCGCCCTCCTCGCGCCCGTGCGCGAGAGTCTCGCGCGCAACGAGCCGATCACCTGGCGCCGGGTCGCGGACGTACCGGACTATGTGTATTTCAATCACCGCATCCACATAGCCAAGGGCGTGGGCTGCCAGAGTTGCCACGGCCCGATTGCCGGCATGGCCCTCACCTACAAGGCTCAGCCGCTGACCATGGAGTTCTGCTTGAGCTGCCACCGCAATCCCGGGCCGCAGTTGCGCCCGCGCTCCGCCCTGTTCGATACCGAATGGCAGCGCGGCCGCGACACGCCATCCCCCGCGCAGCTGCTGCAGCAGTATCACGTCCCGGATCGGGATCTCACCGACTGTTCCTTATGTCACCGCTGAACAATCGCACGCCTCTCTGGCGAAGTCTCGAAGAGGCCGGCGGCGATCCCGGACTGCTCGCCCGCGCGACTCAAGAGTTTCCTATGCTGGCGAGGGCTCTGGCAGATCCTGTCAATCGGCGCGAAGTCCTGAAGCTCATGGCGGCGTGCATCGCTTGGAGCGGTCTCGCCGGGTGCGATTCCAAGTTTGGCGATGCGCTGGTTCCGCCGGTACGCATGCCGCCCAATGTCGTGCCGGGACGGCCGAACTTCTTCGCCACCGCGCAAGTGCTCGGCGGCTACGCGCAGGGCATCGTCGTCGAGCACGTGATGGGGCGACCTTTGAAAGTCGCCGGGAATCCACACCATCCGGCCAGCCTCGGTGCGACCGACGCCTACGCGCAAGCATTGCCCCTCGACTTCTATGATCCCGACCGCGCCGCGCAGGTGTGCTTCAAGGGCAACCCTTCCTATCGGGCTGCATTCGACGCGGCACTGGCCACGGAACGAGCCCGCCTCAAAGCGAGCGACGGCGCGGGACTGAAGATCCTCACAGGCAACATCACCTCGCCCTGCTTGTTGGACCAGATTGAATCTCTGCTCCGCGCTTACCCTGAGGCGACGTGGGTGAGCTGGGAGCCGCTGTCCCGGACCAACGCACAAAACGGCACGCGGCAGATCTACGGAACGCCTCTCGATACCATCGCGCATCTGGATCGCGCGGATATCGTGCTGGCATTCGATGCGGATCTCTTGAGCACCGATCCAGGCCGTCTGCGCTATGCGCGGGATCTTGCCTCGCGTCGCAACCCGGCGCGCGGCCAGATGAATCGCATCTATGCGGTGGAATCGACCCCCACGTTGCTCGGCTCCGTCGCGGATCACCGCTTCATCGCCGAACCGTCCGACGTCGAGCACATCGTCGCATGGCTATTGGACGCCGTACGTTCGCAATCATCGCCCCCGGCGCCGGCCGGTACCCGGCCGCCCTGGATGGCGGCGCTCATCGAGGACCTGAAAGGCGCACGGGGCAAGGTTTTGATCCACGCGGGCGCCCAGCATTCGGCGGCCGTGCACGCCCAGGTGCATCTGATGAACGAGTCGCTTCTCGCGCGAAACGCGACCTACACGCTGATCGACGCTCAAGGCCCCGCACCGACTTCATCGCCGGAGCAATTATTGCTGGACATGCACGCGGGCAAGGTCACTCACCTCCTCATGCTCGACACCAATCCTGCCTACAGCGCACCTTTCTCCTGGGACTTCGCCGCTGCGCTCAAATCGGTGCCCTTCAGCGTGTCGCTGGCGCGGCATCTCGACGAGACCGCGCAAAAAACGACATGGTTCGTGCCGCTGGCACACAGCTGGGAATCCTGGGGCGACGCGCGCGCCTACGACGCCAGCGTGAGCATCCTGCAACCGCAGTCGTTGCCGCTGTACGACGGCCTGAGCGCCGCGGAAGTCGTGGACCGTTACCTGCAAACTCAAAGCCGCTCCTCGGAAGCCATCGTCAAGGACTTCTGGCGCGCACGGCTGTCCGGTGATTTCGCACAAGCCTTCGACGCCGCGCTCGCGAAAGGAGTGCTCGCCGATACCGCTGCCCGCCCGGCAACTGTCGAGCCGCGTCCCGCGGCGGTACACCCATCGGGTCCTGAGAAGTCCGACAACCCAGAAGCGCCGCACGCAACCGCGATTTCCCTGGTATTTCGGGCTGATCCCTCGCTCTGGGATGGCCGCTTCGCCAACAACCCGTGGCTGCAAGAGTTGCCGCGGCCGCTCGCCAAGGACGTCTGGGGCAATCCGCTCAGGATTTCCCCGGCGCTTGCCGAACAACATCATCTGGAAACCGGCGATGTCGTTTTACTCAAGGTCGGCGAGGCCAGCGTGACGTCGCCGGTGATCGTTCTGCCGGGCCAGGCGCCGCATACCATCACGGCGCTGCTGGGGTCGGGACGCTCCGGAGCAGGTCGCGTCGGCGATCAAGTGGGCGTCAACTTTCATCCCTTCACCTCGCTCGCAGACGCAGTGCGTCTCGAGAAAACCGCTGCGCACACGGACGTCGCGACCACCGTGCATCACAACCTGCTCACCGCGCCGAGTGAACAGGTGCTAAGGCATCAGGACTTGAGCGAGTTTCTCTCAGGTCAGCCCGAAGCGTCTCCGCCCGCCGCGACGCTGTATGAGACGCATCCGCAAGGACCTGCGCAGTGGGCCATGAGCATCGACTTGAACGCCTGCATCGGCTGCAACGCCTGCGTCGTCGCCTGCCAAGCGGAGAACAACATTCCCGTGGTCGGCAAGGCACAGGTCCTGCGTGAGCGCGAAATGCATTGGCTGCGCATCGACCGCTACTTGGCAGGCGATGCCTCCGCACCGGAGAGTTTCTTCCAGCCGGTGCTTTGCATGCATTGCGAGCAGGCGCCCTGCGAAAACGTCTGTCCGGTCGGCGCCACGGTGCATGATGCCGAGGGACTCAACGTCATGGTCTACAACCGTTGCGTCGGCACGCGGTTCTGCTCGAACAACTGCCCCTACAAGGTGCGCCGCTTCAACTTCGACTCTTTCGCACGCGAGCAGCACCGGCCGCGCGAGTCTTGGAATCCCGAAGTCACCGTGCGCGCACGCGGGGTGATGGAAAAGTGCTCGTATTGCATACAGCGCATCGCCGCGGCGCGCATCGAAGCGGATCGGGATTCGAAACCCATCGGCAAAGTGACCACGGCCTGCGAGGCGGCCTGCCCCACCCGGGCTTTTACCTTCGGCAATCTCGCCGATCCCGAGAGTGCGGTTCTTGCCCGCAAGCGCAGCCCGCTCGATTTCGCCATGCTGTCCGACGAAGCGACCAAGCCGCGCACCACGTACGAAGCCAAGGTTCGAAACCCCAATCCGAAGCTCAAGGGGCTCAGCGCATGAGCATTGCGGGCGAAACGCTGCGTGCGGACGCGCCCGTGATCGGTCCGAATCTAAACCTCGAGTCCATGACGGACAGGATCTGCCGCATCGCGCTGCGCGAGCGCGCCTTTGCCTGGTGGTGGATCGCCTTCATCCCGAGCGCCGCCCTCACGCTGCTGCTCATCGTGGCCATCGGTTATCTGTTCTACGCCGGCATCGGCATCTGGGGCGTGAACTGGCCGGTGATGTGGGGATTCGCCATCCTCTGCTATGTCTGGTGGATTGCCATCGCCTCGGGCGGCACCATCATCTCGGCCCTGTTCTTTCTGGTGCACGCCGAGTGGCGCACATCCATCAACCGCATCGCCGAGTCCATGATGCTGTTCGGCGCCGCCGCGGCCGGCATCTATCCGGTGCTGCACTTGGGCAGACCCTGGCTGTTCTACTGGCTCTTCTTTTATCCCAACACCATGACCCTGTGGCCGCAGTTTCGCAGTCCACTGCTGTGGGATTTTTGGGCGCTGTTCACGTATGTGTTCGCTTCGGTGCTCTTCTGGTACGCCGGGCTCCTTCCCGACCTCGCCAGCGTGCGCGATCGGGCCGAGAAGGGCTTGAAGCAGCGTATCTACGGTATTTTCGCCATGGGCTTTCGCGGCTCGAGCGGCCAATGGCGGCACCTGCGCGCGCTCTACGGCGTGATGGCCGCCATCATGACGCCGGTTGTGGTCTCCATTCACAGCATCGTCGGCTTGGATTTCGCGGGCGCCGCCACCACCGGCTGGCACGTGACGCAATTTCCGCCCTTCTTCGTGTGCGGCGCGCTGCTGTCCGGGTTTGCCATCGTCTTGCTGCTGATCATTCCGCTGCGCAAGCTACTAAATCTCGAGGACATGGTGACCGGCCGCCACATCGGCGTGCTGGCCAAGCTCCTTCTGACGAGCAGCCTGCTTCTGGCATACGCCTACTTGATGGATGCCTTCAGCGCTTGCTACGGCGGAAACGGCGGCGATCTGGCCTTGTTGGCCGCGCGGTTGCACGGCGAGTACGCGCCGGTGTATTGGGGCGCAGTGCTCTTCAATGTGCTGCTGCCGCAGCTGCTCTGGTCGAGAAAGCTGCGCCTGCATACACCGACCTTGATGCTGCTCTCTCTCGGCGTCGTCATCGGCATGTGGTTGGAGCGCTACCTGATCGTCGTCACGAGCCTGTCGCGCCCCACACTGGTCTCCGCCTGGGGCGCATTCCATCCCACTTTTTGGGATTGGGCCACGCTCGCAGGCACCGTGGGATTGTTCTTGAGCGGCATCTTGCTGTCGGTGCGCTTCGTGCCGGTGGTTGCGATGCATGAAATGCGCGCGCTGATTCTTTTCCCGCCGGCACGGAGCGAGTGATGGCGGCGCTGCTCGCAACTTTCGCCAGCGAAGCGGACCTTAAAACAGCGCTCGAGCGATTTCCCGCGGAGAAGTGGCCGGAACTCGAGATCTATTCGCCGCTGCCGCTTTCCAGCGAGCCTAAGCACTCGCCTCTGCCGGCGCTGATGTTTGCCGCAGGCATGCTCGGGTTTATCGGCTTCTTTCTTCTCATGACCTACGCCGACACCCAAGCTTATCCGCACAACATCGGCGGCCGGCCGGCCTTCGCGTGGCCCGCCTTCATTCCGATCGCGTTCGAACTCGGCGTGCTGTGCGCGATGGTGGCAGGGTTCGTCGGCTACTTCGTCGTCTGCCGGTTGCCGAAACTGTACGACGAGGTGGATGAATTCGACGGCGCCCGCCGCGGGCTGTACGACCGTTGGCTGCTGTGCGTGCGGATCGAGGAGGCCAAAGGCTTGAGCGAGGCACACGCCATCTTCCGCACGCTCCATCCCGAGAGCCTGGAGGAGCGCGCATGATGCATATCCTCCGGGTTTGCGCACTTGGCGTAACGCTTGCTTCCTTAAGCGCGTGCGATCGGATGGTGGATCAACCTCGCCAGTCGCCGTATTCGATGCCGGCCGCTGCGCCGCCGGAGCACATCGTGGCATTCGAGACTGCCGCGGGACCTCAAGCGCCGCCCGTGACCTTGGCGCTGCTTCAGCACGGCCAAGAGCGCTATCACATTTTTTGCGCACCCTGTCACTCCGAACTCGGCGAGGGACGCGGCATGGTG